>NZ_JBVIKO010000002.1:0-615176 GCF_055580905.1 Streptomyces sp. NPDC031497
CCAGTGGAAACTCGGGAGTTACGAGAAGAGGGAAGGAAGGGAGGGCAGAGCTGGGGGGAAGAAACCGAGGCGCATGGAAAAGAAGAGGGGGCTCGGTCCCGGGAGAACTTCCCGGGACCGAGCCCCCTCGGCGTCGTGATGCGAGCGGTCAGCCGGCGATGGTGCCCTCGGCCTCGCCGGCGGCCTTCAGCGGGTCTCCGGGCAGCAACTCGGCGAGTTCTGCCGCCTCGGGGTCACCGGCCGCGATCCGGGCCTCCTGGCCCAGGTTGCGGACCTCGGCCTTGCGGGCGAGCGCGGCGACCGCGGCGTTGAACTGCTCGCTGGAGGTCGGCTCGTCCGGTCCCAGCAGATACCGCTTGAGCTCGTCCCGGTCCACGGCCAGCGGATCGGCCGACGGATCGCGTACTGCGTCCAGCAGGGTGTCCAGTTCCTTGGCGCTGTTGGAGAGGATCACGGCGGCGCGTACGGCGGTGTTCGCCCGCTTGAACTCCTCCACGCCGACTTCGGCGGAGTCGGTGACGGCGTACGGCTTGCCGCTCGCGATGAAGTCGGAGACGACGCTGGAGATGTCGGAGACCATCGCGTCGGAGACGTTGAAGCAGTCGTACAGGCGTGGTTCGGCCCCGGTGACGACCCGGTGCTCGTGGTCGGGGAAGGAACGCCAGTGGGCGTCGTTCCACTCGGCGCGCAGCCGGGCGATCTCCTCGTGCTTCTTCACGTCGACGACGTCGTCCCGGCTGGCTTCGGCCTCGTCGCGCTTCTCGCCGCCGGTGCCGGTCAGCTCGGCCAGGCGGGTCTCGATACGGGTCAGCTCGGCCCGCGCCGCTGTCTGGGCGGCCGTCTCGCCCGCGAAACGGGGGTCGGCGGCCCGCTGGGCGGCGGCCTTCTCGACGAGGGCGATGACGCGCCGGTGGGCGGCGCCGGCCTCGGCGCTGACGGTGCCGGTGAAGGGGTGCGGCTTGTAGAGGACGCGGACCGGCGGGTCGGCCTTGACCAGCTTCTTCACGATGTTCTCGCCGGCGAGCACGAGGGAGGTGTTGCCGGGGTTGCCGTCCCAGCCCTCCCAGGTGGGCGCGTAGAGGACGGTGGGGCAGCGTCCCTCGGCGGCGGGGGCGCCCGGCGCGCTCTGGATGGGGGCCAGCTGCGGGCGGCCGACCTCGACGATGTCGTCGTCGCGGACACCGACGTCGGCGATGGCGTAGCGGTCGCGGCCCGCGCGGCCGGCGGTCCACACCTCGTCGTAGACCTTGCTGAACGGGTTGACGCTGGCCAGCTTGTCGCTGTCGCCGTGGCCGATGAAGACGTGCTTCATGGTGGGAACGCGCAGCAGGTGGATGTTCTTGCCGACGTTGGCCGCGTAGAGGGCGACACGGACCGTGGAGAGGTCCAGGTTCATCAGGTGCACACCGCCGGGCACACAGATGACGGGGGCGGTGGTCGGGGCCAGGTTCTGCAGGATGACCCGCTCGCGCAGCAGGACCAGCGGGCGGGAGTCCAGCTGTTCCATGGTCTCCAGCCACATGTTGACCTGGTAGGCGGAGTCCTTGGAGCCGGAGAAGTACAGCACGGTCTCGGGCTTGTAGCGGCCCAGCCAGTCGTCGACGGCGGCCAGCACGGTGTCCGCGTTCGGCGGGGTCTTGCGGCCGCGTACGTACGGCATCAGCACCAGTACGTACCCGCAGCCGAGGGCGAGGGTGATTCCGATGCCGACGAAGCCGGCGACGGCGTTGTCCGTCATCGCCGAGACCAGCAGGCCCACGACGGCCACGAGGTCGAGGTGGAGCATCTTCTCGGCGGAGCGGTCGAGCAGGCCGCGCGGCGGGGCGTCCGGGATGCGGATGCGTGACTTCAGGTCGACGTTGCGGGTGGCGACCGGCATCCTGCGGCGGTTGCGGATCAGGGTGACCAGTGCGCCGTGCGGGGCCTGCAGGCCGTAGAAGGCGATGAAGCAGGCGATCGCGCCGTAGAAGATCAGGTCGTTCGACAGGGCCATCCGGGCCAGCAGCAGGATCAGCAGCAGCTGCCGGATCAGGAAGCGGATCGACAGCCCGGCCCGGACCTTGCTCAGGCGGTTGATGAGGTAACTGCCCTTGCGGTGCAGGTAGTGGTCCGCCAGGTACGTGACGGCGGCCGCGGCCGCGAAGGCGTAAACGCTCGGGACGAGCGCGGCGATCATGAGGACGGGGAAGCCCAGCATCATGAGTGCCGCCGCGGCCAGCTCGGCCGCGCTGCCCACCCGGGCGACGCGAATAGCGGTGGATATCACGGAGAACCTTTTGCTGACAAAAAGGCCGGAATTTGACCTTGCGGACGATCTGGGAGGTTGTCGATCGGGGATTTTTACGGTTCAGGCCCCTGTGATTGCTCCGCGAACGCGCAGCCACAGAGGCCTGAATTACAGATGACTAATGAAGGTCGATTATGCCACGTCGGCCTGTCGGTCCAGGACACTGGCCAGCGCCTGCTCGAAGCCGGTGGCGAGGCCCGCGGCGGCCGTCGGGTCCTGCTGGCGGACGTCGATGACATGGCCGGTGAGTTCGGACAGCAGCACGTCGAGGGAGGTGCGGGCGACGGCCTCGGAGGAGAGCAGCGAGCCCGTCGGCTCCTGGCCGAACGCCTTGGTGCGCATCGGGGTGGCGGTGCGCTCGGGGTTGACGCAGTTGACGCGGATGGCGTCGCCGGCCCACTCGTCGGACAGGGCCTGGGTGAGGTTCACCATGGCGGCCTTGGTCGAGGAGTAGAGGCTGTATTCGGCGCGGCCGCGGGTGTAGCTGCTGGAGGTGTAGAGCAGGAGCTGGCCGTTGGTCTCGGCGAGGTACTTGTAGCTGGAGCGGGCGATCTGCACCGGGGCCAGGTAGTTGACCTTCAGCGCCTCCTCGATGGTGGCGTTGTCGGTTTCGGCGAGCTTGCCGATGCGCAGCACGCCGGCCGTGTTGACGACGTAGTCGATCCGGCCGGTCTCGGCGTACGCCTTGGAGAGCGCGTCGTCGACCTCCTCCGGGTTCTCCACGTGGGTGCCGGTGGTGGAGCGGCCCAGCGCGTAGACGTTCGCGCCGTAGGACTCGGCGAGTTCGGCGATGTCCTTGCCGATGCCGTAGGAACCGCCGAAGATCACCGCGGTCTTGCCGGTGAGCAGTTCGCGGTAGGCGTCCTCGTCCTTCTGCTCGGGCGCGGCCGTGGAGCCGAGCTGGAAGAGCTTGTCGGCGATGAAGACGTCGACGGGCTGGGTGACCTTCATGTTGTACTCGTCGCCTGCGACCACGTGGATCGGGACGTCCGGCAGGTACTTGAGGACGACGGAGCAGTCGTCGGTGGCCTGGAAGTTGGGGTCGCCGTCGGCGACCTCGTAGGCCCGCTTGATCGTGGACAGCTTGAAGGCCTGCGGGGTCTGGCCGCGGCGCAGCCGGGAGCGGTCCGGGATCTCGGTGATGAACTCGCCGTCCTCGCCGTGCGTCCGCGTGACGATGATGGTGTCGGCGGACGGGATGGCGACGTCGACGGCCTGGTAGCGCTCCAGGGCGGTCACGCAGTCGTCGATGACGCGCCGCGACAGCAGGGGGCGTACGGCGTCGTGGAAGAGGACGTTGAGGTCCTCGCCCTCGGCCAGGCCCTCGCCGAGCGCCTCGATGGCACGCTCGGTGGTCTCGTTCCGCGTACTGCCACCCTCGATGATCTTCTTGACCTTCGTGAACCCGGCCTTGGCGACGATCTTCTCGACGTCCGCCACATAGCCCGGCGCCATCAGCACGATGATGTCGTCGATCGAGTCGGCCTTCTCGAAGGTGGTCAGGGTGTGCTCGATGACTGCCTTGCCGGCGATCTTCAGCAACTGCTTGGGGATCGACAGACCCACCCGCTGGCCGGTGCCACCGGCCAGGATGACTGCGGTGGTTCGGGGCTTGGCTATGTGCTGGGACACAGGTGACCTACCTTGGGGCATCAGGGAACTTGGAAATGGTCCCACTTCCGGTAACCGCAGTGCAAGGTGAGTGCCGCCCGCTGCATATGTGCCCGCAACCTTTCATTCACCTTGCATCGCTGGTGATGGGCGGCGCCCGTCGGATGCCCAAGGAAGTTCCGTGAATTTGCTGTGAGTAACTACACAGGACATTCCGATTGCTGTGCGTGACCACCTGGCACGTCTCAGCAGTACTAAGCCATGCCGCACGGACGGCTTAGCACAGCTAAGCCGTCCACGCGCAGGACCAGCTCAGCGCCGTCGCAGCCTCTTCAGGCATCGGTGCCCCAGTACCCGTACGAGTTCCTTCGACGACGTCTGGTGCACTGTGCGGGCCTTCGCCTCGGCGGTGTGACGTACCGGTGCCGCGGCCGCCGCGGCGAGGGCGCCGTAGAGGGCCTGGGCGGCGACCTCCGGTGCGATGCGGGCCTCGGCGGCGGCCGGGCCGGCGGCCGGTTCGCGCTGCTCGGGGATGGCGGAGAGCAGGGAGGCGTCGCCGATGACGCGGACGCCCATGGCGCCGATGCGTTCCACCATCTCGGCGCCGATGTGACCGGCGGCCTCGACGGCCCAGTCGGGGGTGGAGATCTTCACGTCCTCGGCGGTGGGGCTGCACGTGTTCTTCATATGCATGACGGCGCCGTTGCGGACGAGCTTGGAATAGAGCTCGTCGGGCAGTCCATTGCCGCGGAATTCCACGTTGAGCTTTCGCAGCATTTCGGTCTCGGCGAGGGTGAGGGAGCGGTTCGCCGCGTCCGGGACGGGCCGCAGGAGGTTTTCGGGCAGTCCGAGCAGCGCTTCGAAGGTGCGCAGCAGGCTGTCGCGGTCCCGGTCATCGGCCACGACGACGGTGATCCGGTCGGCGCCGACCGCGCGGATCCAGCGTTCGACGAGCCGGTCGTGCCGGTGCCGGCGCCAGAAGCTGGGGTTGGGCTTCTCGTAGGGGGCCTTGCGCAGCATGTGGTCCAGCCACTCCTCGTACCCCATGCGCAGCCCGTTCTGCACGTACTGCTGCCACTGCGAGGGCATGATCCGGGCGATCGGGCGCAGGGTGACGAGGACGTGGACGCGGTCGCCGCCGAGCTGCTCGACGATGCGGGCGACGGTTTCGTCGTCGGGGGCGTCGGCGAAGAACTCGCTGCTGATCACCGAGGTCCGGGATCCGGTGGCCTCGACCTGCTTGAGCAGCCGTGTCCAGTGCTTCTCGGTGGGCACGGTGTCGCCCATCATCGCGGGCCGGGCGCAGGCGGCGAGGGCGGCTTCCATGGGATGCCGGCTGGTCGCCGGGAACTCCACGCCGTGCTCGGGCAGCTTGTCCTTCGCGGCGAAGAGGGCGCCCTGGATGGCCGTGGTGCCGGTTTTGTGCGGGCCGATGTGCAGCAGGCGGGTGCCGGCGGGCAGGGCGGCAAGGGGACCGGTGGGGGCGTCGTCCACCGGGGCTTCGCTTCTCGTACAGTCCGTCTCCATGGTTAAGGGAAGGTAAGACGTTTACCTTAGGTTCACCTGAGAGAGGCCTGGGACACAGATGAGTCCCAGGCTCCCGTCACACAGACTTCACCGCCTGCGCGCCCGGTCCACGCGCCACGCGCCACTCATCGCTCATCGCTCGTCGCTCGTCGCTCGTCACACGACCTGTACGCCGGGTTCGTCCGCCTCGACGCGCAGGGCCGCGAAGGTGCTCGCGGTGGCCTGCGGTTTGACGACGGTGTCGACGATCCGTACGCGCGCGTCAATGCCGTCGCGGCGGATGTCGAAGAGGTGGTAGCCGCGGTGGGCGTCGATGACCTTCCAGTGCGGGTTGTCGGGCTTCAGCGGGTCGAACTGGGCGTGGAAGGCGGCCTGGTCCTGGTCGCCGTTGCTGGAGATGGAGGTGCCGACGAACTCGGCGCCGACCACGTCCGACGACGGGTCGGCGAAGTCCTGCTTCAGGTCGCTGATCATCGTGAGATGCCGGTCGCCGCTGAGCACGACGGGGTTGCGGATCGAGGCGAACTCGTCCAGCAGGGCGTTGCGCTCGACCTGGTAGCCGTCCCAGGCGTCGTAGTACCAGAGTTTTCCGTCGCCGGGCAGGATGTCGGTCTCGGCCATCATGATCTGCGAGGCGATCAGGTTCCAGCGGGCCGGTGAGCGGCGCAGGCCGTCGAGGAGCCACCCCTTCTGCTCGGCGCCGAGCATGGTGAGGGAGGGGTCCTCGGCGGCCGCCTGGCTGGTGACCTGGTCGCTGCGGAACTGCCGGGTGTCGAGGACGTTGAGCCGCGCGAGGCGGCCGAACTCCAGGCGGCGGTGCATCTGGATGTGCGGTCCGTCCGGGATCGCGGTGGCCCGGACGGGCATGTGCTCGTAGTAGGCCTGGAAGGCGGCGGTCAGCCGGGCGACGAACGCGTCGTGGGACTGCTTGTCGGGGTCCTGCGGGACCTGGCCGGCCCAGTCGTTGTCGACCTCGTGGTCGTCGAAGGTGACCACCCAGGGCGCGTTCGCGTGCATCGCGGCGAGGTCGGGGTCGCTGCGGTACTGGGCGTAGCGGTTGCGGTACTGCGCCAGGGTGTACGGCTCTCCGGTGCCCTCGTGGCGGCGGGGGCCGGCCGAGGACGGCGTGGACTCGTAGATGTAGTCGCCGACGAAGAGGACGACGTCGGGGTCCTGGGCGAGCATGTCGGCGTACGGGGTGAAGTAGCCGTGCTGCCAGTTCTGGCAGGAGGCCAGGGCCACGCGCAGGGAGCCGCCCCTGGCGTGCGGGTGGGGGGCGGTGCGGGTGCGGCCCGTCGGGGAGATCCGGCCGCCGGCGCGGAAGCGGTACCAGTAGGAGCGGTCGGGGTGCAGTCCTCGTACATCCACGTGAACGCTGTGCCCGTACTCGGGCCGGGCGTGGGCGGTGCCCCGGCGGACGGTCTTGCGGAAGCGTTCGTCCTCGGCGATCTCCCAGGCGACGGGGACGACGGCGTCGGGCATGCCGCCGCCGTGGAGGGGATCCGGGGCGAGTCGGGTCCAGAGCACGATGCCGTCGGGGAGCGGGTCGCCGGAGGCGACACCGAGGCTGAACACACCGTCGGGCAGCGGGGTTTCGGCCGCCTGTGCGGAGGCGGGCAGCCAGAGCTGGGCGGATGCGGCGGCTGTGAGGGCGGCGGCACCGGCGGTCAGAAAGCGGCGTCGGTCGGGCGATGGTGCTCCGGTCATGCGCGGACTCCCTTGCCACAGTGGCCTCTTGGACGGTCTGACCTTCGGAAGCTCCCACGGTCGGACGGTCCGTGCGCTGAACGAGAGCATTCGTGCGCATGACAACTAGGCAGACAACGGGCAACCCCGGCGTCAAAGGAACAGACCACTGACGCACCGCACTTGACGCTGCCTCAGCCGCATCAGCCGTGGGGCGGAGCGGCCTCCGTGCGAGCGACCTCCGTGCGAGCGACCTCCGTGCGAGCGACCTCCGTGCGAGCGGCCTCCATGGCGGCGGCCTCCGTGGAAGCGGTGACCGTGGGAGTCGTGACCGCCGCCAGCCGGTCGCGGAACCAGCGGTGGCCCGGGTCGGCCGAGTTGCGCGGGTGCCAGGCCATGCCGAAGTCGAGAGGGGCGAGGTCGAGCGGGATCGGGAAGGTGCGCAGGCCCAGCGCCTCGATGGTGTCGTCGAGCCAGTCGGCGACGGTGAGTGCGACGAGGTCGGTGGTGCGGGCGAGCAGCATCGCGCTGGTGTGGCTGGGGACGACGACGGCGATTCGGCGCTGGAGGCCGAGTCCGTCGAGGCCGTGGTCGACCGGGCCTGCGCGGACGCCGAGGCCGTCTTCTGGCTGGCGCCGGACGACGGGGACGCGCCGAGCACCGACGCCGCCTATGTCGACTTCACGCGTCCCGCGGCGCGGGCGTTCGCCCGGCACGGCGTCCGGCGGGTCGTCGCCGTCACGGCGCTGGGCCGTGGCACGCGGCTCGCGGAGCACGCCGGCGTGGTGACCTCGTCCCGGGCGATGTGCGACCTGATCGCCGCGTCCGGCGTGAACTTCCGGGCGGTGGCCTGCCCGTCGTTCATGCACAACCTGCTCAACCACGTCCGGTCGATCAGGGAACAGGGCGTGTTCGCCATGATGGCCGACCCGGATCTGAAGGCTCCGGCCGTGGCCGCCCGGGACATCGCCGCGACCGCCGTACGACTGCTGCTCGACGGCACCTGGACGAGGTCCGGCGAGGTCGCCTGCCTCGGTCCCGAGGATCTGTCGCCGAACGACATGGCCCGGATCGTCTCCGAGGTGCTCGGCACCGAGGTCGGCTACCGGCAGGTCACCGGCGCGGCGTTCAAGGAGCGCATGACCGGCTTCGGGATGAGCGAGGGGATGGCGCAGGGGCTGGTCGACATGTTCGAGGCGAAGAACAGGGGCCTGGACAACGCCGAGCCACGCACCGCCGGGTCGACGACGCCGACGACGTTCCGGCAGTGGTGCGAGGAGGTGCTCAAGCCGGCCGTGACGGGCTGAGCACCCCCCACGGCCGCCCGGGCCCCCGCTCCGGTCACTCCTTGAACGGGTCGAAGTCGCCGTACTCGCGCAGCGACTCGTCGCGCTCCGCCTCGCGGTCGCGGCGGCGCTGTACGGCGGGGCGCTGTTCCTCGAAGCGGTGGTCCTCGCCGCGGCGGCCGAGCATCTCGGCGCCGGACATCATGGTCGGCTCCCAGTCGAAGACGACGGCGTTGTCCTCGGGGCCGATGGCGACGCCGTCGCCGCTGCGGGCGCCCGCCTTCATCAGTTCCTGCTCCACACCGAGGCGGTTGAGGCGGTCGGCGAGGTAGCCGACGGCCTCGTCGTTGTTGAAGTCGGTCTGCCGGACCCAGCGTTCGGGCTTCTCGCCGCGCACCCGGAAGAGGCCGTCCTCCTCCTGGGTGACGGTGAAGCCGGCGTCGTCCACGGCCTTGGGCCGGATGACGATCCGGGTCGCCTCCTCCTTGGGCTTGGCGGCGCGGGACTGGGCGACCAGCTCGCCGAGCGCGAACGACAGCTCGCGCAGGCCGAGGTGGGCGACCGCCGACACCTCGAAGACGCGGTAGCCGCGGGCCTCCAGGTCGGGGCGGACCAGTTCGGCGAGGTCCTTGCCGTCGGGGATGTCGGTCTTGTTGAGGACGACGATCCGGGGCCGGTTGCCGAGGCCGCCGTACTGCCTGAGCTCCTCCTCGATGATGTCGAGGTCGGAGACGGGGTCGCGGTCGGACTCCAGGGTGGCGGTGTCCAGGACGTGGACGAGGACGCTGCACCGCTCGACGTGGCGCAGGAACTCCAGGCCGAGGCCCTTGCCCTGGCTGGCGCCGGGGATGAGTCCGGGGACGTCGGCGATGGTGTAGACGGTCGAACCGGCCGTCACCACGCCGAGGTTGGGGACCAGGGTGGTGAACGGGTAGTCGGCGATCTTCGGCTTGGCGGCCGACAGCACCGAGATCAGCGAGGACTTGCCGGCGCTGGGGTAGCCGACCAGGGCCACGTCGGCGACGGTCTTCAGCTCCAGGACGATGTCCCCGAGGTCGCCGGGCTCGCCGAGCAGGGCGAAGCCGGGGGCCTTGCGGCGGGCGCTGGCCAGGGCCGCGTTGCCGAGGCCGCCGCGGCCGCCCTGGGCGGCGATGTAGGAGGTGCCGTGGCCGACGAGGTCGGCGAGGACGTTGCCCGCCCCGTCCAGCACCACGGTGCCGTCGGGCACCGGCAGGACGAGATCCTGGCCGTCCTTGCCGGCCCGGTTGCCGCCCTCGCCGGGCTTGCCGTTGGTGGCCTTGCGGTGCGGGGAGTGGTGGTAGTCGAGGAGGGTCGTCACGGACTGGTCGACAGTCAGGATGATGTCGCCGCCACGGCCGCCGTTGCCGCCGTCGGGGCCGCCGAGCGGCTTGAACTTCTCCCGGTGTACGGAGGCACAGCCGTGGCCTCCGTTACCCGCGGCGACGTGCAGCTCGACGCGGTCCACGAAGGTGGTCATGGTGGGGTGCCTCCAGTTACTTACGGGGTGATACCTATGTCAACACGCGAAAGGCGGACCCGCCTTCCCGATCGGGAAGTGAGGTCCGCCTCGCGATACGTTCGGTCTGAGCCGTCCAGTCGGAAGGACTCGGAGCCGTCAGGTCAGAAGACCAGGGCTCAGGCGACCGGAACGATGTTCACGACCTTGCGGCCACGGTGGGTACCGAACTCCACCGCACCCGGCAGCAGCGCGAACAGCGTGTCGTCGCCGCCGCGGCCGACGCCGGCACCGGGGTGGAAGTGGGTGCCGCGCTGGCGGACCAGGATCTCGCCCGCGTTGACGACCTGACCGCCGAAGCGCTTCACGCCGAGGCGCTGAGCGTTGGAGTCACGACCGTTACGGGTGGACGATGCGCCCTTCTTGTGTGCCATCTCTCCTCAGTCCCTTACTTCGCAGCCGCGGGGATCTCAGTGACCTTGATCGCCGTGTACTGCTGGCGGTGGCCCTGGCGACGGCGGTAACCGGTCTTGTTCTTGTAGCGCAGAATGTCGATCTTCTGGCCCTTGTGGTGGTCCACGACCTCGGCCTGGACCTTGATGCCGGCCAGCACCCACGGGTCGCTGGTCACGGCCTCGCCGTCGACAACGAGCAGGGTCGAGAGCTCGACCGTGTCGCCAACCTTGGCAGTGGAAATCTTGTCAACCTCAACGATGTCGCCGACAGCAACCTTGTGCTGGCGACCACCGCTGCGCACGATGGCGTACACGCGGATCTCACTCTCTCGCTCGGAACCGGCACCCCCGCAGTCCAGCCGTCCGGCACGCGGGCGGCCTCTCCAGAACACCGTGTGCTCCGGAGGAAGAGGTTTACGGGGATGTGGCACGTCCTCATATTCATGGACACGCCGACGGTCAAGGTTACGGGGCGGTGGCCGAGGGGGTCAAACCAGGCCCCGGGGGTGTGGGACCGGTCACTCGGAACGGACCCCACGGAGTGCGGGACCGGCCACCCCGAACAGGCCCCACGAACTCCGGGACCGACCACCCGGAGCAGGCCCCACGCGCTGCGGGACCGGCCCACCCGGGCCGGTCCCGCAGTCGGGTGTCAGCCCTCGTCGGAGGCGGTGGTGACCGTGGTGGTCTTCTTCGCCGTCGACTTGGCGGCGGCCGTCTTGGCGGTCTTGGCCGCCTTCTTGGCCGTCGTCTTCTTCGCCGCCGTCTTCTTGGCCGCGGTCTTCTTCGCGGCCGTCTTCTTCGCGGCGGTCTTCTTGGCAGCCGTCTTACGGGCCGTCTTCTTGGCCGGAGCGGCCTCCTCGACGCCCTCCTCGGCGGTCTCGTCCGCGACCGGCGCCCCGGCGGCGGAAGCCTCCGGCTGCTCGGCGGTCTCCGTCGACGGTACGACCACGACGGCCGCCTCCTCCGACGCGGTCGGCGCGGTGGCCTTGCGCACCGCGCGGCGGCGCGGACGGGCCGGGGCGGCGCTCTCGGCGGGCGCGGCCGCCTCGGGCTCGGCCGCCGGTTCCACCACCGGCTCCGCCACCGGTTCCGGCACCGCTTCGGCCGCCGGGGCGGTCTCGGCGACGACGGTCACCGCGGCCGTCTCGGACCCTGCCGGGGAACCGGCGGGCGCCGACACCTTCCGGGTGGCCCGGCGACGGGTACGGCCCTTGGACACGGCCTCCTCGGCGGCCGGGGCCTCGGGGGCCTGGACTACCGGGTCCTCCACGGCGACCGGCTCGGCGTGCGCCTCGGCGGCCGGCTCCGGCAGCACCTCACGCTCGGTCTCCGCGGCGGCCGGTGCGGTCCGGTCGGCCGGCGTCTCGGCCTCCGCGCCCCGGTTGCGGCCCGCGCGCTCCCTGGGCGCACCGGCCGGAGCCGAGGCCCGGCGGCTCGCCCGGCGGCGGCCACGGCCGCGGCCGGCCGCGGCCTCCGCCTCGGCGACGCTGCTGTACAGCTCCTCGTCCGCCGCGAAGTCGGGGGCGGGCAGCGCGACGGGCACGGCGGCCTCGGCCGCGACCTCCGCCGCCGTCTCGACCGCGTGGACGGCCTCGGCGTGCTCGACGGCCCCGTCGGCCACGGCCTCGTGCGTCTCGTGCACGTCGAGGTCGTGGTCGTGGTCGTGCCCGTCGCCGCCGCGTCCGCGCTTCTTGCGCTTGCCGCCGCCACCGCCGCCGGAGCTGGGCTGCTCCATGTGGACGATGACACCGCGGCCGTTGCAGTGCACGCAGGTCTCGGAGAAGGACTCCAGCAGGCCCTGTCCGACCCGCTTGCGGGTCATCTGGACGAGCCCCAGCGAGGTCACCTCGGCCACCTGGTGCTTCGTACGGTCCCGCCCGAGGCATTCGAGCAGGCGGCGCAGCACCAGGTCCCGGTTGGACTCCAGGACCATGTCGATGAAGTCGATGACGATGATGCCGCCGAGGTCGCGCAGCCGCAGCTGGCGGACGATCTCCTCGGCCGCCTCCAGGTTGTTCCTGGTGACCGTCTCCTCCAGGTTGCCGCCCTGGCCGGTGAACTTGCCGGTGTTGACGTCGATGACGACCATCGCCTCGGTCCGGTCGATCACCAGCGAACCGCCGCTGGGCAGCCAGACCTTGCGGTCCAGGGCCTTGGCGAGCTGCTCGTCGATCCGGTAGGTGGCGAAGACGTCGACCTCGGAGGTCCACTTCGACAGCCGGCCCGCGAGGTCGGGGGCGACGTGCGAGACGTAGCCGTGGACGGTCTCCCAGGCCTCGTCACCGCTGACGACGACCTTGGAGAAGTCCTCGTTGAAGATGTCGCGGACGACCCGGACGGTCATGTCCGGCTCGCCGTACAGCAGCGTCGGCGCGTTCGAGCTGCCGCCGTTCTTCGACTTCTTCTGGATCTCCTCCCACTGCGACTGGAGGCGTTCGACGTCGCGGCGCAGCTCGTCCTCGCTCGCGCCCTCGGCGGCGGTGCGCACGATGACGCCCGCGTCCTCGGGGACGATCTTCTTGAGGATGGTCTTCAGCCGGGCCCGCTCGGTGTCGGGCAGCTTGCGGCTGATGCCGGTCATGGAGCCCTCGGGGACGTACACGAGGTAGCGGCCCGGGAGGGAGACCTGGCTGGTGAGACGGGCGCCCTTGTGGCCGATCGGGTCCTTCGTCACCTGGACGAGCACGGACTGGCCGGACTTGAGGGCGGCCTCGATACGGCGCGGCCCGTTGGCCATGCCGAGTGCCTCGAAGTTGACCTCGCCGGCGTACAGGACGGCGTTGCGGCCCTTGCCGATGTCGATGAAGGCGGCCTCCATCGAGGGCAGCACGTTCTGGACCTTGCCCAGGTAGACGTTGCCGACGTACGAGGTGGCCTGCTCCTTGTTGACGTAGTGCTCGACGAGCACGCCGTCCTCCAGGACGCCGATCTGGGTGCGGTCGCCGTACTGGCGTACCACCATCACGCGCTCGACGGCCTCGCGGCGGGCGAGGAACTCGGCCTCGGTGATGATCGGGACGCGGCGGCGGCCCTGCTCGCGGCCTTCGCGGCGGCGCTGCTTCTTGGCCTCCAGACGGGTCGAGCCCTTGATGGACTGCACCTCGTCGGACGGCTCGGACGGCTTGCGGGGCTCGCGGACCTTGACGACCGTGCGCTCCGGGTCGCCGTCGCCGGGCTCGGCGTCGGTGGAGCTGTCCCCGGCGCGCCGCCTGCGGCGACGGCGGCGACGGCTGCTGGAGGAGGAGCCGCCGGCCTCGTCGTGGGCCTCCTCGTCGTCCTCTTCCTCCTGCTCGGCGGTGTCCTCGGCGTCCTGCTCGGCCTGCTCCGCGGCCACCTCGTCGCCGTCGGCGTCACCGTCGCCGGCGTCACCACGGCGGCGACGACGGCCACCGCGGCGGCGACGGCGGCGGGAACCGGCCTCCTCGGCCTCGTCCTCGCCGTCGGCGGCGTCCTCGGCGGTCTCCTCCGGCTCCTCGGTCTCGTCCTCGGCGGCGGGTCGGGCGACCGGGGTCTCCTCGGCGGCACCCCGGCGCCGGCGCCGGCGGCGCGAACCGGTTTCGGCCTGCTCGACCGGCTCGGCCTGCTCGGCCGACTCCGGCTCCGGCTGGTAGGGGGCGAGGTCCTCGGGCTCCTCCGCGCCGGCGGCCTCGGCGGCCGCTGCGGCGGCGGCCCGCTCCGGGGTCTGGAACCTCGGCTCGGTGAACACCGGCGCCTGGAACACGGCGACGGCGGGCCGGGAGGGACGGCGCTGCGACTCGTCCTCGGCGGGCGTGGCCCCGGCGGCGGGCTCGGAGAACCCGATGGCTGCCTGCCGTACGACACGGCGCCGGCGCCGCGGGGACTCGGTCTCCGGCTCCTGGACGGCGGGGGCCTCGGTGGTGGAGGTGACGGCCGGGGCCTCGACGGCCTGCGGCTGAGCCGCGGCGGGGGCCTCGGGGGCGGCCTCGGGAGCGCCGGCGGGCGCGGCGACCCGGCGGGTGGCACGGCGCCGGGCACGCGGCGCGGGCGCAGTGGGCTCCGCCTCGGGGGCGGGGGTGCCCCCGTGGGTCTCGCCGGTCTCGGCGGCGGGCGCGGGCTCGTCGACGGCCTCGGCGGTGTCCGCGTCGGCGGCCGTGGGTGCGGTTTCCGCGGCGGTCTCGGCCGTCACCGGGGCACCGGTGGGCGCGGACGCCCGGCGGGTCGCCCGGCGGCGGGTACGTGGAGCGGGCACGGTCTCCTCGGCGGCCTCGGCCTCGGCAGCCGGAGCGGCCTCGGTGGCCTCGACGGGCTCGGTGGCCTCAGGGGTCTCGGAAACCGCGGAAGCCTTGACAGCCGCCTCCTGCTCGGCCGCCTCGGTGGGCGCGGAGACGCGACGCGTGGCACGCCGGCGCGTCCGGCGCGGCGCGGCCTCCTCGTCGCTCGGTACGGCGGTGTCGACGGCCTCGGCCACGGGCGTGGCCTCGGCGGGCTCGCCGGCGGTCGCGGGAAGCACGGTCTCGGCCGTCTCGACGGCCTCGGTTCCCGTCGGGGAACCGGCGGGTGCCGACGCCCGGCGGGTCGCCCGGCGGCGGGTACGCGCGGCGGGCACGGCCTCCTCGGTGACCGCGGCGGCCTCGGCCGCCCCGGACGCCTCAAGGGTGTCTGTCGTCTCCTCGTCGGCCTCTGCGGGCTCGGAGGGGAACGACTCCGCGGCCGGTATGGCCGGCGTGGTGATCTCGGCCTCGCCTGCCGCGGTCGCGGCAGGCGGTCCCGCGGGGCGGGACGCGGCACGGCGACGCCTGCGCGGCGGCAGGGTGTCGCTCGGGGTGTTCGGTTCGGAGCCCTCGATGGGCTCGGTCGGTTCGAGCATGCGGGCGGTTCTCCCGTCAGGCTCCCGGGCGCCGCGCCTGGTCCGGCGTCGTTCGCTTTCGAGCGACCGCCGGTGACGTCCGCGGCTCGCGCGATGCGCGGTGCCGCCGTGTGGGGCGCGGGCGCCGCACAGGAGCTCTCTGTGTCCTGTCTCGCCGGTTCCGTACGCCTTGTCGCGGACGGCCTGGCGAAAGTCTTCTGGTCGGTGCGCCGCCCGACCCAGGTGGCTCCCGAGTACAAGGGCTGCGCGTACGACGTCCGTCCTTCGCGGGACCTTCCCTACGCCGGCGCTGTCGCGGCGGCAGCGGGTTCGGCCTTCGAGAGGGCCTCCACTGCCTCGCGGTCGGGCGCGAGCGGGTCGGTCACCGTGCCGGTCTCTTCATCGAGCAGCCCCTGCGCCAGCCTGGTCACCGCTGCGGGGACCGGCGGCGCCAGGTCGGCCACGGCGCGGAGACCGGACAGGACGTCGTCGGGTCGTACGGCAGGCGTCACGTGCCGAACAACCAGCCGCAGTATCGCACAGGGCTGGTCGTCCGGCCTATCAGCCGTTTCATTGTGCGTTTCCAGTTGTACGACCGCGGGGCGGGCGTCGAAGGTCCGTACGCCGTTCTTGGTGGTGCGCTGGACCTCGACGGCGTCGGCCGCGTTGAACGCGGCGACGGCCTGTGCGGCCTGTTCCGGGTCCTGGCCGGCCAGCCGCAGCTCCCACACGGAGGCGGTGAGCCGGTCGGCCAGTCCGGACGTGCGGGCCTCGACCGCGTCGACGATGTCGAGCCCGGTGGGCAGGGACTCGTCGAGGAGGACACGCAGTCGCTCCGGGTCGCGGACCGCGGTGAGCGCGATCTCCAGGTACTCGGCCTCGCTGCCGGTGCCGGTGGGTGCGGCATTGGCGTACGACACCTTCGGGTGCGGTGTGAACCCCGCCGAGTAGGCCATCGGCACCTCGGCGCGGCGCAGCGCACGCTCGAAGGCGCGCTGGAAGTCACGGTGGCTGGTGAACCGGAGGCGGCCGCGCTTGGTGTAGCGCAGTCGGATGCGCTGCACCGCCGGTGCGGGCGGCGGGCCTTCGGGCTGTCGCTTGCCCAGTGTCGTCAGTCCTTCGTGATTCTGGTGAGAGCAGCCGTGCCGCGGGGGCCGTGCTGCCGGTTCCTGCTATCCATCAAGAGTACGTGTGTCGCGGCCCGCAGGTTCCCGACGGTCCACGGCCGGCGGCCGGGCGGACTCGCCGAACAGGGCGCGCCGCAGGTCGGCGCGGGCCTGCCGGACGGCCCGTCCGACGGCCCGTGCGACCTGGGCGGCGGGGCGCAGGACGAGGTCGCGTACGACGTGTCCGACCGGGGTGAGGACGGTCCGGTAGAGCCAGCGCGCCGGCTCCAGGAAGATCCACCGGAAGAGGGTCCCGAGAATCCGTCCGACGGCTCGTGCGACGTGTCCGGCGGCCCGCCAGGCGTGTCCGAGGGCCTCCCAGATCTCCCTGAGGACGATGCCGAGGACATGGCCGACGGGGGTGAGGATCCAGCGCCACAGGGCGACGGCGGGCAGCACGAGGAGCACGCGCGCGATCCAGTACAGGGCGGTGGCGAGCTGCCCGAACACCCAGGCGACGGCTCGGGCGACGGGCGTGAGGAGCCAGAGCACCGCGTGGCCGATCGGGGTGAGCACGCGCGCGTAGAGCCATACGAGGGCGTGGCCGAGGGGGGTGAGCAGGTAGCGGTACAGCCAGCCCAGCGGGACGACGACGAGCACGTGCAGGAGCCAGGCGACGGCGTGGCCGGCGGGGGCGAGGACGTACCGCCAGAGGAATCGCGCGACGGGGACGACGAGGTACCGCCACAGGAACCGTGCGACGGCGGCGAAGGCGTCCCAGAGCAGCCGTATCGGCAGCACCACCAGGAACACGAAGATGCGGACGGGGATCCTGATCGCGACGACGAGACATCCCTCGGGGTGCTGCGTCTGCGAATGCGTCTGCGGTTGCCGCTGCGGCTGTCTCTGCATGTCCATGGCCACAGAGACGCTATCGCGTGCCGCGCGGATGCGATCGGCCAGCCTTGATCACCGATCGGCGGCGACACGGTAACGGTTGTCCCGCACACGCCAATCTGGATGGATCCGGCCACGACGGCTTGATTTGCTGGGCGCCAGCCAAATCTTGAACCTTTCTTGGGTCCTTGGGGGACGAACAATGAACTGGTACGTGGACGTACTGAAGAAGTACGCGGTGTTCAGCGGCCGTGCGCGCCGGCAGGAATACTGGATGTTCTTCCTGTTCAACCTGATCATCAGCATCGTGCTGGCGGTCATCGGGCGAGTCATCGGCTTCGCCGCCCTGGGCGCGATCTACAGCCTGGCGGTCCTCCTGCCCGGCCTGGGCGTCGCGGTCCGCCGGCTGCACGACACCGGCCGTTCGGGCTGGGCGATCCTGGTCAGCATCATCCCGCTGGTCGGCTGGATCATCGTGCTGGTCTGGCTCGCCTCCGAGGGCAAGCCGGAGCAGAACCAGTACGGCGACAACCCGAAGCACGCGCCCGCCGTCTGACCTGTCATCACCTCGAAGGCCCGCCGGATCCGTCCGGCGGGCCTTCGCCCGTCTAAGAGGCCGCGGACGAACTCTTGTTGCGTTCGGCCTGCAGGTGCAGGACCAGGAAGAGGACCCGGAGGAGGTCGTCGGGGAGGGCGCCCAGGTCCTTGGGCAGGGTGATGCGGCGGGGGCGGGTGCCCAGGGCGTCGTACGACAGGGCGAGCGGGCCGATCGTCCTCGCCCGGCCGCCGAACCTGGGGTGTTCCACGGGGTACGGCCCGATGCGGCGCGGGATCCCGGACCAGGCGGCGCAGTCGACGTCCCAGGTCCCGAACGTCCTCGGGACGCTGCCGAGGCGGCCGTACCCGATCTCGATGTCGCCGATCCACCGCAGCCGGCTGCCGAGCATGTCGTACTCCAGCGGATGCGGTCCGAGCGCGTGGGGCCTGCCGCCCCACCGGCCGTAGGTGAGCGGGACGTCCCCGATGGTGCGGAGTCTGCTGCCCAGCAGGTCGTAGCCCAGTTCCAGTTCCATGCCCGCCAACTCCCCCGTGTCTCAGCGGTCTTCGCTCTCCCCGATTGTGCGGCCGGTCCGGTGTGCCTTCCATGGCGGTCGTGTCACGGTTTCGTCGCCGGCTGTGCGGGCGTGGCGGCCGGCGGGTCCTGGAAGGCCTGGATCACCAGCGTGGCGAAGCGCCGGGAGGCCGCGACCCGGCCGGCCGGCGACGCGGTGCGGATGCCCCGCTGGGCCATGAGCATGAGGACCAGGTCGTCCAGGACGAAGTCGGGGCGCAGCCGGCCGGTGCCCTTGGCGCGGTCGGCCAGCCGCGCGACCGACCTCAGGGTGGCCGCGCGGTCCGCGGCGAAGTCCATCGCGTCGGGGAAGGCCGACCTGAAGGCCTCGGTGAAACCGCGGTCGTGCGCGTGCAGTTCGCAGACCTTCTCGATCACGAGCCGGAAGCCGTGCCACGGGTCCGGATCGGCGAGCCCCTCGTCGACGATGGCGTGACAGGCCCGCGCCTGGTCCCGGAAGACCTCGGTGACCAGGGTCTGCTTGGTCGGGAACCGGCGGTACAGGGTGGCGGGGCCGACCCCGGCGCGCCGGGCGATCGTGCGCATCGGCACGTTCAGCCCCTCGGTGGCGAAGAGCGCGCGGGCCGCGTCGAGCACGCGTGCGCGGTTGTCCCGGGCGTCGGAGCGCAGTGGGTCCCGGGCGTCGGAACGCGGTGAGTGAGACAAACGGTCGGTCACCGCTCTCACATTAGCCAGGCCGGGGCAGGGCGCCCCTTAGCGTCCGTGAGCAGCGGACACCTCCAGGGTCCCGCTCGATCCCGTACGCAGGAGGCCCATGTGAAAGCAGTGACGATCCGGAGGTTCGGCGGCCCCGAGGGTCTGGCGGTCGTCGATCTCCCGGCGCCGGTTCCCGCCGGCGGGCAGGTGGTGATCGACACCGAGGCGATCGGGGTCGGCGGCGCCGACACCCTGATCCGCAGCGGTGCGCTCGCGGGCTACGGCTTCCGGGAGGGTCATGTTCCCGGCAGCGAGGTGGCGGGAACGGTGAGCGCCGTCGGCGAGGGCGTCGACACGGCGTGGCTCGGCCGGCGGGTCTGGGCGTTCACGGGCACCGGCGGCGGCTATGTGGAACAGGCGGTCGCCCCGGTCGAGGAGGTCCTCGCCCTCCCCGCGGACCTGTCCGCCGCCGACGCGGTGACCCTCGGGAGTTCCGGAGTGGTGGCCCACTTCGCGCTCGGCCATGCCCGTTTCCGGCCCGGCGAGTCGGTGCTGGTGCGGGGCGGGGCCGGGAGCATCGGGATCGCGGCGGTCCAGCTCGCGGCCCGGGGCGGTGCCGCGGCGGTCGCGGTGACGACGTCGTCGGCCGATCGCGGCGAACGGCTGCGCGGGCTCGGCGCGACCCATGTGCTGGACCGCTCGGGAGAGGGCGGCGGGGACTCACCGGCCGGCTATGACGTGATCATCGACATCGTGGCCGGTGCGGACCTGCCGTCGTTCTTCGGCAGGCTCGCTCCGAACGGCCGTCTGGTGGCCGTCGGCATGGTCGCCGGACCGCCGCCGGCCGACTTCGGCATGAGCATGGTCGCGGCGTTCCGCAGGTCCCTGTCGTTCGCGACCTTCAGCGCCGACACCGTGCCCGCGGCCGACCGGCGCACGGTCAGGACCGGACAGTTCGCCGCCGCGGGCCGCGGGGAGCTGGAGACGGTGGTGCACGAGTCGCTGCCGTTGGCCGAGGCCGTACTGGCGCACCGGAAGATGGCCGCCGGGGAGGTGTTCGGCCGGATCGTGCTGACGCCGTAGCGGCGCCGCGTCCCGGGGGCAGGTCCCGGGGGGCGGGAATCAGCGCCGGGGCAGCACCCCGGCCGCGACGAGCGAGTCGTACAGCCGCTGCTGTTCCTCGTCGAGCCCGGAGTACAGCATGGCGTACGCCTCCTCCTCGCCCCGTGCCGTCTCGACGGGGTCCCAGGCGTCGCCGAGCGCCTCCATGACGTGGGCGCGCCGGGTCATCTCGTGCCCGGTGAGATCGACGGCGAAGCCGACCGGTTCGGCGGGAAGGGAGGCATCAGAACTGGACATATGACCGAATTTAGGCAGGCGAGCCGGTCCGCGACAAGAGCCCGTGGGACACATCACAGCAGGTCATCGACGCCGCGGGACTCGGTAGGGTGACCACGAACGGCCACTGGCCGCGGATTGGCCCGCGACCCGGTCCCGGCCTCCTGAGAAAATCGCACCCCCCGCTTTGCTCCGAGGAGACGCCATGCAGGTAGCCGTGCTCACCTTCGACGGATTCAACGAACTCGACAGCTTCATCGCCGCCGCGCTGATCAACCGGTGCCGGAAGGACGGCCTGGAGGCCTTCATCACGACACCGACGCCGGTGGTCACGTCGATGAACGGCGTCGAGGTGACCGGGCAGCGGCCGATGGAGTTCGTGACCGACGCCGATGTGGTCCTGGTCGGCAGCGGGGTGAAGGCACGGGAGGTGGTCGCCGACGACGGGCTGATCTCCCGGCTGCGGCTCGACCCTTCCCGGCAGCTGGTCGGCGCGCAGTGCTCCGGCGCGCTGGTCCTCGCCCGGCTCGGGCTGCTGGACTCCATGCCCGTCTCCACGGACCGCAAGACCCGGCCCTTCGTCGAGGCGGCCGGGGTCACCGTCCTGGACACGCCGTTCCACGCGGAGGGGAACATCGCCACGGCCGGTGGCTGCCTGGCCTCGCAGTACCTCGCCACGTGGGTGATCACCCGGACCCTCGGCGAGGACGCGGCACGCGGGGTCCTCGACTACGTGGCCCCGGTCGGCGAGAACCAGGAAACCGTCGACCGCGCCCTGCGCGCCGTCCGCACGGCCACGGCCGTGACCGCACTGCGCTGACGGGAGGGGGCCGCGCCGGACGGCTCGTCCCCGGTCACGCGGGTGGTTGTGTGCCGGCCTGCTCGCTCACCATGTACCGCGCGTACCAGTCCGGCCAGTCGGGGTCCTCCGCGCCGGTGCGCGTCTCGTGCTCGCCGTGTGCGGCCGCGGCCCGCCGCAGGGCGCCCGCCAGGTCATCGGCCGAGGCGAACGAGGTGGCCGCGGGATCCAGCCGTCCCGGGAGCCGCTCGGTGACCTCCTGGAGGAGCCAGCCGTTGCCGTCCGGGTCGCTGAACGACAGGAAGGAACCGTAGCTGCCGTGCCGCGGTTCGGGACCGGGCACCCGGGCGTCGCCGTCGGCGTGGTGGAAGACACCGCCGGCGTCGTGGAACACCTCGCTGGGGTGGGCGCCGTGCCGCGCCAGCTCGTCGTGGGCGGTGTCGATGTCGTCGACGACCAGGTGCAGCCCCCGGGCCGAGCCGGGCGTCTGCTCGGTGACCGACGCGCCGAAGATGACCGACGCCGGGGAACCCGGCGGGGTCATCTGCACCACCCGGAACTCCCCGTCGGTGGCCACGTCCGCGTCGAGCCGCCAGCCCAGCGCCGTATAGAAGTCCTTGGCCCGGTCCACGTCGGCCACCGGCACCACGACGACCTCCAGTTTCATGTCCATGGCTTGCACTTCCCGTCTCGGAGGGAACACCGGCGACGGCCCGACCCACGACCGGGCCGGGCAGGGACTCAGTGCGCGAGGAGCTGCTGGCCGCCGTCGATGTCGTAGGTGGCGCCGGTGAGGGCGCCGTTGACCATGAGGTGCACCGCGAGGGCGGCGACGTCGGCCGGACCGACCACCCGCCCGATGGGCAGCGCCTTCCGCAACGCCTCGCGCCGCGCCTCGAGTTGGTCGCCCAGCAGGGAGGCCGACAGCGGTGTGTCCACGAACCCGGCCGCGATGAGGTTGACTCTCACCGGCGCGACCTCCAGCGCCAGGTTGGCGACCAGCGCCGGCAGCGCCGCGGTGAGGGCGCCCGTCACCGCCATCCCGGGCGCGGGCCGCCGGCCGCCGGTGCCGCCGATGAACAGCAGCGTCCCGCCGGCCCTGACCTTCCCCCGGCTCGCCCGCGCCACCGCCAGCACCATCGCGAGACGCCCGCCGAAGTCCCGTCCTGCGTCGGTCAGGTCGAGGTCGTCGAGCGGCGTGTACGACGGGCTGCCCGCCGTGACCAGCACATGGTCGACCCGCCCGGACAGCTCCCCGAGGAAGCGCTCCATCCGTTCGGTGTCCAAGGCGTCGAACACGGCCGTGCTCAGCGGGCGCAGTTCGTCCGCGGCCCGCTGAAGGCGCTCCGCGTTGCGCGCCACGAGCACCAGCTCGCCGCCGGCCCCCCGCACCTGCCGGGCGGTCTCCAGACCGATGCCCGCGCTGCCACCCACCACCACAACCGTCTGACCGGCCAGTTCGCCGCGCGTACCGCTCCGCTCGGCACCGTCACCGTCACCGCTCACGACCGCCGCCTCCGCTCTCCGGGGAGCCCGCACCGGCCTCGCCGTCCACCTTTCCGACGAACTCCTCGGTGGTGAGGACCGCGTGGGCGTACAGCGGCGCGTTGAGGTCGAAGGTCGCGGTCATCTCCTCCCAGCTGAAGGAGGCGATGGCATCGCGGACGAGGGTCACGTGGTACCCGAGCTCCTGGCCGTAGCGCGCGGTGGTGTCCACACAGGTGTTGGCCCGCAGGCCGATCAGCACGATCCTCCGGATGTGGTGCTGCTTCAGCAGGAAGTCCAGGTCGGTGTTGGCGAACCCGCTGGACGCCCAGTGCTGCCGTACGACGATCTCGTCCTCGCGCGGCCGGAAGTCGGGGTGCCACTCGGCTCCCCAGCTGCCCTCGGCGAAGGTCTGCTGGGCGACGACGCGCCGCTGGGTCGGGGACAGGTGGTCCCAGGTGACGTAGTCGCTCGGGGCCGTGCGGTGGTGGGGCACGACGAAGACGCGAAAGCCCTGGGCGCGGGCGGTGGCGAGCACGGTCCTCATGTGGTCGAGCAGGCCCACGCCCTCCGCCACCTCCTTCGCCCGGGGCCACAACTTGCCGCCCTCGGAGAGGAAGTCGTTGTAGGGGTCGACGATCAGCAGAGCGGTCTCGTCCGAAGGGTAGGGGGAGTCCGGGGAGTTCCGCGCTTCGGAGGTCTCAGCAGTCATGGACGGTTCCCAACTGGTCAGCGACAGATCGCTCGCTGCCGGGACACGGCTCGGGAGCGCTGCCCGGGACACGCCACCGGAGACGACAGCCGACGGCCGCCGCCCCCTGGCCCGCCGCACCCCAGGCCTTCCGTAACGCTCCGTCACAGGCGGCCCGCCGACTCAGAAATCCCAGTCTGTCACTCCCCCGGCCGTACGGCATCCGGGCCGCACGTCCGGGCCATCGCCCCGGCCGGCCCCCGGGAACGCGTCCTGTCCGGTCAGCCCGGCGAGGACGACGGCGTGATCGGTTCCAGGAGCCGCCGCGGCCTGTTGATCGCCTCGGACACGGGATCGCCGCCGGAGTCCGCCGGCTCGAATCCGGGCCCGGGTTCGAGCACGGTCTCCGGGACCGGAACGACCGCACCGCACTCCTCGCACCGCCCCTCGCCGTCGATCGGCCCGCCGTCCCGCTCGTGCCGGAAGGCGCGCCTCACCCCCGACGGGGAGTAGAAGGCGTCTCCCCAGTTCATCAGGGCACGTACGACGGGCCACAGCTCGACGCCCTTGGCGGTCAGCCGGTACTCGACCGCGCCGCGTGCCTCGTCGTCCCGGGTGAGCACGCCCTCCCGGACGAGGGACTTCAGCCGGTCGGTCAGCACCGCGCGCGGGATCTTGAGCTGGGCGGCGAAGTCCCCGAACCGGCGCACCCCGAAGAACGCGTCGCGGACGATCAGGAGCGTCCACCGTTCCCCCACGACTTCCAGGGTGCGCACCAGCGAGCAGTTGCGGTCCGCGTAGGTGCTGGGGAGTGTCATGCGCCCAGCCTACCTCCTCCAGTTCACTCACTGAACTGACCTGTGCTACGGTCCCACCAGGAGCAGTTCAGTGACTGAACCGCTCCGATCGAGTCGAGGAGACCGACCATGTACCAGTTCCTTGTGTCCTTCACCGTCCAGCCGGAACACCGCGACGACTTCGTCCGGGCGGCCGGGAAGACCGCCCGTGACTCCCTGGCGAACGAACCCGGATCCCACCGGTTCGAGGTCATCGCGGACGACCAGAACGCGGACGTCTTCTACCTGAACGAGGTCTACGCGGACGTGGACGCGTTCGAGGCCCATGCCGGCGGCCCCTATTTCGCCGCGTTCTTCGCCGAGGCGAGTGCCTACGCCGAAGGCCCGACATGGCTGATGAGGGGAAACGTCATCGACGACCGGCACCCGGCACCGAACGCCCCCTCCCTCCACTGAAAGCCGAGGCCACCACCAGCGAGTCACCCTGCGGCGCTCCCGGCCGGCGTCCGTGACGACAACCTGGATCTCGTCGCCGACCTGAACCCACCGACACCCGAACCACCCGGCGCTTCCCCCATACCGCTCGGACTCTCCCGCTCCGATCCGGTTGTGCCTGAGCATGTCCGGCCCCGAGCAGGTGCGGACCGGCACCTCACGGACCGCCTCCGTGGACCGGGTGCCGGGGTGCGAGCAGCCGCCTCAGCAGAGGGACGGCGCTGGTCGCACTGCCCGCCTGCGCCGCGGACAGGTCGCTGACGTCGACCGGCAGGGGCATGCCGCCACGGGGGACGGCGAGAACGGTCATGCCCGCGGCCGCCGCCGAGCGGATGCCGTTCGGGGAATCCTCGACAGCGACACACTGGAACGGCGGGATGCCGACGGCGGACGCCGCCCGCAGATAAGGATCCGGCGCGGGCTTGACCCGCACCACGTCCTCTCCGCACACGACAGCGCTCAACTCCGGGTACAGGCGCAGCCCCTTGAGGACCGCCAGCACGAACCGGCGAGGACTGGCGGTCGCCACACCGACGGGCCCGTGCCGTCCCGCTTCGACAACCAGCTCCACCGCTCCCGGCAGTGCCCGCACGCGTCCCTCGGCGCACGCGTCGACCATCGCGGCGGTGCAGGTCTCCACCACCTCCGCGCTGCTCACCGCACCCTCGCACAGCCCCGCGACATACGATGCCCAGCCGCCGTTGCCGTGCAGTGCGGCGTCGTCCTCGGCCCGCCACCGGTGCCCGTGACGGGCGGTGAAGGCGGCGCACACCCCGGACCACGCCGCACCGCTGTCGATCAATGTGTCGTCCAGGTCGAAGATCGTCGCCCGCCGTACCGGTGTCACGCGTGTCACGCGGGCGTCGCATCCGGGCGCAGCGGCAGCGCCCGCGACAGCTGCTCGATCGACAGCAGGGTCAGCCCATGTTCACCGGCGAACGCCCGCAGCCGATCGGACCGGGCCACGGACCCGTCGTCCTCGCAGATCTCACTGATCACGGCGACCGGGAGCAGTCCCGCAAGGCGCATGAGGTCGACACTCGCCTCCGTGTGCCCTCGCCGCTCCCCGATCCCTCCGGCACGGGCACGCAGGGGAAACACATGCCCGGGACGGATCAGTCTGTCGGGACGGCAGCCGGGTTCGGCCAGCGTCCGGACGGTCAACGCCCGGTCTGCGGCCGAGATCCCGGAGCCGGCACCGACCGCGTCCACGGAGACGGTGTACGCGGTGGCCTCCACACCGGAGGCAGCCGGAACCATCAGCGGCAGGTCCAGCCGGTCGGCGACCTCGGATGCCATGGGCACGCAGATCAGACCACTGGTCCAGCGCACGAAAAATCCCAGAGCCTCGGCCGTCGCGAACTGAGCCGCCATGACGAGATCGCCCTCGTTCTCACGGTCCGCGTCGTCCACCACGATCACGGGCCGGCCGGCCCGTACATCCTCAAGGGCGACGGCCACCGTGCTGAAGTCCGCATCCGGACGCGGCACCGAAACTGACGTCACAGGAACCAGCCCTTCCCGAGTCTTCGTCCTGCCAAGTCCATCGGTGACCGGACGAACGAACTTGAGGGATCCCGCAGCGGCGCGCGCATCACTCCAGCCCTGCGCAATCACGTCCGTCAGCGCCCAGCGCACCCCCCGCGGACACCGACGAGCCCACTTCCGAACCTTCGGTCCTGGTGCCGTCCTGGTGTCGGTCGAGAGATGCTTCGAAAGCCGCCGCCTCCGGTTTGCGAGCCCCTCCGAGGGGGTCGATCCTGAAGGGACGATGCCGTCCGATCGTGTGGCCGAGCGCATGGACCGCGAAGCCGACGGCCACTGTGACCTGCGAAGAGCGTGTTCCGAGGAGCGTGTTCCAGGGATTTTCCGAGGAACATGTTCCGAAGAGCGTGTTCCAGAGAGCGGCGACCAGCCGTACGGACCCTGCGACCGGCCTCCGCTGTCCCGGCGGCGGCATCAGGTCGGTGGGTGTTCCCTCGCCGGGCGACCAGCAGGCCGTCGCCCAGGGGACGCTCGACGAAGAGCGGTTCGTCGCCGTGTACGGGTACCGCGGCCGTTCGTTGCGGCGCATACCTGACCGCCGGCCCTGCACCGCTCGGAGCCCTCAGGAGTCACCATGACATCCGGCACCATCGTCGCGCAGATCACCGACTACGCCCATCGGGCCGATCCGTACCCGCTCTACGCGGAACTGCGCGAGACACCGGTCAGGCGGGAGGACGACGGCTCCTACCTCGTCAGCACCTACCACGAGGTGCGGAGCCTGGCCAACGACCCGCGGCTGAGCAACGACACGAGCAACCGTCCGGCCGGCTACCCCCGCACCGGGCAACCGGCGGCGGAGAGCGGTCTGCCGCCCAGTTTCATCTTCACCGACCCGCCCCTCCACGACCGGCTGCGCAGCACCATCAACCGGCCGTTCGGCCCCCCGCACAGCCCCGGATTCCTCGACAGCCTGCGCGGAGACCTGGACGACGTCGTCAGGGAGCTGCTCGACGCCTTCGAAGGCAAGGACGAGGTCGACATCGTCGAGGCCTTCTCCTACCCCCTTCCCGTCACCGCCATCTGCAAGGTCCTCGGCGTGCCGCGCGAGGACGAACCGCGTTTCCACGTCTGGGCCGATGCCCTGGCGTCGTCGCTCGACCCCCGGTCCGGCGACGACGACGGCCAGGAGAAGGCACAGCGGGCGCGCCAGGACATCGGCGCCTACCTGGCCGAACTGATCGAGACGAAACGCCGCCATCCCGGCCCCGGGATACTCAGCGCGCTCGCCCCCGACATGACACCGGCGGACCTGGAAGCCACCGCCGTGCTGCTCCTGGTCGCCGGCCACGAGACCACCGTCAACGCCATCAGCAACACGACCCTCACCCTGTTGCGCCGCCCCGGCCTCCTCGAACGGTTCCAGAAGGACCCGAACCTGGCCGCCCCGCTCATCGAGGAAGTGCTCCGCTACGAACCTCCTGTCCAGTTCGTGCCGTGGACCACCGCCCTGGCCGACATCGACGTCGCCGGCACCACGATCCCCAAGGGCTCGCCGGTCTGGCTCATGCTGGCCGCGGCCAACCGCGACCCCCGGCGCTTCGAGAATCCCGACCGGTTCGATCCCGACCGCAAGGACAACGAGCACCTCGGGTTCTACACCGGCATCCACTACTGCTTCGGCGCCCCCCTCGCCCGCATGGAACTCCATGCGGCACTGCCCGAACTGTTCCGCCGGGTCCGGTTCTCGCGGCTCCTGGAGGACCCGCCCCCGTACCGCGCCAACGCGGTGCTGCGCGGCCCGCGCCATCTTCCCGTGGCGATCGAGGGCATCACCCCCTGAGCGGTAACGTCCGTCGCGTTCGCGGCCCGGCCGATGAGTTCCCGGGCTCTGTGCAGTCTGCCTCCACACAGGCCAAAGCCGCACACGAGATCCGTGAGGACGCCATGACCGACCACGCGCTACCACCCGTCGTCGACGCCGCAACCTGGGAACACCGGCTTGAGGCACTGCGTGCCCGGGAGAAGGCCGCGACACGGGAGCTCGACGCCATCGCCGCCGAGCGTCGCCGCCTGCCGATGGTCGAGATGCCCGACTACACACTCGAGGGCGAGGACGGCCCCGTTCGGCTGGCAGACGTCTTCGAGGGCAAGCGGCAGCTGATCGTCTACAACCACATGTGGTTCACCGGCAAGGAATGGCAGTGCCCGGGCTGTACAGGGTTCACCTCGCAGTACACCCGCCTGGAGTTCCTGGACAACTACGACGCCCGGTTCGTCATCGTCACCCAGGGCCCGATCAAGGAGGCGCTCGCCTACAAGGAGCGGGTCGGGAACCGGATGACGTGGTACTCGACCGCGAACAGTCCGTTCGGGTCGGACGTCGGCGCACCGCCCGGTGGAGGATTCGCGGTCAACGTGTTCCTGCGCGACGGCGACACCGTCTACCGCACCTGGCACACCGACGGCCGGGGCACCGAGCAGCTCAGCCACAGCTTCGCCCTGATCGATCTCCTGCCGTACGGACGTCAGGAGGAGTGGCAGGACTCGCCCGAGGGCTGGCCCCAGTCCCCCACCTACAGCCGGTGGGCGACATCCGAGAACATCGCCGCGCTCTACGGCCCGGGTCCCGGCTGAGCTCGTCACGGACGCCGAGCGGGTGAACCCGACGGCCTGTCAACGGCCATGGCACGCAGGCGAAAGGAGGCCGGGGACACGCCCCTGCCGGGCGCTCGGCCATCCGGCCGAGCGCCTGGTTCGCCTCAGTGCGCGTGCCCGCCCGGTGCCGACGCGCCGTTCGTGACCGTCAACGGCAGCAGCTTCCTGCCCGTCGGCCCCACCTGGATCTGCGTGTCCATGGCCGGGCACACCCCGCAGTCGAAGCAAGGTGTCCAGCGGCAGTCCTCGACCTCTGTCTCGTCGAGGGAGTCCTGCCAGTCCTCCCAGAGCCAGTCCTTGTCGAGGCCGGAGTCGAGGTGGTCCCAGGGGAGGACCTCCTCGTAGGTGCGCTCGCGGGTGGTGTACCAGTCGACGTCGACGCCGTAGGCCGGCAGCGTCTTGTCGGCGCAGGTCATCCAGCGGTCGTAGGAGAAGTGTTCGCGCCAGCCGTCGAAGCGGCCGCCGTCCTCGTACACCGCGCGGATCACGGCGCCGATGCGGCGGTCGCCGCGGGAGAGCAGGCCCTCGACGATGCCGGGCTTGCCGTCGTGGTAGCGGAAACCGATCGAGCGGCCGTACTTCTTGTCGCCGCGGATCTTGTCGCGGAGCTTTTCGAGGCGGGCGTCCGTCTCCTCCGCCGAGAGCTGCGGGGCCCACTGGAAGGGCGTGTGGGGCTTCGGGACGAAGCCGCCGATCGAGACGGTGCAGCGGATGTCGCCCTGGCCGGAGACCTCGCGGCCCTTCTGGATGACGTTCATCGCCATGTCGGCGATCTGCAGGACGTCCTCGTCGGTCTCCGTGGGCAGGCCGCACATGAAGTACAGCTTCACCTGGCGCCAGCCGTTGCCGTAGGCGGTGGCGACCGTGCGGATCAGGTCCTCCTCCGAGACCATCTTGTTGATGACCTTGCGCATGCGTTCCGAGCCGCCCTCGGGGGCGAAGGTCAGGCCGGAGCGGCGGCCGTTCCTCGTCAGTTCGTTCGCCAGGTCGACGTTGAAGGCGTCGACGCGGGTGGAGGGGAGGGAGAGGCCGATCTTGTCCTCGGTGTAGCGGTCGGCCAGGCCCTTGGCGATGTCGCCGATCTCCGAGTGGTCCGCGGAGGAGAGGGACAGGAGGCCGACCTCTTCGAAGCCGGTCGCCTTGAGGCCCTTGTCGACCATCTCGCCGATGCCGGTGATCGAGCGCTCGCGCACGGGCCGCGTGATCATGCCGGCCTGGCAGAAGCGGCAGCCGCGGGTGCAGCCGCGGAAGATCTCGACGGACATCCGCTCGTGGACCGTCTCGGCCAGGGGGACGAGGGGCTGCTTGGGGTACGGCCATTCGTCCAGGTCCATGACCGTGTGCTTGGAGACGCGCCACGGGACGCCCGACTTGTTGGGGACCACGCGGGCGATACGGCCGTCGGCGAGGTACTCCACGTCGTAGAAGGCCGGGATGTAGACGGAACCCGTCTTCGCCAGGCGGAAGAGGACCTCCTCGCGGCCGCCGGGGCGGCCCTCCGCCTTCCACTCGCGGATGATCTTCGTCATGTCGAGGACGGCCTGCTCGCCGTCGCCGATGATCGCCGCGTCGATGAAGTCGGCGACGGGCTCCGGGTTGAAGGCCGCGTGGCCGCCCGCCAGGACGATCGGGTCGTCCAGGCCGCGGTCCTTCGACTCCAGGGGGATGCCCGCGAGGTCGAGGGCCGTGAGCATGTTCGTGTAGCCGAGTTCCGTGGAGAAGCTCAGGCCCAGGACGTCGAAGGCGCGTACCGGCCGGTGGCTGTCCACCGTGAACTGCGGGACGCGGTGCTCGCGCATCAGCGCCTCCAGGTCCGGCCACACGCTGTACGTGCGCTCGGCGAGGACGCCCTCCTGCTCGTTGAGGACCTCGTAGAGGATCATGACGCCCTGGTTGGGCAGGCCGACCTCGTACGCGTCCGGGTACATCAGCGCCCAGCGGACGTCGCAGTCCTCCCACGGCTTGACCGTGGAGTTGAGCTCACCGCCGACGTACTGGATCGGCTTCTGCACATGCGGGAGCAGGGCTTCGAGCTGCGGGAACACAGACTCGGCGACCTGGGCGGCGGCTTCGGCAGGCATCTCGCGGACCTTTGTGAGCTGACTGGGGGCACCCCCGGCCGGAGGCTGGGGGAGGGTGGTCATCCAGCGTAGCGCGCCCGGCGGTGTCCCCCGTACGCCCGCTCAGGCGGGCGCACCTTCCCGAGCTCCTACCCGAGCTCCTTGCCGATCTCCTTCTTGATCTCCTTCCAGGCGGCCGGCGTCTCCGCCTCCGCCGCCGCCGCCCGCCGCTCCTCGCGGCCGTACAGCAGCCCGTACGTGAACGCGCTCTCGCCGGTCGCGTGGGCCACCGCGGACAGTTCGCGCAGGGTCTCGCGGGCCATCACGCTGTCCTGGTGCTCGCCGAGCAGGGACTGGAGCGACTTCATGGACTTGACCAGGGACTTCGCCGGGCCGCCGAGGGCGGGGTGGGCCGCCTCGGCCGCGTAGCGGGTGCGCTTGGCCTTCTTGCGGGCCTCGTGCAGGCCGAGGTCGCGGTCGTGGCCGGCGGGCTCTGCCATGGCCGTCTCGATCAGGTCGGTCACCTTCGCGAAGTCCTTGTGCACGGCCTTGGCGAGGACCTTCTCGGGTTTCCCGGCGGCCGCCTTGCGCAGTGGCGGGTCGGCGATCAGGGTGTCGAGGGTGTCCAGCAGGGCGAGGTAGCGCTTGGAGTTCAGGACACCGAGCAGCCGGCGCCGGGAGCCGCGCTCGCCGGCCTCGGCCCAGGCGTGCAGACGGTCGTGGATCGGGCCGGACACGAGGGGGCCGGGGACCTCGTCCAGGGCGGTCATCAGGCGTTCGGCGAGGACCTCCTGGTCGCGGCCCACGCCGAGTTCCCCGGCGAGCCACTTCAGCTCGTCCGCGACCGGGTCGGTGACCTCCCGGTCGAGGACCTTGCCGAAGGTGCGGAAGGTGCTGCGCAGCCGGCGGGTGGCCACCCGCATGTCGTGGACGCCTTCCTCGGTGTCCAGGCGTACGGCGGGGTCGAGCTCGACGATGGCGTCCCGCTGGGCGCGGACGTAGGCCAGGACGTGGTCGCCGGCCGTGACGGGTGCGCCGGAGTCCGGTTTCGGCGGGTGCGGTTTGGCGCCCTTGGTCTCGGCCAGTGCCCGGGCCAGTTTGGAGGCGGACCCGGACGGTCGCACGCCCGCCTTGCCCAACCGTTTCTCCACCTTGTCGAGGAAGGCCGGGTCGCCGCCGTCGGCGAGTTCCACCTCGATCTCGGTCCACTGGGCCTTGCCCGCACCGCCGAAGAGCCGTTCGGCCCGGACGCGGTCCACGCTCACCTCGGCGAGCAGGGTGCCGTCCGCGTCGACGAGGTGGCGGATGTCGCGGGTGGTGCGCAGCCGGATCACCGGGACCAGCTGGCCCTCGCGGACCCGGGAGCGGGCCAGGCCGGCCAGTTCGTCGGGGAGCGTGTCCGAGAGCGGGGCGTGGATCTCGTCGCGGATGCCGGGGGCCACCGGGAGTTTGAGGTGCCAGCCGGCGTCGGTGCCTCCGGTGCGGTGGCGGAGGGTGACTCTGGCCGAGGCCAGGCGCAGGTCGGAGGTGTCGTGGTAGGTCGCGTCCAGTTCGGCGGTGCCCTTGTCCACGACGTTGGCCACGCCGGCGACGCCGGTCAGGTCGGGGAGTCCACTCTCGTCGGATTCGTACTTGCGCTCGATCTCACGCTTCGTATCCGCCATGAACCGAATCTAGTGGGCATTGCCGCGCAGGGACAGCGGGCGCCGGAGGTGAATCGGAGGAAAAATCTGAATACAGGTGAGGTGAACACATCGGAAACGACATGCGCACCTCACCCTTGCTGTCCGGCTACGCCGGCATCGGTCCCGTTACGCCGACATCGGACGCTGCACCCTGATCGACTGCAGCAGTCCCACCGCCACCCACACCGCGAACATCGACGAGCCGCCGTACGAAACGAACGGCAGCGGCAGGCCGGTGACCGGCATGATGCCGAGGGTCATGCCGATGTTCTCGAACGCCTGGAACGCGAACCAGGCCACGATCCCCGCCGCCACGACCGTGCCGTACAGCTCGGTCGTCTCGCGGGCGATCCGGCAGGCCCGCCACAGGACGACGCCGAGGAGCACGATGATCAGGCCCGCGCCGGCGAAGCCCAGCTCCTCCCCCGCCACCGTGAAGACGAAGTCGGTCTGCTGCTCGGGGACGAACTGGCCGGTGGTCTGCGAGCCGTGGAACAGGCCCGCACCGGTCAGGCCGCCGGAGCCGATGGCGATCCGGGCCTGGTTGGTGTTGTAGCCGACGCCCGCGGGGTCGAGGTCGGGGTTGGCGAAGGCCGCGAAGCGGTTGATCTGGTACTCGTCCAGGATGTGCAGCTGCCAGACCGCGATCGCGCCCAGCAGGCCGGTCGCGAGCAGGCCGAAGATCCAGCGGTTGGAGGCGCCGGAGGCGAGCAGCACGGCCAGGATGATGATCACCATGACCATGACCGAGCCGAGGTCGGGCATCAGGAGCACGATCAGGATCGGTACCGAGGCCAGGCCCAGGGCCTGTAGGACCGTGCGGTGGTCGGGGTACTTCTTGTCGCCGGCGTCGACCCGGGCCGCCAGTATCATCGCCATCCCCAGGATGATGGTGATCTTGACGAACTCGGACGGCTGGAGCGAGAAGCCGCCGCCGAGCACGATCCAGGAGTGCGCGCCGTTGACGGTGGAGCCCAGCGGGGTGAGCACCGCGAGGATGCCGAGCAGCGACAGGCCGTAGAGGATCGGCACCGCGTTGCGCAGCTGGCGGTGGCCGATCCAGACCGTTGCGAGCATCAGGGCGAGCCCGATGCCGGTGTTCATCAGGTGCCGGAACAGGAAGTAGTACTGGTCGCCCTGGTTGATCTCGGTGCGGTTGCGGGTCGCCGAGAACACCAGCAGCGAGCCCAGCAGGGACAGCGCCAGGGCCGCCATCAGCATCGGCCAGTCCAGGCGGCGGGCCAGCGAGTCCCGCGCGAACAGCCGGGTCCAGCCGGCCCGCGCGGGGCCGTAGCCGGAGACGGAGAAGCTGTTGACTCCGGTCATGCCGGGAACCTCCCGCCAGAAACGCTGCTCATGTCGGCATCCTCCGGCTTCCCCTCTTCCGCGCCCGCCTCCGGGTGTTCCGGTTGCCCGTCGACGGCGAGGACGTGGTGGCCGGGGTCTGCTGGCCGTCGGCGCCCTTGTCGCCCTGCTGGCTCGCCTGGAAGTCCTTCACCGGGTCCTTGGAGATCTTCGGGGAGGCGATGGTGCCGTCCGTGCGGACCTTCGGCAGACCCTGCTGGGGGGTGTAGAGCAGCGCCTTCGACTTGTCGACGGAGCCGTCGGCGCCGACGCCGTACAGCGCGCTGTAGATGTTGCGGACCGCCTCACCGGAGGCACCGGAACCGGTACCGGCCTGGGCGATGGTCATGATGACCGTGTAGTCCTTGCTGTAGGTGGCGAGCCAGGACGTGGTCTGCTTGCCGTAGACCTCGGCGGTACCGGTCTTGCCGTGCAGGGCGATCTTGTCCTGCGGCCAGCCGCCGAACTTCCAGGCGGCCGTACCGCGGGTGATGACGCCCGCGAAGGCCTCGTCCATGCCCTTGAGGGCGGCCTGGCTGACGGGCAGCTTGCGCAGCGCCTTGGGCTTGATCTCCTGGACGGACTTGCCGTCGGCGCTGACGATGGCCTTGCCGATGGTCGGCTGGTACTCGGTGCCGCCGTTGGCCACCGCGCCGTAGATCATCGCCTCCTGGATCGGCGTGACGAGGGTGTCGCCCTGGCCGATGGAGTAGTTGATCTCGTCGCCCTCGCGCATCTTGTTGCCTTCGAGGCAGTTCTCGTACTCGATCTTCTCGACGTAGGTGCCGTCCTTCTTGCCGGACTTGCACCAGGCGTCCTTGTTGGCCTTCCAGTAGTCGAGCTTCCACTGGCGGTCGGGCACCCGGCCGGTGACCTCGTTGGGGAGGTCGACGCCGGTCTCCTTGCCGAGGCCGAACTGGTGGGCGGTCTTGAAGAACCAGTCCTTGGGCTCGCCCTTCTTCGGGTTGATGCCGCCGTCCTTCTTCCACTCGCGGTCGGCGAGTCCGTAGAAGACGGTGTCGCAGGACACCTCCAGGGCGCGGCCGAGCGAGATCGGGCCGAAGTTCTCGCCCTCGAAGTTCTTGAAGACCTGGCCGCCCACCGAGTACGAACTCGTGCAGGGGTAGCCGCCGTCCCACACGTAGCCGGCCTGGACCGCGGCGGCCGTGGAGACCACCTTGAACGTCGAACCGGGCGCCGCCTGACCCTGTATGGCCCGGTTGAGCAGCGGGTAGTCGGAGTTCTTGCCGGTGAGGGCCTTGTAGTCCTTGGCGGAGATGCCGCCGACCCAGACGTTCGGGTCGTAGGTCGGCGCGGAGGCCATGGCGACGATCCGGCCGGTCTTGGCCTCCATCACGACGACGGCGCCGGAGTCGGCCTTGTAGTTCTCCTGGGTGATCTTGTCGTACTGCTTGCGGGCGACCTTCATCGCGTTGTCCAGCTCGTACTCGGCGACCCGCTGGACGCGGGAGTCGATGCTGGTGACCAGGTTGGAACCGGGCTGGGCGGCATCCGACTTGGCCTTCCCGATGACCCGGCCGAGGTTGTCCACCTCGTAGCGGGTGACACCGGCCTTGCCGCGCAGTTCCTTGTCGTACTGGCGCTCCAGGCCGGAGCGGCCGACCATGTCCGAGCGCAGGTAGGGCGAGCTGGTGTTCTGGGCCTGCTGGATCTCGTCGTCGGTGACCGGGGAGAGGTAGCCGAGGACCTGGGAGGTGTTGGCCTTGCCGGGGGCCGGGTAGCGGCGTACGGCCTCGGGCTCGGCGGTGATGCCGGGGAAGTCCTCGGCGCGCTCGCGGATCTGCAGGGCCTGCTTGGCGGTGGCCTCGTCGGTGATCGGGATCGGCTGGTAGGGGGAGCCGTTCCAGCAGGGCTGCGGGGTCTTGGAGTCGCAGAGGCGGACCTTCTGCATGACCTCGGTGGGGCTCATCCCCAGGACGCCGGCGAGCTTGGTGAGGACCGCCTTGCCGTCGTCCGCCTGCTTGAGCAGGTCGGTACGGGAGGCGGAGACGACCAGCCGGGTCTCGTTGTCCGCGATGGGGACTCCGCGCGCGTCCAGGATCGAGCCGCGGACGGCGGGCTCGACGACCTGCTGGACGTGGTTGCCGGAGGCTTCCTTCTGGTACTCGGCGCCCTCACGGATCTGCAGGTACCACAGACGGCCGCCGAGGGTGCCGAGCAGGGAGAGGACCAGGATCTGGATGACGACGAGACGGATCTGGACCCGTGGGGTCCGTCCCGTCTCGGGAATGTTGGTCACTGGGTTGCCTCCCCCTCTCAGCGATGTGTGTATGTGTCATATACGACGAAGCTGTGTGCCGCGTCGCCGGGTCCCCGGGTGAACTCCCGTGCCGTCACAGGCGCTTGACCCCTTTGATCCGGCCGACGCGGACGTTGCGGGTGCGCGCCCTGGCCTTCAGGGAGCCGAGGCCGCCGCGCTGGCCGCCGATGCGCAGTCCGGTGCCGGAGGAGAGCCAGCCGGAGGAGATGTCGCCTGCCTTGGTGCCGGAGTTGGCCTCCGTCAGCGGGTCGTTGTCGGCGCGGCGGGCCAGCCACATGATGCCGGGGACCACGAAGGGAGCGAGCAGCAGGTCGTAGAGGGCGGCGCTGATCAGCAGGCTGGTCATGCCGACGTGGCGGGCGGCGGTGTCGCCGACGAGGGCGCCGACACCGGCGTACAGCAGGGTGGAGCCGACGGCGGCGGCGACCACGACGAGCATCGGGCCGGTCGCGGACTTCAGCCGGCCGTTCTCCGGCTTGATCAGGCCCGCGAAGTAGCCGACGACGCACAGCACCAGGGCGTAACGCCCGGCCGCGTGGTCGGCGGGCGGGGCGAGGTCGGCGAGCAGTCCGGCGCCGAAGCCGACGAGGGCGCCGCCGACATGGCCGTACACCATGGCGAGGCCGAGGACGGTGAGCAGCATCAGGTCGGGGACGGCGCCGGGGAGGTGGAGGCGGGCGAGGACGCTCACCTGGATCACCAGGGAGACGACGACCAGGGCGGAGGAGAGCAGGATCCGGTTGACACGCATGAAGGGATTCAGCTCCTACCGCTGCTGCTGGTCGTTGGTGTCGGTCTCGTTCGTGCCCGAGTTCGTGCCCGAGTTCGTGCCCGAGTTCGTGCCCGAGTCGGTGCCGGAGTTCGTGCCCGAGTCCGATCCCGTGTTCGCGCTCGCGGACGGGGTGACCGTGACGGTCACCGTCGGGGTCGGCGTCGGCTTCGGCTTGGCCGGGAGCACCTCGTCGCGCGGGTCCTTCTTCGGCGCCTCGACGACCACGCCGACGATGTCGAGCTTGGTGAAGGACACGAACGGTGTGACGTACAGGGTGCGGGTGAGGCCGCCGTTGGAGGGGTCGACCCTGGAGACCGTGCCGACCGGGACGCCGGGTACGAAGGGCCGGTCGGCCTGGGAGCCGAAGGTGACGAGCCGGTCGCCCTTCTTCACCTCGGCCTTGCCGTTGAGGAGTTCGACGCGCAGCGGGCGGTCGCCCTGCCCGGACGCGAAGCCGAGTTCGTCGCTGCCCTCCATGCGGGTGCCGACGGTGAAGTCGGGGTCGTTGGCGAGCAGGACGGTGGAGGCGTCCGGGCCGACGGTGGTCACGCGGCCGACCAGGCCGTTGCCGTTCAGCACGGTCATGTCGCGTTTGATGCCGTCGTTGGCGCCGACGTCGATGGTGATGGTCCAGGAGAAGCCCTGCGCCGACCCTATGGCGATGACCTGGGCGCCCTTGATGCCGTACTGGCCCTCGCCGGCCATCTTCAGCATCTTGTCGAGCTGGTTGAGGCGGCTGCGGTTGCGGTCGTCGCTGCCGAGCTTCGCCTTGAGGGTCGCGTTCTGTTTCTCCAGCCGGGCCAGCCGGTCGTGCCGTTCACCGGAGTCACGGACGGCGGAGACGGCGTTGCCCACCGGGTCCACCACCGTCGACATGCCGTTCTCGATCGGGCCGAAGACCGCGGCCGCGGCCTGCCGGGCGCCGTCGACCGGGGAGTTCCTGCCGCCTCGGATGTCCACCGTGATCAGCGCGAACGCGATGGCGATCAGCAGCACCAGGAGCAGCCGGCTCTCTTTCGTGTCCCTCACGTGCGGCGGCCGTGCCTTCCTCGATAGGAACTTGACAAGAACTTGCGGGAGCTTGTTTTTGTGAATCGGGAGCGGAGGCGCTCGTTCGTGTGAGCCTATGCCTCCATATCAACGATCCGCCGCACGAGAGGGGATCATCTCGTACGGCGGAATCGAAGAGTTACGTCATCTGCGCGGCTGGGCGTCCAGGACCTGCTGGAGCGCCTCGAATTCCTCGACGCACTTGCCGGAGCCGAGCGCCACGCTGTCCAGCGGGTCCTCGGCGATGTGGATCGGCATGCCGGTCTCCCGGCGCAGCCGCTCGTCCAGACCGCGCAGCAGCGCCCCGCCGCCGGTCAGGACGATTCCCCTGTCCATGATGTCGCCGGACAGCTCCGGCGGGCACTTGTCGAGCGTCGTCTTGACGGCGTCCACGATCGCGTTGACGGGTTCCTCGATCGCCTTGCGGACCTCGGCGGCCGAGATGACGACGGTCTTCGGCAGCCCGGACACCAGGTCCCGGCCGCGGATTTCGGTGTGCTCGTCGGCGTCCAGGTCGTACGCCGAACCGATCGTGATCTTGATCTGCTCGGCCGTCCGCTCACCGAGAAGAAGGCTGTACTCCTTCTTGATGTGCTGGATGATCGCGTTGTCCAACTCGTCGCCCGCGACCCGGATCGACTGGGCGGTGACGATGCCGCCCAGCGAGATGACCGCGACCTCCGTGGTGCCGCCGCCGATGTCCACCACCATGTTGCCCGTGGCCTCGTGGACCGGCAGGCCGGAGCCGATGGCGGCCGCCATGGGCTCCTCGATGATGTGCACCTGGCGGGCACCGGCCTGCGACGACGCCTCGATCACCGCGCGGCGCTCGACACCGGTGATACCGGAGGGCACGCACACGACGACCCGCGGCCGTGCCAGGTAGCGCCGCTTGTGGATCTTCAGGATGAAGTAGCGGAGCATCCGCTCGGTGATCTCGAAGTCGGCGATCACGCCGTCCTTCAGCGGACGTACGGCGACGATGTTGCCGGGCGTGCGCCCGATCATCTTCTTCGCTTCCGCGCCGACTGCCAGAATTCCACCGGTGTTCGTGTTGATCGCGACGACGGACGGCTCGTTGAGTACGATCCCGCGACCCCTGACGTACACCAGCGTGTTGGCGGTCCCGAGGTCGACAGCCATGTCACGGCCGATGAACGACATTGAGTTCCCCATCAGGATTCGTCTGGCCTTCCCGGGAGCTTTTGAGGGCATTTCAGGTCGGCGAAGTTGGTGCTGTGACGTGAAGGCTTCCATCGTAGACGCGCCTGCACGAACACCGCGCGAGGGTCTTCGCCATTGTCAGCACGTACAGGGCCGTCTCGCTTGTGGAGACGGTCCGACGGGGGCACTCGTTCCCCCGAACGGCACGCATATGCCGAGGGACGGCCGAAATCATTCGACCGTCCCAGGCCAGACGGAGTAGTGGACTGACGTTCAGTCAGAAAAATCTACGGAAACTCTACGAGCCCGCTCCGGGGAGTCAGGCGCGGCCCGGGAAGAAGATCTTGATCTCGCGCTCGGCGGACTCCTCGGAGTCGGACGCGTGGATCAGGTTCTCGCGGACGATCACGCCGAAGTCGCCGCGGATGGAGCCCGGCGCGGCGGCGATCGGGTCGGTGGGACCGGCCAGCGCGCGGATGCCCTCGATGACCCGCTCGCCCTCGACGATCAGGGCGACGACCGGGCCGGAGGCCATGAACTCGACCAGCGGCTCGTAGAACGGCTTGCCGACGTGCTCGGCGTAGTGCTGTTCCAGCGTCGCCCGCTCCAGGGAGCGCAGCTCCAGCGCGGTGATCCGCCAGTCGGCCTTGCGCTCGATACGGCCGATGATCTCGCCGGTCAGGCCGCGACGGACGGCGTCGGGCTTGAGCAGGACGAGGGTGCGCTGAGTCACGTGAGGGCTCCTTCGCGGTACTTACGTGTGCGGTGAGGAGAGGCTACAGGGCTGGTCCGGGCGTCCGTCACGCAGTGTCAGTAGGCCCGGTCACCGGCGGCCGGGGACCGCCGCCCCGGACCCCGCTTCGGCCCCGACGGCCCCGTCCTCACACTCCCCCGGAGGGGGCGCCCTCGGACAGGCTGTTTTCGGTGCTCTCCGCCGCGAAGCGGGCCTTCGCCTCGTCGATCTTCCTGCCGTAGTGCACCGACGCCCACCACAGGGCCGCGAAGACCGCGCCCAAGAAGTACATCGTCGGCACGAAGACGCCGGAGGCGATCAGGGCGATCTGCAGGGCCCAGCCGAGGGCGATGCCGCCGGGGCGGGTGATCACACCGCACAGGGCCACGCAGAGGACCATCGCGATGCCGCTGACCAGCCACACCGTGGCGGTGGACAGGTCGGGGTCCTTCATGGCGACCAGCGCGGCGAAGCCGATGACGAAGAACTCGCCGATCAGGGTGGAGGAGCAGAGCGTCCGCATGGTCAGGCCCTCCCCAGCAGCAGCCGGGCCTCGCCGACCGTGATGACCGAGCCGGTGACCAGTACCCCCGCGCCCGCGAACTCGCCCTCTTCCTCGGCCAGCGTGATCGCGGCCTCCAGGGCGTCGGGCAGCTGCGGCTCGACCTGGACGCGGTCCTCGCCGAACACCTCGACGGCGGCCGCGGCCAGTTCGTCCACGTCCATCGCGCGGTGGCTGGAGTTCTGGGTGATCACGACCTCGGCGAAGATCGGTTCGAAGGCCTCCAGGAGGCCTCGGACGTTCTTGTCGCCGCTGGCCCCGACCACGCCGATCAGCCGGCTGAAGTCGAAGGCCTCGCCGACCGCCTCGGCGGTGGCGCGGGCGCCGGCCGGGTTGTGCGCGGCGTCCAGGACGACGGTGGGAGAGCGCCGTACGACTTCGAGGCGGCCCGGCGAGGTGACCGCCGCGAACGCCTTGCGGACCGTGTCGATGGCGAGGGGCTCGGGGCGCTGGGCGCCGACGCCGAAGAACGCCTCCACGGCCGCCAGCGCGACGGCCGCGTTGTGGGCCTGGTAGGGGCCGTGCAGGGGGAGGAAGACCTGGTCGTACTCGCCGCCGAGGCCGCGCAGGGTGAGCAGTTGGCCGCCGACGGCGACCTGGCGGGCGACCACGCCGAACTCCAGGCCCTCCCGGGCCACCGTGGCGTCCACCTCGACGGCCTTCTTCAGCAGCACCTGGGCCGCGTCCACCGGCTGCTGGGCCAGGATCACGGTGGCGTCCTGCTTGATGATCCCGGCCTTCTCGCCGGCGATCGCGGCGGTGGTCTCGCCGAGCCGGTCGGTGTGGTCGAGGTCGATGGGGGTGACGACGGCGACGTCCCCGTCGATGACGTTGGTGGCGTCCCAGGAGCCGCCCATGCCGACCTCGACGACGGCGACGTCGACGGGGGCGTCCGCGAAGGCCGCGTACGCCATGCCGGTGAGCACCTCGAAGAAGGAGAGCCGGTACTCCTGCCGGGAGTCGACCATCTCGACGTACGGCTTGATGTCCTGGTAGGTCTCGATGAACCGCTCGGCGGAGATCGGGGCGCCGTCGAGGCTGATGCGCTCGGTGACCGACTGCACGTGGGGGCTGGTGTAGCGGCCGGTGCGCAGGTCGAAGGCGCCGAGCAGGGCCTCGACCATGCGGGCGGTGGAGGTCTTGCCGTTGGTGCCGGTGATGTGGATCGAGGGGTACGACCGCTGGGGTTCGCCCAGGACGTCCATAAGGGCGGTGATCCGGGTGACCGACGGCTCCAGCTTGGTCTCGCCCCAGCGGGTCGCCAGCTCCGCCTCGACCTCGCGCAGGGCCCGGTCGACCTCGGGGTCCTCGGGGCGGCCCGGGACGTCGGCCTGCGCCGGGCCGCCCTGGGTACGCAGGGTCCGGCTGCCGGCCTCGATCACCGCGAGATCGGGGTCGCGTTCCGTCTCGGCCTCGACGATGTCGTCGAAGTCGCCTTCGAAGTCGCCTTCGAAGCTGTCATGGGGGTCGCGCGGGGGCAGATCACTCACGGCACCAGTCTACGGAGCCCGACACCGGCCCGGCGGCCCAGGAGGGCTAGGAGGGCTCGGCGGTGGGCAGGGCCTGTTCGCACCAGATGGTCTTGCCCGCGGAGGTCTGCCGGGTGCCCCAGCGCTGGGTGAGCTGGGCGACCAGCAGCAGGCCGCGGCCGCCCTCGTCGAAGACGCGGGCCCGCCGCAGGTGGGGGGCGGTGCTGCTGCCGTCGGAGACCTCGCAGATCAGCATCGTGGTGTCCCGGATGAGGCGCAGCTGGATCGGGGAGCCGCCGTAGCGGATGGCGTTGGTGACCAGCTCGCTGACCACCAGTTCGGTGGTGTACGACAGGTCGTCCAGCTGCCAGGCGCCGAGCTGGCCGGTGGTCAGGGTCCGGGCCCGGGCGACGTGCTCGGGGTCCGCGGGGACGTCCCAGGTGGCCACCTGGTCGCAGGGCAGGGCGCGGGTGCGGGCCAGCAGCAGCGCGACGTCGTCGGCGGGTTCGCCGGTGCGCAGCGCGGCCACCACGCGGTCGCAGGTCGCCTCCAACGACTCCCCGGGGGTCGCCAGCGCACGGCGGAGCCGGTCGAGACCCTGGCTCAGGTCGAGGTTCCGGGAGTGCACCAGCCCGTTGCTGAACAGCGCGAGGGTGGTGCCTCCGGCGAGGTCCAGTTCGGTCGTCTCGAACGGCAGTCCGCCGAGCCCGAGCGGCGGTCCGGCCTGGCCGGGGGCCTTCTCCACCGCGCCGTGCGGGGTGATCACGAAGGGCAGCGGATGGCCCGCGCTGGCGAGGGAGCAGCGCCGCGAGACCGGGTCGTAGACGGCGTACAGGCAGGTCGAGCCGACCTCTCCGGCCGGTTCCGGGGCTCCGTCGTCGAGGTGGAGGACGAGGTCGTCGAGGTGGGTGAGGAGTTCCTCGGGCGGCAGGTCGACGTCGGCGAGGGTGCGGACCGCCGTGCGCAGCCGGCCCATGGTGGCCGAGGCCTGGATGCCGTGGCCGACGACGTCTCCGACCACCAGGGCCACCCGCGTGCCCGACAGCGGGATCACGTCGAGCCAGTCGCCGCCGACTCCGGCCCGGGTTCCGGTCGGCAGGTAGCGGTAGGCGATGTCGACGGTCGGCCGGGCGGGCAGGTCGTGCGGCAGCAGGCTGTTCTGGAGGGCCAGCGCGGTCTCGCGCTCCCGGGTGTAGCGCCGGGCGTTGTCGATGGCGGTCGCGGTCTTCGCGGCCAGTTCCTCGGCGTCGGAGAGGTCGTCCTTCTCGAAGGGCGGGGAGTCCCGGGTCCGCCAGAAGGCGATCACCCCCATCGGGACGCCCTGTGCCGACAGCGGCACGGTGATCAGCGAGCCCATGCCGTAGGCGAGGAGCCGGTCCGCGCACCGGCTGTCGGCGGCCCATCCCGCCGCGGTGCGCAGGTCGGGGTGGAGGGCCGCGGCGGTGCCTGCGGCGGCCCGGCAGGAGGCGGCCGGCGTGCCGACCGGGTCCAGCGGCGACCCGGCGCGGATGCCGCCCCAGGCGACCCGGCGCAGGTCCGCGCCGTCGTCGTTCGCCGGCTCCCCGCCGGTCAGGACGGCTGCCACCAGGTCGACGGTGACGTGGTCGGCGAAGCGGGGGACGGCGACCCGGACGAGTTCGTCGGCGGTCCGCCGCACGTCGAGGGTGGTGCCCACGGCCGTACCGGCGTCGTAGAGCAGCCGGAGCCGGCGGTGGCTCTTCTCCTGGGAGGCGGCCATGGTGTTGAACGCCGTCTCCAGCTGCCCGATCTCCCGTCTGCCGGAGGGCGGCACCCGGGCGCTGAGGTCACCGGCAGCGAGCCGGGTGGCGGTGACGGCCATCCTGCGCACCGGCCAGACGATCACCCGGGTCACGTAGGCCCCGAAGCCGACGATCAGCAGGACCGCCCCGGCGACACCGACGGATGCCGCGAAGGTCAGCCGGTCCATCCGGTGTTCAAGGGCGTGCTCCTGCTTGTCGATGACGCCCCGCTCGTCGGCGAGGTAGTCGCTGAGCTGGCCGCGGAGCGCCTCGACGAGCTGTCTGCCCTCCCGCGTGCGTGCGCTGCTGGCCGCCTCGGGGTCGCCGCGCCGGGCCGCGTCGACGAGCGGGACCGAGTAGTCGTCGATGAAGGACTGCCCGGACTCCCGGATCTGCCGGGCGAGCCGCCGCTGGGAGGGGGAGGGGCTCATGTCCACGAGCCGCTGTGCCTGTACGGGGAACGCGGCCCGTCCCGCCCGCCACGGCTTGAGGAACTCGTCCTGCTGGGTGATGACGTAGCTCAGCTGACCGCCCTCTATGTCGATGACGGCCTTCTCGACGGCCAGGGCCTGGGTGAGTGCCGGCCGGCCGCCCCGGGCGGTCACCAGGGAGCCGCGTGCGTCCTGGATCGCCCACAGCAGCATCAGGAAGACGAGGCCGATGAGCACGGCGAGCAGGGCGCCCGTGACAGCCGTCAGGGGGACCAGTCCCCCTTGCGGAGGTGTCTTCGTTCGGCCCCTGCGCAGCATGCGGGCGTTCCCTCCGCCACGAAGCATCAAAACGGAACATTAAGGTCATGTTCCTACTTTTGGATTGTAGGGCGGTGGCCGGTCCGCGCTTGGTGACGGAAAAAATGCGCGCAGGCGCCCGGCGGCCCGGGGGAACGGGCTGCCGGACGCCTGCGGGGACGTGCGGGTCAGGCCTGCGGAAGGCGGTCCAGCTGGGCCTGGATGCGGGCGATGTCCTCGTCCGCCTTGGCCAGCCGGCCGCGGATCTTGTCCACCACGTTGTCCGGGGCCTTCGCCAGGAACGCCTCGTTGCCCAGCTTGGCCGTCGCCTGGGCCTTCTCCTTCTCGGCGGCCGCGAGGTCCTTGGCGAGACGCTTGCGCTCCGCCGCCACGTCGATCGTGCCGGAGAGGTCGAGGGCGACCGTGGCGCCGGCGACCGGGAGGGTGGCCGTGGCCGCGAAGGCGTCGCCCTCCGGCTGGAGACGCAGCAGCTGCCGGATGGCCGCCTCGTGCGGGGCGAGGGCCGTACCGTCCAGGGTGAGGCGGGCCGGGACCCGCTGGCCGGGCTGCAGACCCTGGTCGGCGCGGAAGCGGCGGACCTCGGTGATGACGGACTGGAGGCTCTCGATCTCCCGCTCCGCCCTCTCGTCCCGGAAGCCGCTGTCGGACGGCCAGTCGGCGATCACGACCGACTCGCCGCCGGTCAGCGTCGTCCACAGGGTGTCCGTGACGAACGGGACCACGGGGTGGAGCAGCTTCAGGGTGACGTCGAGGACCTCGCCGAGGACCCGCTGGGAGACCTCGGCGCCCCGGCCGCCCGCCTGGAACGTCGTCTTCGACAGCTCGACGTACCAGTCGAAGACCTCGTCCCACGCGAAGTGGAACAGGGAGTCGGACAGCTTCGCGAACTGGAAGTCGTCGTAGAACGCGTCGACTTCGGCGACCGTCTCGTTGAGACGGGAGAGGATCCAGCGGTCCGTCGCCGACATCTCGGACGGGTCCGGGAGCGGGCCCTCGACGGTGGCGCCGTTCATCAGGGCGAAGCGGGTCGCGTTCCAGATCTTGTTGGCGAAGTTGCGGGAGGCCTGGACCCACTCCTCGCCGATCGGGACGTCGGTGCCGGGGTTGGCGCCGCGGGCCAGGGTGAAGCGGACGGCGTCGGAGCCGTACTTGTCCATCCAGTCCAGCGGGTCGACGACGTTGCCGAAGGACTTCGACATCTTCTTGCCGCGCTCGTCACGGACCAGGCCGGTCAGCGCGATGGTGCGGAAGGGGACCTCGCCGTCCATCGCGTAGAGACCGAACATCATCATCCGGGCGACCCAGAAGAAGATGATGTCGTGGCCGGTCAGCAGGACGTCGGTCGGGTAGAACTTCCGCAGGTCCGCGGTCTGTTCGGGCCAGCCGAGCGTGGAGAACGGCCACAGGCCCGAGGAGAACCAGGTGTCCAGGACGTCGGTGTCCTGCCGCCAGCCCTCGCCGGTGGGGGCCTCGTCGTCGGGGCCGACGCAGACGACCTCGCCCTCGGGGCCGTACCAGACCGGGATGCGGTGGCCCCACCACAGCTGGCGCGAGATGCACCAGTCGTGCATGTTGTCGACCCAGTCGAAGTACCGCTTCGACATGTCCTCGGGGTGGATCTTCACCCGCCCGTCGCGGACCGCGTCACCGGCGGCCTTCGCCAGCGGGCCGACCTTGACCCACCACTGCATGGACAGCCGCGGCTCGATCGTGGTCTTGCAGCGCGAGCAGTGGCCGACGCTGTGGACGTACGGCCGCTTCTCGGCGACGATCCGGCCCTGCGAGCGCAGCGCCGCGACGATCGCGGAACGCGCCTCGAAGCGGTCCAGGCCCTCGAAGGGACCGTGGACGGTGATGACGGCCCGCTCGTCCATGACGGTGATGGACTCCAGGCCGTGCCGCTGGCCGATCGCGAAGTCGTTCGGGTCGTGGGCCGGGGTGACCTTGACGGCACCCGTGCCGAACTCCGGGTCGACGTGGCTGTCCGCGACGACCGGGATCGTGCGGTTGGTCAGCGGGAGCTTGATGCGCTTGCCGACCAGGTGCTTGTACCGCTCGTCGTCCGGGTGGACGGCGACGGCCGTGTCGCCGAGCATCGTCTCCGCACGCGTGGTGGCGACGACCAGCGTCTCGTCCCCCTCGCCGTACTTGATGGAGACCAGCTCGCCGTCGTCCTCCTGGTACTCCACCTCGATGTCCGAGATGGCCGTCAGACAGCGGGGGCACCAGTTGATGATGCGCTCGGCGCGGTAGATCAGCTCGTCGTCGTAGAGCTTCTTGAAGATGGTCTGGACGGCCTTGGACAGGCCCTCGTCCATGGTGAAGCGCTCACGGTCCCAGTCGACGCCGTCGCCGAGCCGGCGCATCTGGCCGAGGATCTTGCCGCCGTACTCTTCCTTCCACTGCCAGACGCGCTCGACGAACTCCTCGCGGCCGAGGTCCTGGCGGGACTTGCCCTCCTCGGCGAGCTGCTGCTCGACCTTGTTCTGGGTGGCGATGCCGGCGTGGTCCATGCCGGGCAGCCAGAGCGACTCGTAGCCCTGCATGCGCTTGCGGCGGGTCAGCGCGTCCATCAGCGTGTGCTGGAAGGCGTGGCCCAGGTGCAGGGAGCCGGTGACGTTCGGCGGCGGGATGACGATGGTGTACGCGGGCTTGTCGCTCTTGGCGTCGGCCGCGAAGTAACCGCGCTCTACCCAGCGCTCGTACAGCGCTCCCTCTACGTCGGCCGGCGCGTACTGGGTCGGCAGTTCGGTGCTGGGCGCTGTGGGCTGCTGCTGAGCGTTCTCGGTCACGGGGCTCAGTTTAGAGGTGTCACGGGGCAGTCCCGAAACGCGTTTGTTCTGTAACGGTGAGCACCCCTGCGCCATGAGCCCCCTGTGGCTGAGCCAGGATGTCAGGAACACATAAGCATCTGGAGGGGAACCCAGAGATGAGCTACAACCAGCCGGGTCCGTACGGAGGGCCGCCGCCGCAGCAGCCGGGACCGTACGGGCAGCAGCCTGGCCCGTACGGCCAGCCGCCGCAGGCACCCCAGGCGCCCCAGCCCGGCTACGGCTACCCGCAGCAGGCCCCGCCGCAGCCGGGACCCTACGGTCAGCCGCCGCAGCCCCCGCAGCCGGGCTACGGCTACCCGCCCCAGGGGGTTCCCCCGCAGGACAACCCGTACGGCCAGCAGCCCCCGTACGGCCAGCCTCCCTACGGCGTTCCGCAGCCGCCGGTTCCGGGCGGCGGGAAGAAGAAGACGGGCCTGGTCATCGGGGCGGTGGCGGTGGTGGCCGCCGTGGCGGTGGGCGCGTACTTCGTGCTCGCCGGGGGCGGGAGCGGCGGGCTCGAGGACGACGGGCCGCACAAGCTGACCGCGCCGGCCTCGGTCCTGTCCGCCAAGTACAAGCGGGTGGGTGACTCCAGCGAGCAGAAGACGAGCTCGAGCGACGCCGAGGACCTCGCCAAGTCCGGTGTCACCGATGCCACTTCGGTCACCGCGATCTACTCGACCGTCGACCTGGAGTCCCTGGACACCAGCGACCCGGCGGACCTGGCGAAGGCGCAGACCGCCGAGAACGTCACCCTCTTCGGCGTGTACGGGTCGGTGAAGGACCCGCAGGCGGCGCTGGACGCCGCCTTCGCCAACATGAAGAAGGACAGCAGCTCGGACGACGACGTGCAGTTCGTCGGCGACGCCCGGTCCGTCTCGCCCGACGGGCTGGACGGCGCGGTGATGAAGTGCCAGCAGGCGAAGGGCAAGAACCAGCTCACCGGCAAGGCCCAGACGGCCTACCTGTGTATCTGGGCGGACTACAGCACCATCGGCATGGTGGAACCGACGGCGGCGGTGAAGTCGTACAGCATCGACGAGTCGGCGAAGATCGCGGCCGATGTACGCGGTGAAGTGCGCGTCGCCAAGTAGCCACCGGTGACCCACGCGAAAGCGCCGGGCTCCCTCCGAGGAGGGCCCGGCGCTTCGGTGCTGACCTGGGTTACGCCGACTTCTGCTCCCCCGCGCCCCGGCCGCGCGCGTCGCGCGGGATCAGGGTCGGGTTGACGTTCGAGTGGACGACGTCGGCCGTGATGACCACGCGGGCCACGTCCTTGCGGGACGGCACCTCGTACATCACGGACATGAGGACTTCCTCCATGATGGCGCGCAGGCCGCGCGCGCCGGTCTGGCGGAGGATGGCCTGGTCGGCGATGGCCTCCAGGGCCTCGCGCTCGAAGTCCAGCTCCACGCCGTCGAGTTCGAAGAGGCGCTGGTACTGCTTCACCAGCGCGTTGCGCGGCTCGATGAGGATCTGGAGCAGGGCCTCGCGGTCCAGGTTGTGCACCGAGGTGATGACGGGCAGCCGGCCGATGAACTCGGGGATCATGCCGAACTTCACCAGGTCCTCGGGCATGACGTCCTCGAACTGGTCCTTGGACTGCAGCTCCCGCTTGGAGCGGATCGTCGCGCCGAAGCCGATGCCCTTGGCACCCGCCCGGGACTCGATGATCTTCTCCAGGCCGGCGAACGCACCGCCCACGATGAACAGCACGTTCGTCGTGTCGATCTGGATGAACTCCTGGTGCGGGTGTTTGCGGCCGCCCTGCGGCGGGACCGACGCGGTGGTGCCCTCCAGGATCTTCAGCAGGGCCTGCTGCACGCCCTCGCCGCTGACGTCCCGGGTGATCGACGGATTTTCACTCTTCCGCGCGACCTTGTCGATCTCGTCGATGTAGATGATCCCGGTCTCGGCCTTCTTGACGTCGTAGTCGGCCGCCTGGATCAGCTTGAGGAGGATGTTCTCGACGTCCTCGCCCACATAGCCCGCCTCCGTCAGCGCGGTCGCGTCGGCGATCGCGAACGGGACGTTCAGCATGCGGGCCAGGGTCTGCGCCAGGAGCGTCTTGCCGGAGCCCGTGGGGCCCAGCAGCAGGATGTTGGACTTCGCCAACTCGATGGCGTCCTCGCGGCTTTGGCCGCCGCCGTTCTCACCGGCCTGGACCCGCTTGTAGTGGTTGTACACCGCGACCGAGAGAGCCTTCTTGGCCGGCTCCTGGCCGACCACGTAGCCCTCCAGGAACTCGTAGATCTCGCGGGGCTTGGGGAGTTCCTCCCAGCGCACCTCGCTCGTCTCGGCGAGTTCCTCCTCGATGATCTCGTTGCAGAGGTCGATGCACTCGTCGCAGATGTACACACCGGGCCCTGCGATGAGCTTCTTGACCTGCTTCTGGCTCTTGCCGCAGAACGAGCACTTGAGCAGATCGCCGCCGTCACCGATGCGTGCCACGGTGTGCTTCCCCTTCGCCTGGGAGACGCCTGGACTCTTTCGAATCCAGCGGCTCCTGGTGCTGCCTTATGTCGACGGTACCTTGCCGGGCCCCCCGTACGGGCCCCCCTTGGCACGGTTCACTTTGACGTGCACCTTGCCGAGCCCGCGGTCAAACCGGGCCAAGGGCGGCAGAGACTACATCCTCTGTCAGCGGACGTCAGCGTTGTTCATCTTCCGGGTGGAGATGATCTGGTCCACGATGCCGTACTCCAGCGCTTCCTCGGCCGTGAGGATCTTGTCGCGCTCGATGTCCTCGCGGACCTGCTCGATCGGCCGGTTGGAGTGCTTGGCCAGCATGTCCTCCAGCTGCTCACGCATCCGCGTGAACTCGTTGGCGATGATCTCCAGGTCGGAGAGCTGGCCGCGGCCGGTGGAACCGGCCGGCTGGTGGATCAGCACGCGGGAGTTCGGCAGCGCCATGCGCTTGCCGGGCGTACCGGCGGCCAGCAGGATGGCCGCGGCGGAGGCCGCCTGGCCCATGCAGACCGTCTGGATGTCGGGCTTCACGAACTGCATCGTGTCGTAGATCGCCGTGAGGGCGGTCATGTCGCCGCCCGGGCTGTTGATGTAGATCGAGATGTCCCGGTCCGGGTCCATCGACTCCAGGCACAGCAGCTGCGCCATGACGTCGTTGGCGGAGGCGTCGTCGATCTGGACGCCGAGGAAGATCACGCGCTCCTCGAAGAGCTTCGCGTACGGGTCGTACTCGCGGATGCCCTGGGAGGTGCGCTCGACGAAGCGCGGGATGACATAGCGGGCGTCGGGCCGGGGCCCGTCGTAGCGGGCGTCAGCGGCGCCTGGAATGTTGCTCATGAGGGTGTTCACCGTCCTGGTGGCGTTCGGGGGGCTGGAGTCTCGGCGGAACGTGGCGTGGCCGGGCCGGTCAGGCGCCGGTGCCGCCGCCTCCCGGAACACCGGAGGCATGCGTGATGATCTCGTCAATGAGACCGTACTCCTTGGCCTCTTCCGGGGTGAACCAGCGGTCGCGGTCGCCGTCGCGGATAATTGTCTCGACGCTCTGGCCGGAGTGCAGCGCGGTCAGCTCGGACATGGTCTTCTTGGTACGCAGCAGGTACTGGGCCTGGATCTTGATGTCCGAGACCGTACCGCCGAGGCCCGCGGAGCCCTGGTGCATCATGATGTCCGTGTGCGGCAGGGCGAAGCGCTTGCCTGCGGTGCCGCCGGTGAGCAGGAACTGGCCCATCGAGGCCGCCATTCCCATACCGATGGTGACCACGTCGTTCGGGATGTACTGCATGGTGTCGTAAATGGCCATGCCGGCCGTCACCGAGCCGCCGGGGCTGTTGATGTAGAGGTACACGTCCTTGCCCGGATCGGCCGCCAGCAGCAGCAGCTGCGCGGTGATCTTGTTGGCGATGTCGTCGTCCACCTGCTGTCCCAGGAAGATGATCCGCTCGCCGAGCAGCCGGTTGTAGACCTGGTCGCCGAGGCCACCACCGAAGGAAGGCTCGCCGGCGGCGGAGGGCATCAGATTCGTCACGTATCCACCTGCTCGTCTTACGACGGCGCCGGGCCGTCTTACGTTTCCCTAGCCGGGGGCTTGGCTGCCCTCGTACTCATGGACCCTAACGCGATGGTCCCTTCGGGGAATCCCGGTAACAGGGCTGTTCGCCGGGGGCGTAGCGGCAACACCGGTGGGCCGATGGCTACGCGCCGTGGTTGCGTCGGTGCGAGGGAGGGTGCGGGTGCGTGGGGGCTCGTCGCGCAGTTCCCCGCGCCCCCGGCGGGGCGCTGGACCCCGGCGCGTACGGCGAAGGGGCCCCCGGGACAGTGCCCAGGAGCCCCTTCTACGTCGCTGGAGGCGCCGTGGGCTCAGCCCTCGGTCTTCTCCTCCGCGGGGGCGTCCGTGGCCTCGGCGGCGGCCTCGGGGGCCTCCGTCTCGGTCTCGTCCTCGTCGTCCAGGTCGACGAGCTCGCCGTTGGTGTCCTTGACCGTGGCGGCCTCGACCACGACGGCCAGGGCCTTGCCGCGGGCCACCTCGCCGACCAGGAGCGGGACCTGACCGCCCTCGACGACGGCCTGGGCGAACTGGTCGGGGGACATGCCGGAGGAGGCCGCGCGCCGCATGAGGTGCTCGGTGAGCTCCTCCTGGTTGACGTTCAGCTTCTCGACCTTGACCAGCTCGTCGAGGACGAACTGGGTCTTGATGCCCTTGACCGCGGCTTCCTTGGTCTCGGCCTCGAACTCCTCGGCGGTCTTGCCCTGGATCTCGAGGTACTTCTCGAGGTCGAGGCCCATCTGGCCGAGCTGGTGGTGCTCCAGGTTGTGCTTGCGGGTGTTGATCTCGTCCTCGAGCAGCTTCTCGGGGACGGGCACCTCGACGAGCTCCAGGAGCTTCTCCAGGACGCGCTCCTGGGCCTGGGTGGCCTGGTCGTACGTCTTCATGTCGGCCAGCCGCTTGCGGCTGTCGGCCTTCAGCTCGTCCAGGGTGTCGAACTCGGAGGCGAGCTGCGCGAACTCGTCGTCCAGCTCGGGGAGTTCACGCGCGGCGACCTGGGTGACCTTGACGGTGACCTCGGCCTCCTGGCCGGCCGCGGAGCCGCCCTTGAGCTCGGAGGTGAAGGTGGCCTCGCCACCGGCCTCCAGGCCCTTCACGGCGTCGTCGATGCCGTCGAGCAGCTCGCCGGAGCCGATGGTGTAGGACACACCGCTCGCGATGCCGTCCTCCAGCACCTCGCCGTCGACCTTGGCCTCCAGGTCGATGGTGACGACGTCACCCTCCTCGGCGGCCCGCTCGACCGGGGAGGTGGACGCGAAGCGCTCGCGGAGCTGCTCCACGGACTTCTCGATGTCCTCGTCGGTCACCTCGACCGCGTCGACCTCGACCTCGATACCGGAGTAGTCCGGGATCTCCAGGGCGGGACGGATGTCGACCTCGGCGGTGAAGTTCAGCGTCTCGCCGTCCTTCAGCTCGGTGATGTCGACCTCGGGCTGGCCCAGCGGGTTGAGCTCGGCCTCGTTGACCGCCTCGGTGTAGAACTTCGGAAGCGCGTCGTTGACGGCCTCCTCCAGCACCGCACCGCGGCCGAACCGCTGGTCGATGACGCGCGCGGGGATCTTGCCCTTGCGGAAGCCCTTCACCGTGACCTGCTGGTTGATCTTCTTGTACGCCGCGTCGAGGCTGTCCTTGAGCTCCTCGAAGGGCACCTCGACAGTGAGCCGAACCCGAGTCGGGTTCAGGGTCTCCACGGCGCTCTTCACGGTTCGGTCTCCTTGTGGCTGACTGCTTGGGTTCTGCCGGGACCAGAGAGGCCCGGCGGAGTTTCGCCGCCCGGAGGAGTTCGTAGGCCGCCGAGTGGGGGCCGGGACACGCGGGCGCGCAGCTTGCATAGTAACCGCAGCCGCTCAGCGCCCCAAAAGGCGATCAAGACGGACGCCGTCATTCGGTGGTCGGGGTGGCGGGATTTGAACCCACGGCCTTCCGCTCCCAAAGCGGACGCGCTACCAAGCTGCGCCACACCCCGTTTCGGTGCGACACGTAGGGTACATGCCCGGGCCGCCCACGTCGGCCGCTTTGTTCACCCGCCGCGGACTCACCTCCGCGGGGACCAACACGTTGGCCTACGCGGTGTACGACCCGCTACGATGCACTCTGTGCCGCGGTCACGGATCTGCGGCGCGTGTTGTGCGGGCGTAGCTCAATGGTAGAGCTTCAGTCTTCCAAACTGACTACGCGGGTTCGATTCCCGTCGCCCGCTCCGCGTGGCGAAGGCCCAGGCGCGAGGTTCCGACCTCCTGCCTGGGCCTTCGGCGTGTCCAGGGCCGGGTCGCCCCCCACCGGCGTGGGCCGGGCGCGCCGGGCCCGCGGACGGAGGAGCGGACGCCGTACAGGGCGTACGGAATCTACGTCTCGCGTTCCGTTGTCCACGTCTCGTGTTCCGTCGCGCGAGTCCGGGCGCGCGCCCGCGCGCGCCCGCGCGGTCAGAAGCTGATCGAGTTGATGGTCTGCGCTATCGAGTCGAGGAAGCGCTGGATGGAGGGAGCCATCCCGGTCGACGCGAGGAAGAAGCCGAAGAGGACGGCGACGATCGCGGGGCCGGCCTTGATGTTCCCCCCTCTGATCAGCACTACCAGGATGATCGCCAACAGCAGCACCACAGACAGTGAAATGGCCACAACTGATCACGCCCTCGGTCGGTTCCGCTCTCCCGGCCCGGGGGTACGACCCCGCACCCCCGCCAGAACCATCGTGCCACCAACCCGGCCGCACTATGCGGCCCGTGACACAACGTCGACAACTCACCGCCCACCGGCCCCCGCCCGCACAGTAATTCGAGGCTCCACCCGGCCATAGATCCAGGGCAATTGGCGGACATGGTTTCGGTGTCCACACAACGGGCGCGCAGCCAATTCGAATTGTTGACACAGACACCACAAGGCGAAGCCCAAGGCAGGCGTTATGCACTAATTAGTCAGGATGAATAGGGACATCGCGGGTGTAAGTGCCGCATGAAACTGCATGGGTACAGGAGTCGACCTCGGTAAATCGACCGGCGGTTCACAGGCGATCACGGCGGATATCCAGCATTCGCGTCGGCGGTTTTACGAAATCCCACAGGCGCCGCTAGGGTGCCTCAGATGTTTGCCGCCGCCACGTCCCCCGGCCAGAACCCCGCACCGCGTCCCCCGGCCCGGCCGCCGGCGGACAGACAGCGCGACGCGTTCTTCGACAACGCCAAGTACCTGGCGATCGTGCTCGTCGCGATGGGTCACTCCTGGGAGCCGCTGAAGGGCGACAGCCGCGTCCTGACGGCGCTGTACTGCGCCGTGTACGCCTTCCACATGCCGGCGTTCATCATCATCTCCGGCTACTTCTCCCGGAACTTCGACATGCGCCCGGACCGGCTGAAGCGGCTGGTCACCGGTGTCGTCGTGCCGTACGTCCTGTTCGAGACCGCCTACTCGCTGTTCCAGCGGTATGTCGGCCACTCCCCCGGTCAGGACATCAGCCTGCTCGACCCCTGGTACCTGACGTGGTTCCTGTGCGCGCTGTTCGTCTGGCGGCTGACCACGCCGATCTGGCGGGCGGTCCGCCACCCGCTGCCCGTCGCCTTCCTGGTCGCGATGCTGGCGTCCGTGTCCCCCAGCATCGGTGACGACCTGGACCTCCAGCGGGTCCTGCAGTTCCTGCCGTACTTCGTGCTCGGCCTGTGCCTGCGGCCCGAGCACTTCCGGCTGGTACGCCGGTGGCCGGTGCGGATCGCCGCGGTGCCGGTGTTCGCGGTCGCGCTGGCGTTCGCCTGGTGGTCGGTGCCGCGGATGAACACCGCGTGGTTCTACCACCGGGACTCCGCGCAGGAGCTGGGTGCGCCGTGGTGGTGCGGGCCGGTGATGGTGCTCGCGATGTTCGGCTGCTCGATGCTGCTGACGGCCTGCTTCCTGTCCTGGGTACCGGGCCGGCGGATGTGGTTCACGACACTGGGCGCGGGCACGCTGTACGGCTATCTGCTGCACGGTTTCGTCGTGAAGTACGGCGACCACGCGGGCTGGTTCGACCCGAGGTGGCTGCACGGCCCGCTCGGCGAGATCCTCGTCACCGCGCTCGCCGGCGTCACCGTCACGCTGCTGTGCTCCCGGCCCGTCCAGCGGGTGTTCCGGTTCGCCATGGAACCGAGGATGGCCTGGGCGTTCCGGCAGGACCCGGCGGAACTGGCGCGGGGCCGGCAGAGCCGGGAGGACCGGGAGGACCGGGAGATGGCCAACGCGTAATGCCGCTTACGCGGGTTCGCCTACGTGGACAGACCGAGGAGGGCGCGCATCCGGGCGTACTTCTCGGTCAGCCGTTTCCGGGTGTCCTCGTCGAGTACGGCGAGACGGCCGGGGTCGGCGTTGTGCGCGAGGTCGGCCTGTTTGACCAGGAGCGCGCCCGGGGTGTCGAGGATGCGGCGGGCGTACGCCTCGGGGGGTTCGCCGGGGCGTTTGGTGACGGCGAGGACGATGGCCCTGGTGCGGGCGGTGAGGGGGGCCGCCGCCAGCCGGTCCGCCGTGAGGGCGTGGTCCTCGACGGCGTCGTGCAGCCAGGCGGCGGCGATCTGCTCCGGGTCACCGCCACGGACGCGGACGCCTTCGGCGACGGCGGCGAGGTGCTCGGCGTAGGGGCGGCCGGCCTTGTCGGTCTGCGCCGCGTGCGCGGCTCGGGCGAGCGCCTCTACTTCGGCGAGGGAGAGCGGGGTCGGGGTCACGGTGCGAGTATCCCGTGGCGGGGGTGGATGGGGGGTGTCACTTACCGGCGCTTGCAGGGTGCCGCCCGCGCCCACCCGTGCCGCCTGGGGGCACCTCCCAGCCCCTTGAGGCACTGGGGGAGGCACGACTGCCCGCGGCTGTGGAGAAGCGGCGGGCGAAGCGCCCCTTCAGGGGCGCGGGGCCGTATCGAGTTGCGGCTCCGCCACGTGGGCGCGATCAGCCCCCACCGGGCCGCCACCCGACCGTCGGCCGTCTCACCGCGCCGCCTCCCGGCAGATCAGCAGCAGCGCCCGGTCGTCGTTCACGTCCTTCGCCACCGCCTCGATCAGGTGCCAGGCCGCCCCGTGGAAGCCGCCGGCGACATAGCGGTCGGCCTCTCCCGTGAGGCGGTCGATGCCCTCCACGATGTCCCGGTCCGACGTCTCCACCAGGCCGTCCGTGAAGAGCATCAGGACGTCCCCCGGGCGCAGCGAGCCCTTGACCGAGTCGAACTGCGCGCCGTCGTACACGCCCAGGAGCGGCCCCTCCGCGGCCTTCTCCTCCCAACGGCCGCTGCCCGCGCTGAGCTGGAGACCAGGGGGGTGGCCGGCGGAGTAGAGCTCGTAGTCGCCGGAGTCCAGGTCGAGGACCAGGTGGATCGAGGTGGCGAAGCCCTCGTCCCAGTCCTGGCGCAGGAGGTAGCCGTTGGCGGCGGTGAGGAAGGCGTGCGGGGGCAGGGATCCCAGGAGGCCGCCGAACGCGCCGGACAGCAGCAGGGCGCGGGACGCCGCGTCCATGCCCTTGCCGGAGACGTCGGTGAGGACGACCTCCATCGTGCGGCCGTTGTTCGTGCGGGCCGCGACCACGAAGTCGCCGGAGAAGGACTGTCCGCCGGCCGGCCGCAGGGCCATCTCCCGGTGCCAGCCCGGCGGCAGCTTCGGCAGCTTGCTCTGCACCCGGATGCGTTCGCGCAGGTCGAAGAGCATGGTGCCGCCGCGCCGCCAGGGCACACCGACCCGGCTGCGGAACTGGGCGGTGAGCAGCCCGAAGAAGCCGCAGGCGGCGACGACGAGGACCACGCCCGGGGTGACCCGGGAGGGGCCCTCGGTGTAGGGGCCGAGCCGTACCGACTCCACGATCAGCGCCGTGGCCGCCGCCGCGTACAGGCCGAGCAGGCTTGCCGGGCGCAGCAGCAGCCCGCCCGCGATGATCGGCAGGACCAGGGAGGCCGGGGAGAACCACACGGAGTTGGCGAGGGTCATGGACGCCAGCACCGGGACGGTCAGCAGCAGTCCGACGAGCGCGATCCAGTCTGAGCCGTCGCCGCGGAAGTAGTCCACGGCGCTTCTGCGCAGGCCGACGCGGGCCCGGTGCCACTGCATCTTCCACCGGGCCGTGAACGTCTCGGCCTTTCCGCGCCGATCTCCGTCTACTGCCATTAGTTCGGGACCCTATCCATCGGACCAGCTGCTTGGCACGGGAGGTCCCACTTGTCCCCCGTCCGAGGTTCACCGTCGACTGCGACTTCACAGTGAACTTCACCGGAAGCCCCCGCGTCGCCGTCCGGGAGAAATTCGCTGGCTCGTCCCGCATTGCCCCTGATAGGCATGGCGTATGGCGAGTGACCGTACGACCGAGTTGAAGGTGCTGCGTGCCGAGGAGTTCGACGGCTGGTGGGACCACCTGGTGCGGGCTTTCGGGGCCGGCCCGGCGTCGGCCGAGGAACGCGACCTGGACCGGTCGCTGACGGAGGTCGAGCGTTCGCTGGCCGTCTGGGACGGGGCCGAACTCGTCGGGACGAGCGGGGCGTTCAGCTTCCGGATGACCGTGCCGGGCGGTGCCGTGGTGCCCGTGGCCGGCGTCACCATGGTGAGCGTGTCCGCGACGCACCGACGGCGCGGGGTGCTGACCGCGATGATGCGGCGCCAGCTGGACGACGTACGGGAGCGGGGCGAGGCGCTCGCCGCGCTGACCGCCTCCGAGCCGGCGATCTACGGCCGCTTCGGGTACGACGCGGCGACCTACCGGCTGGACGCCGAGATCGACACGAGCCGGGTGACGCTGGACGTACCGGCCGGCACCGACGAGGTACGGCTTCGGTACGCGGCGCCGGCGGACGTGCTCGACGCGTGTGAGGCGGTGTACGCGGAGCTGGTGCCGCTGCGGCCCGGGATGCTGGCCCGGCAGCCCGGCTGGGAACGGGCGGGGCTGCTGGACCCGGAGAGCGAGCGGGACGGCGCGTCGGCGCTGCAGTGCGTGGTCGCCGAGCGGGACGGGCGGGTCACCGGGTACGCCCGGTTCCGCACCAAGCTGGGCTGGTCGCCGAGCGGGCACGACGGCACGGTGGCGCTGGAGGACCTGGCCGCGCTGGACCCGGCGAGCGACGCGGCGCTGTGGCGGTTCCTGTTCGGCATCGACCTGATGTCGAAGCTGACGGTACGGGGGCGGCCGGTCGACGACGCCTGGCAGTACCGGGTCTCCGACATCCGGCGCTGTCTGACGCGGGTGCGGGACATGGGGTACGTCCGCCTCGTCGACGTCGGTGCGGCGCTCACGGCGCGGACCTACCAGGCGCCGGTGGACGTGGTGCTGGAGGTGGCCGACGCCTTCTGCCCGTGGAACGCGGGGCGTTGGCGGCTGACCGGCGACGCCAAGGGCGCGTCCTGCGAACGCACGACCGACACGGCCGAACTCGCCCTGTCCGTACGGGAGCTGGGGGCGGCGTACCTCGGTGGCGTGTCCCTGGTGTCGCTGGCCGGCGCCGGCCGGGTGCGGGAGCTGCGGCCGGGGGCGCTGGTGGAGGCGTCGACGGCGTTCGGGTCACCGGCGCTGCCGTGGCTGCCGCACGGTTTCTAGTGCGCGCCGCTCGGCGTTTCTGACCGGCGTGCGTGCCTGGTCAGCGTGCCTGGTCAGGGTTTCTGGCAGCGGGGGCACCAGAAGAGGTTGCGGGCGGCGAGGTCGGCGGTGCGGATCTCGGTGCCGCAGATGTGGCAGGGCAGGGTGGCCCGGCGGTAGACGTACACCTCGCCGCCGTGGTCGTCGACGCGCGGTGGGCGTCCCATCGCCTCCGGGGTGTGCTCGGGGCGGACGGTGTCGATGCGGTTGTTCCGCACGCCTTCGTGCATGAGTCCGACGAGATCGGCCCACACCGCGTCCCACTCGGCGGGCCTGATCTCCCTGCCCGCGCGGTAGGGATCGATCCCGTGCCGGAACAGCACCTCGGCGCGGTAGACGTTGCCGACCCCCGCGATGACCTTCTGGTCCATCAGAAGCGCGGCGACGGTCGTACGGCTGCGGGAGATCCTCCGGTACGCGACGCCCGGGTCGGCGTCGTCACGGAGCGGATCCGGACCGAGGCGGGCGTGTATCGCGCTCTTCTCGCCCTCGGTGATCAGGGCGCAGGTGGTGGGGCCGCGCAGGTCGACGTACGAGGTGGCGTCGGCGAGGCGGAGCCGGACGGTGTCGGTGGCCGGGGGCGCGGGGGCGTCGCCGAAGGTGACCTTGCCGAAGAGGCCGAGGTGGATGTGGACCCAGTCGCTGTCCCGGAAGCCGAGGAAGAGGTGCTTGCCGTGGGCTTCGGTACGGGTGAGGGGGGCGCCGTCGATCAACTGGGCGGCGTCGGAGAACTTGCCCTGCGGGCTGCTGACCCGCACGGGTCCGCTGAGCCGCCGGTAGTCCACCGCGAGCCGATGAATAGTGTGCCCTTCCGGCACGAAAGCCATTCCTTTCCCACCCACCCACCCGACTCGCTCAGTGAAGAGGAGAACGTCGAGAAGACAGGAGACTGAGAGCACCCCGTCGCACACGGCACGAGGAACGCACCGTGAGGGGCGTGGGCGCGAGGAGTGTCCAGGGGCGAGGGTACGCACCTTGGCCGCGAGGGCGGCCGGAGCCGGCGGTGCTTTGCCGGGGGCCGGGCGCCCGCCCGGACTGTTGTAAGGGGCGCGGGACGAGGGGCGTCCCGGGAGGGGTGCGGGGCTGTGTTGGTTTGCGGCTTCGCCGTGTGGGTGCGGTCAGCTTTCGCCGGGCCCCAGACCTGGGGCCGCCGGCCACCCCCGGCCTCGCCTCTCGGCGGGGGGTGGCGGGGAAAAGGGTTACGGCTGGGGGTGGTGCGGCGGGATCGGCGGGAGGTCGCCCGTCGTCTCGTACTCCGTCAGCATGTCGATGCGGCGGATGTGGCGCTCGCCCTCGGAGAACGGCGTGTTCAGGAAGGTCTCGACGAACTTGGTCGCCTCCTCCTGCGTGTGCATCCGCGCGCCCACCGCGACGACGTTCGCGTTGTTGTGCTGCCGGCCGAGCGACGCGGTCTCCTCGCTCCAGGCGAGGGCCGCACGGACGCCCTTCACCTTGTTCGCGGCGATCTGCTCACCGTTGCCGGAGCCGCCGATGACGATGCCGAGGGACTCGGGGTCCGCCGCCGTCCGCTCGGCCGCGCGGAGGCAGAACGGCGGGTAGTCGTCCTGGGCGTCGTAGATGTGGGGGCCGCAGTCGACGGGGTCGTGACCCGCTTCCTTCAGCCACTCGACGAGGTGGTTCTTGAGTTCGAAGCCCGCATGGTCGGAGCCGAGATACACGCGCATGGGACGAGTGTGACATGGCCGTTAACGCGCGGCAGTGCGGGGGCCACGCCCCGGAAAGTGTGAGTAACACTACAGAACCTCAGGAAAACCTCAAGTAACGATCTGGAATCAAAGGTTCAGGTATTCGTCTGCCTCCGTTTCACTGGACCAACTCGTACGCCGCTCGTACGGGACCCCCGCCCACCCCGCTCAACGGCGCAAAGGAATTCCCCCCATGACTTCGCAGCCGACCACGACTGCCCCGCCCCCGGCCGGCGATCCCGGCAACGGCAACGGTCTGCACGCAGGACTCAAGAACCGTCATCTGTCGATGATCGCCATCGGCGGTGTCATCGGCGCCGGCCTCTTCGTCGGTTCCAGTTCGGGTATCGCCACCGCAGGGCCCGGCATCCTGCTGTCGTACGCCCTCGTCGGCACCCTCGTCGTCCTCGTGATGCGGATGCTCGGCGAGATGTCCGCCGCCAACCCGACCTCCGGTTCGTTCTCCGCGCACGCGGACCGCGCGCTCGGCCGCTGGGCCGGGTTCTCCATCGGCTGGCTGTACTGGTTCTTCTGGGTCGTGGTGCTGGCGGTGGAGGCCACCGCCGGTGCCAAGATCCTGGAGGGCTGGATCCCGGCCGTGCCCCAATGGGGCTGGGCGCTCATCGTGATGGTGGTCCTCACCGCCACCAACCTGATCTCGGTCGGCTCCTACGGCGAGTTCGAGTTCTGGTTCGCCGGGATCAAGGTCGTCGCGATCGGCGCGTTCATCGTCGTCGGCCTGCTGGCCGTCTTCGGCGTGCTGCCCGGCGTGCACGCCGACAAGGCGAGCTTCGCCAACCTCACCGACCACGGCGGATTCCTGCCCCACGGGCCCGGCGCGATCCTCACCGGTGTGCTGCTGGTCGTCTTCTCCTTCATGGGCAGCGAGATCGCCACCCTGGCCGCCGGTGAGTCCGAGGACCCGCAGCGGGCCGTCACCAAGTCCACCAACAGCATCATCTGGCGGATCGGCGTCTTCTACCTCGGCTCGATCCTCATCGTCGTCGCGCTGCTGCCCTGGAACGACCCGTCGATCAAGGAGAAGGGCTCGTACGTCGCCGCCCTCGACTCCCTCGGCATCGCGCACGCCGGCGAGATCATGAACTTCATCGTGCTGACCTCGGTGCTGTCCTGTCTCAACTCCGGTCTGTACACGGCCTCCCGGATGGCGTTCTCGCTCGGACAGCGCGGCGACGCGCCGAAGGTGTTCGCCCGGACCACCTCCCGTGGTGTGCCGTTGGCCGCGATCGTCGCGTCCGTCGTCTTCGGGTTCGTCGCCGTCTTCTTCAACTACCGGTTCCCGGACTCCGTCTTCCTCTTCCTCGTCAACTCCTCCGGCGCGGTCGCCCTGTTCGTCTGGCTGGTCATCTGCTTCTCGCAGCTGCGCATGCGGAAGATCATCCAGGCCGAGGCGCCGGAGAAGCTCGTCGTGAAGATGTGGCTGTACCCGTACCTGACCTGGGCGACGGCCGGTCTGATCGTGTTCGTCCTGGGCTACATGCTGACCGACACGGAGGGCGAGAGCAGCGGTCGTACGACCGTGCTGCTGTCGCTGCTCGTCGCGGCGCTCGTGATCGCCGTCGCCGTGGTGAAGCAGAAGCTCACGGGGAGCCGCGTGGCGGCGTCCGCCGCGGAGGCGGGCGAGCCCGCCGACAAGGTGTCCGTCGGCTGAGCCGACCGCCGGTCACAGCAGGGTGAAGCCCTCCTTGACCTGCTCGTAGGTCCGCACGGCCTGGGTTTCGATCGCCGGCTGGTACCAGGTGTTGATCTGGTACGACTTGCCGTCGGCGTCGAAGCCCAGCAGCCGTGCGTGCCAGCGGACGCCCTTGAGGGTGAAGGTGTACTCCCAGATCACCGCCGGGTAGCCGCGGAACACCGTCTCGACCAGCCGGATCTTGCTGTAGTCCTGGCCCTGGTGGGCGCTGCGTTCGGAGGCGCTCCAGCTGTCCATGAGGTCGCCGCGGGCCAGGGAGGACTTGGCGACGAGTTCCTGGCGGGCGTCGGGGGAGGTGTAGTGCACCTCGGCGCCGGTCTTCACGTCCCTCCGCCAGCCCTTCGGGGTGACCCAGGCGAATCCGCCGGCCTCCTCGTGGGCGCCGGGCGGGAGGCTGCGGGGGCGGGCGGTGCCGGCCACTGTGGGCGCGGACGTGGTGGGCGCCGATGTGGTGGGCGTCGCGGCCGAGGGGGTTGGGGAGGTACCGGTCGCTGTGTCGTTGTCGCCGCCGCCTGTCGTGGTGGTGAGGAGGATGACGAGGGCGGTGGCTACCGCTGTGGTTCCCAGTACGGCCAGGAGAGTTGTGCGTTTGGGGGCTTTGCGCGGGTGGGGCGCTGCGGGTGGGTGGGGGCTGGGCGCGCTCTGCGGCGGAGCCGCTGATCGATGCAGCCCCGCGCCCCTTTCGGGGCGCTTCAGCTCGGGGCGTTGCGATGCGAAGCCTGTCTGGGGGTGGGCCGGGAGGGTCGGGCCCGCTGAGTTGCTGGGCGGAGTCTCCGAGCGGACCTCGGAGCGTTGCGTCGCCGCCTCCGTCGAAGCGCTCATCGGCGGGGACATCCGCACCTCCGTCGGCTGCGGCTGCGGGCGTTCGTCCTCGGGCTCCGGAACGCGCAGCTTCGTCAGATCCACGTACGCCGGCGTCGGGCGCTCCGCCGGAACCGGAACCGGGGCCGAAGTCGGGGCCGGGGCCGAGGCCGAAGTCGGGGCCGGGGCCGGGTACGTCTCTGTCGGGGTCTGGGGTGGGTATGCCACCGGGCGCAGGGTCTGTTCCACCTCCGCCAGGCCGGGCCGCGCCGTCGGTTCCTTCGCCAGCAGCGCTGCCAGCAGGTCGTGCAACGGGCCCGCCTCGGCGGGGAGTTCGGGCTCCTCGTAGAGGACCGCGTGCAGGGTGGCCAGGGTCGTGTCGCGGGAGAAGGGGGAGCGACCGCCCAGGGCCGCGCACAGGGTCGCGCCGAGCGACCAGACGTCGGACGGCGGGCCCTGCGGACGCCCTGAGATCCGCTCGGGTGCCATGTAGTCGGGGGAGCCGACGAGCATGCCGACCATGGTCAGCGCCTTGGCGTCCTGGATCGCCGCGATGCCGAAGTCGGTGAGGACGACCCGGCCGGCGGCGTTCTCGACGAGGACGTTCCCGGGTTTGATGTCGCGGTGCAGCACTCCCCCGGCGTGCACCTGGCGCAGCGCGGCGACCAGGCCGAGGCCGATCCGGGCCGCCGCGCGCGGGCTCAGCGCCCCCTCCTCGGCCATGATCCATTCCAGTGAGCGGCCGTGGACCAGCTCCATGACGATCCACAGGCGTTCGCCCTCGTCGACGACGTCGTAGACCCGTACGACGTTGGGATGGTCGATCCGGGCGGTGGCCCTGGCCTCGCGCAGGGTGCGTTCGCGACGGGTCCGGGTGTCCTCGGCGTCGAGGCCGTCGATCCGCATCTCCTTGACGGCGACCTGCCGGTCGAGCGTCTCGTCGGCGGCCCGCCACACCCGTCCCATTCCCCCCTGCCCGATACTCTCGGCCAGCCGGTAGCGACCGGTCACCAGCAGCCCCGGGACACCACCGCGCCCCGCGTACTCCGCATTCCCTGGACCAACTGAATTCCCCGCACTACCGGAATTCCCTGAGATCTCTGAACTCCCTGAATTCTCCGGCAATTCGCTGCACCCCCTCAACGACCGCCCCTGCTGACACACAATGGTCACACTTACGGCCGTACCAGCATAGTGCGGAGAAATCTTGTGGTACCTCTTCAAGGGACCGCGAATTCAGGCGCGGTCCAGGGGGTTGCAAGGGGGACGAACATGAGTTCTCGTCGTATGGCAGTCGTCGCGGGATCGCTGGTCACGGCATCTTTCTCGGCCGTGCTGATCCTCCCGTTCGCGGCGGCCGCCGATGACCAGGGACCGGCGAGCGGCAAGGGGGGAAAGGCGGTTGACCAGGCACCGGCGGGTGTGAAGCTGACGACCACGCTGCCCGAGAAGATCTCGGTCGACAACAGTTCGCAGAAAACGGCGATCACCGCCACCGTCAAGAACGAAGGAACCAAGGACAGCGCCGACATCAGGCTTTTGGTGGTCGGTTTCGACGGCCTGAAGGTCACGAACGTGCAGGGCTGCGACGCCATCGCGGCGAAGGACCTGCCGGCCGGTTCGAACAGCGGCTTCAGTTGCCCGGTCGGCGCGCTCGGCGCGGGCAAGTCGAAGTCGTACCCGGTGGACGCCACGTTCGACCTGGGCAAGACCGGGAAGATCTGTCTGCCCGTGCAGAGCGCGGACGGGAAGAAGACCTTCTGGCAGCAGGGCCCGGTGCCGTTCGGTACGACGAACCCGTCGCCGAACGCCCCGGCCACCCCGCTGCTGCTCGGCACCGACAACAAGCCGGTCGGACCGAGCGGGGACCAGTTGCCGAAGACCGGTGCGGGCAGTGACGTGCTGCCGCTCGGCGCGGCCGGCGCGGCACTGATCGCGGCCGGGGCGGCGGGCGTGTGGTGGTCGCGGCGGCGGACCGACTGAGCGGACACCCACGGGAAGGGGCCCGAGGCGCGTGCGCGCCTCGGGCCCCTTCCCGGCTTCGGTCCCGTCAGCTCTTGCCGGCGAGCTTCCAGGCGGCCGGCAGCGCGCCCATCGCCAGGGCCGCCTTCACCGCGTCGCCGATCAGGAACGGGGTGAGGCCGGCGGCGATCGCCGCGGACGCGGACAGGTGGGCGGCGTAGGCCAGGTACGGCACGCCGATCGCGTAGATGACCGCCTCGCCGAGCAGCATCGTGCCCGCCATCCGCAGCACGTCGCGGTCGGCGCCGCGGCGGGCCAGGGAGCCCACGACGGCGGAGGCGAGCATCATGCCGAGGATGTAGCCGAAGGAGACGGAGACCCCGGAGGTGCCGCTCGCGAACCACGGCACGCCCGCGAGGCCCGCCAGCGCGTACAGGGCGAGGGAGAGCAGGCCGCGGCGGGCGCCGAGGGCGGTGCCGACCAGCAGGGCCGCGAAGGTCTGGCCGGTGACCGGGACCGGGGAACCCGGGACCGGGACGGCGATCTGGGCGGCGAGGCCGGTGAGCGCGGCGCCGCCGGCCACGAGGGCCACGTCGCGCACCCGGGACGCGGGCAGGAGGTCGGCGAGGACGGTGCCGGTGCGGGTCGACGCGGCTGCGGTGGCGGTGCTCATGGGGACTCCGCGAGGTGAGGGTGGGCAGACAAGCAGGGAACACCGTGACGCTATCCCGGGCCGCCTGAGCCGAACACGTCAGCGATCGACAAAGGCCGGAACGGGCACTTGGTGGGCTCCCCACAAAGGATGTGGGCTACACACGGTCTGAGGTGACGCCGATCACTGAGGCAGAGATGTTTCAGTCACGTCAACGGCGTTGAACAGGCCTGTGGAGTTCCACCAATCGAATCCCAGTGGTCTGGTGGGATTCCGGGTCGCTGGCCTACGCTTTCGGACATGGTCGCCCAGTCCCGGAACTTCACGTCGCGTCGCTATGTCGACCTGCGACGGCAAGGGGCTGCCACCTGTCGCCGTCCGGTCTGAGGCCGCGCGGCAGGGACCGGACCCGGCGCGCCTCGCCCTCCGAGACGTGTCGGCCCCCGTTCCCGAGGACGGTTCCCATGCCCCGTACCGCGGCACCCCCGCTCATCTCTCCCCCCGGCGACCGGCGGCGGGCCAGCGCCAGCGTGGTCCTGCGGTCGGTACTGGAGCACGGACCGGTGGCCCGCTCCACCATCGCCCGGCTGACCGGCCTCTCCCCCGCCTCCGTCACCGACTACTGCGCCCGGTTCACCGAACTCGGCCTGATCCGGGAGGCGCAGGCGCCGCGCCGGGCCGGCGGGGTGGGCCGGCCGCATGTCCCCGTCGACCTGGACGACTCGCGGTTCGTGGTCGGCGGGGTGCACGTGGCCGTGCCGTACACCACGGTCGCACTGCTCGACCTGCGTGGACGGGTGGTCGTGCGGCGGGAGTTGAAGCACCGGGACACCGAGCCGCGCGGGGTGCTGGAGCGGGCCGCCGCCGGGCTGGCCGCGCTGCTCGACGGGGTGCCGGGCAGCCGGCCGCTGGGTGTCGGGGTCGCGGTCGGCGGCTGGGTGGACCGGGACTCCGGGACCGTCGTCGAGCACCCGCTGCTGGGCTGGCGCGAGGTGCCGGTGCGCGAGCTGCTCGGCGCGGGCACCGGGCTGCCGGTCCATGTGGACGGGCACGCCCGCGCGCTGGTCAACGGGGAGCGGCTCTTCGGGCGGGCCCGGGGCAGCCGGAGCGTGCTGCATCTGTTCGTCGGGAACGTGGTCGACGCGGCCTTCGCCACCGGCGACGAGGTGCACCACGGCCCGCGCTCGCAGGCCGGCACGATCGCCCATCTCCCGGTGCCGGGCGGCACCGAGCCGTGCGGCTGCGGGCGCACCGGCTGTCTCCAGGTGGAGCTGAGCGAGCGGACGCTGGTGCGGCGGGCCCGGGCGGCCGGGGTCCTCGACGGCGCCAATCCGATGGACGTCCTCGCGGCGGCCGGTGCCGGTGACCCGGTGGCGGTGCGGCTGCTGGTGGAGCGGGCGCGGCTGACCGGGCGGGCGGCGGGGCTGCTGCTGGACGTCCTCAACCCGGAGAGCGTGGTGGTCACCGAGGTGGGGGTACTGAACCGCGAGGACTGCCTGGCCGCGCTGCGGGAGGCGGTCGGACCGGAGCGGGCCGCGGTGGTCGCGCCGACCAGTTTCGGGGACTCCGTGCTGGCGGTGGCGGGCGGTTCGGTGGTCCTGGACGTGCTGTACCGGGACCCGCTGAGCGCGTCACCATGGCTTATTTAATTCAGAAACGCGGAATGTTGACAGCCGTCGACCACGGCAAGGAACATCTTTCTCATGACCTGTCGCACCCTCTGTTGCTGACGTCTTGACGCGCCCCGAGCGCTCATTTCCCGCTGCGTGAGATCTCTCTTTCCGGCCTTCTGTCGCCGGGAATTCTCCCTGCCTTTCTGCTGCTTCTCAGCTGCTTTTCTCCCCGGAGCCCTCCCATGCCTTCTGCGTCCTCCTCCGGCATCGACCGCCGGCTCTTCCTCACCTCGCTGCTCGGCGCCTCGGCGGCCGTGGCCGGGCTCAGCGGCTGCGCCGGCGGCACGGCCGCCGCCGAGACGGCCGGCGCGTCCACCGCCCCGCTGGCCGCCAAGGTTCCGGCCGGCACCAGCCTGAAAGTCGCCTCCTATCAGGGCATCCAGCAGTTGCAGTTCAAGCTGGCGAAGCTGCCCAAGTTGCCATTCACGGTGTCGAGTTGGGCGAACATCGGGGCCGGCCCCGATGTCATCAACGCGTTCCGCGCCAAGTCGCTGGACCTCGCCAACAACGCGGGAATTCCGCCGATCCAGGCGCAGTTCCAGGGTTTCGCCGCGAAGATCGTGGCGATCAACATCACCCGCAAGCCGAACTACCTGTTCGCCACCAAGCCCGGCAGCGACATCCGCACGGTCGCCGAGTTCAAGGGCAAGAAGCTGGCGTTCTCGCAGGGGCAGGCCCAGGGGGTCGTGCTGCTGCGGGCGCTGAAGGAGGCCGGGCTGGCCTACGACGACGTACAGCTGGTGCAGCTGACCAGCAACCAGTTCCTCACCGCCCTGCAGTCCGGCCAGGTGGACGTGGCCCCGCTGGGCAACACCCAGGCGCCGGCCTACCTCCAGCAGTACGGCGCGAAGGGCGCCCACACGATCGCCACCGACGTCGTCGACCTGCTCAACCTGCTGTGGGCGCCGCAGGGGGTGCTGAACGACCGGGCGAAGGCGGCCGCGATCGCCGCGTACATCCCGCAGTGGGCCAAGGGCCTGGTCTGGCAGTGGGAGAACCCGGACACCTGGAACGAGGAGTTCTACGTCAGGACCCAGAACCTGACCCTCGCCCAGGCCCAGGGCATCACGAAGCTCGCCAACAAGCCGTTGTTCCCGCCGAGCTGGGACGAGGCGATCAAGTGGGAGCAGGAGACCGCCGATCTGCTGGCGGAGGGCGGCTTCGTGAAGAAGACCGACGTCTCCTCGCTCTTCGACCACCGCTTCGAGTCCATCGCCGCGAAGGCCGTACCGGCGGAGTACCGGAAATGACCGCCGTGGCCACCGGCACCGTGCCGGTTCCCGTCGACGAGGAGGCCCGCCGGGTCCGCCCGCGCCGCCGCCTCTCCCCCGGCCGCCGGCTGCCCGCCGCCCGGCTGGCCGGGCCCCTGGTCTTCCTCGCCGCCTGGGCGATCGCGTCCGCCGCCGGGCAGCTCGACCCGGGCGCCATCCCGGCGCCCTGGACGGTCCTGGACACGGCGTACCACCTGTGGACCGGGGGGACACTGCGCACCGACGTCCTGACCTCCGTGGAGCGGGCCGGGTACGGCTTCGCGATCGGGCTGACCGCCGGGGTGCTGCTGGCCCTGGCCGCCGGGCTCACCCGGACCGGGGAGGCGCTGATCGACGGGACCGTGCAGATCAACCGGGCGATCCCGACCCTCGGTCTGATCCCGCTGTTCATCCTCTGGCTGGGCATCGGCGAGACCTTCAAGATCGCCATCATCGCGATCGTCGTCTACATCCCGGTCTACCTGAACACGCATGCCGCGCTGTCCGCCATCGACAGCCGGTACGTCGAACTCGCCGAGGTCCTGGACCTGTCGAAGCTCCAGTTCATCCGGCAGATCGTGATCCCCGGCGCGCTGCCCGGATTCTTCGTGGGACTCCGGCTCGGTGTCACCGGATCCTGGCTCGGCCTGGTCGTCCTGGAGCAGATCAACGCCACCAGCGGCCTCGGCTACATGATGTTCCAGGCCCAGAACTACGGCCGCAGCGACATCATCCTGGTCGGCCTGCTGATCTACGGCGTCTTCGGCCTCGTCTCCGACACCGTGGTCCGCGGCATCGAACGGAGGGTGCTGTCATGGCGCCGCACACTGAGCAGCTGACCCGCCCCGCCGTCCGGCTCCGGGGTCTGACCCGGTCGTTCGGCGGCCGTACGGTCCTCGACGGCGTCGACCTGGACCTGCCCGCCGGGCAGTTCACCGCCCTGCTCGGACACAGCGGCTCCGGCAAGTCCACCCTGCTGCGGGCCGTCGCCGGGCTCGACCACGGGGTCACCGGCAGCGGGGAACTCACCGCCCCGGAACGGGTGTCGGTGGTCTTCCAGGACTCCCGGCTGCTGCCCTGGCGCCGGGTGCTGGACAACGTGGTGCTGGGACTGGACGGCAAGGACGCCCACGCGAAAGGCCGCTCCGCGCTCGAAGAGGTCGGCCTCGGCGGCCGGGAGCGGGCCTGGCCGGGCGAGCTGTCCGGCGGCGAGGCGCAGCGTGCCGCGCTCGCCCGCTCCCTGGTGCGCGAGCCCGAACTGCTCCTCGCCGACGAGCCGTTCGGGGCGCTCGACGCCCTCACCCGCATCAAGATGCACCACCTGCTGCGCGAGCTGTGGAAGCGGCACCGGCCGTCCGTGCTGCTCGTCACCCACGACGTCGACGAGGCGATCGTCCTCGCCGACCGCGTCCTGGTCCTGGAGAACGGCCGGATCGGCCTCGACCTGACCGTCGACCGCACCCAGCCCAGCGCCCTCTATCGGAAGCGGCTGCTCGCCGCCCTCGGTGTCACGGAGGACCCCGCATGACCCGCCCGCTCCACCTCAACGCCTTCCTCATGAACACCGGTCACCACGAGGCCTCCTGGCGCCTCCCGGAGAGCGACCCCTACGCGCACACCGACCTCGCGCACTACGTACGGCTGGCCAGGACCGCCGAGCGCGGCACCTTCGACTCGCTGTTCCTCGCCGACGGCCCGCACCTGTGGGGCAGTGTCGAGCAGCGGCCCTCCGGGGCGCTCGAACCCCTCACCCTGCTCACCGCGCTGGCCACCGCCACCGAGCACATCGGCCTGATCGCCACCGCCTCCACCTCCTACAACTCCCCCTACAACCTGGCCCGCAGGTTCGCCTCCCTGGACATCGTCAGCGGCGGCCGGGCGGGCTGGAACATCGTCACCACCGCGGGGGCGGAGGCGGCCCGCAACTTCGGTCTGGACGCGGAGCCCGCGCACGCCGAGCGGTACGCCCGGGCCGCCGACTTCCTCGACGTGGCCCTGAAGCTCTGGGACAGCTGGGAGGACGACGCGATCGTCGCCGACAAGGCGGCCGGCGTCTGGGGCGACGACGCGAAGATCCACCCGCCCCGGCACCAGGGGCCGTACTTCAGTGTCGAGGGCGCCCTCAACGTGCCGCGCTCCCCGCAGGGGTACCCGCTGCTGGTGCAGGCGGGCTCCAGCGAGGACGGCAAGGCGTTCGCGGCCCGGTACGCCGAGGCGGTGTTCACCGCGCAGCAGACCATCGAGGACGCCCGTGCCTTCTACGCCGACCTCAAGGCACGTACGGCCGCGGCCGGCCGGGACCCGGACCACATCAAGGTGCTGCCGGGCATCGTCCCGGTGATCGGCTCGACGGAGGCCGAGGCGCGGGCCAACGAGCGGATCCTCGAGGACCACATCGTGCACCGGCACGGTGTCGACCGCCTGGAGCGGCTCCTGCAACTGGCCCCCGGCACCCTGGAGCTGGACGCGCCACTGCCGGCCGACCTGCCGTCCGAGGACGCCGTCGAGGGGGCCAAGAGCCGCTACACGCTCGTCGTCGAACTCGCCCGCCGCGACCGGCTCACCGTACGGGAGCTGATCGGCCGGCTCGGCGGCGGCCGCGGCCATCTGACCTTCGCCGGGACGCCCGAGCAGATCGCCGACGCGATCGGGACCTGGTTCACCCAGGGCGCCGCCGACGGCTTCAACATCATGCCGCCGGTGCTGCCCTCCGGCCTGGAGGCCTTCGTCGACCACGTCGTCCCGATCCTGCGCGTCCGCGGCCTGCTGCGCACGGAATACGGCCCGCGCCGCACCCTGCGGGAGCGCTACGGCCTGCCCCGCCCCGCCAACCAGTACGTCGCTCCCGCACTCGCCACCGTCTGAAAGGACGCCCCGCATGTCCATCGAGATCCGCAAGGTCACCGCGAACATAGGCGCCCAGGTCCTGGGCGTGGACATCGCCAAGCCGCTCGACGAGGAGCAGGTCGCGGCTATCCGCGAGGCCCTGAACGTCCACAAGGCCCTGGTCTTCGACGACGTCCACCTCGACGACGCGGGCCAGGAGGCCTTCGCCCGGCACTTCGGCGGCCTCACCACCGCCCACCCGACGGTGCCCGCCGTCGACGGCGCCCCGAACGTGCTGCCCGTCGACAGCGAGCGCGGCCGGGCCAACCACTGGCACACGGACGTGACGTTCGTCCTGAACCCGCCCCAGGCCAGCACCCTGCGCTCCCTCACGATCCCGCCGTACGGCGGCGAGACCCTGATCGCCAGTTCGGCCGCCGCCTACCGCGACCTGCCCGAGCCGCTGCGCGCGCTCGCGGACACGCTGTGGGCGGAGCACACCAACGACTACGACTACGCCGTACCGGACGAGGAGATCGACGAGGAGAAGGCCGCCCAGCGCGCCCAGTTCACGTCGATCAAGTTCCGCACGGTCCATCCGGTCGTCCGGGTGCACCCGCTGACCGGTGAACGCGGGCTGTTCATCGGCGGGTTCGCGCAGCGGATCGTCGGCCTGTCGAAGGACGAGTCCCGCAAGGTCCTCGATCTGCTCCAGGCATACGTCACCCGCCCCGAGAACATCCTGCGCCACCGCTGGTCCCCCGACCAGCTCGTCCTGTTCGACAACCGCATCACCCAGCACTACGCCGTCGACAACTACGACGGCCGGCCGCGCCGCCTCCACCGCGTCACCGTCGCCGGTGACGTCCCGGCCGGCATCGAGGGCAAGGAGAGCTACTCGATCGAGGGTGACGCCTCGCACTACACGCCCGTGGCCGCGTGACCGCGGTCGCCGCCGGCTGACCCCCGCCCCTTTCCCGAGGCCCTCACGTGACGACACGTGGGGGCCTTGTCTCTTGCCCGCACCCGGCTTCTTGTTGCTAACGTGTAGTTGCAAGTCTATTGCAATAAGAGGTCCGGAGGGGACTCACGCCCATGCCCGTCTACACGCTCCCCGAACTGCCCTACGACTACTCCGCACTCGCGCCCGTGATCAGCCCCGAGATCATCGAGCTGCACCACGACAAGCACCACGCGGCCTACGTCAAGGGCGCCAACGACACCCTTGAGCAGCTCGCGGAGGCACGGGACAAGGACAGCTGGGGCTCGGTCACCGGCCTGGAGAAGAACCTCGCCTTCCACCTGTCCGGCCACATCCTGCACAGCATCTACTGGCAGAACATGACCGGCCCGAAGGACGGCGGCGGCGAGCCGCTGGCCACCGACGGCGTGGGCGACCTGGCCGACGCGATCACCGAGTCCTTTGGCTCCTTCGCCGGCTTCAAGGCCCAACTCACCAAGGCCGCCGCGACCACCCAGGGCTCCGGCTGGGGCGTCCTCGCCTACGAGCCGCTCAGCGGCCGCCTGATCGTCGAGCAGGTCTACGACCACCAGGGCAACGTCGGCCAGGGCTCCACCCCGATCCTGGTCTTCGACGCCTGGGAGCACGCCTTCTACCTCCAGTACAAGAACCAGAAGGTCGACTTCATCGACGCCATGTGGGCCGTCGTCGACTGGCAGGACGTGGCCAGGCGCCACGAGGCGGCGAAGTCCCGCGCGGACGTGCTGCTGCTGGCTCCCTGAGCCTTCAAAGCGTCCTGCCTCGTGATCGTCTTCTCACCGCTCACGGGGGCAGGCGGAAGAAGGGAAACCCCCGCGAGTGGGGGCACCCCCTCTGGGGGAGTGACTCGCGGGGGCTTTCCCGTAGGGGTTCGTCAGGGCTTGTGCCCGCGACCGGCCTACAGGTTGCTGAAGTCGGGACCCTTGGTGCGGGTCCGCTTGATCTCGTAGAAGCCGGGGACGGAGGCCACCGCCAGGGTGCCGTCCCACAGGCGGGCCGCCTCCTCGCCCTTGGGGGCGGGGGTGACGACCGGGCCGAAGAAGGCGATCTGCTCGCCGTCCGCGCCGGGGACCGCGATGACCGGGGTGCCGACGTCCTGGCCGACCTTGTCGATGCCCTCCTTGTGGGAGGCACGCAGCTCGGCGTCGAACTCGAAGTCCTCCTGCTCGGCGTAGTCGATCAGGTCGGCCGGCAGACCGACGTCCGCGAGGGCGCCCGCGACGGCCTCCAGGGTCGGGCCCTCGCCGTTGTTGTGGATACGGGTGCCGAGCGCGGTGTACAGCGGGCCGAGGACGTCGGCACCGTGCTTCTGCCAGGCCGCGGTCACCACGCGGATCGGCTTCCACGCCTTGGTCTCCAGCAGCTCGCGGTACTCCTCGGGCAGCTCGTCGAGCCGGGGCTCGTTGAGCACCGCGAGGCTCATGATGTGCCAGCGGACCTCGATGTCGCGGACCTTCTCCACCTCCAGGACCCACCGGGAGGTCATCCAGGCCCAGGGGCACAGCGGGTCGAACCAGAAGTCGACAGGGGTCTTGCCGGAACTCGTCACCGTCTCGGGCATGGCTCTCCTCGGAATACAGTCCTTTTCCAGCCGCAACACCGACACCGGTCACCCCATTCCCGGATCCCCCGGTCAGGGGCGCATGGGAGGATCGGTGCTGTTCCGACGTGCCGACAACGATGAGGGAGTGCCGCCCGTGCCCGGTGAGAATCTGTCCCGCGACGAAGCTCGGGAGCGGGCCGCCCTGCTGTCGGTGGACGGCTACGACGTGTCACTGGACGTGCGGTCGGCCGTAGGCGAGGGCCAGGACGAGCCGCGCACCTTCCGTTCGGTGACCACGATCCGCTTCCGCTGCACCGAGCCGGGCGCGGCGAGCTTCGCCGACCTGATCGCGCCGAGCGTGACCGCGGTGACACTGAACGGCAAGGACCTGGACCCGGGCGAGGTCTTCGACGGCACCCGGATCGCGCTGGAGGACCTGGCCGCGGAGAACGAGCTGGTGGTGGACGCCCGGTGCGCCTACTCCCGCACCGGCGAGGGCCTGCACCGCTTCGTCGACCCCGAGGACGGCGAGGTCTACCTCTACACGCAGTACGAGCCGGCCGACTCCCGCCGGGTCTTCGCGAACTTCGAGCAGCCGGACCTCAAGGCACCGTTCCGCTTCGAGGTGCGGGCGCCCGAGGACTGGACGGTGTGGAGCAACGGGGCCGGTGAACTCGCCGACGGGGTGTGGCGGTTCGCGGAGACGAAGCCGATCTCGACGTACATCACGTGCGTGGTGGCGGGGCCCTACCACTACGTGACGGACACGTACTCCCGCACCCTGCCGGACGGCTCGACGCTGGAGATCCCGCTCGGCGCGATGTGCCGCAAGGGCCTGGCGCCCTACTTCGACGCGGACGACGTCTTCCTGATCACCAGGCAGGGCCTGGACTTCTTCCACGACCACTTCGACTACCCGTACCCGTTCGGGAAGTACGACCAGGCGTTCGTGCCCGAGTACAACCTCGGCGCGATGGAGAACCCGGGGCTGGTGACGTTCCGGGAGGAGTACATCTTCCGGGGCAAGGTGACGCAGGCGTCGTACGAGGCGCGCGCCAATGTGATCCTGCACGAGATGGCCCACATGTGGTTCGGCGACCTGGTCACCATGGTGTGGTGGGACGACCTGTGGCTGAAGGAGTCCTTCGCGGACTTCATGGGCGCTTTCGCCAACGTCAACGCGACCCGTTTCAGCAACGCCTGGACCACCTTCGCCAACCGCCGCAAGGCCTGGGCCTATCGCGCCGACCAGCTGCCGTCGACGCACCCGGTCACCGCCGACATCCGCGACCTCCAGGACGCCAAGCTCAACTTCGACGGCATCACCTACGCCAAGGGCGCCTCCGTCCTCAAGCAGCTGGTGGCCTACGTCGGCCAGGACGCCTTCCTGGAGGGCGCCCGCCGCTACTTCAAGCGCAACGCGTACGGCAACACCCGGCTCGGTGACCTGCTGTCGGTCCTGGCGGAGACCAGCGGCCGGGACATGAGCGCCTGGGCGCGGTCCTGGCTGCAGACGGCGGGGGTGAACTCGCTGACCCCGCAGGTGCTCCTTGACGGGGACGGCAGGGTGGCCGAGCTGGCGGTGGTCCAGGAGGCCGCCGAGTCCCACCCCGAGCTGCGCCCGCACCGGGTCGCGATCGGCCTCTACCGCCGCACGGCCGAGGGCACGCTGGAGCGGTACGCGCGCGTGGAGGCGGACGTCGACGGCCCGCGCACGGTGATCGCCGACCTGGCGGGCGCCGAGGCCCCGGAGCTGGTCCTGGTCAACGACGACGACCTCACCTACTGCAAGATCCGCTTCGACGACACCTCGCTGGCGACGCTCCGGGACCACCTGGGCGCCCTGACCGACCCGCTGGCCCGCGCCCTGTGCTGGTCGGCGCTGTGGAACCTGACCCGGGACGCGCTGCTGCCGGCCCGGGACTTCGTCGACCTGGTGCTGCGGTTCGCGAGCCGCGAGTCGGACATCGGGGTGCTGCAGATGCTGCACGCGTGGGCGAACACGGCGCTGATCGGCTATGTGGCGCCCGAGTGGCGGGAGACGGCCGGGCTGCGGCTCGCCGAGGGCGCCCTGCGGGAGCTGCGGCAGGCCGAACCGGGCAGTGAGCACCAGCTGGCCTGGGCGCGGTTCTTCGCGTCGACGGCGGCGGACGGGGCCGACTTCCGGCTGCTCCAGGAGCTGTTGTCGGACACGGCCACGATCGACGGCCTGGACGTCGACCAGGAGCTGCGCTGGGCGTTCCTCGAACCCCTCGCCGCGCACGGTGTGGCCGACGAGTCCGCGCTGGCGGCCGAACTGGGCCGCGACGACACCGCGTCCGGCAAGCGCCACCAGGTGCGCTGCCTGGCCGCCCGGCCCTCGGCGGCGGTGAAGGCGCAGGCCTGGGCGCAGGTCGTGGAGTCGGAGGCGCTGTCCAACGCGCTCGTGGAGGCGACGATCGCGGGCTTCGCCCAGCCGTCCCAGCGGGACCTGCTGGCGCCCTACGCGGACAAGTACTTCGAGGTCATCGAACGGATCTGGGAGGACCGCTCGATCCAGATCGGCATGGACGTGGTCCGGGGCCTGTACCCCTCGCTCCAGGACCGCCCGGAGACACTGGAGGCGACGGACGCCTGGCTGGCGGCCCACGCCGACGCGCCGCCGGCACTGCGCCGGCTGGTCCTGGAGGCCCGCGACGACCTGGCCCGGACGCTGCGCGCACAGGAGTGCGACGCGGGGGCCGCCACCGCCTGACCTTTGGCCTTGGGTTGCCCGCCGGGTGACCGTTACGGAATTCAGTCAATCATGGCCGTAACCCCTGGTCCGCACCCGTTCGGACCAGGGGTTTTCGCCTCCTACTCGGCACTCGAACACCTGACCTTTAGCACCGTGTTGTCCGCATTCTTCAACAGGAACGTAACAGCGGTTAAGGTGCAGACCGGACACGGGAATCTCCGGTCCATGACCCACAACACCCCACTCTCCCCCCGCCCTCTCCGTCACCTCTCCGACGTCCACCGCCGGGTGCTGACGACGGCTCAGCTCCGCTCCCACGGCGTCCCGGCCACCGAGATCGCCGAGCAGAGCCGGGCCGGCGGCCCCTGGCAGCAACTGCTCCCCGGTGTGATCCTGCTCCACCCCGGCCCGCCGACCAGCGAGGAACGCCTGCACGGAGCGCTGCTGTTCGCCGCCCGCGAGGCGGCCCCCGGTGTCCCCACCCAGCCGAGCGCCGACTCCCCGCACCGCACGGTCTACCCGGAGGCGATGATCACGGGCCTGGCCGCGCTGACCCTCCACGGCTTCTCGTCCACCCCGCCGCTCCTCTCCCTGGACCACGTGGACGTCCTGGTCCCGCGCCTGCGCCGGATCCGCTCCACCTCCTACGTCCGGGTGCTGCGCACCCCGGCCCTGCCGACCCCCGAGCCGGTGACGGGCCTGCCCGTCGCCCCGGTCCCCCGCGCCCTCGCCGACGCGGTGGCGGACCTGACCGACGCGGAGGCGGTACGCCGGCTGCTGACGGAGGCGGTACGCGGCCACCACTGCGAACCGGCCGCGGTGGTACGGGCGTTGAACGAGGCGAAGCTGCTGTCCCGCCCGCATGTGGTCGACGCCGTCGACTCGCTGGTCGCCGAGGGCCGGGCCATCGCCGAGGACCGCCTCTACCGGATGGTCCGCGAGTACGGTCTCCCCGACCCGGTGTGGAACGTGGACCTGCGCCTCCCCGGCGGCCCCCACCTGGGCGGCCTGGACGCCTACTGGCCCGAGCAGGCCGTCGCCGTCGAACTGGACACTCGCGCCCCGCGCCAGGGCGGTCGGCAGGGCGACGACGCCCTGTGGTCCGAATACGCCCGCAAGCGCGAGCACCTGGAGCGGCTGGGCATCACCGTCGTCCACCTCACCCCGAAGAAGCTCCGCGACTCGATGGAGCAGCAGGCGGCAGTGGTCCGTACGGCACTGATGGCGGCCGACGACCGGGACCCGGCCGCGTATGTCGTGGTGCTGCCCCGGTAACGAAGGGGGAACGCGGAGGGGCGCGGAGGGGCCGTCGGTTCGGAGGGGAACCGACGGCCCCTCCTGGGATGAGGCGGGCTACGGACGGTGGGCGGGAGCCGGCCCCTGTGCGGCGACCTGGCCCGCCACCACATAGGCGTCCGGGGCTCCGAGAGCCCCGGCGGTCCCGTCTGCCTACTGCCCGCCGACGCCCGGGCGCAGTTCGTCGCGTACGTCGCCGGCGATACGGGCGAGCAGGTCGGCGTACGCGGCGATCATCCGCGTACGGCTGAACTTCTCGCGGCTCGCGAGCAGCGCCGGTGCGAAGGCGTCCCGTTCGGCCACCGCCGCCGACCACGCGAAGGCGATCGCGTCGGGGTCGAAGGGCGTCACCAGACCGTGCCCCTCGACGATCGACGCGCTGTCGCCGACGTCCGTCGTGACCGGTACGGCGCCGCACATCATGCCCTCGATGAGGCAGAGCGGCGCCGCCTCCCCGGAGACGGAGGTGAGGGCGACGACGTCGGAGCCGGCGTAGACGGCCTCCATGTCGTGCCGTACGCCGAGGAGGTGCACGCGGTCGCCGAGGGCGGCCCGGTCGGCGCCGAAGGCGATCTCCATGTCGGCCCACAGGGCGGGGTTGTCCTCGGTCATCCCGGCACCGCACATGACGACGTGGCCACCGCCCTCGCGGGCCAGCCAGGCGCGGGCCGCCCGCAGGAAGAGCGGCACGTTCTTCATGCCGGCGTACCGGGCGGCGAAGACGACGACGGGCGCGGTGGCCGGGATCCCGGCGGACTCGCGGAACGCGAGGCGCACCGCCGCGTCCGGGCGGAAGCGGAGCAGATCGACCCCGTTCGGGATGACGTGCAGCAGCTCACCCGGGATGCCGGCCGCCTCGTACGCGTCCCGCGTCGACTCGGCGCAGCACACGCACGCCACGACCTTGCCCTCCGCGATGGCGGTCTTCAGCTCGTCCAGCGCCGGGCCCTGGTTCTCCGGGTCGGACCGGTGCAGGCAGACGACGACGGGACGCCGGGGCAGCCCGGCCTGGTTGAGGAGGGCGAGCGGCTGTTCCTTCAGGGAGAGGATGACGTCCGCGCCGGCCATGGCCCGCGCGGTATCGGCCAGCTCGGGCCCGCTGAAAACCGACGCCGCGACCGTGCCGTCGACGAGGCCCGCGGTGCGGCCGAGGGAGGTGACGTCGATGCCACCGGCGGTGAGCGCGCGGTAGCAGGCGTCGTCCTCCATCCGTTGGGTGGTGGCTTCTCGGTGGACCTCACCGTGCAGACTCAGCACCCGATGCCACTGCTGGCCGCCCTCTACCAGGCCCAGCAGCACATCACTGTGCACGATCCGGGCTCCCCCGGAGAAAAACCCCTCGTAGACCGAGAGGACACGAAGTCCGAGCCGAGCGTCCACACGACCACCTGCCTTGCACCAATTCGAGCCATCCCCGGGAACCTCGGGTTAGCCGATATGAGGCGGTACGGACGTTTCATTCGGATGAACGGTATGTCTCGTATCGGAGTCCGATTCATTTACACGGCGAGTGCCGGGACCCTCACCCTCGGCATCCTTCGACGGCCCTCGTCGTCACCCTTCTGACCTGCGGTTTTACGGGGCCTTGTCGGGGCGGCGGGAGGTGCGGGGCCGACCCGGCCGACGGCAAAAAATCGGCAAGCGCGACACCCGAACGTACGACGGTGTCAGCGTCGGCTCCGGCGGGCGTTGAGCCGGGCGGCCTGACGGGTCAGATGGTCGCGTTCGGCGAGGTCGGTCGCCTTCCGGGCCGCCTCGGCGTACAGCCGCGCCGCGGTCGCCGGGTCGCCGTCGCGTTCGCGGAGGTAGGCCTCGGCCGCGGTGTGCCGGGGCAGGGCGGGGTCGAGCGCCGCGAGCGCGGCCAGGCCGGCCCGGGGTCCGTCGGCCTCGCCCACGGCGACCGCGCGGTTGAGCCGGACCACCGGGCTGTCGGTCAGGCGGGCGAGTTCGTCGTACCACTCGACGATCTGCACCCAGTCGGTCTCCTCGGCGGCGGGCGCGTCCGCGTGCAGGGCGGCGATCGCGGCCTGGGCCTGGAACTCGCCGAGGCGGTCGCGGGCGAGGGCCGCCTGGAGGATCCCGACGCCCTCCGCGATCAGGCGGGTGTCCCAGCGGCTCCGGTCCTGCTCGGCGAGCGGCACCAGGCTGCCGTCGGGGGCGGTGCGGGCGGCGCGGCGGGCGTGGTGGAGCAGCATGAGGGCAAGCAGCCCGGCCACCTCGGGGTGGTCGACCCGGGCCGCGAGCTGCCGGGTGAGCCGGATGGCCTCTCCGGCGAGGTCGACGTCGCCGGAGTAGCCCTCGTTGAAGACGAGGTAGAGGACGCGTAGCACGGTGGCGACGTCGCCGGCCTGGTCGAACCGCACGCCGGAGACGGTGCGTTTGGCCCGGCTGATGCGCTGGGCCATGGTCGCCTCGGGCACCAGGTAGGCCTGGGCGATCTGCCGGGTGGTGAGTCCGCCGACGGCGCGCAGGGTGAGCGCGACCGCGGAGGACGGGGTGAGGGACGGATGGGCGCACAGGAAGTAGAGCTGGAGCGTGTCGTCCACCGCGGGCGCCGGCCCGGGGGCCGGTTCCTCCTCGGCCAGGTCCTCGCGCCGGCGGCGGGCGGCGTCCGCCCGGGTCGCGTCGAGGAACCTGCGCCAGGCCACGGTGACCAGCCAGCCCTTCGCGTCACGCGGCGGGTCGGCGGGCCACACGCGGACCGCCTCGACGAGTGCGTCCTGTACGGCGTCCTCGGCCGCCGCGAAATCGGCTCCGCGGCGGACGAGGATCCCGAGCACGCTCGGTGTGAGGTTCCGGAGCAGAGCCTCGTTCACTTCCGAGGTCATTCCGTGACCGTGGGCGGCACTCCGTAGAACGGGCGCAGCTCCAGCCACTCGTGGATCGGCCTGCCCCCGGCCCCGGGAGCGGCCGACAGCTCCCCCGCCAGTTCGACGGCACGCTCGTGGCTGTCGACGTCGATGATCATCCAGCCGGCGATGAGGTCCTTGGTCTCCGCGAACGGTCCGTCGGTGACCGGCGGGCGCCCCTCACCGTCGTAGCGGACCCACATCCCCTCGGGGGCGAGGGCCTGCTCGCCGACGAACTCGCCGGTCTTCTCCAGCCGGGCCGCGAAGTCGTTCATGTACTGGATGTGCGCCGTGATCTCCTCGGGCGCCCACTGGTCCATGGGTACGTCGTTGACCGCGGCCGGGGCGCCTCGGTAGTGCTTGAGCAGCAGGTACTTGGCCATGGTGGTTCTCCTCGGTGCTCGTGCGACCCATTGTGGCCGCGCTCACCCCTGGGACGGAGCGGACCGCGGGTTCTCGACATCGCCGCTGGATTTTTTTCCGGGCACTCACGGAAGGCGCTCAGCCCCCGCAGAACTCCGCGTCGAGAACGGTGCCCGGGTCGCCCGCCCAGTCGCCGTTGAAGTTCGCGGCCAGGGCGTGGCGGCCGTCGGCGGTGGTGGCCGCCGTGGAGGTGGAGCCGTGGATACCGCCCTCGTGGCCCCAGACGTGGACACCGCAGGAGAGGGTGTGGTCGATCAGGCCGAGGCCGTAGGCGCTGTCGGGGACGCCGGGGACGGGGACCGTGGTCTTCATCTCCTTCAGCTGGTGCGGGGCGAGGAGCTTCCCGCGGAACAGGGCCTCGTAGAAGCGGGTCAGGTCGGCGCCGGTGGAGATCAGCTCGCCGGCGGAGGAGGCCATGGAGGGGTTGAGGGCGGTGACGTCGTAGGTCGGGCCGGACGGGTCGGTCAGTTTCGAGTAGGCGCGGCTGCTCGGGTGCGGGAGGGTGGTGCGGGTGCCGGGGAGGGACGTGCCGGTGAGGTGGAGGGGCCGGATCACCCGGTTCGTGATCTCCTCGGTGTAGGAGCGGCCCGTCACCGCCTTGATCACCATGCCGGCCAGGATGTAGTTCGTGTTGGAGTAGGCCCAGCTCGTGCCCGGCGCGAAGGCCGGCTTGTGCTTCATCGCGATGGCGACCAGCCCGGCGGGCGTCAGCGTGTCGTAGCGGTGCTGGAAGAAGCCGTCCTTCGTGAAGTACGTGCGGCCGAAGTCGTCGTCCGCCGTGTAGTCGAAGATGCCGCTGGTGTGGTTGAGGAGCCGGCGGACGGTGACACGGCGGCCGTCGTTGCCGTGGCCGGTCACCACTCCCGGCAGCCACTTGTCCACCGTGTCGTCCAGGGACAGGCGGCCCTCCGCCTCCAGCTGGAGCAGCACGGTGGCGACGAGGGTCTTCGTGATGCTGCCGACCCGGTAGCGGTCGGAGGCGGAGCGCGGGGCGCCGGTCCGGGTGTCGCCCACCCCGGCCGTCGTCGACCAGGTGCCGCGCGGGTCACGGGCCGTGGCCGTCACCCCGGGCACACCCGCCTCGACCGCGGCCCGCACCGCCTTGCGGGTGGCCTGGTGGCCGGCGGCGGGCGCCGCCACCGCCGGTGCCGCCAGTACCGCGGCCAGGGCCGCCGCCGTGGCCGCCATCAGTGTCGTGCGTACGAACATGTCTCTCCCCCGGTCGGGTCACCGGTCGGTCACCGGTCGGGGGAAGGGACACCGTCGTGATCGGAGAGGTTGCCCGGCTGTAGGCCAGGCGGGTGAGTTTCAGCCCTTCTTCAGAACCAGCTCGGTGTTCCGGTCCACGGCGTCGCCGCCCAGGACCTTGCTGGAACCGGGGGCGTTGAAGGCGAGTTCGCGGTAGAGGGCCGCGAGGCCGGTCTGGGAGAGGTCGGAGAAGTCCGTGCGGTGCGGGGCCGCCGACTCGATCAGCGTGGTGAAGAGCGAGACCGTGCCGTCCTTGTTGTCCGCCAGCTCCACGACCCGGGCGAGCTGGGGGTAGTCGACGTGCGAGGCGGTGGTGATCTCCCAGAAGGAGTTGCCGTTCGAGGCCTTGTGCGGGGTGATGAGGTTGCGGTGGATGTGGCCGTTCACCCAGGCCAGCACGTTGGCGTGGCGGTTGAGGAGGGTGACCAGCTCGGCGCCCGAGTGGCGGCGGTCGCCCGGGTGGGCCGGGTCGGGGCGGGTGTTGGTCATCGTCTGGCTGGTGTGGTGGCTGAAGACGACGGCGTAGGAGTCCTTGTTCTCCCGCAGGGTCTTCTCCAGCCAGGCCAGTTGGGCCGTGCCGATCGATCCGTCGTAGTGGCCGCCGGCGTCCGTCGTGTCCAGGCTGATGCCGATGACGTCGTCGGAGATACGGAAGGCGTAGTACTGGGTGCCCGCGGCCAGGTTCGCGGAGGAGTAGCCGTGGCCGACCGGGCCGACACCCTGGTAGGCCGGGTCCAGGTGGGCCTTGAGGTACTCCGCGGCCGTGTACGGGGCGCGCTTGTCGTCCGCGGTGACCGAGCGCATGGAACGGGCGTGGGCCTTGAGGAAGTCGCGGTAGCCGCTGCCCTTCGGGTCCTGGGCCGTGCGGATGGAGTCCTGGAGCTTCCTGGCCTCGGCGTCGGTCACCGTCATCAGCTTCTTGCCGGCGACCGCGGCCGCGGCGAGGTAGGGGTCGGCGTGGGAGCCGAAGCAGCCGAGCGGCAGGGCGTCGTGGTTGCCGACGGTGGAGTACCAGGGGAGGTTGAGGCCGGGGCTGTTCACCTCGCGGATCGCGGCGGCGAGGAAGCCGGCGAGATGCGGGAAGCCGAGCGCCTTGTCGTTGTCGCGGGCCGTGGCGGAGGCCTGCCAGTACAGCTTGAGGCCGCTGTTCTGCACGCCCTCGTAGTGCTTGGGGTCGCCGCTGTTGGGGGTGATCCGGCCGCCGCTCATCACCTTCATGAACCACTCCAGCTCGGAGTGGGCGTTGTTGTCGGTGTTGTCGCCGGTCGTCATCACGAAGTGCAGCGGGGAGCCGGTGACCGGGGCGCCGCGCAGCGCGTTCACCCGCTCGACGAGGGAGATGGCGCCGGGCACGGTGAGCGCCTCGTGGGGGCGCCAGGCGTGCGGGTCGTGGGCGCGCAGGTATTCGAGGCGCAGCGGGTGCTGGACGTCCATCAGGTGCAGGTCGGTGAACTGCACGAACGAGGCGAGGGCGGTGCGGCGGCCGGCCCGGCCGGACTTGGCGGCGGCCAGGTCGGAGCGGAGCACGCGTGACCAGCCGGCGCCGTCGCCGAGCCGCCGGTACCCGGAACCCGTGCGGGGCGCGGCGACGGAGGCGAGGGTGGTGCCCTTGGTGTACGGCGCGAGGGGGGCCGCGGCGGCCCTGCGGCCCTCGGCGACCGGTTCCTGCTCCTCGGTCGCGGTGGGCGCGGCCTGGCTGTCGGTGGGGCGCAGGGCGTAGCCGACGCCCGCGGAGAGCGAGACGGCTCCGGCGGCGGCGAGCACGGTACGGCGGTTGATCTCCAGCGCCTCGCGGCCCTTCCGGGCCGCGGAGGTGGCGACTGAGCGTATGCGCGACATGGCGCGGTCTCCCCGGGTACGAACGCGTCCGACAGTGGTCGCGGGCGATCGCTTCCGCGAACTTCCCGCTCACTCTGGATCGTTGGCACCGGGGATGGCCTGCGCGTGAACGCGGCGGCAACGCGCAGCGCCGATCACCGTACGTGGATCAGGTGAGGTGGGGACCGGTCATGGAGCGGATTGCGGGCGTCCGGGGGGCGGCTACTCCGCGTTCATCTGCCGGGGTAGGGGAGGGTCTCCGGCGCTTACGATTGCTACCACCGCTACGGCCGCTACGACCGCTACGACTCCTGCGACTCCTGCGACCGCCAAGACCGCTACGACCGCGACGACCGCTACGACCGGTCTTCCGCGAACCGCCCCGCCGCCGGCCGCTCCCGCCACAGCCGCAGTGCGACATCGATCAGCGGGACGTGCCGGAGGGCCGGTACGACGTCCAGGTCCTGCCAGGCGGCCATGTCGGTGGAACCGCCGATCTCGTTGCGCAGTTCGCCGCCGACGATCTCACCGGTGTAGATGATCCGCACGCTGTGGTGGTCGGTGGGCAGGCGCAGCGGGCCCTCGGCGGCGAAGTGGTGCCGGTAGGAGTCGATGCCCAGCAGTCCGGTCACCTCGATGCTGTAGCCGGTCTCCTCCATGAGCTCGCGGCGGACCGTGTCGTACGGGTCCTCGCCGTGCTCCATGCCGCCGCCGGGCAGGACCCACTCGGGGGTGCCGTCGTCGTCGGGTGACCGGGCGAGCAGGATCTGTCCGTCGCGGACGCACACGGCGTAGGCCGCCACCCTCAGCTTCTCGCGCACATCCGCACGTTAGAGGCGCCGGGCGGCGACGGCCAACAGGATTTCCGCGCACAGCAAGGACACAGACCGGGGGTTTTCCCCATACGTTCATATCGATTCGGTCAACGTTCCCAAAAGGGCGTTCCCTTGAGGAAAGCTGTGCGCCTATGTGCCGGTACTTGACCAAGTTCCGGTCATTCCGCGCTCGTTCCTTTACCTACAAGGGATGCAGATGACCCTCGCCCCCCAACACGACCCGATACCGGGCCACAGACGCCTGGGCCGGATAGCCGTCGCCGTCGGTGTCGTGGCCGCGCTCTCCGCCGCCGGGCCGATACCCATGGCGGCCGCCGCGACCTCGTCCCCGACCGCCGCCACCGCCACCGCGGAGACCAAGTCGGCCCACGACAAGCTGGGTTCGGACGACGCCGAACTGCTCGCCGAGGCCAAGGCCGACGGCACCAAGAACGTCACCATGATGATCGCGACCGCGCCGGGGCAGACCGAGCAGGTCGCCCAGGAGCTGGACGGCGTCAAGGGCGGCTCGGTGGGCCGTACGTACGACAAGCTCGGCTACGTCCGCGCCACCGTCCCGACCGGCCGGGCGGACTCGGCGATCGCCGCCGCCGCGAAGCTGTCCTCGGTGCACGCGATCGACCTGCGCCAGGAGATCCAGCTCGACGACCCGACGGTGTCGGACACCGCCAAGTCGGCGAAGGCCGCGAAGACCTACCCGGCGCCGAACAAGAACACCCCCGCCGAGAACCCCTACAACCCCTCCTTCGAGACGGGCGCCGTCGACTTCGTCAAGGAGCACCCGGAGGCGGACGGCCGGGGCATCACCATCGGCATCCTGGACTCCGGCGTCGACCTCGGCCACCCGGCGCTGCAGAAGACCACCACGGGCGAGCGGAAGATCGTCGACTGGGTGACCTCGACCGACCCGGTCAACGACGGCGACGGCACCTGGCGGCGGATGACCGCCCCGGCCTCCGGCCCGGCGTTCTCCATCACCACGCCCACCCAGGGCACGGAGACGTTCAAGGCGCCCGAGGGCTCGTACAGGTTCAACTACATGTACGAGTCCGCCACCACCGGTGGCGACATGAAGGGCGACCTGAACCGCGACGGCGACACCACCGACGCCTGGGGTGTGCTGTACGACGCGGCCTCCGGCACCGTGCGCGTCGACACCGACGACAACCTGGACTTCACCGACGACGTGCCGATGAAGCCGTACAAGGACGGCTACCAGATCGGCTACTTCGGCACGGACAACCCGGCCACGGACGTCGTCGAGCGCATCCCGTTCGTCGTCGAGATCCGCAAGGACGTCGTCTACAACGCGTCCGGCGCCAAGGCCGACTACGTCAACATCGGCGTCATCGAGTCCGAGCACGGCACCCACGTCGCCGGCATCACCGCCGCCAACGGGCTGTTCGGCGGCAAGATGAACGGCGCCGCCCCCGGTGCGAAGATCGTCTCCTCCCGGGCCTGCACCTGGACCGGCGGCTGCACCAACGTCGCGCTCACCGAGGGCATGATCGACCTGGTCGCCAACCGGGGCGTCGACATCGTCAACATGTCGATCGGCGGCCTGCCGGCCCTGAACGACGGCAACAACGCCCGTGCGGAGCTGTACACGCGGCTCATCGACACCTACGGCGTGCAGCTCGTCATCTCCGCGGGCAACTCCGGCCCGGGCGCCAACACCATCGGTGACCCCGGTCTCGCCGACAAGGTCATCTCGGTCGGCGCGGGCATCTCCAAGGACACCTGGGCCGCCAACTACGGCTCCCAGGTGACGACGAAGTACCAGCTGCTCCCCTTCTCCTCGCGCGGTCCGCGTGAGGACGGCGGCTTCACGCCGACGCTGGTGGCGCCCGGCGCCGCGATCAACACCACCCAGACCTGGCTGCCCGGCTCCCCGGTCGCCGAGGCGGGCTACTCGCTGCCGGCCGGCTACTCCATGCTCCAGGGCACGTCGATGGCGTCCCCGCAGGCGGCGGGAGCCTCGGCCCTGCTCCTGTCGGCGGCCAAGGAGAAGGGGATCAGCCTCTCCCCCGCCGACCTGCGCACGGCCCTCACCTCGACCGCCGACCACATCAAGGATGTGCAGGCGTACGAGGAGGGCGCGGGCCGGATCAACATCGTCGACGCGTGGGAGTCCATCCGCGACCACGCCACCGCGCACGACTACACCGTGAAGGCGCCCGTCGACACCGCGATCGACTACGCGCTGAAGACCCCGGGCTACGGCACGGGCCTGTACGACCGCGAGGGCGGCCTGAAGGCCGGGCAGAAGAAGACGTACGACGTCACGATCACCCGTACCTCCGGCGCGGACAAGGCACTGCGGCACGAGCTGTACTTCGAGAACAACGCCGGTCACACCTTCAAGATCCTCGGCTCGGACGAGGTGAACCTGCCGCTGAACCAGCCGGTGACGGTCAAGGTGCAGGCGCGGGCGAAGAGTTCGGGCATCAAGTCCGCGATCCTCGAGGTCGACGACCCGAAGACCGAGGGCGTCGACAAGCAGATCCTGACGACGGTCGTGGTCTCGTCGCCCGTCGACTACACCTACTCGGCGGCGGGTTCGGTGCAGCGCAACAGCTCCACGTCGTACTTCGTGACCGTGCCCGAGGGCGCCCGGTCTCTTGAGGTCGCGATGAGCGGGCTGGCCGACAAGAGCCAGACACGGTTCATCTCCATCCACCCGTACGGCGTCCCGGTCGAGGACACCGGCACCCCGTACTGCTACAACAACTACCTCAACGGCAACGGCTGCAAGCCCGACGTCCGTTCGTACGCCGACCCGCAGGCCGGGGTCTGGGAGATCGAGGTCGAGGCGCGCCGCACCTCACCGCTGCTCGACAACCCGTACAAGCTGGACCTCACCGTGCTCGGCGCGGCCTTCGACCCGGAGACCGTGACCGTGCCCGAGGCCAAGGTCGGCACCCCGGTCACCGCCTCCTGGAAGGTGACCAACGGTTTCGCCGCCCTCGACGGCAAGCTGGTCGGCGGCCCGCTCGGCTCCTCGAAGACGGCCCGCCCCTCGATCAAGGAGGGCGAGGTCCAGACCACCACGGTGACCGTGCCGGCGGGTGCGAAGTCGCTGGACGTGGCGATCGGCGGCGTCTCCGACAACGCCGCCGACCTCGACCTGGCGGTGTACGACGCGTCCGGCACGCAGGTCGGGCTGTCCGCCGACGGCGACTCGGAGGAGGCGGTGTCCATCGCCTCGCCGGCCGCCGGCACCTACACCGTCGAGGTCACAGGCTACTCGGTGCCGTCGGGCGCCACCGGCTACGACTACCGGGACGTGTTCTTCTCCGCCGCGCTCGGCAGCCTCACGGTCGACGACTCGACTCCGGTCAAGCTCGGCACCGGCGCCTCGGTGACGGTGAGCGGCCAGGCCACGGCGCTGGCGACGGCCCCCGAGGGACGTGAGTTCTTCGGTCAGGTCCAGCTGGTCAACGCACGCGGCACGGTCGCGGGCACCGGCAGCGTGAAGATCGAGAAGGTCGCGCAGTAATCGTGTGTCACCAGCGGAGGGGCAGTCGCACGTACGGCGGCCGCCCCTCCGCTGTACCTCGTTCGATCCGGTCACCGAAGCCCGGCTACTCGGGCGCGCACGTGGTGTATCTGGATTCGGACAGCGCCCCGGCAAGCCCGGCGCGCTCGCGAGCGATCGACTTCTCGCCGACGACCACGTGGTCCGGGACAGCCGAGTCCTCCGCAAGGGCCACCAGAACGTGGTCACCCTTGTGCAGGGCCTTGTGGACGGCGTCCTCATCAGCCAGGAAGGTGATCTCCTTCTTCCCCTTTTCCGGCTTCCCCCCTTCCGGCTTCCCCTCTTCCGGCTTGTACGAGCGCGTCACGTGCAGGGTGATCCGCTCCTGGCCGGAGCCGCCGGGCACCCGCTGCACCCTCGTGACCTCGCCCTCGGCGATCAGGCGGGTGCAGGCGAGGTAGCCGGGGCCGAAGAGCGGGGAGCCGGCCGCGGCGGAGCCCGCCGCCTTGGCGCCCGAGTCCTCACTGCTCCCGCCCGACATCGAATTGACGCCCCCGGCCTGCCCCAGCAACCAGATCATCCCCGACAGGACGCCCGCGACGGCGGCGACGGCAAGGCCACCGAAGGCGAACCCGCGCACGGGACGCCGGGTGCGATGCGCCCGTGCCGGAGCGGGCCGCCGGTGTGGTCGCGGCTCCTCGGCCAGTGCGTCCCCGATGGTCGCGAGTTGCCGCCGCAGCAGCGTCACGTCGGCCTCGGCCTCGCGGTGCTCTGCCATGAAGGCGGCGTCGGCGCGGGCCTCATCCGGTAGCTCCTCGTCAGTGATCGCGGCCATAAGCGCATCCGTGCCGTCGTACATCTCGTACGCCTCGTGTTCGGCGGTCATGTCACACCACCTCGTCCTCGTGCAGGCGGGCGCGCAGGGCGCGTACCGCCGTGTGCAGCCGGCTCTTGACCGTCCCCTCGGGGATGCCGAGTTCCTCGGCTATCCCGCGCACCGGCAGGTCGGCGTAGAAACGCAGGACGAGGACCTGGCGCTGGGCGTCCGGCAGTTCGTCCAGGCCGCGGGCGACGGCGACGGAGAGCAGGCTGCTGTCCTCGCCGGAGGTGTGGTCGGGGATGCGGAGGGCGGCCAGCCGTTCGCCGACGCGTTCCTGGCGGCGCTTGGCACGGTGCCAGTCCATCGCGAGGTTGGAGGCGACCACCGCCGCCCACGCCGAGACGTCCCGCGGTGCCTCCTGGCCGTTCGCGGCCCGCTCCAGCAGCCGCAGGCGGACCTGCTGTACCCCGTCCAGCAGGTCCGCCTGCGGTACGCCGCCCAGCGCGAGCACCGCCCGCACCCGGCGCTCCTGGTCCGCGTCCAGCGGATCACCGTGCTGGTCCCCCTGGACCCGGCGGGCCTTTCTGCGCAGCACAACCCACCCCCCTCACCGCGTTTCCCCTACGACGCCGCGGCCCCCGGAAACGTTCGGGCGACTCCGGGAAATCTTTTCCGAGGCGTACGTCACACCGGCGCGCCACGCAGCACAGCTTGCGGCACGAGGGCCACGGAGAGGAAATTTCTGCAGCTCAACGTGGGTGCCGACGGGAGTTCCACGGGCCGTGAGGTCCGTTCGGCGGGTATGGCCGGCAAAGAATTGGACAGGCTGACCCGGGTCGGCCGCATGATGGAAAGGCCGCAGACACACGTCAACGTATGCAGAGGGAGTCACCGTGAGGGTCGGAATCGTCGGAGCCACCGGTCAGGTCGGCACGGTCATGCGCGGGATCCTCACGGAGCGCGACTTCCCGGTCACCGAGCTGCGGCTGTTCGCCTCGGCCCGCTCCGCCGGGACCGTGCTGGACGGCGTGACGGTGGAGGACGCGGCGACCGCCGACTACACCGGCCTGGACATCGTGCTGTTCTCGGCGGGCGGGGCCACCTCCAGGGCGCTCGCGGAGAAGGTCGCCGCCCAGGGTGCCGTCGTCATCGACAACTCCTCCGCCTGGCGCAAGGACCCCGAGGTCCCGCTGGTCGTCTCCGAGGTCAACCCGCACGCGATCGCCGACCGCCCCAAGGGCATCATCGCCAACCCGAACTGCACCACGATGGCCGCGATGCCGGTCCTGAAGGTGCTGGACGCGGAGGCGGGCCTTCAGGCGCTGGTCGCCACCACCTACCAGGCGGTCTCCGGCTCCGGTCTGGCGGGCGTCGCGGAACTGCACGGGCAGGTGCAGAAGGTCGCCGCCGACGCGGACAAGCTCACGCACGACGGCGGGGCGGTCGACTTCCCCGAGCCGCAGGTCTACAAGCGGCCCATCGCCTTCAACGTCCTCCCCTTCGCCGGCAACCTCGTCGACGACGGTCTGAACGAGACCGACGAGGAGCAGAAGCTGCGCAACGAGTCCCGCAAGATCCTGGAACTCCCCGGGCTGAAGGTCTCCGGCACCTGTGTCCGCGTCCCGGTGTTCTCCGGTCACTCCCTCCAGGTCAACGCCCGGTTCGCCCGCCCGATCAGCCCCGAGCGCGCGACCGAGCTGCTCGCGGACGCGCCGGGCGTCGAGCTCTCCGACATCCCGACGCCGTTGCAGGCGGCCGGCCAGGACCCGTCGTACGTCGGCCGGATCCGGCGTGACGAGACGGTCGAGAACGGTCTGGCCCTGTTCATCTCCAACGACAACCTCCGCAAGGGGGCTGCGCTGAACGCCGTGCAGATCGCGGAGCTGGTGGCGGAAGAACTGTCCGCGAAGTAGGGGGGCCGGACGCCTCAGGGGGTGCCGGCCATGCCGGAGCTGCGGGAGCGGTTCGAGGGCGAGACGCTCCAGAAACGGATGGCCGGCCCCGCCGAGGTCGCCGAGGCCGCGCTGTGGCCGTGCAGCGACCGCTCCTCCTTCGTCACCGGCGCGGCGATGCCGGTCGCCGGCGGCACGACGGCCGCCTGACACCTCCGTCCGGGCGATCTCTGGGGTTTTCCCTCGTCGCCCGCGGCCGGGCCGTCGTGGAAGGATGGCGCAACCCACACATAACGAGGAGATGACCGCGTGCCTGGCACAAACCTGACTCGCGAAGAGGCGCGGCAGCGGGCGAAGCTGCTCACCGTTGACTCGTACGAGATCGATCTCGACCTCTCCGGCGCGCAGGAGGGCGGCACCTACCGGTCCGTGACCACGGTGCGCTTCGACGTCGCCGAAGCAGGCGCCGCTTCCTTCATCGACCTGGTGGCCCCGGCGGTCCACGAGATCACCCTCAACGGCGACCCGCTCGACGCGGCCGAGGTCTTCGAGGACTCCCGGATCGCGCTGCCGGGCCTGCTGGCCGGCCGCAACGTCCTGCGGGTCGTGGCCGACTGCGCGTACACCAACACGGGCGAGGGCCTGCACCGGTTCGTCGACCCGGTCGACGAGCAGGCCTACCTCTACACCCAGTTCGAGGTGCCGGACGCCCGCCGGGTCTTCGCCAGCTTCGAGCAGCCGGACCTCAAGGCGACCTTCCAGTTCACGGTGAAGGCGCCCAGCGGCTGGACCGTCATCTCGAACTCGCCGACGCCCGAGCCCAAGGACGACGTCTGGGTCTTCGAGCCCACGCCGCGCATCTCCTCGTACATCACCGCGCTGATCGTCGGCCCGTACCACTCCGTGCACAGCGTGTACGAGAAGGACGGCCAGAGCGTGCCGCTCGGCATCTACTGCCGGCCCTCGCTCGCCGAGTTCCTCGACTCGGACGCGATCTTCGAGGTGACCCGGCAGGGCTTCGACTGGTTCCAGGAGAAGTTCGACTACGCGTACCCGTTCAAGAAGTACGACCAGCTGTTCGTGCCGGAGTTCAACGCGGGCGCGATGGAGAACGCGGGCGCGGTGACCATCCGCGACCAGTACGTCTTCCGGTCCAAGGTGACCGACGCGGCGTACGAGACGCGCGCCGAGACCATCCTGCACGAGCTGGCCCACATGTGGTTCGGCGACCTGGTCACCATGGAGTGGTGGAACGACCTGTGGCTGAACGAGTCGTTCGCCACCTACACCTCCATCGCCTGCCAGGCGTACGCGCCCGGCTCGCGCTGGCCGCACTCGTGGACGACGTTCGCCAACTCCATGAAGACCTGGGCGTACCGGCAGGACCAGCTGCCCTCCACGCACCCGATCATGGCCGAGATCCGCGACCTGGACGACGTCCTCGTCAACTTCGACGGCATCACCTACGCCAAGGGCGCGTCCGTCCTGAAGCAGCTCGTCGCCTACGTCGGCATGGACGAGTTCTTCAAGGGCGTACAGGCGTACTTCAAGCGTCACGCGTACGGCAACACGCGCCTGTCCGACCTGCTGGGCGCCCTGGAGGAGACCTCCGGGCGTGACCTGAGCACCTGGTCGAAGAAGTGGCTCCAGACCGCCGGGATCAACATCCTGCGCCCGGAGGTCGAGACGGACGCCGATGGTGTCATCAACTCCTTCGCCATCCGCCAGGAGGCCCCGGCGCTGCCCACCGGTGCGAAGGGCGAGCCGACGCTGCGTCCGCACCGGATCGCGGTCGGCCTGTACGACCTGGACGAGGCCACCGGCAAGCTGGTCCGCGCCGACCGCATCGAGCTGGACGTGGACGGCGAGCTGACCGCCGTACCGCAGCTGGCCGGCCGCCGCCGTCCGGCGGTGTTCCTGCTCAACGACGACGACCTGTCGTACGCGAAGGTCCGCCTGGACGAGCAGTCGCTGCAGTTCGTGACGGAGCACCTGGGCGACTTCGAGTCCTCCCTGCCCCGCGCCCTGTGCTGGGCGTCGGCCTGGGACATGACCCGGGACGCCGAACTCGCCACCCGCGACTACCTGTCCCTGGTGCTGTCCGGCATCGGCAAGGAGTCGGACATCGGCGTCGTGCAGTCGCTCCAGCGGCAGGTGAAGCTGGCGATCGACCTGTACGCCGACCCGACCGCCCGTGAGGCGCTGCTGACCCGCTGGACCGACGCCACCCTGGCCCACCTGCGCGCCGCCGAGCCCGGCAGCGACCACCAGCTGGCCTGGGCGCGGGCGTTCGCGGCGACCGCGCGCACCCCGGAACAGGTGGATCTGCTGGACGCCCTGCTGGACGGCGCGACGACGATCGAGGGTCTGGTCGTCGACACCGAGCTGCGCTGGGCGTTCGTCGAGCGGCTCGTGTCGGTCGGGCACTTCGACGAGGAGGACATCGCCTCCGAGTACGAGCGGGACAGGACGGCCGCCGGCGAGCGCCACGCGGCCACCAGCCGCGCCGCCCGTCCGACCGAGGAGGCGAAGGCCGAGGCGTGGGCGTCGGTCATCGACTCCGACAAGCTGCCGAACGCCGTGCAGGAGGCGGTGATCAACGGCTTCGTCCAGACCGACCAGCGTGAGCTGCTGGCGCCGTACACGGACCGGTACTTCGAGATCCTGAAGTCGGTGTGGGACAGCCGCTCCCACGAGATCGCCCAGCAGATCGCGATCGGCCTCTACCCGGCCCTCCAGGTCTCCGAGGAGACCGTCGCCAAGACGGACACCTGGCTGGCCGCGGCCCAGCCGAACGCGGGTCTGGCCCGTCTCGTCTCGGAGTCCCGCTCGGGTGTCGAGCGCGCCCTGCGGGCCCAGGCGGCGGACGCGGCGGCCGAGTAGCCGACGATACGACGGAGGGGGCGCCGGGGCGGATGCTCCGGCGCCCCCTCCGTCATGTGCACAGGCGTGCGGCGAGGTCCAGCATCGTGCGCACATGCAGTCCGGTCTGCGCGGACACCGGGATCCAGCGCGGCTCGCAGGCCTTGTCGAGTTCCCGGCACCACTCGCGCACCAGGTCCGCGAGCGCGTCGGCGGTCGCGGGCTCGGTACGGGCCAGCGCCCGGCGCGCCATGGCCGCCACCCGCAGCGGGATACGGCGGGCGGAGACGTCGAGGGTCGCGAAGTGGCCGCGGGAGCCCGCGTGTTCCGCCTCGGCCCAGCCGGCGGCCAGCGACGGCGCGACCCGCAGCAGTTCCCCGGCGGCGGTGTGCAGGGGCAGCAGATCGTGCGGTACGGCGCCGGCCGGGACCCGCTCCAGCAGCGCGGCGAGCTCCCGGGTCCGGGCCAGCAGCAGGTCGCAGGCCCGGCCGACGGCGCGCTCCGGGTCGGGGGCGGGCCGGGAGTCGCTCACGCCGGGGACGGCCCAGGCGGGTGCCTCGACGAGGGCGGTGAGGGTGCCGTGGCAGCGGGGGTGGAGCCAGGTGCTCTCGGCGACGAACCCGCTCGGGTCGCGTTCGCTGCCGCTGCTCGCGGGCGGCAGCCGCAGGACGCCGGGCGGGTCCGGACGCCAGTCCGGGCCGTCGCAGGGGTGGTCGTCGAGCGGGATCCGCAGCCGGGCGGCGATCTCCCGGAACGCGCGGGCGGCGCCGGGGACCTCCCGGGTCTGCATGGTGAAGGCGCCGCCGAACTCGATGCCGTGCAGGGTGAACTGGGCCACCGGCCGCAGCTCGTCGAGCACCCGCACCAGCGCTGCGGACTCGGGCAGCGGTTCCCGTCCGGTGCCCGGAGCGGGCGGCGACTCGGGCTGGCAGGCGAACTCGGGCCGGTAGAAGTGCCGGTGGCACTCCTCCAGGGACGGAGCGGGTTCCTCGGGCTGCCAGCCGTGCGCGAGGCGGGCGCCGTCCGGGTCGAGACAGAGCAGCAGATGCCAGGTGCAGTCGAGCCTGCGGAGCAGCTCGGGCCGGTGGGCGAGGAGGCGGGCGAGCCGGAGCGCGGAGGCGCCCCCCACGGGTTCGTTGGCGTGCGCGCCCGCGACGGTCAGGAGCTGCCGCTCCCCGTGCCCGGCGGACAGCAGCCACAGCGGCCGGCCGGCCCGGCTCTCCCCGGCCGCCCGCATCCGCAGCACCCCGGGCGCGAAGGCGACCAGCGTGCGGGCCTGCCGCTCCAGTTCGCCGACGCCCGGGTAGAGCGCGCGCCGGGACGGCGATGTCCGCACGCGGGCCCCTCCGGTCAAGCGCCCTGAGAGTTGCTGTCCCCGGTGGTCTCCTTCTTGTCCAACGGGCGGATCTCGATCTTGGTCGCCATTTCAACTCTCCTTGCTCGTAAGGATGTTGGGCGTCCCCATGGGAACTCCCGGCGTAGCGACTGTCAAGGGTGCCCCCCGAGTCCCCTGGTCCCCTGGTCCCCTGATGCCCGGGTCCCGATCACCCAGGCGGAGTTGAGTACCCGTGCTCACGCCCGGGGTGCCCATGGGTTGCGAGCATCGGTGCAACGGCGCGGCACAGAGCGCCGGTTCATCCAGTCGAGGCACTCAGACCGTCACGGAGAACCCGTCATGTCCCGTCGTATCGCTCTGTCCATCGCCGCCGGTGTCGTCGTCCTCGGCGGCGCCGGGGCCTTCGCCCTCGCCTACGCGGGGGACCAGCCGCCCGCCTTCGCGCACAGCACCGCCCGCTACACCGCGCCCGCCGGCGGCCGGGACGGTTCGCTCGCCTTCTCCACCGAGGTCACCGCGGCCTCCGGGCTGAAGAGCCTGAAGGTGCTGGCGTGGCCGGAGAAGTCCCGGTTCGCGGAGAAGCCGCCGACCGCCAAGGACATGGCCGAGGTGGAGTCGGCGACCTGCGAGCCGGCCGGGTCGGACACCGCCCGGTGCGCGTACAAGGCCGTGGTGTCCACCGCCGACGCCGCGTCGACCCCGCACGGCGCCTGGCACATCGCCGTACTCGCCACCGCCAAGGACGGCCGCACCACTCTGGACACCGAGGTCACCGACTTCACCGTCGGCTGAGCCGGTCCGCCGCCGGTGGGATCCGCTCAGCCGACGTGCGCGGCCAGCGCCGCCTCGATGTCCGCGCCCCGGGCGCCCTCCGCCGCCCAGGCCGCGTATCCGTCGGGGCGCACCAGCAGTGTCGTACCGCGGTCGCTCGCCCAGTGCGCCACGGCCAGCCGGTCCGCGCGCCCCTCGCCCGCGTCGTACGGACCCGGGGCGACCAGGACGAACCGGCCGCCGCGCAGGGCCTCGTAGAGCCGGCCGCCACCGGCCAGGGCGAGGTCGGGGACCCGGGCGCCGGTGAAGGGGTGGGCGCCCCTCGGGGCCGGATACCGGTAGCCGACGCCGGTGATCTGGCCCATCACCCTGCGGCGGACGGGGGCGAGCCGGCCGACGGCCGTGATGAGCGCGGCCCGCACCGGCAGCTGCCAGCCCTTGGCCATCGCGAGCCGGACGATCGCGCCGCTGCTGCGCAGGACCGACCTGCCGACGGGGTGGCGTTCGGCCTGGTAGGAGTCGAGCAGGCCGGGGGCGGCGTGGCCGTGCAGGACGGCGGTGAGCTTCCAGCTCAGGTTGGCCGCGTCCTGCAGACCGGTGTTCATGCCCTGGCCGCCGGCCGGGGTGTGCACATGCGCCGCGTCGCCGGCCAGGAAGACCCGGCCCACCCGGTAGCGGGGCGCCTGCCGCTCGTCGCTGTGGAAGCGGGACATCCAGCGGGCCTCGTGCATCCCGAAGTCCCGGCCCAGGGCAAGCCGGGTGATCTCCCTGACCTCGTCGAGGTCGACCGGTTCATGGTCGGGGACGTCGCGGTCGCGGTGCCAGCAGATGACCCGGTAGTAGCCGTCGCCGAAAGGCACGAGGAAGGCGAACGCGTCGCCGACCGCGGCAGCCGTGATCAGCGTCTCGGGCTTCTCGTCGAGCAGCACGTCGGCGAGGACGACGGACCGGATGGCCGACCGTCCCGGGAACGGCAGCCCGACCGCCTCCCGCACGGCACTGCGCATGCCGTCGGCGCCGACGACGTACGCGGCGCGCAGGTCCTCGGCGCCCTCGACGTGCACGGTGACCCCGTCGGCGTCCTGCGTCAGTCCCGTCACCTCGGACTCGTAGCGGAAGTCGACACCCGCCTCGACCGCGCGGCGCTCCAGCACCTTCTCCACCTCGTACTGCGGGAGCACCAGCACATGCCGGAAACGGGAGGGGAGGCCGCCGAGGTCGATGGTGAGGCCGCCGAAGAGGTTGAGCCGGGTGAGCGGCCGGCCGACGGCCTCCAGGTCGTCGGCGACGGCGCGGGCGTCGAGCTGCTCCAGGGCACGGGCGTGCAGGGCGAAGGCGCGGGAGAGGTTGCTGGTCTTGTGGGGCCGCTTCTCCAGGAGGGTGACCGGGACGCCGGCGACGGCGAGGTCACCGGCCAGGAGCAGGCCGGTGGGACCGGAGCCGACGACGATCACGCGGGAGGTTTCGGGGGCGGCGGTCGGGCCGTTCATGGGGGACCTCCTGAATGCCTACGCTTGTTGACCAACAGATGTTGACCAACAGGTGTTGGTCAACGGGCGCGCGCCAACAGATGTTGGCCAACGCTCGTTGACCAAACTAGAGCTCGCCGGTCGCGTAGTCAACACTTGTTGGCCTACGGATGTTGGCCTACGCTCGTTGGCATGACCGGCACCCCCAGTAGAAACACAGAGCCCACGAACGGCTCGGCGGCACGCCGCTCCGACGCCAGCCGCACCGCCATCCTGACCGCGGCCCGCGAGCGCTTCGCCACCGACGGCTACGAGCGGGCCACCATCCGCGCCATCGCCAAGGACGCGCATATCGACCCGTCGATGGTCATGCGCTACTTCGGCAACAAGGACGGCCTGTTCGCGGCGGCCGTCGCGCTCGATCTGCGGATGCCCGACGTCTCCCAGGTGCCGCGCACCGAGGTCGGGCGGGCGCTGGTGTCCCACTTCCTGACCGTCTGGGAGACGAACGAGGAGCTCACCGCGGTGCTGCGGGTCGGCATCACCAACAAGGCGGGGGCCGAGCGGCTGCAGGGCATCTTCCGGGAGCAGGTGGTACCGGTGGCCCAGCGGGTGTGCCCCGACCCCGAGCAGGTGCGGACACGGGCGGGGCTGTGCGCCGCGCAGCTGATGGGGCTCGCCCTCACCCGTTACGTGCTGCGGCTGCCGCCGGTGGTGGCGCTGGCGCCGGAGGAGATCCTGGCGTGGCTCGGGCCGACCCTGCAGCGGTATCTGACCGCGCCGAGCCCCTGAGCGACGCGCCGAGGGCGCCGGTCAGCTCCCGTACGTCCTGTCGTGGCACGTAGGGAGGGCGACCGGCGCCCTCGACGGAGAAGCGGAGGTCAGGCCTTCGCCTTGGCCTTCGTCGTGCCCGGCTTGGTGACCCGGATCTTGGACTTGTCCAGCACCATGACCAGGCCCGCGATGACCGCGAACAGCACGAGCGGGATCAGGACGTAGAGAGCCAGCGTCTCGATGACGCTCAGGCCCTTGCCGGGGTCGTCGCCGTCGTCACGCGTGAGCGCGAGGGCAGGGGACGACATGAGCAGCATCATCAGCGTCGTACCGGCAGCCAGGGCGCCGGCGCGCAGGGCGTTCTTCTTGTCCACGTTGCCAAAGTTAGCGGGCCGACTTGAGGGGCGCGCGTCCGGGGTCCCTGTACGCGGCGCCGCGCGCTGCGGCGGCCCTGCCAGGAGGGGCTGCCGCCCGGTCGGCCTTTGCTGAGTGCCGGTTGGCGGACATGTCGTCCGCATGCCTTTCACAGTGCGAAAACCGCCATGACCGGCGTGTGTGTCGCCCGAACCAGACCCCTGAGCCGTGAGTGCCCGCGCGCACCCCAGAACAGGTCTGGACCTGAGCCCTCCATCACGGAGCTGCACGGCGGGAACGAGAGATCGGCCGCAGAGCCTGATCAGGGATGTCTCGGCCCCTTGACCGGCCTGGGTTCGGAACGCAGAAGTGGCCCCGGTTCTCCCCTCGCGGATGCTGGGCGTCAATGGGAAGCGTCGGCAACCGACGACAACGCCGCAGATGCCCGTGCACTGCCCCGCGTCCCGCCGCATGAAAGACAGGCCCCTGGCGCCGACGCTTGTACCGATCTCCCTGGCCAGCAGTTCAGGATGAGGAGAGCTCGCGGCTCCGCCTGGGTTCATGGGCATGAGCTCAGCCGAAACTCGACTCCGAGCGAATCTGAACACGAACCTTCCCCGTGCGATTCTTCGTCACGTACTGATAGGCGATGTATCCTGTGCCGGCCACGGTTGTCAGATACGGGCCTATCGACGGCGCGATAACGTCAGCAGCCGTCGCAAGCAGGGCGGGAGCAGCCTTGAAGGCAAACGCTTTAAAGTTGGCCGGCGCCAAATAATTCTGCCCCGTGACGCCCCGCAAATTCTTACTGAACCGCTCGAGAGCGACCTCTGCGGCATGCCGTGATTGCGCACTGGGGGTCTCTATGAATCTCATTGCGGCACTCCGCCAATCAATGCCGTAATTCCGTAATTCTAAAATCACATGCGGCGCCATACCCCTGAGAGTTTGCGCACTAGGCACCCGGACCTCTAAATCCAGGTGATTACTCAACTCGGGTGGCGGCCCATGCCGGGTTCCATCGCACAGTGCTGTCTGTATCACTGGGAGATCGCGGGCTCCCGTGCCGATGACTGACGCCCTCATACCCAGCACTTTTGCATAATTGACATGATGCAGCTGATCAGCCCAGTCGAAAAAGCTGTCATAAAACATGATCCGCTCTGGTGAATAACCAGCAGATGCCAGCCGATCGATGATCCGGAAACGATTTGTCACAGCCTGGTCCCGGAGGTCAAAGACCCCGAGTGCCGCCCCCACTGCACGGATCAACTCGCCCCGCCTGATCCCGCCCGCAGCTCCAGGTCGCCGTGAACTCAACTCCTCGGCCGCGTCCAGCGCCTCATACCGAAGTATCTCAGTACCCTGCCACACCCCTGGCGCCAACCCGGCTGGTTCGTCCCCGCGGAGACAGCGCCGCAACAGTGATCCGTAATTCTCCCCCATCGCCGCTGGCCACACCGTGGGATTCGTGAGAGGCCCGACGGAGGTTGCAAGTCGGTCGGCGATTCGGGCACCATGCGCAAAAGGGCTTTGAATCTGCATTCCTTGCAACACTTGGAGGAGTTGAGGGAACCCGGAGGCCGGAGCTCGCGAAATGATCGAAATGACACCCCCTTTCATCGCCAGCTCAAATAGACTGATACCTCCGCCGGCAGATTCAAATATGTGACGCCGGAGGTGATCCGAGGCAAATAGATAGGCGTCTACCAGATAGAAGCCCGGCTCGAACAATATTCCGTGAATGAGGGATGTCTCAAATTCCTCATACGTCATGGAGTCGGCGATCGGCCCGTCGGCCAAAGTTAACAGCGAATGGTCCGAGAGAGTCACTTTCCACCGGCCCCATTGGTGAAAGATTTATCATGCGCCCTGGGAAGGGTAAGGGTATCGCGATGGCACCGTGGGCGACAAGAAACCTTTCACGGCTGATTCGGGGGATTTTCCATGTCTGTCGACGCCTTCACCTTTGCTCTTCATTCGACTCCGGTTTCACTGCACTCACGGTAGCTCCTTCATGCAACTGAAGTGAGTTCCGATGGAGCCGAACTCGTGATGTCGGGCCTCGCGGGCTGAGGGTGTCAGATGTGGGCCCTGATTCGCTGCACTGGATGTCCGAGTGCGTCCCCGATGGCGCTGGACGCACAGAACTACGACTGGTCCTGTGAGTAGGCGCCCCACCCCTCGGTATCGATCGGCGCGCCGCAGTGGGGACAACCGATCTTCTGCAGATTCTGACCCCAGTCGGCAACGGTGAGTGTGTCGTGCCGGGTGACGTCGATCTCGACGTCGACTCCGCCGGGGGGCCCGGGCCAGGTCCTCCACGATCGACGCAGCACGGGCAGCTGCTTAGGGTTCCCGCATGACGACCACACTGTCTCTGGGACAGATCACCCCGGCCAACTTCGACGTCGCGATCGGTCTGCGGGTTCGTCCGGATCAGGAGCACTTGGTCGCTCCAGTCGTAAAATCTCTGGCCGAGGCGTATCTCCATCCCGGCATAGCTTGGCCCCGACTCATCCTTGACGGTGACCGTCCCGTGGGCTTCCTCATGGCCTTCTTCGACATCGACTGGAGGGGCGACGGCACAGGCACCGACATCCGTTCCGGTCTCTGGCGGCTCAACATCGCAGATGGCGAGCAGGGCCGAGGGTACGGTCGCTTCGCGGTCGAGTCCGTTGCTGCTGAAATCCGCCGTCGCGGCGGCACCTGCCTGACCACCACCTGGCATCCGGGCACGGGTGGCCCCGAAGGTTTCTACCTCGGGCTCGGATTCCGTCTGACGGGTGAGACCAGCGGAGGCCAGACAGTCGGCGAGCTGGACTTGCACTAGGACTCGACCTATCGGACAGGCCCTGGTCGGGAGCCGCCCTCGCCGTCGGGGAAGGCGCAGGCGGCCCATGACGTCCGCGAAGGCGGGCGCGTCGCCGGCCTTTCCGGCGGTGAGCACGAACACGAGAGGCCGGCAGCAGCCGGCCCACGCAGACCGGGCCGAAGTCGCGGCTGGGCGGCATCGTCGCCGAACGCCCGGCGGGCCGAACGGTCAGCCGCCGGTCTCATGACGGACTGGGCAGAGGCACCGCGCGGCCGTCCTCCTCCTGGTCGGGCGGGTCGTCCGACCGGAACACATCCAGGAGTGCCCGGACCCTCCCCGATTCCATCAGCTCCTCCAGTGTCACCGGGCGGCCCGTCGCGTCGGCGATCGGGAGGCGCCAGTTCGGGTACTGGTCCCAGGTGCCGGGGAGGTTCTGGGGGCGGCGGTCGCCGACCGTGTCGGGGAGCCAGACGCCGATCATGCGGGCCGGGGTGCGGAGCAGGAAGCGGTGGACGGCCCGGATCTCGGCCTCCTCGTCACCGGCGTCGGACCCGGCCAGCAGACCCAGCCCGGTCAGCAGGGCCAGCCACTCCGCCGTGTCGGCCGCCGCGTCCGCCCGCTCCTCGGCCACCGGGCGGGTCAGCAGGCCCAGCCGGTCGCGGAGTTCGACGTGCTCGCCGGTGAGGCGGGCGGCGGTGGGCGGCAGGTCGTGGGTGGTGGCGGTGGCGAGGCAGTCGGCGCGCCAGCGCTCCGGGGGGAGCGGGCGGCCGTCGCCGTCCCAGTCCCGTTCGAACCAGAGCACCGACGTGCCGAGCACCCCGTGCCGCTGGAGCGTCTCGCGCACCCCCGGCTCCACGGTCCCCAGGTCCTCCCCGATCACCACCGCGCCCGCCCGGGTCGCCTCCAGCGCCAGCAGGGCCAGCATGGCCTCGGCGTCGTAGCGGACGTAGGTGCCCTCCGTGGGCGGCCGGCCCTCCGGCACCCACCACAGCCGGAACAGGCCCATCACATGGTCGATGCGCAGGGCGCCGGCGTAGCGGAAGAGGGCGCGCAGCAGCTGGCGGTAGGGGGCGTGGCCGGAGGCGGCGAGGCGGTCGGGGCGCCACGGCGGCAGGCCCCAGTCCTGACCGCGGGCGTTGAAGGCGTCGGGCGGGGCGCCGACGGACATCCCGGCGGCGAAGAACGCGCGCTGCGCCCAGGCGTCCGCGCCCTGGGGGTGCACGCCGACGGCGAGGTCGTGCACGATCCCGACCGGCATCCCGGCGTCGCGGGCGGTGTGCTGGGCGGCGATGAGCTGGGTGTCGGTGAGCCAGGCGAGCCGGGAGTGGAAGGCGACCCGGTCGCGCAGTGCGGCGCGGGCCCGGGCGGTCTCCGCCGAGCGGGGGTCGCGCAGGGCCTCGGGCCACCGGTGCCAGTCGGAGCCGTGCCGCTCGGCGAGCGCGTACCAGGTGGCGTGGTCCTCCAGGGCCTGCCCCTGTTCGGCGCGGAAGGCGTCGTAGGCGGCCTGCCGGGCGGGGGCGAGCGGTACGGCGGCCAGCGCCTCCAGCGCCTCCCGCTTCAGTTCCCAGACCGCGTCCCGGTCGATGTGGGCGCCCTGGTCGAGGACGGCGGCGCGCAGCCGTCCGGCGCGTTCGGTGAACGCGGGGTCCGGGACGTACTCGGGGACGGACTCCAGCCGCAGATGCACCGGGTCGGGGAAGCGGCGGGAGGAGGGCCGGTACGGGGAGGGGTCGGTCGGGGGGCCGGGTACGGCCGCGTGCAAGGGGTTGACCTGGACGAATCCGGCCCCGGCGGTGCGTCCGGCCCAGTCGGCCAGGTCGGCGAGGTCACCGAGGTCGCCCATGCCCCAGGAGCGGCGGGACAGGAGCGAGTACAGCTGGACGAGGAGTCCGTACGAGCGGCCGGCGGGGGTGGGCAGCCGGTCGGGGGCGACGATCAGGTGGGCGCGGGCGGTACGGCCGTCGGGCGCGGCGGCGGTCAGCAGGTGTACGCCCGTCGGCAGGTCCGTCACGTCGTCCCGGGTCTCCCCGTCCTCCGTCCGCACCTCAAGCCGGGTGCCGGCGGGCACGCCGAGGGCGGGGTCGCCGGAGCCGGTCCAGTGGACGACGGTCGGCGGCAGCAGCCGTTCGGCGAGGTCCCGCTCCCGGTCGGCGAGGGCGGTGCGGACGGCCTCCGGGCCGCTCGCGTCGACGCCCAGAGCGGCCAGCGCGGCCGTCACGGCGCCGGCGGAGGCCGCGACCGTACGGTCCGGGGACGGGCTGTAGGAGGTGGCGACGCCGTGCAGCTCGGCGAGCCGGCACAGCCCCGGGTCCAGGGCTTCGCTCATCTACAACCCCGGCTCACTGGTCAGCGGGGCCAGGTCGGCGAGCGGCGGTTCGCTGGTCAGGGGCTCGGCGTCGGGTAGCGGCGGCTCGCTGGTCAGGGGCGCCTCCGCGCAGACGGTCTCGGCGCTGAACACACACAGACGGGACTCCTCCTCGGTCTCCACCGGGGGTTTGAACTGGGCCGGGATCGGATGGTGAACCGTTGCGGCCACGGTGGCCTCCTCGTCATGACGTCGGGTACGGCGGCGGTTGCCGGGTGAGAGGAGCCCTACCCCATCGTCGCGAGGGCACGCGTGACGGCCGGGTCCCGGCCCGCGATCCGACCCGCGGACGGCGATCGGTTCGCCGCGATGAACCCCGCTCAGGACTTCGAGGCGGATTCTCAGCGATCACTATTCACTCAGTACATGTATCCAGTGCATACTGATCCCCATGAGCACCCGGCACATCCTTCTGGGGCTGCTGGAGGCAGGGCCGAGTCATGGCTACGACCTCAAGCGGCGCCACGACGAACGCTTTCCGCAGGCCCGTCCGCTGGCCTACGGGCAGGTGTACACGACCCTGCAACGCCTGGTCCGTGACGGTCTCGCCGAGCTCGAAGGGACCGACGCCGACGGGGGGCCGGAGCGGACGCTGTACCGGTCGACGGACGACGGGGCACGTGAACTGGCCCGCTGGGCCGGGGAGATCGCGCCGCCCGCGCCCTTCGTGGCGAACGAGATCTTCGCCAAGGTCGTCGTCTCGATCCTGGCCGGCGGTGATCCGGCCGCCTACCTGGGCGCCCAGCGCACCGCGCACATGGAGCGGATGCGTGAGCTCACGGCCGTGAAGACGGCCCCGGGCGCCGACCTGGCGACCGTGCTCTCGGCGGACTACGCCCTCAACCACCTCGATGCCGACCTCCGCTGGATGAACACCACGGCGGCCCGGCTGACCACTCTGACCGCGGAGGTCGACGCAGTATGAGCAACCAGGGGGACTCCTCGGTGCCGCTTCTGGCGGGCCGGGACCTCGTCAAGGCGCACGGCAGGGCAGAGGCGCTGCGCGGCGCCTGTGTCGAGTTGCGCGCCGGCGAGATCCTCGCCGTGACGGGGGCCAGCGGCAGCGGCAAGTCCACGCTGCTGCACTGTCTGGCCGGGATCGTGCGACCGGACGCGGGCTCGGTGGCCTACGACGGGCTGCGGCTCGACCGGCTGCCGGAGAAGCGGCTGAGCGAGCTGCGGCGCTCCGACTTCGGCGTGGTCTTCCAGTTCGGGCAGCTGATCCCGGAACTGACCGCCCTCGACAACGTGGCGCTGCCGCTGATGCTGGCCGGATCGGCCCGCACCGAGGCCCGGGCACGGGCCGGCGAGTGGCTGGAGCGGTTCGGGGTGCGCGGACAGGAGGAGCTGCGGCCGGGCGAGATGAGCGGCGGCCAGGCACAGCGGACCGCTCTGGCACGAGCGCTGGTGACCGGCCCGAAGGTGGTCTTCGCGGACGAACCGACGGGGGCGCTGGACTCGCTGGCGAGCGAGCAGGTGATGACGTCGCTGGTGCACACGGCCCGCGAGTCGGGCACGGCCGTGCTGCTGATCACTCACGACGCCCAGGTCGCGGCGTACGCGGACCGCGAGGTGCGGCTGAGCGACGGGACCGTGGCGACTGCGGGGGTGGCGGCGTGAGGGCCGAGCTGCGACTGGCGCTGCTGCTCACCCGGGGGTCGGACCGACGGGAGTGGTGGCGGGTCCTGCTGACGGCGATCGGGGCGGCGCTGGCCACGGGCATCGGGCTGGTGATCGCGGTCCTCGCCCCGATGGACGGGCAGTACCGCGTCCCGGTCGGTTCCGGGCTGCTGGACCAGCCGGGAACGCGCGACGGAGTGATCACCGCGCTGATGCTGCTGTTCATCCCGGTGTTCGGGTTCCTCGGGCAGTGCGCGCGGGTCGGCGCGGTGCACCGCGACCGGCGGCTGGCCGCGCTGCGGCTGGCGGGTGCCACGCCCGTGCAGGTGCGGCGGATCGCGGCGCTGGAGTCGGGGCTGGCCTGCCTGGCCGGCTCGGCCGTGGCCACCGTGTTCTCCGTGCTGTCCCTGCTGCGTCTGTGGCACGGTTCCGATCCACTGGCCTGGGCCGGCATCGCCGTGGTGGCCGTGCTGGTGCCGGTGCTGGGCGCGGCCGTGAGCGCTCTGGCACTGCGCAGGGTGGTGGCCTCGCCGCTGGGCTGGATCCGACGGGCGCGGCCCACCAGGGGTCCGGGGCGGGCGTTCCGGGTGGCGACCGGGTCGCTGACCGTACTGGCGGTGTCGGTCGCGCTGACCGCGCTCGTCGGCGATTCCTTCGCGTTCCCCCACGTCGGGCTCGCTCTCGGCCCGCTCACGGTGTTCGCCGCCTGTCTGCTGGTCGGCGTCTCGGCGGTGTGGCTGGCGGGCTGGTCGTCCCGGTGGCTGGGGCGGGTGCTCGCCGCGCGTGCGCAGAGCCCGGCGCTGCTGATCGCGGCGGAACGGCTGCGCGACGACCCGTGGGCGGCGGCCCGCACGCACGCGGCCGTCCTGCTGGTGACCGTCGTGGGCACCGGATTCGTGGGGGTGCGGCAGGTGCTGCTCGCGGTTCTGCACGCCATGGACCGGGCGGACCACCTCGGCACGGACCTCACGTACTACACGACGGGTCTGGACCTCACGGCTGCCGCGATCCTCGTCGCCCTGGCGATCGTCCTGTCCGGTCTCGCCGTCGGCACCGCCGAGTCGCTGGCCACCCGGCGCCGGGGCCTGGCCGCGCAGGCCGCCGCCGGAGTGCCTCGCGGCGTGCTGGGCCGGGCGCTGCTCCTGGAGACCGCGCTGCCGCTGGCCCCGGCGGTCCTGGTGGCGGGCACGGGCGGCATGGCCGTCGGCGTCTGGTACGCCTCCATCGCCACGACGTACACCTTGCCGGCCGTGCCGTACCCGGCCCTGCTGGTTCCGCTCGCGGTCTACGGCGCCTGTCTGCTGGCGGCGGCCACCGCGCTCCCGCTGTTGCACCGCTCGGTGCGTCCCGCGGAGCTGCGCTACGCGTGACCGCGGGATGACACCGGCCTCCGGGGGCACAGGGGACCCCCGGACGCCGGAGCACCCGGGCGCCCGGGTATGCGAAGGCCCGGGTCGTCAGGCGGAGATGCCGTCGATCCGGGCCATGGCGTCGTCCGCGCCGTACGGCTGCAAGTAGGGCAGCCAGCGCGGGTCCCTATGGCCGGTCCCGATGATGCGCCAGGCCAGGCCGGTGGGTGGGGCTGGTTTGTGCCGCAACCGCCAGCCGATCTCGAAGAGATGGCGGTCGGCCTTGACGTGGTTGCAGCGACGGCACGACGCGACCACGTTGTCCCAGACGTGCTGACCCCCGCGACTGCGCGGGATGACGTGGTCGACGCTGGTTGCGACGCCACCGCAGTACATGCACCGGCCCCCGTCGCGCGCGAAGAGCGCCCTTCGGGTGAGCGGAACGGGCCCTCGGTAGGGAACCCGGACGAATCGCTTGAGCCGGACCACGCTGGGTGCGGGGACTGTGACGGTTGCGCTGTGCATATAGGCGCCGGATTCCTCCAAGGCGACTGCCTTGTTCTCCAGGACGAGGACGAGCGCGCGGCGGAGCGGTACGACGCCGAGCGGCTCGTACGACGCGTTGAGGACCAGGACATGCGGCACGGGGGCCTCCTTGGGCGTCGGCGGCGCGTGGCTCGCGCCGGGACGATCTGTGGTCAGTCTCCCCTCTTGGCTGGTGGACGCGCCACCATGTCCGCGTAACGGCCTGGGAGTGTTTTCGACCACACCGCATTCATCCCCCGGATACCCCCCTTTTCAAGCGAGCCTGTTCAACCGGGAGGCCCGCGAAGTGAGCACGGTCTCTCCTTCTCGTATCGGTCGGGCGCACACACGATGCCCCGTTAGTGTGGTGATCCTGCCCGTCCGGTGACCTTTTCGTGACCTTGAACGCCGTACGTGACCGTGAACGCCGTGCCGGAGGGCAGTACCGCACCGCCTGGAGGTACCCGCCGTGTCCTTGCCCGCCGTCCTACTGGCCGCCGGTGCGTCGCCGTCGCCGACCCCCTCGGGGTCGGCCACCCCTGCGGTGCCCACGCTCCAGGACGCCCAGGAGAGCGCCACGAACGCCGCGAGCTGGGTCGAGCAGAACTGGTCGACATGGCTGGCGATAGGTCTGAAGGTACTGCTGATCCTGGTGATCGCGGTGGTCCTCAGAAGGGTCGTGCTGCGGGCGATAACCAAGCTCATCGACCGGATGAACCGGACCGTCGAGTCGGCGGAGGGCACCACTCTCGGCGGGCTGCTGGTCAACGCCGAGCGGCGGCGGCAGCGCTCGCAGGCGATCGGGTCCGTGCTGCGGTCGGTGGCGAGCTTCGTGATCCTGGGCACGGCCGCGCTGACGGTGCTGTCGGCGTTCCAGATCAACCTGGCGCCGCTGCTGGCGTCGGCCGGTGTGGCCGGTGTGGCGATCGGTTTCGGCGCCCGCAACCTGGTCACCGACTTCCTGTCGGGCGTCTTCATGATCCTGGAGGACCAGTACGGCGTCGGCGACTCGATCGACGCGGGGGTCGCCTCCGGCGAGGTGGTCGAGGTCGGCCTGCGGGTGACCAAGCTGCGCGGCGACAGCGGCGAGATCTGGTACGTCCGCAACGGCGAGATCAAGCGCATCGGCAACCTCTCGCAGGGCTGGGCCACGGCCGGCGTCGACGTCACCGTCCGGACCAGCGAGGACCTGGACCGGGTGCGGGCCACCCTGGACGAGGTCGCCGAGAAGATGGCCAAGGAGGAGCCCTGGAACGAGCTGCTGTGGGGCCCGATCCAGATCCTCGGCCTGGACTCCGTCCTCATCGACTCGATGGTGGTCCGCCTCTCCGCCAAGACCATGCCGGGCAAGGCGCTGACCGTGGAGCGCGAGCTGCGCTGGCGGATCAAGCGGGCCTTCGACGAGGCGGACATCCGGATCGTCGGCGGGGTGCCGGTCGCGGTCTCGGAGGACGAGACCCCGGACCCGACGGCGGCCGTGGCGGCACCGTCGGTGTTCTCCAACGCGGACTCGCCGCAGGTGGCGGCGACGGCCCCGATCGCGGCGCAGCGAGGGACGACGGCCGGGAAGTAGCGGAACGGTTCAGCACACTCGTTCGAGTGAACGGTGGGGCATTCCGGCGTCTCACGACGTGCGGGGTGCCCCATCGTTCTGCCGGGGCGCCCGACAGAGGCTTAGCCTGGCTGCAGCGTGAGGAGAACCAGGGATGAGCGCCGAACCGATCATGGAGACGGTCATGACGGAGCAGGACCCCATCGATCTGTTGATCGCGATCGAGGAGGCGTCGGTGGCGCCGATTCGACCCGAGTACGTCGAGGGGACGGTCATCGTGCCGCCGCAACCGAACAACCAGCACAATTCCGGCGCCTTCCAGCTCGCCGTCCAGTTCTTCACGGCGGGGCTCGACTTGGCCGGTATGGGCAACGGCTATCGGGGCGCGCACCAGGACGGCAGCACCATGGCCCTCGTGATCCCGGACTTCTACGTGCTGCGACGCACCCCGACGGAACTCGACGAGGCCTACCGCAAAGCCCACAAAGGCTGGTACCCCATCGACATGATCGCCCTCGTCGGCGAGGTCACGTCAACCAATCACGCGGTCGACACCGGCGCCAAGCTGGCCACGTATGCCGCAGTCGGCATCCCGGTCTACGTCCTCATCGACCGCCACACGAAGACCGCCCACTGCCACACCGACCCCGTCCTCCCCGGCGACGAGCCCACCGAGGCCTACTACAAGACCGACGAGAAGGTGAGCCTCGGCGACCCGCTCCCCCTCCCGGCGCCCTACCCCACCCTCGACACGGCCCCCTTCCGCGGCGACTGAGCGGCCGACCCTCCTCGAGGGATCGTATTCAGTCGCCGTCTCCTGCTCGGTGTCGGGATCCAAGAGCAGGAAGCCGCTGGGAGGGCCCGCTTGACCAGGGGCGACGAAGATCCTGACGGAATCCTGATCACGGAGCGGGGCCTGGCCGGATTCAGATGCTCTTCACAGGTCCCCCGCATTCTCCGCGCGTCACACGGTGATCTAGGGTCACTCCACCACGGGACCTTGTTCTGGAGCGCGAAGTCGCCCGGGGACCCGTTGCGAATGTGGGGATACATGAGAAAGCTCGCCATAGGCGCCGCCCTGTCCGGCGCCCTGGCCCTGGCCGGTCTCGCGGCGCCCGCCGCCTCCGCGGCCACGAGCACGCCCGACCTGAAGTTCACCGACATCACGGTGAACAACGGCAAGGCGATCGTGGTCGGCACCACCAAGTCGGTGAGCGTGCCGGTGACGTACACCCTGACCCGGCCCGTGGACGTGAACGTGAACGACGACTCGTCGTTCGCCGGCGTGATCCTCTACCGCGGCACCCTGAAGTCGTTGCAGAACATCGTCGGCCCCGACGACGACCTGCCCACCTGCACGACGACGGCGACGACGGACACGACCGTCACCGCGAGCTGCTCCGAGAAGATCGTCATCGACCCGGAGGACGGCCTGTTCGAGGCCGCCGACGCCACCACCTGGAAGGCCGGCGGCTTCTACAGCTACTTCGACAGCACCGTCTCGGACGACTTCATCGGCTCCAACTTGGCCAGCGCGATCTGGGGCAACCTCGGCACCGCCAAGGTGCAGCGCGCGGCCAAGCTGACCGCCGACGCCTCCCCGGAGCCGGTGGCCAAGGGCAAGACGATCACCGTCAAGGGCAAGCTGACCCGGGCGGACTGGGACGCGGCCGCGTACAAGGGCTACCAGGGACAGAAGGCCGTCCTGCAGTTCCGCCCCGAGGGCGGCAAGACGTACACGAACGTCAAGGGCATCACCTCCGGCACCGGCGGCGCCCTGTCCACCACGGTGAAGGCGTCGAAGAGCGGCTACTACCGCTACGTCTTCGCGGGTACGACGACCACCGCGGCCGCGACGGCCACGGGTGACTTCATCAAGGTCAAGTAGCACCTGCGGTCGCTTCGCCACAGGGCCCGTCCGGTCTTCCGGGCGGGCCCTTCGCGTGTCCGGGCCCAGGTAACGAGTGGGTTGCCGCCCAGGCGCGCTATTGACGCTCTCCTTCCGGCCCCCTACGTTTTCCAGCCAACAGGAAACTTTCCTAACAGTGATCAACGGATGAGCGATCCGGTGAGTGCTCCGGTGAGCCGTCCGTGCGGGTGATCCGGGCGAGTGTTCCGGGCGAGTGATCCGGGCGGCTCACCCGGGTGGACCGATCACCCAGGTCACTGGGAAACTGAGCGGCTGGAAAGGCAGGTGTCGAACCGCATGGCAGGAACCGCCGGTACGCCGGGCACCCCGCGCGTACTCCGCGCCATGAACGACCGCGCCGCACTGGACCTGCTGCTGGAGCACGGCCCCCTGTCGCGGACCCGGCTCGGCAAGCTCACCGGCCTCTCCAAGCCCACCGCCTCCCAGCTGCTGGCCCGCCTGGAGGCGGCCGGGCTGGTGCTGGCGACCGGCACCAGCGAGGGCCGGCCGGGCCCCAACGCCCAGCTGTACTCGGTGAATCCGGGCGCCGCCCACGCCGCGGGACTCGACGTCAACCCGGCCCGGATCCGGGCCGCCGTCGCCGACGTCACCGGCCGTACCGTCGGCGAGTACGAACTGCCCACCCCGGGGCGACGGTCGGCCCAGTCGGTCGTACGGCAGGTCACCGACGCCCTCGACGGTGCCGTGAAGGCGGCCGGGCTGGCCCGGGACGACGTCCACCGGCTGGTCATCGGCACACCCGGCGCCTTCGACCCCAACACCGGCCGGCTGCGCTACGCCTCGCACCTGCCCGGCTGGCACTCCCCCGCACTGCTCGACGACCTCGCCGCCGCCCTGCCGATGCCGGTCGAGTACGAGAACGACGTCAACCTCGTCGCCATCGCCGAACAGCGGCTCGGCGCGGCCCGCGGCCACGGCGACTTCGTGCTGCTGTGGAACGAGGAGGGCCTCGGCGCCGCCCTGGTCCTCGGCGGCCGGCTGCACCGCGGCTGGACCGGCGGCGCCGGCGAGGTCGGCTTCCTGCCGGTACCGGGCACCCCGCTGGTCCGTCAGGTCACCAAGGCCAACAGCGGCGGTTACCAGGAACTCGCCGGTGCGCAGTCGCTGCCCCGGCTGGCCGGCGAGCTCGGCATCGGGGACCTGCCGGCCGGGTCGCACTCCGAGGTGGCCGCCGCGCTCGTCGCCCGCGCCGCCGATCACGGCAGCGGCCCGCACCACGAACTCCTGCGGACCTACGCGACCCGCCTCGCCACCGGTCTGGCCTCCCTCGTCTCCGTCCTCGACCCCGAACTCGTCGTCCTCAGCGGCACCGTCCTGACCTCCGGCGGCGAAGTGCTGCGCGCCCTGGTCCAGGCCGAGCTGGAGGAACTGGCGGCCGCCCGGCCACGGCTCGTCGTCGGCGACGTCCAGGAACACCCCGTGCTGCGCGGCGCACTGGAGAGTGCGCTCGCGACCACCCGCGACGAGGTCTTCGACACCTCGCGCTGACCCGTACCAGCCCCGCACCGGCCCCTCTCGACCCCCGCACCGGCCCCCTTCAGCCCCGCACCGGCCCCTTCCCTGACCGCCCGCCCTTGGGAGACCCTGCCATGCCCATGCCCTCCGCTGCCCGAAAGACGGCTTTTGCCCTGACCGCCCTGACCGGTTCGCTCGCCCTTCTCACCGCCTGTACCGGCCAGTCCTCCTCCGGCGCCACCGACAACGCCTCCGCGAACACCACCATCAACTTCTGGCACGCCTGGAGCGCGCCGAGCGAGGTCAAGGCCGTCAACGCGCTGATCGCCGGCTTCGAGAAGGCGCACCCCAACATCCACGTCAACGTCGTCGGCAACATGACCGACGACAAGATGAACCAGGCGCTGCGCACCGGCGGCGACAAGGCCCCGGACGTCATCTCGTCCTTCACCACCAACAGCGTGGGCAAGTTCTGCGACTCGGGCGCGCTGGTCGACCTCAACCCCTTCTTCAAGAAGTCGGGCGTCGACCCTGAGACGACGTTCCCGAAGGCGATGAACGAGTACACCCAGTTCGACGGCAACCGCTGCTCGGTGCCGCTGCTCGGGGACGCGTACGGGCTCTACTACAACAAGACGGCGTTCAAGAAGGCCGGCATCACCAGCCCGCCGAAGACCTGGTCCGAATTCAAGGCCGACGCCAAGAAACTGACGATCACCCAGGGCGACAGCTACAAGCAGCTCGGTTTCATGCCGGACTACCACGGCTGGGAGACCACGACCGAGCACTACCTCGGGCAGTTCTCGCCGACGTACTTCGACAGCCAGGGCAAGTCGAACGTCGCCAAGGACCCGGCCTTCGAGAAGTCCTTCACGCTCCAGAAGGACCTCGTCGACACGCTGGGCGGCTACAAGAAGCTGGAGACGTTCCGGGCCACGCTCGGCGACGAATGGGGCCCCAAGCACCCCTTCCAGACCGGCCAGGTCGCCATGCAGCTCGACGGTGAGTGGCGCCTAGGCATGGCCCTGGACGCCAAGCCGAAGTTCGACATAGGCGTCGCCCCGATGCCGGTCCCCGACGACCAGGCAGCCCAGTACGGCAAGGGCTACATCACCGGCACCATCGCCGGCATCGCCGCCACCAGCAAGAAGCAGAACGCGGCCTGGGAGTTCGTGAAGTACATCAGCACCGACACGGACGCGGTGGTGGACTTCTCCAACGCCATCCACAACGTGCCCTCCACGCTGGCCGCCCTGAAGTCGCCGAAGCTGAAGTACGACCCGCGGTTCAAGACGTTCCTGGACATCGCCGCGAACCCGGACTCCACGACAGCACCCGCCTCCGTCAACGGCGGTGTGTACCTGACGACGATCCAGGAGCTCGGTTACGACTACGAGAGCGGCAAGGTCACCGACCTGAAGGCGGGCCTGAAGCAGGCCGCCGCGCAGATCGACACGGACATCGCGCAGGCGAAGTAGCGATGAGCACCATCACCTTGGCGTCGAAGCGCCGGAAGTCGGCGCTGCGCAGTCTCGCCTTCATGTCGCCCTGGCTGATCGGCTTCGCGGTCTTCTTCGCGTATCCGCTGATCTCGACGGTCTATTTCTCGTTCATGCACTACGACGGTTTCAAACCGCCGACGTGGAACGGCACGAAGAACTGGACGTACGTCTTCGAGCACTATCCTTACTTCTGGCCCGCGATGCGCAACACCCTGTGGCTCGTGGTCGTGATGGTCTCGCTCCGGGTCGTCTTCGGCCTCGGCATCGGCATGCTCATCACGAAGATCAAGACGGGTACGGGTGTCTTCCGCACCCTCTTCTACCTGCCCTACCTGGCCCCGCCGGTCGCGGCCACCATGGCCTTCGCCTTCCTCCTCAACCCCGGTACGGGCCCGGTCAACTCGATCCTGGAGAAGATCGGCATCCCGGCTCCGGGCTGGTTCAACGACCCCACCTGGTCCAAGCCGGCGCTGACCCTGCTGGCGCTGTGGGGCATCGGCGACCTGATGGTCATCTTCATGGCCGCGCTGCTCGACGTACCGGCGGAGCAGTACGAGGCGGCGGAACTGGACGGCGCGTCGGCATGGCAGCGTTTCCGGTTCGTGACGCTGCCGAACATCTCACCGATCGTGATGTTCGCGGTCGTCACGGGTGTCATCCAGACGATGCAGTACTACACCCAGCCGCTCATCGCCGGGAAGGTCGCCTCGGGTGTCATCCAGGGCGCGGGTACGCAGTTCGAGCCCGGTTATCCGGAGAAGTCGACGCTCACCCTGCCCCAGCTCGTCTACAACCTCGGTTTCCAGCGCTTCGACTACGGCTCCGCGTGTGTCGTCGCCCTCGTCCTCTTCGTCCTGTCCATGGTGTTCACCGCGTTCCTGATGCGGCGCCGGGGCGGTCTCATCCAGGCAGGTGACTGAACATGGCCCAGGTACTGGACCGGCCGGTGGACGTGACCCCGCAGCCGATGACGTCGGCCGAACGCACCGCCCGCCGCAAGGCGTTGCTGCACTGGGTGGCGGTCCACTCCCTCGGTATCGCCGCCGCCCTCTTCTTCACCCTCCCCTTCGTGTTCGTCTTCCTGACCTCGCTGATGAGCGACAGCCAGGCGCTCAGCCGGGACCTGATCCCGCACACCTGGGAGTGGGGCAACTACCGCAAGGTCTTCGACACCCCCGGCTTCCTGACCTGGTGGAAGAACACGCTGTTCTACGCCGGTCTGGGCACCCTCCTGACCGTCGTCTCCTCGCTGCCGGTGGCGTACGCGCTCGCGAAGTTCCGCTTCCGGGGCCGCAATCTCTCGCTGATGCTGGTGATCTCGATGATGATGCTGCCACCGCAGGTGGTCATCATCCCGATGTACCTGTTCTGGGCGAAGCAGCTCGGTCTGTCCGGCACCCTGTGGCCGCTGATCGTGCCGATGGCGTTCGGCGACGCGTTCTCCATCTTCCTGCTGCGCCAGTTCCTGATGACGATCCCGAACGAGTACCTGGACGCGGCGAAGGTGGACGGCTGCGGGGATCTGCGGACCCTGCTGCGGGTGGTGGTCCCGATGGCGAAACCGGGAATCGCCGCCGTGGCCCTCTTCCAGTTCTTCTACGCCTGGAACGACTACTTCGGACCCCAGATCTACGCCTCGGAGAACCCGGGCGCCTGGACGCTGTCCTACGGCCTGGAGTCGTTCAAGGGCATGCATCACACCGACTGGAATCTCACCATGGCCGCGACCGTACTGGTCATGGCCCCCGTGATCCTCGTGTTCTTCTTCGCCCAGAAGGCGTTCGTCGAGGGCGTCACGCTCACCGGAGTGAAGGGTTAACCACGTATGAAACTCACTGTGGTCGGCGGAGGCTCGACCTACACCCCCGAACTCATCGACGGCTTCGCGCGGCTCAGGGACACCCTGCCCATCGAGGAACTGGTCCTGGTGGACCCGGCCGCCGAACGCCTGGAACTGGTGGGCGGACTGGCCCGCCGTATCTTCGCCAAGCAGGGCCACGACGGCCGTATCGTCACCACCTCCGACCTGGACGCCGGTGTCGAGGGCGCCGACGCGGTGCTGCTCCAGCTGCGCGTCGGCGGTCAGGCGGCCCGGCAGCAGGACGAGACCTGGCCGCTGGAGTGCGGCTGCATCGGCCAGGAGACGACCGGCGCCGGCGGCCTCGCCAAGGCCCTGCGGACCGTCCCCGTCGTCCTGGACATCGCCGAACGCGTCCGCCGGGCCAACCCGAACGCCTGGATCATCGACTTCACCAACCCGGTGGGGATCGTCACCCGCGCCCTGCTGCAGGCCGGGCACCGGGCGGTCGGGCTGTGCAACGTGGCGATCGGCTTCCAGCGGAAGTTCGCGAACCTGCTCGGTGTCACGCCGTCCGAGATCCACCTGGACCACCTCGGCCTCAACCACCTCACCTGGGAGACGGCGGTCCGCCTCGGCGGCCCCGAGGGCGAGAACGTGCTGCCCAAGCTGCTCGGGGAACACGGCGACGTCATCGCCGCCGACCTGAAGCTGCCGGCGGCCCTCCTCGACCGCCTGGGCGGTGTCATCCCGTCCTACTACCTGCGCTACTACTACGCGCACGACGAGGTCGTACGGGAGCTGCGCACCAAGCCGTCCCGCGCCGCCGAAGTGGCCGCGATGGAGAAGCAGCTGCTGGAGATGTACGGCGACCCGGCGCTCGACGAGAAGCCGGAGCTGCTCGCCAAGCGGGGCGGCGCGTACTACTCGGAGGCGGCGGTGGACCTGGCGGCGGCGCTGCTGGGCGGTGCCGGAAACCCCTACCAGGTGGTGAACACCTACAACGGCGGCACGCTCCCCTTCCTCCCCGACGACGCGGTGATCGAGGTGCAGGCGGCGGTCGGCGCGGGCGGACCCGTGCCGCTGTCCGTCCCGGACGCCGACCCGCTCTTCGCCGGCCTGGTGGCGAACGTGACGGCGTACGAGGAGCTGGCGCTGGAGGCGGCGCTGCGCGGCGGCCGCGACCGCGTCTACAAGGCCCTTCTCTCGCATCCCCTCGTCGGCCAGTACGAGTACGCCGAGGCCCTGACCGACCGACTGATCGCGCACAACCGGGAGCACCTCGCGTGGGCCTGACCGCAAGTGTCCTCGCCATCGACGCGGGCAACAGCAAGACCGACGTCGCGGTGGTGGCGGCGGACGGCGAGGTCCTCGCCACCGCCCGCGGCGGCGGCTTCCGGCCGCCGGTGGTGGGCGTGGAGCAGGCCGTGGACGAGGTGGCGGCGGCGGTCGCCGAGGCGTACACCGCCGCCGGCGTCACCTCGGTCGCCCATGTCTTCGCGTGCCTGGCCAACGCCGATCTGCCGGTGGAGGAGGAGCAGTTGGCGGCCGCGCTGGCCGCCCGCGAGTGGGGCGGTTCGGTGACCGTCCGCAACGACACCTTCGCGATCCTGCGGGCGGGCGTGGCCGAGCCCCGGGGCGTGGCCGTGGTGTGCGGGGCGGGCATCAACTGCGTCGGCATGCGCCCCGACGGCCGTACCGCCCGGTTCCCCGCGATAGGGCGTATCTCCGGTGACTGGGGCGGCGGTTGGGGACTGGCCGAGGAGGCGCTCTGGCACGCGGCGCGGGCGGAGGACGGCCGCGGCGGGCCGACGGCCCTGGCCGACACCCTCCCGGCGCACTTCGGGCTGACGTCCATGTACGCGCTGATCGAGGCGCTGCACCTGGAGCACGTCGAGTACGGCCGTCGGCACGAGCTGACGCCGGTGCTGTTCGCGACGGCGGCCGACGGCGACCCGATCGCCCGCTCGGTGGTGGACCGGCTGGCCCAGGAGGTCGCGACGATGGCCACGGTCGCCCTGACCCGCCTCGACCTGCTGGACGAGGAGACGCCGGTGCTGCTGGGAGGCGGCGTGCTGACGGGCGGTCACCCGCAACTGGACGACGGCGTACGGGAGCTGCTGACGGCGCGTGCGCCCAAGGCGGTACCGAGAGTGGTGACGGCGCGGCCGGTACTGGGGGCGGCGCTGCTGGGGCTGGACGCGGTGGGGGCGGGGGTGGCTGTGCAGGGGAGGGTGCGGTCGTACTTCGAGGGGTGACCCGGGGCCCGGGCGGGGGGGCAGCTGGATGGTTACGGCTGGGGCAGCGCCCCTTCAGGGGCGCGGGGAACTGCGCGTTCGGCCCCCACCCGCCCGCGCCCCGAACACAACCGGTTCACCCCTCCGGAACCGAACCGATTCCCCCGGCGTATTCATGGGCAGGGGTTCCGCTGCGATCGGATCAAGATCCAGTGACGGCCGGTGCCGAATGTCAGTCCGGGCAGCGATACTGGGCGGCGACCGGATGACCATGGGGGAGGTCAAGTGACACACCCGCCGACGAAGAGCGCGGCACCGCCAGGAGCAGGCACCGCCCTGCCCGCACAGCGGGCCGGCTCCCCCGCGCCCGAGGCAACGCCCCCGCGCCGCAGCGCCTTCGCGGAGGGCGTCGAGCAGGTGCGCGCCGCCGTCACCACCGAGCCCGGCCGGCTCCGGCTCATCGGCGCGATCCTGGCCGTCCTGATCGTCGCCTTCGGTGCCGTCACCGCCTGGCAGATGACCGACCGCGCGGCCGCCGCCGACGACGTGCTGCACCGCAGCCAGCCGCTCAGCTCGGGCGCGGCCGACATCTACCGTTCGCTGGCGGACGCCAACACCGCGGCCTCCAGCGGCTTCCTGGCGGGCGGCCAGGAAACGGCGGCCTCCCGCGCGCGGTACGAGAAGGACATCCAGACCGCCGCCGCCAAACTCGTCACCGCCGCCGCCAACTCCGAGCCCGGTTCCCCCTCCGAGGCGGCCGTGGCGAAACTGAACAAGCTGCTCCCTGAGTACAAGGGGCTCGTCGAGCGGGCCAGCGTCTACAACCGGCAGGGCTACCCGGTCGGCGGCGCCTATCTGCGATACGCGAACGAGAAGATGCAGAAGGAGATGCTCCCGGCGGCGGAGGATCTCTACACGAAGGAGAACGCGCGGCTGTCGTCCGACTACGCGGACGCGACCCCGTACCCGTGGGCGGCGATAGTCCTCGGCCTCCTCGCCCTCGCCGCGCTCGCCTGGGCCCAGTTGCGCCACTACCGCCGTACCAACCGGCTGCTCAACCACGGCCTGGTGGCGGCCTCCGCGGCCACCGTCGTCACGCTGTTGTGGCTGGTCGTCGGCCACACCTTCGCCCGCGCCGGCCTGGACGGCTCCTACGACCACGGCGTCCGCTCGCTGAACGTGCTGCACGACGCCCGGATCGCCTCCCTGAAGGCCCGCGGGAACGAGAACCTCAGCCTGGTCGCGCGGGGCGCGGAGACGGTCACGGTCGACGGCGAGACGTACGACGCGTACTACTACGACTTCGACCAGGACATGGCCGCCCTCGGCAAGGGCCTCACCCAGGCCGCGGCGCTCGCCGACGACTCGGCGGGCAGCAAGCCCGTGCAGGCGGCCGAGGGGAACATGAAGGTGTGGAAGGAGCGGCACGCCGACGCCCGCGCCGAGGACGAGAACGGCGACTACCAGGCGGCGCTGGACAAGGTGATCGGCGCCGACGGCGCGACCGCCGAGTGCTTCGACAGCGTCGACACGAACCTGAAGAACGCTCTGGCCCACGAGGAGTCCGAGTTCCAGGAGCGGGCAACCGACGGGCGGGACGCGATGTCCGGGCTGCCGATCGGTGCCGCCATGCTGGGTGTGGCGGCGGCGTCGGGCGCACTGTTCGGCATCGGGCGCAGGCTTTCGGAGTACCGGTGAGAGGGGGCGTGGCGGTGTTCGTGCAGAGGGTGCGGGCCTCCCTGCGCGGCTGGGGCGGAGTGGGCGCGATGGCGGTCGGCTGCGCTCTGGCGCTGGCGTTCGTCCTGCTGCTGCCTCTCACCCAGTCCGCCGGGGGGAGCGGTACGGGCGAGGGGCTCGGCGGTCCGGGACTGGCCACCGCCAGCCCGGCGAAGGCCGGCAACTGTGTCGACTCGCAGGCGCAGAACGAGACCTGGTCGCCGTCGAGCGCGGACGGTACGACGATCGACGCCATCAAGGCCCGGACCGGCGCCAAGCGGAAGCTGATCGTCGGTGTGGACCAGAACAGTTACCGCTGGGGCTACCGCAATCCGAACAACTCGGCCGCGGAGCTGGAGGGTTTCGACATCGACCTGGTGCACCGGATCGCCCAGGACATCCTCGGCGACCCGAACGCGGTGCAGTTCAAGGCGATCCCGACCAGCCAGCGGATAACGGCGATCCAGGACGGCCGCGTCGACATGGTCGTCCGCACGATGACCATCAACTGCAAACGGCTCGACGATGTCGCGTTCTCCGCGCCGTACTTCAAGACGGGGCAGCAGGTCCTCGCCCCCAAGTCGTCGACGATCACCGGCTACAACGACACACTGGCGCACAAGAAGATCTGCACGGCGACCGGTTCGACGGCGTACACGAAGCTGGACGCCGACAAGAAGTCCGGGAAGCTGGCCGCCTCGGCGGACATCTCCACCACCGTCGCCAACCAACTCGACTGCCTGGTGCGGCTGCAGCTCGGCGAGGTCGACGCGGTGGTCACCGACGGCGCGCTGGCCGCCAGCCAGGCCGCGCAGGATCCGACGGTCGAGCTGAAGGGCGCCGCCTTCACGACCGAGTACTACGGCGTGGCGATGAAGCAGGGTGCGACCGATCTGGTACGCCGGGTCAATCACATTCTGGTCGACTACCGGGACGACGGCTGGCAGGCGTCGTACGACAAGTGGCTGTCGGCGACACTGGGAGCGGACTCGGCGGCGTCGAAACCGCCCGTGCCGCAGTACCTGCGCACAAGCTGACCCGCATCCGAGGGCCGGTCCCGACAAGCAAGCGAGAGGTGATCGATGGGCGTCACGGACCCCGCCGGGCCGGTGATGGACCGGGACGAGGTGGACCGTGCGCTGGCGCGGCTCGGCGCGGAGCACGAGGCGATCGAGACCTCGCTGCTCGCCCTGCAGGACCACGCGGGCCGCAGGCTCCTCGAAGGCGCCGAGCTGACCGGGACCACCCGGGTGCGGTGGACGACCGCCGACGCGTCGATCACCCTGCTGTGGGCGTACTTCGACGCGTACACGGACGCGTTGCGCAGCGCCCGGGAGATCAGGGCGCGGCGCCGCTGGTCCAGCCGGGAGGACCTGGTGGAGCTGACCGAGCTGCTGCGCGGCGAGTCGGTGACGGTGGCGGGCAGCGCCACGGCGACGGCGAACGCGCCGACGCTGCTGTCGGCGGCCGGCCGGCTCAGCGAGCGCTTCTCGCTGGTGACCCTGGTCGACCGGATGAACGAGCTGTACGCGACCTCGCTGGACATGGTCGTCACCGCCGACGCGGTGTGGTCGGCGCTGCCCGCGCGGATCGATTTACTCGCCGCCGAGCTGCAGCGCACCCGCAAGCTGGCGCACTCCGTCGGGGTGCGTCCGGGCGAGCACCCGGCGGGTGACGACCTGGAGCGGATCACCCGCATACTGACGAAGCTGCGCGAGGACGTCGTGTCGGACCCGCTGGGCTTCTGGGTTCCGGCGCAGGGGAGTTCGGCGCCGGGCGGCGGCCGGCCGGACACCACGGTGTACGACCGGGAGGCGCGGGCGCTGGAGGAGGTGCGGCGGGAGATCGACGCCGTGCTGACGGTACGGCAGGACGCGGAGGCCCGGCTGATCAGGCTGCGGGACGTGCTGTCCCGTGCGGATCGCACCCTCGCCGAGGCGCGCACCGCGCGCGGCGAGGTGCTGGCGAAGATCGCGGCGACCGAGGTGCCGGTGGTCAGCGGCCCGCCGACCGTGCTCCAGGAGCAGCTGGCGGCGGCCGCCGAGTACCGCAGAACGGCCCAGTGGCACCGACTGTCGCCGCTCCTGGAGTCCCTGGAGCAGAAGGCGGAGGACGAACTGCTGCGCGCGCGTGAGTCGTTGACGGCGGTCACCGCGCCGCTGGCGGTACGCGCGGAGCTGCGCGGCCGGCTGGACGCGTACAAGGCGAAGGTGGCCCGGCACGGGCTGGCGGAGGATCCGTTCCTGATCGAGCGGTACGACGCGGCCCGGCGGATGTTGTGGAGCGCGCCCTGTGACCTGCGGGTGGCGGAGCAGGCGGTGCTGCGCTATCAGCAGGCGGCGGCCGAGGCGCTGGCCGCGCCGCGGGTGCCGCAGCAGAGCGGGCCCGAGGATCGTAGGGGAGAGCAGTAGCCATGAGTCAGGCGGGACAGGCGTGCCAGCGGCCGGGCTGCGAGGGGATGTACGAGGACGTCGGCGGCGGTGAGCTGTACTGCGACACCTGCGGTCTGGCCCCGGTCGTCTCGGCCAGCGGGATGGTCGGCTCGCCGCCCACCGGGATCACGGTCGGCGGCCGGTCCTCCGCGAGCAGCGGGAGTTCGCGCTCCAGCAGCCGCAGCTCGCGTACGTCGTCGCAGTCGTCGAAGTCGCGGCGCTCGGTCTCCGGGCGGCTCTCGCGGTCCCTGTCGGGCAAGTCGACGGACCGTTCGGTGTCGGTGCGCAGTTCCGGTTCGTCGGCGAGCGGGTCGGCGCGCAGCCGGCTGGGCGCGGGGCTGGTCACGGTCCCGCAGGTGCCGAAGCCGGACCCGCGCGAGATGGTCCTGGAGAACCCCGAGGTGCCCGAGCGGAAGCGGTTCTGCTCGCGCTCGGACTGCGGGGCGCCGGTGGGCCGGGGGCGGGGTGACCGGCCGGGCCGGACGGAGGGGTTCTGCACGAAGTGCGGCAACCCGTACTCGTTCGTGCCGAAGCTGAAGGCCGGGGACGTCGTGCACGGCCAGTACGAGGTCGTGGGCTGTATCGCACACGGTGGTCTGGGCTGGATCTACCTGGCCGTGGACCGGGCGGTGTCCGACCGCTGGGTGGTGCTCAAGGGCCTGCTCGACACCGGCGACCAGGACGCGATGGCCGCCGCGATCTCCGAGCGGCGGTTCCTCGCGGAGATCGAGCACGCCAACATCGTGCGGATCTACAACTTCGTGGAGCATCTGGACCAGCGCACCGGCTCCCTCGACGGCTACATCGTCATGGAGTACGTCGGCGGCAAGTCCCTCAAGGAGATCGCCAACGACCGGCGTACCCCGGAGGGCCGCCGGGATCCGCTGCCGGTGGAGCAGGCCTGCGCCTACGGCATCGAGGCGCTCGAAGCCCTCGGTCATCTGCACAGCCGCAACCTGCTGTACTGCGACTTCAAGGTCGACAACGCCATCCAGACCGAGGACCAGCTCAAGCTGATCGACATGGGCGCGGTGCGCCGCATGGACGACGACGAGTCGGCGATCTACGGCACGGTCGGCTACCAGGCCCCGGAGGTCGCCGAGGTCGGTCCGTCGGTCGCCTCCGACCTCTACACGGTCGGCCGCACCCTCGCGGTCCTCACCTTCGACTTCCAGGGGTACACGACCGTCTTCGTGGACTCGCTGCCCGACCCGGACAACATCGAGGTGTTCCGGCAGTACGAGTCGTTCTACCGGCTGCTGGTCCGGGCCACCGATCCCGACCCGGCCCGCCGGTTCGCCTCCGCGCAGGAGATGGCCGAGCAGCTGACGGGCGTGCTGCGCGAGGTCGTGTCGGTGCAGACCGGCAAGGCCCGGCCGGCGCTGTCGACGCTGTTCGGGCCCGAGGTCAAGGTCACGGACACGGAGCTGTTCCCGAAGCTGGCCGGGGACGTGTCCCGGCTCGGAGGGCGGGCGGTGGCCTCCAGAACGCTCGCGCTGGACCCGTCGGGAGCGGCCCCGGACCCGGCCGACCCCGCCCTGGTCAGGCCGATCGCCACGCCGGCCGCCGCACTCGCCCTGCCGGTCCCGCTGGTCGACCAGAGCGACCCGAACGCCGGGTTCCTGGCGGGCCTGATGATGACCTCGGCGCCGGGCGAGCTGCTCGGGGCGCTGGCCGCCGCGCCGGCGCAGACCGTGGAGACCCAGCTGCGCCAGGTCCGGGCCCGGCTGGAGAGCGGCGACCGGGATCCCGCCCTGGCCGCGCTGGGCGAGCTGGAGGAGGAGCGGCCCGACGACTGGCGGGTGGTCTGGTACCGGGGTGTGGCCGCCCTGGTCACCGGCGACTTCGAGGGCGCCGCGCTGTCCTTCGACGCGATCTACGACGCCTTCCCCGGCGAGACCGCGCCCAAGCTGGCGCTCGGCCTGTGCGCGGAGGTGCTCGGGCAGCTGGACAACGCGGCCGAGTACTACCGGCTGGTGTGGGCGACCGACCCGGGCTTCGTGAGCTCCGCCTTCGGCCTGGCCCGGGTGCAGCTGGCGGCCGGGGAGCGGCGCGGTGCGGTGCGTACGCTGGAGTCGGTGCCGGAGGCGTCGATCCACTACACGGCGGCCCGGGTGGCGGCCGTACGGGCGCGGCTGCGGCACCGGACCGCGACGCCCGACGACACGCCGTTCCTGGACGACCTGACGGCCGCCGCCGGGCAGATCGAGGCGCTGGACGCGTACGGTCTGGATCCGGCGCGGCGCGAGCAGTTGTCGGCGGAAGTCCTCGGCTGCGCGCTGGACTGGATACTCTCCGGAGGCCAGGACGCCCAGCCCGCCGCCGGCGGCGGTGGCCGGGTGCTGCTGGGCAGCGGTCTGGACGAGCGGGGCCTCCGCTTCGGCCTGGAGCGCTCGTACCGCACGCTGGCCAGACTGGCGACCGGCGGTGAGGAGAGGATCGACCTGGTGGAACGGGCCAACCGTTACCGCCCCCGGACGTGGGTGTAGTTGATGTCGCAGATGCCCCAGCAGGCCGCACCGGCGAAGTGCCCGAGCTGCGCGGAGCCGCTCGAATCGGGTGACCTGTTCTGTGGTGCGTGCGGGTACGACCTGTCGGCCGTGCCCGCCGAGCCGCAGGACCACCCGACCCTCACCATGGGCGCTTCCGGCGTGGCCTGGCCACCGCCCGAGCCGGACAACTCCGGGCCGCCGTCGGCTCCGCATCTGCCGACGGATCTGCCCGGCACGGACTCGGGCGGCAAGCCGCTGCCGGGTTCGCCGCCGCACGGCTCGCCGGTGTCGCCGGCCTCCGGGGTGCGTTTCGACCGGCCGCCGGAGCCCGACGACGACTACGCGCTCCAGGCGCCGGACCCGCGGGTGGCCGCCTCCGCCACGGAGACCGCCGAGACCGCCGGGACCGCCGGGACCGCCGAGAACACGGAGTCCGCCGAGACCACCGAGCTGCCGAAGGTCTGTGTGGCCTGCCGGGCGGGCCGGGTCGACGGCGACGGCTACTGCGAGAACTGCGGGCACGCCCAGCCGCGCGAGCGCGACCACATGGAGCAGGAGACGGGCCCGGTGGCCGCCGTCAGCGACCGCGGGCTGCGCCACCACCGCAACGAGGACGCGTTCACCGTCGGCCGTACCGCGCTGCCCGACGGCACCCCGGCGGTGCTCGCGGTCGTCTGCGACGGTGTCTCCTCGGCGACCCGCCCCGACGAGGCCTCGCTGGCCGCCTCCCGGGCCGCGATCGAGGCGCTGCTGGCCGCGCTGCCGCAGGGCACGCATCCGCAGGCGGCGATGCACGAGGCGATCGTCGTCGCCTCCCAGGCCGTCAACGCGCTCGCCGAGGAGCCTCCGGCGGCCCGCGAGCACAGCCCGCACCAGAACGCCCCGGCGTGCACGATCGTCGCCTCGATCGTCACCGCGGGGCTGCTGGTGGTCGGCTGGGTCGGCGACAGCCGCGCCTACTGGGTGCCGGTGGACCGCGGCGCACCGCCGGCCCGGCTCACCGAGGACGACTCCTGGGCGGCACAGATGGTGGCCGCGGGGCTGATGAGCGAGGCCGAGGCGTACGCCGACGAGCGCGCGCACGCGATCACCGGCTGGCTCGGCGCGGACGCCTACGAACTGGAGCCGCACACCGCTTCCTTCAAGCCGGACCGGCCTGGTGTGGTGGTGGTGTGCACGGACGGCCTGTGGAACTACGCGGAGTCGGCCGAGGAGATGTCCGAGGTCGTCCCCGCCGACGCGGCCCTGCGGCCGCTGCACGCGGCCCGGGTCCTGGTCGGCCACGCCCTGGACGGCGGGGGCCACGACAACGTAACAGTGGCGCTGCTCCCGTTCCCGGCGCCGCCGCAGGGGGCAGGATCCGCCTGAGGCCGCGCAAAACGGCCGTAAACGGGGATTCGGGAGCGGGCACGGGGCAGTACAGGGAAGCACCGGCGGACCGGAGGGGACCGGTCCGCACATCGTCAGCACCCACCACGCGTGGGGTGGAGGGGGACCAGAGCAGTCATGGCCAATTTCTCGAAGTCGAACGTGCCGCAGTTCTCGGTGGACGTGTACCAGAACGAGTACCTGCCGGACGGCGGCCGCGAGGTCAACGCGATCGTCACGGTGACCTCGACCGGCGGTGGCACCGTCGGGAGCGTGGTCGGGCCGTCGTACGCACCCGGGCAGGGGCCGGCCGCCGGGGTGGCGATCATGGTCGACTGCTCGGGCTCGATGGACTACCCGCCGACCAAGATGCGCAACGCCCGGGACGCCACGGCGGCCGCGATCGACACCCTGCGCGACGGTACCCACTTCGCGGTGATCGGCGGCACGCACGTCGCCAAGGAGGTCTACCCGGGCGAGGGCCGGCTCGCGGTGGCCGACCGCACCACCCGGGACCAGGCCAAGCAGGCGCTGCGCAGGCTGAGCGCGGGCGGCGGCACGGCGATCGGGACCTGGCTGCGGCTGGCCGACCGGTTGCTGTCCTCGGCGGACGTCGCGATCCGGCACGGCATCCTGCTGACCGACGGCCGCAACGAGCACGAGTCGCCGGAGGACCTCAAGGCCGCGCTGGACTCCTGTGCCGGACGGTTCACCTGTGACGCCCGTGGCGTGGGAACCGACTGGGAAGTGAAAGAAGTCACAGGGATAGCCTCCGCGCTCCTCGGCACCGCCGACATCGTCGCCGACCCCACGGGTCTGGCCGCGGACTTCACGCAGATGATGGAGACGGCGATGGGCAAGGAGGTCGCGGACGTCGCGCTGCGGCTGTGGACTCCGGTCGGCACGACCATCAAGTTCGTCAAGCAAGTGGCGCCCACGGTCGTGGAGTTGACCGACCGCCGCACCGAGGCCGGACCGCGTGCCGGGGACTATCCGACCGGCTCCTGGGGTGACGAGTCCCGGGACTACCACGTCTGCGTGGAGGTCCCGACGGCCGGTCTCGGCCAGGAAATGCTCGCCGCCCGGGTGTCTTTGGTGGTCCCGCAGTCCGACGGCAGCGTCCAGAACCTGGGCGCACAGGGGCTGGTCAGGGCGGTGTGGACGGACGACATGGTCGCCTCGACCTCCATCAACCCCCAAGTCGCCCACTACACCGGCCAGGCCGAACTGGCACAAGCCATCCAACAAGGGCTGGATCTCCGCAAAGCGGGCGATATGGATGGAGCAACGGCCAAACTGGGCCGGGCCGTTCAGCTCGCCAGCGCCTCCGGGAACGCGGATACTGCGAAACTGCTTGCGAAGGTGGTGGACGTGGTCGACGCCTCGACAGGTACTGTGCGATTGAAAGCGAAGGTTGCGGAGGCCGACGAGATGACTCTCGAAACACGGTCCACAAAGACTGTTCGTGTAAAGAAGTGACCTAGCAGCACACGCAGGCCACCCAGACAGGCTCAGGACGAACCTGACAGAGAGGGAACCACCGACATGCCGACCTGCCCGAACGGACACCAGTCGGGTTCCGACGACTGGTGCGAGGTGTGCGGTCACCGCATGGCCGGTGCCGTGCCCCCGCCGCCTCCGCCCCCGCCGACCGCCGGCGGCTACGGCTTTCCGCCCCCCGTGCCCGGCGCCCCGGCCGGCGGCCCCGCCGGTGGAGGCCGGCATCTGTCCGCCGTGCCGAACGCGCACGAGCCGGAGCTGTGCCCGCAGTGCCGTACGCCCCGGGAGGGCGGTGCGCCGTTCTGCGAGGAGTGCCGCTGGAACTTCCTGACCAACACGGCCACCTCGTACACCCCGGCCGCCCCGCGCCCGCCCGCGGGCGGCGGCCCGGCCGCGCCGACCTTCCGGCCGCCGACCCCGCCGTCGTACGGCGGCAACACCGACTCGTACGAGTACCAGGGCTCGCGTCCCTCCCAGATGAACCGTCCGGCCGAGCCGATCCCCTCCTTCGGCAGCGAGCCCTCGGGCCCGACCCCGTTCGCGAACGAACGCGGCGGTGGCCCGTCGGGCCCCCCGGCACCCCCGGCCTTCGGCGGCGACCGCGGCGGCCAGTCCGGCCCGCCCGCGTTCGGCGGCGACCGCGGCCAGTCAGGACCCCCGGCGTTCGGCGGCGACCCCTCGGCCCCGCCCGCTCCCCCGGCGTTCGGCGGCGACCGCGGCGGCCAGTCCGGGCCGCCCGGAGCCTCGGCCTTCGGCAACGAGCGCGGCCAGTCAGGACCGCCCGCCTTCGGGGGCGACCGCGGCCAGTCCGGGCCTTCGGGGTTCGGCGGCGACCGCGGTCAGTCCGGGCCGCCGCCCTTCGGTGGTGAGCGTGGTCCTTCGGCTCCGCCCCCGTCGTTCGGAGGCGCTCCGGGGCAGAACGCCGGCGGCCCGTCCGCGTTCGGCGGCGCCCCCGGGCCCGGCCAGGCCTCCGGCCCCTTCACCCGCGACCCCTCCGGCGGCCCGGCCGCCGGTCCCTTCGGCGGCGGGGACCCGTCCCGGCCGCCGGTCCCGCCGCCGCCCGGCGGTCCCGGCGGGACCACCGGTGGCGCTCCCGGGGCCTTCCAGCAGTCGGCCCCACCCGCGCCTCCCGGCTACCCGCAGGAGACCGGCAGGCCCCCGGCCGGCGGCCCGTCCTTCGGCGGCGCCGACGACGACTGGGTGATCTCCCCGCCGGCGGCCGGCCCCGGCGGCCCCGCCGCCGCGGGCGCCCGCTCCGGCGGCTACGGCTATCCGCAGCCCGCCGCCCCGGCCGGTCCCGGCTTCCCGCAGGCCCCGCAGGGCCCGGCGACCTGGACGGCGACGATCGGTCCGGACCGCGATTACTTCATGGCGATGATGCAGCGCTCGGGCCCGGAGGCGGCCGGCCTCAACCTGCCCGCGTACTCACCCGAGCAGCAGCGCACGCTCGCCGGCAACCAGGTCACCATCGGCCGCCGCCGGCACTCCACCGGTGACACCCCCGACATCGACCTGTCGGTGCCGCCGGAGGACCCGGGCGTCTCGCACCAGCACGCGGTCCTGGTCCAGCAGCCGGACGGCAGCTGGGCGGTCGTCGACCAGAACTCGACGAACGGCACGACGGTGAACGGCGGCGAGGAGCCCATCCAGCCGTTCGTCCCGGTGCCGTTGCGGGACGGGGACCGGGTGCATGTGGGGGCCTGGACGACGATCACGGTGCGACGGGGCTGAGCGGTAGCGCCCCTTGAGGGGCGCGGGGCCCTGTCGATATGCGGCCCTGCCGCGGGGCGCGACCGGCCCCCACTGCCCTGCGGCCGAAAAACACTGCTCAGACCGGGAGAGGCCAGACCCACGGCCCCTCCCGGTCGTCCAGCCACAGCCACTCCCCGTCGCCCTCCACCGTGACGCCGTACCGCTCGCGCCCGGGCATCCCCGCGCGCTGCCACACCTCGTAGGCCTCCCGAGGGCTGAGCACCCCCTGGGTCAGCTCCATCAAAAACCGGAACAGCTCGTCCTCGAGCGCCCAGGACGGCACCCCGCCCGCCTCCCCCGGCGCCGCCCGCTCCACCCCGCGCAACGGCACGAAGAACGCGGCCGACGGCAGGAACCGGCCCTCGGCCCACCCTCCGCCCCGCACGGCCAGCGCCAGCAGTCCCGTGGCCACCGGCGCGAGAATCCGCGCCCCCGCCGCGCACTGCGCGACCCACACCGGCGGCACGCTCGGCAGCGCACAGGTCGCGATGATCCGGTCGAACGGCGCCCGCTCTGGCACCCCCCGCGCCCCGTCCCCGGTGACGACGGCCGGCCGGTGACCGGCCGCGGCCAGATGCAGCCGCGCCGACTCGGTGATCTCCGGATCCACGTCCACCGTGGTGACGAGATCGTCGTCGCCGAGCCGATGGGCCAGCAGGGCCGCGTTGTACCCGGTCCCGGCGCCGATCTCCAGCACCCGGTCGCCGTCGGACACCCGCAGCGCGACCAGCATCCGCGCCATCAGCGAGGGCTGGCTGCTGGAGGACAGCAGCTCACCGTCGCGCAGCCGGGTGGCCAGCGGAACGTCCTCGTAGGCGCCGCGCACCCAGCGTTCCCGGGCCCCGGGATCGGCGCTCTCGCCCCACCGGCGCTCATAGCCGCGTGCCCCGGCGACGTAGTAGTACGGCACGAACAGATGCCGGGGCACCGCCTCGAAGGCCTCCCGCCACAGCGGCTCCGCCGTCCAGACCCCCTCGGCGTCGATCTCCCGCACCAGCTCGCCCCGCGCCACCGCGGCCAGCCCCTCGATGTCCGGGATCCCCGAGGTCGCGGAGATCTCCGGGGTCGCGGAGATCTCCGGGGTCTCGAAGTCGTGGGTGCCCATGTGCCCACACTAGAACCCGGCCCCCGCAGCGGGTCCTAAGCCTTGAGTCCTCGGTCACCGCGTCTGAGACCATGTACGGGTGAGAGAGATTCGGCGCGGCACGCTTCAGGAGAAGACCTTCTACGAGCAGGTCGGCGGGGAGGAGACCTTCCGTCGGCTGGTCCACCGTTTCTACGAGGGTGTCGCCGAGGACCCGCTCCTCAAGCCGATGTATCCGGAGGAGGACCTGGGCCCGGCCGAGGAACGGCTCACCCTGTTCCTCATCCAGTACTGGGGCGGCCCCACGACGTACAGCGACAACCGCGGCCACCCCCGGCTGCGGATGCGGCACGCCCCCTTCACCGTGGACCGGGCGGCGCACGACGCCTGGCTGCGGCACATGCGGGTGGCCGTGGACGAGCTGGGTCTGTCCGAGGAACACCGGGAGACCCTCTGGAACTACCTCACCTACGCGGCCGCCTCGATGGTGAACACCCCGGACTGACCCCGGGGCCCCGGACTGACCGCGGGTGCCGGCTCAGCGGACGCTGACGTCCAGCGCCCCGAGTCCCGCCCGCCGTACCGCGATCGACCCGAACGGCGTGCGCAGCCGCAGCCAGGCCCCCGCGGAGAACAGCTCGGCCTCGTCGGCCGGGCGCAGGAAGCGCAGCGACTGGGCCGCGTGCACGGCCCGTACCGGGAGCCGGGTGCCGCCCACGGGCCGGGACCAGATGTCCCGCCCGATCCGGTCGAGTTCGGCCCGGGTACGGGCCTCCGGTGCCAACTCCGCCGTACGGGCGCGGAATTCACCCACCGCGGCCGCCACCGTGGCCGCCAGCGCCCGCGGCGCGGGCAGGCCCGGCTCCGGCCGCCAGCCACCGCGCGGCGGCAGCACGCCCGCCCACGGTGGCCCGGTGACCGCCCCCGGTACTCCGGCCGTGGCGGCCCGCTCGTCCACCGACTCCAGCAACTCCCCCGCCGAGACGGTCACATCGAGCGCGACGTCGAGACCCTCCTCGTACGGCTTGGCGAGCCGCACCGCGCGGATCGCCAGCACCTCGAAGGACGGCGGCCGCCCGAAGACGGCCAGCGCGGTGCCGGCCGCCTGGAGGCGTACCGCGGCCGAACGGTCGTAGTGGAGCAGCCGGGAGAGGAAGGCCGCGAAATCCGCCGCCTCCCCGTCGTCGGCGAGATGGAGCACCGTCATGCGGCGACGGCCTCCTCCTTGTCGTCCCGGTACTCCTCCAGGAAGTCCCGCTCGTCGGCGGTGATCCTGCGCGGCCGGCCCGTCTCGAAGTCGAAGGGCACGACCACCGTGGAGGCCCGTACGTAGATCAGGTCGTCGTCCTTCACCTCGTAGGTGATGGTGAAGGAGGCGGCCCTGATCTCGGTGATCCACAGCTCGATGTCCACCGGGTGGTGCCGGTGGACGAGCTGCCGCTTGTAGTCGATCTCGTGGCGGGCCACCACCGACCCCTGCTTGAAATCCTTTTCCGGTCGGAACAGGAAGTCGATGCGGGCTTCCTCCAGGTAGCGGATGAAGACCGCGTTGTTGACATGACCGTACGCGTCCATGTCGGACCAGCGCAGGGGGCAGCGGTAGTGGTGACGCAAGTCCGATCAGCCCCGGGTCAGCTTCTTGTAGGTGGCGCGGTGCGGACGGGCGGCGTCCGGGCCGAGCCGCTCGATCTTGTTCTTCTCGTACGACTCGAAGTTGCCCTCGAACCAGAACCACTTGGACTCGCCCTCGTAGGCGAGGATGTGGGTGGCGACCCGGTCCAGGAACCAGCGGTCGTGGGAGACGACCACGGCGCAGCCCGGGAACTCCAGGAGCGCGTTCTCCAGGCTGGAGAGGGTCTCGACGTCGAGGTCGTTGGTCGGCTCGTCGAGGAGCAGCAGGTTGCCGCCCTGCTTGAGGGTGAGCGCGAGGTTGAGGCGGTTGCGCTCACCGCCGGAGAGGACGGCGGTCGGCTTCTGCTGGTCCGGGCCCTTGAAGCCGAACGCGGACACATAGGCCCGGCTGGGCATCTCGACCTGGCCGACGTTGATGTAGTCGAGGCCGTCGGACACGACCTCCCACAGCGTCTTCTTCGGGTCGAGGTTGGCGCGGCTCTGGTCGACGTAGGAGATCTTGACGGTCTCGCCGACCTTGATGTCACCGGCGTCCGGCGTCTCCAGGCCCTGGATCATCTTGAAGAGCGTGGTCTTGCCGGCGCCGTTCGGGCCGATCACGCCGACGATGCCGTTGCGCGGCAGAGTGAAGCTCAGCCCGTCGACCAGGACCTTCTCACCGAAGGCCTTGTTGAGCTTGTCGACCTCCACGACCACGCTGCCCAGCCGCGGGCCCGGCGGGATCTGGATCTCCTCGAAGTCCAGCTTCCGCATCTTGTCGGCCTCGGCGGCCATCTCCTCGTACCGCGCGAGACGGGCCTTGGACTTGGCCTGCCGCCCCTTGGCGTTGGAGCGCACCCACTCCAGCTCTTCCTTGAGGCGCTTCTGCCGCTTGGCGTCCTTCTGGCCCTCGACCTTGAGACGGGTCGCCTTGGTCTCCAGGTACGTGGAGTAGTTGCCCTCGTAGGGGTAGGCGCGGCCGCGGTCGAGCTCGAGGATCCACTCGGCGACGTTGTCCAGGAAGTACCGGTCGTGAGTGATCGCGACCACGGTTCCGGCGTACTTGGCGAGGTGCTGCTCCAGCCAGTTCACCGACTCGGCGTCGAGGTGGTTGGTGGGCTCGTCGAGGAGCAGCAGGTCGGGGGACTCGAGGAGGAGCTTGCACAGGGCCACGCGGCGCCGCTCACCACCGGAGAGGTTGGTGACGGGCCAGTCGCCGGGCGGGCAGCCCAGGGCGTCCATGGCCTGCTCCAGCTGGGCGTCGAGGTCCCAGGCGTTGGCGTGGTCCAGCTCCTCCTGGAGCTTGCCCATCTCGTCGAGCAGCGCGTCCGAGTAGTCGGTCGCCATCAGCTCGGCGATCTCGTTGAACCGGTCGAGCTTGCCCTTGACCTCGGCGACACCCTCCTGGACGTTCTCCAGGACGGTCTTGTCCTCGGTGAGGGTGGGCTCCTGCATCAGGATGCCGACGCTGTAACCGGGCGAGATGAAGGCGTCGCCGTTGGACGGCTGCTCCAGCCCCGCCATGATCTTCAGCACGGTCGACTTGCCGGCGCCGTTCGGACCGACAACGCCGATCTTCGCCCCCGGCAGGAAGCTCAGGGTGACGTTGTCGAGGATCACCTTGTCGCCGTGCGCTTTGCGCGCCTTGCGCATGGTGTAAATGAACTCAGCCAAGAGAAACCGTCCGGCAGCTTGAAACTGGCAGTGGGCAGATACACCCCATCTTGCCTGACGTCCAGCCTTGGGTGTTAACCCGTTTGGTCTGGCGCCGCTGACCTGCGGCTTTACTGGCGGCGACTGCGGCTCGTCTGTCACCGCCGGTCACCGTCGGTCGGCCTCGTGAGGCAGAGCCGGGATGGGCGCGCCGGCGGCAAGGTGTTCCCCCATCAGCCAGAGCATCTCGTACAGGTCCTCGGCGCCGGGATGCCGGTAGTCCTGGGACGCCTCTCCCCTCTGGTGCACCTCGCCGGCAACCCGCTGGCCAGGGCCTGCACAGTCGCCGTCATGGCCGCACGGGCACAGGATGGAAATGACGGAGCCGACGAGTGCGACTCGGCAATTCGCCGGGGCACGAGAGCTGGATGGAGGCGCGAAGTCATGCCCCAGTTCATGGACGTCCACCACGGGATGAACGGCATCACGGCCGACCAGCTGAAGCAGGCCCACGGGGCCGATCTTGCCATTGAACAGGAAGAAGGCGTCCACTTCGAGAAAGCCTGGGCGGACCCGGAGTCCGGCACGGTCTACTGCCTCTCTGAGGCCCCCTCGGCCGATGCGGTCCAGCGTATCCACGAACGTGCCGGTCATCGGGCCGACGAGATCCACCCGGTGCCCGTGACCGTGTGAACGCGGGTTCCCTCTGGCGCACCATCGGCGAAAGCCAAGGACCCCCGGTCTTGGGGACCGGGGGTCTTCTCGTGGGTGGGGCCGACAGGATTTGAACCCGTGGCCTCATCCTCTGTGGTGGTGGGGGGCGGGAGTCAGGGGCGGTCGGTGGGGCCGGAAACGGAAGGGGACTGGAGGGTGCGGTGCAGGAGCAGGGCCGTTGCCGTCAGAGCTCCTGCGACTCCGGCCGCGCGGAGGGCGTGCGAGGAGCGCCAGGACAGGACCGACCAGCGGGACTGCGCCGACAGGAGGGATCCCGTGCTCAGCCATGAGCCGGCCGAGATCAGGGACAGCGCCGAGCCGATCGAACCGACCGAGAGGGCGCTGCCGATCGAGCCGACGGACAGGGCCGAGCCGACCGACCCGATGGACAGTACGGATCCCACCGAGCCGATCGACAGCACCGAGTCCTGCGACCACAGGGACAGCACCGAGTCGGAGGCGGCGGCGCGGGGTGGCTTGGTCATGGAGCCATACTGCCCTGCGGGGCCTTTCGGCGGGGGTCAGTCGCCCGTCGGGTTCTCGCGGCGGCGGAGGATCACCAGGACCGCGCCGCCGATCACCACCAGGCCGATGGCGACGCCCGTGATCACGCCGGTCGCGGAGTCGCCGCCGGTCGCGGCGAGGTTGACGTCGGACGCGGTGCCGCCCACCGAGGCGGGGCTGGGCTCGCTGAGGGTCTGGGTGGTGAGGCCGCTCTCGACGGCCTGGGTCTTGCAGTCGAAGACGCCGGTGAAGCGCCGTTCGAGGCTGTTGGCGCCGGTGATCGTGAAGTCGTAGACCTGGTCCTCCTGGAGCGGGATGGTCACCGTCCGCGAGGTGTTCGCGGGGATGGTGTGCTCGGTGCCCATCAGCTCGAAGGTGAACGGCTGGTCGCCGGTGTTGGCCGCGGTGATGTCCACGCCGCCCGCGGCGCAGTTCTTCTCGGCCGACAGCGCCGGTATCGCGCCCTGCTCCGCCCAGGTCGCGTTCGCGGTCGCGGCGACCGTGGACTCGCTGGAGCCGGCCAGGATCTGGGTCTGACTGCGGCTCTCGGAGGTGAAGGCGCGGCCGACCGGGACGGTGGTCGACGCCTGGACGGCGAGTTCGGCGGACGCGTCCGTGGCGTCGTCGGGGACCTTGAAGTACAGCTGGGTGCCGTCCTGCGCCGTGGTGACCGGCTTGCCGGTCTTGTCGGTGATCCGTACGCCGGTCAGGGCCGCGTCGGCGGGCGGGACCACGGTGACGGTGCGCGCGTTGGTGTGGACCGTGACCGGGCCGAGCAGGCCGCCCGGCCGGCCGGAGACCGCGGGCGGGTCCAGGGTCAGCGAGGCCTGCGGCTCGGTCTGGCCGTGGGCGTTCTTCTCCAGGTAGTCGGCGAGCTTCTCGGCCTGCGGGTCGACGGCGTCGACGTCCGCACCGGCGTCCGGGTCGGAGTATCGCCAGATCGCCACCTGGGTGCCCGCCGCCGCGTCCTGCTCGGTGAGGCTGCCGGCTCCGGCCTTGCGGGCGAGCGCGGCGAGGTCGTTGACCTGCGGGTAGGAGTTCTGCAGGATCCAGCGGATCTTGCCGGCGTTCTTGTTGGCGCCCAGCGAGGTGCCGCTCCAGGCCGCCTCGTGGTACTTGGCGTCCCGCTGGGTGGGGTTGTGGAGGTCGACGCAGTACGTCTGGAGCATGCCGCCGCCGTCCACGGACATCTCGAACAGGCCCGCGGCCACCTGCTCGTCACCGCTGTCGCCGTGCACGACGGCCTCGCCGTAGGTCTTCAGGCCGCCTATGGTCGCCGTCGCCCCGCTCTGGCTCTGGGTGGTGCCGTCGTCGGCCGCGGCCCGGCCGGCACCGGTCAGCGCGACGGCGGCCACCAGCCCGGACGTCAGTGCCGCGGCGGCGAGGCGGGTCACGCCTCTCGCGGACACGGGCGTACCGGAGTGCCTGGCGGACGCACCGGGCGCCGAGGAACCAGAGAACGCAGCGAGCACAGAATTCCCCTTCGAGCAGGACCCCTTGAACGCGGGGGGTGGTCCCACCAGCAGAATCAGCGGCCCCAGGGGCCACGCCCGGCATCCTATGGATCAGTCGGACCGCCCATTCCCGGTGAGATGGTCGGATGAGCGATCCGATCCGTAATCGTTATCGCGGGACGCCGAATGAGCAGCGCCTATCGACAAATCCACCAGGTCGTCGCGGTGGGCACTTCGCAGTGCACCCGCCGATAGAGCGTCAAGAGGCGATCAATCGGCCGCAGTTCGGTCAGGCCGTGGCGAACGGCGTGCCGTCCGGAGCGACTTCACGTCACCGCCACCGGTTCCGGCTGCTGTTGCACGGCGGTGTCGGGGGACTCCGCCGGTGTCTCCCAGTCCGGCTCCGGCCGGGGTGGTGCCGGTGCAGCCGTCTCCGGCTTCCCGGCCCGCCGGAAGGCCGCCGTACCGCGGGCGAGGTCGTGGCCGATCGCCACCGCGTCGATGTCGGCGGAGGTCCACTGCTGGCCCTCCCGGGTCTCGGTGCGCACCTTCAGCCTCCCCTGCACGACGACCGGGTCGCCGACGGACAGCGAGGCCGCCGCGTTGGTGGCGAGCTGCCGGTTGGCCCACACCGTGAAGAAGTTGGTGTGGCCGTCCGTCCAGGTGCTCTTCTCGCGGTCCCAGTAGCGCGAGGTCACCGCCAGCCGGAAACGCGCCGACGGTCCCGCCGCCAGCTCCCGGTAGACCGGCTGCGTCGCCACGTTGCCCACCGCGCAGACCAACGTCTCGTTCATCACGAACCCCTCCCACGCCCGGCCGCCGGGGCCGGGGCGGATCCGCGTACGGGCGCGTCCCGTACGGCTGTGTCCACCGCGGCGGCCGCCCTCGTGGCGATCGCCGCGGGACCAGACTGCCGTGGCCGGGCCGGACCCGCCGGGCGCTGTGGACCACCGGCGGCCTGTGGAAAACCCCACCGCCCGGACGAGTGACCCACCTCCCCCACGGCGGACCTCACCCCGCCCGGCTCCCGCAGACGTCACCACACCCTGCGACCCCGGCCACGGGCCTCACCACTCTCCGGGCCCCACCGACATCACCACACCCTGCGACCCCGGCCACAGACCTCACCGCTCCCCAGGCCCCGCCGACATCAGCACACCCCCGACCCCGGTCGCAGGCCCCACCACTCCCCAGGCCCCACCGACATCAGCACACCCCCGACCCCGGCCGCAGGCCCCACCACTCCCCAGGCCCCACCACACCTCCGACCCCGGCGGTGGGCCTCACCACTGCGACCCCCGTGGTGGGCCTCGCCTCTCCGCCGCCCGTGGCGGGCCTCACCACACCGCCCGGCCTCGCCACGGGGCTCGCGACACCCATCTTCCCGCCGGCGTCACCCCACCCCGGCTCCCGCCCGCGTCACCCGGCCGTACTGCTCCCGTACCTCCCGGTAGCGCAGCAGTTCCGCCGCCACCGGGTCCAGTACCCGGGCCCGGCCGCACCCGGCCGCCGCTTCCCGCAGGCGGCGCTCGGCCTCCAGGCCGTACCGCCGGGCCGGTCCCCGTGCCGCCAGCCGGCAGCCCCACTCGACCAGCGGCCCGCCGACGATCCCGGCGACCATCAGCAGCACCGGCACGCCCAGGTTGGGCGCCATCACCCCGGTGATCTGCCCCACCAGCCACAGCCCGCCGACCACCTGGAGGAGCGTCATGGCGGCCTGCGCGAGCACCGCCACCGGCCACCAGCCCGGCCGCGGCGGTCGCCCCGGAGGCAGTCCGGCCTGTGCGGCCAGGTCGTCGAGAGCCTCCGACAGGCCCTGCGAGCCGCGTACGGCCGCCTCCCGCACCGCCTGCGCCCAGGGCGCGGGCAGTCCGGCCGAGGCCCGGTCGCAGACCGTGCGCACCGCCTGCTCGACGCGCTGCCGCGCGGTGGCCTCCTCCTCCGGCTGGGCCTGCTGGAGGCGTCCCGTGGGCTGCTCGCCGCGCCCCTGGTACCAGCGCCACAGCCGCAACCAGGGCGTGCCGCAGGCCCGGTTGGCGTTGCGCAGCCAGGCCCGTTCGGCGGCCTCGCCGGCGGCGGTGGCACCCACGGCGTCGGCCAGTCGCGCGGCGAAGTCGTCGCGCGCCTCCTCGCTGAGCCCGGCGCGGCGCCCGGTGGCGTAGACGTGCCGCAGCCGGGCCGCGGCGGCGTCCACGTCGGCGGCGACCCGGCGGGCCGCCGCGCCCCGCTCGGAGACGAACTGGCCGAGGCTTTCGCGCAGTTCGCCGACGCCGTCCCCGGTGAGCGCGGACAGCGCGAGCACGGTGGCGCCCGGTTCGCCGTACTCGCCGAGCGCGACGCCGTCCTCGTCGAGGACCCGGCGCAGATCGTCGAGGACCAGGTCGGCGGCCTCGCCGGGGAGCCGGTCGGTCTGGTTGAGGACGATGAACATGACCTCCGCGTGACCGGACAGGGGCCGCAGATAACGCTCGTGGAGCACCGCGTCGGCGTACTTCTCGGGGTCGACGACCCAGATCACCGCGTCCACCAGCTTCAGGATCCGGTCGACGTGGTCGCGGTGCTGGACCACGGCCGAGTCGTGGTCGGGCAGGTCGATCAGGACCAGCCCGCGCAGTTGCGCGTCCGCCTCCGGGTTGTGCACGGGGCGGCGGCGCAGCCGGCCCGGGATGCCGAGCCGGTCGATGAGGGCCGCGCCGCCGTCGCTCCAGCTGCACGCGATGGGCGCGGCGGTGGTGGGACGCCGTACGCCGGTCTCCGAGATGGCGACTCCGGCGAGCGCGTTGAACAGCTGCGACTTGCCGCTTCCGGTGGCGCCTGCGATGGCGACGACGGTGTGCTGGCCGGAGAGCCGGCGCCGGGCGGCGGCCTCGTCCAGGACCCGGCCGGCCTCGGAGAGGGTCTGGCTGTCGAGTCGGGTACGGGAGAGGCCGACGAGTTCGCGCAGCGCGTCGAGGCGGGAGCGCAGCTGTCCGTCGTACGCCAGCGGGGCGGGGGGCGGGGCGCCCGGACCCCGGGTCTCCAGGACGGGGACGGCCGGTTTCGCGGTCTCGCTGACCCGGCGGGCGATGAGGCCGTCGTCCCAGACGTCGTCGGCGGCTCCCGGGTCGTCCTCGCCCGGCTCCCGCTGCTCGCGTTGCTCCCGCTGTTCCCGCTGTTCCCGCTGTTCCCGCTGTTCCCGCTGTTCCCGCTGCTCGCGTTGCTCTCGCTGCTCTCGCTGCTCCTGCACGCGCGCGTGCGGCACGGTCTCGGTCTCGGCGGCTGCGCCCTCGGCCGGGTCGGCGGGCTCCGTGCCGGTCCCGTCCCGCCGGGCCCGGGGCCCGTCCGGTACGGAGTCCTTCGCGAGGCGCGCCCCGGGGGCGTTCGCGGCCTCCTGCACGCAGTCCGACGCGGAGCCCTTCCCCGAGCCCTTCGCCGAACCTTTCCCGGAGTCCCTCGTCGGGCTGTTCCCGAGGCCATTCCCCGACGCCGAACCTTTCCCGGAGTCCCTCGTCGGGCTGTTCCCGAGGCCATTCCCCGAGTCCCTCCCCAGGCCGTTCCCCGGGCTGTTCGCCAGGCCATTACCCGGGCCGTTCCCCGAGTCCCTCCCCTGGTCCTTGGCCGACTCCATTACGGTGCCCTTCGCGGTGTCCTTCACAGCGGCCCTCACCGGGTCCGGACCGGGGTCGTGGGCGGGTTCCGGTACGCGGTCCGGTACGCGGTCCGACGCGGGCTCGCGTCCGGGCCCCCGACCCGGCTCACGTCCGGCCTCCGGTGCGGAGTCCGCCGCGGTCGGGCCGCTTTCGAAGTCACCGGTGCGGTCACTGCCGCAGTCACTCGTGTACTCACCTGTGTAGTCACCGGTGTGATCCATGCGTTCCATGTGATCCGTGTGGTCGTGGTCAGTGACGGCGGTCACCGGTCACCTCTCCTTCTGGAGGACGGACAGGGCGGCGATGAGTTCGGCCTGGGGTTCGGGGTGGACGTCCAGGGCGTCCAGCGGGGCGAGGCGGCGCTCGCGTTCGGCGTGCATGACGCGGTCCACGTGCTCGCCGAGCAGCCGTCCCGCGCGGTCGCGCAGCCGCAGCGCGCCATGGGCGCCGATACGTTCGGCGAGCCGCTCCCCCGCCACCCGGGTGCGGCGCCCGCCGAGCAGCGCGGTGGCCACCAGGGCGGCGACCGCCTCGGAGTCCGGCGCGACACTGCGGTCGAGTTCGCGCACCTCGTCGTCGGCGTACTCCTCCAGCTCGCGCCGCCAGCGCCGGACGGCGATGCCGATGCGGTGCTCGGCGCTCTCGAGGGAGGGGTCGCGGTCGGTGAGTCCGGGGGCGGCGGAGGCGGGCTCGCGGCGCCAGGAGTCGTCGATGCGTTCGTCGGCGGCGGTCACCGCGCACAGCAGCAGCGCGGCGAGGCTCTCCACCAGGGCGTCCAGGAGTTCGCCGGCGGCGCAGTCGACGGGGAAGGCGCGCCAGCGCTTGAGGGCGTCACCGGCGAGCACGGCGCCGCTCTGGAGCCGGCCGCGCACGCGCGCGAGCTCGCTGTCGTAGGCCGACTCGACGGCGGAGGTCAGGCGCAGGGCCGCCGCGTACTGGGCGGCCGCAGCGCCGGCCAGCTCGGGCATCCGGGCCTTGAGGGAGTCGAGGACACCGTGGGCGGTACGGGCCAGGGTGTGATGGCGGGCGCCGGGATCCTGGGCCTGTTGCAGGAGCCAGGCGCGCAGCGGGGCGACGGCGGTGGCCGGGAGCAGTCCGCCGCCCCACGCGGACTCGGGCAGCTCGGGCACCGTGAACCGGGGCACGTCGCCGAGTCCCGCCTTGGTGAGGAGGGCGCCGTACTGGCGGGAGACCTCGGAGACGACCGTGTGCGGGACCCGGTCGAGGACGGTCACCAGGGTGGCGTCGTACTCCTTGGCGGTGCGCAGCAGATGCCAGGGGACGGCGTCGGCGTAGCGCGCGGCCGTCGTGACCATCACCCAGATGTCCGCGGCGCAGATGAGTTCGGCGGCGAGGACACGGTTGTCGACGACCAGGGAGTCGATGTCGGGGGCGTCGAGCAGGGCGAGTCCGCGCGGGAGGCTGTCGACAGTCTCCACGCGCAGCACGCGCTCGGGTTTCTCGCCGGGGAGGAAGGGGTCGTCGCCGGGTTCCTGGTTCGGTACCCACACGCGCGTGAGGTCGGGTAGCACGCGCATGCCGCTGAACCAGTGATGGTCCTCCGGATGACAGACCAGGACCGGCGTGCGGGTGGTCGGCCGCAGCACGCCCGCCTCACTGACCCGGCGGCCCACCAGAGAGTTGACGAGGGTCGACTTGCCGGCACCGGTCGATCCGCCCACGACGGCCAGAAGCGGCGCTTCGGGTTCTTTGAGCCGGGGCACCAGATAGTCGTCGAGTTGGGCGAGCAGTTCGTCGCGATTGGCACGCGCGCGTGCGGCCCCCGCCAGGGGCAACGGAAAGCGTGCGGCGGCGACACGGTCGCGCAGAGCGGAGAGTGTGTCGAGCAGCTGAGGCCGTACGTCCAAGGTCACCACATGCGAAGAATGCCCAATTTTAGGGGAATTCTGAAGCATATAGACATGTCTGCGCGCCGACAGAACACAACGGGCGGAAGGGACGACTGGGACGGAGGCACAGTCCAGGCATAACGAGTGCACAACACCCGGTGCGTCAGGCGCCAAAAGCGATGCACGATTCGTACCTGCCTGCGATTATCAGGACCGCTTCACTGAACCTCCACATTGAGCCACGGAGGCGAAGCAACCGGGACGAGGACCGGGGAGTTCTATCCTTGTCCCCGGCAACGTCACGGACCGGCCCGACAAGGGCAGGACGTACGAGGCCAGCACAGCCGGCCCCCGTAGCTCAGTGGATAGAGCAGGCGCCTTCTAAGCGCTTGGCCGCAGGTTCGAGTCCTGCCGGGGGCGCCCACTCCGCAGCCATCCGTTCCCCCGGGGAACCGCAGGTCAGATGCGCCTCCGGGGCCGTTCGGGCGGATTTTCGCCGATCACGGGCACGGGCGCCGCGGGCAGTCGAGAAAGGGCTTGTTGTCGACGTCGTACGCCGGCTCCCCGGACAGCCGCCCGCCCACACCGTCGGTCAGGACAGCGGGCCCTGTTCGCAGACCCGGCGGGCGACCTCGCGGAGCTTGATGTTGTTCTCCTGCGAGTAGCGGCGCAGCACGTCGAAGGCCTGTTCCTCGGTGAGGTGGTGGCAGCCCATCAGGATCCCCATGGCCTCGCCGATCAGGTGACGGGTGGCGACGGCCTGTTCCAGCTGGGCCTGGGTGCGGGCGCTGGAGAAGGCGACCGCCGCATGGGAGGCCAGCAGCCAGCCGGCCAGTTCACTGGCCTCGGTGAAGGCACCGGGCCGGCGGGAGTAGATGTTCAGCGCGCCGAGTTCCTCGTCCTCGGTGTAGAGCAGGAAACCCATCATGCTGCCCACGCCCAGCCGGTGGGCCCGGGGAGTGAATTCCGGCCAGCTGGGCTGCTCCTGGGTGAAGTCCCGGATGCGGTACACCCGCTCCCCGTTCTCGTCGCGGGCGACGTCGAAGCACGGCCCCTCGCCCAGCCGCTCCTGGAGCCGGTCGCTGTCGATGACCAGTTGCTCCGTGGGCGCGAGCGTCCGCACCTCCTTGCCGTGCACCACCAGGATGCCCGCCGCGTCGCAGCCCTCCACCAGCTCCGTGGCCGAATCGGTGATCCGGGCCAGGGTGGCGTCGACCGACTCCTGCGCCAGCAGGTCCCGCGCCAACGACGCCAGCCGCTCCGCGAACCCAGCCCAGTCCATCGCGTCCGCCGCCTCCCGGTCATCCCGCTCCCAGCATCGCACGCGGAGCGCGTCGGCCCCGGACCAACCGAGGGTGACATCGTTGTCAGAAGGTGCTCCCGGACCGAGGTGCTCCCGGACCGAGGTGCTCCCGGACCGAGGAACCGCGCTGCCGGGCATCTCGCGTGCAACGGCACAGGAGCGCCCGGAGGGTCAACCCCTGGCGGAAAGAGACGACTTGGCGTTCTCGGAGAAAGCGGGTCCGGAATGGGTCGGGGCGAGGAGTTTCAGCAGCAGCTCGCGCAGCTCCTCCTCGCCGCCGGGGCCGAGCAGGGCGGAGACCTCCCGGGCAAGTTCCGCGACGGCGCGGGTCACCACGGCGAGCTGCTCGCGGCCGAGTTCGGTCACTTCGAGGGCGTAGCGGCGGCGGTCGTGCGGATCGCGGCCGCGGCGCACCAGGCCCAGTTTGACGAGTTCGTCGACCAGTTGGGAGGCGGCGGGCCCGGTGATGGCGAGCAGCTCGGCGAGCCGCTGCTGGGAGATGGCCCCGAGGACGTCGAGGGCGGACAGCGGCCCGTAGTGGCGCACCCTGAGCCCGGTGCCGGCCAGCTTGTCGTCGCCGTGCTTGCGCAGCCGGTGATGGGCCTGCGCGACCAGGTACTCGGTGCCCTGCACGAGCGGCTGCGCGGACTCCGGCAGCAGCCGGGCCAGCAGCTCGTCGAGCCGGGCGGTCTCCTCGGGGGTGAGTACGGCGGTGAGCCTGGCGTCCCGCTCGGCGACCGCCCGCCGCCTGGCCTCCACGGCCTCCCGGCCCCGGTCGGTCAGGGAGAGCACGTACTGGCGCCGGTTGTCGGGGTTGCGGGTGCGCCGGACCTCGTCCCGGCCCTCGAGCCGGTCGATGACGCCGACCATGATGGTGCGGTTGATGCCGAGCCGCTCGGCGAGGTCGAGCTGGGACTCCCAGTCGTGGCCGGTGAGCGCGTCCAGGACCAGGAAGTCGCGGGAGTCGTTGTCGCCGCCGTCGCCGCTGGCGGCGAACTGCGCGTAGACCCGGCGCAGGAGGTAGCCGATGAAGCCGGTGAGCGCATCCGGGAGGACTCCGGGAATCTCCGCGGTCTCCTCCGTCCGGGTCACCGGACCTCGCTCACCGCCAGAATCGCCTGAACTCCGCAAGACAGCACCTCCTTTCCGAGTATATGCACCGGCTCGCACACCGTTCGGCTCGCTGCACCGCCCCGGGAACGCCCGGGACGGTCCCGGGGTGCCGGCGGCCCCGCCCGGGTGGACAGGGCGGGGCCGCCGGGGCCGGGTCACAGGGCGGCGGGAGCGGGCTCGCCGTCCTGCTGGGGCCGGGGGACCGTGCCCGGCAGGGTGATCAGGGCCACGATCAGGGCCAGCAGGTACAGGCCGCCGCCGAACAGGAACCCGTACGAGTAGCCGGTGGTCAGGGCGTGCGGGACGCTGCCCGGCAGCTCGTGGTCGGTGATGGCGGTGGCCGCCGCGGCCAGCGCGGCGAGGCCGATGGCGCCGCCGATCTGCTGGGCGGTGTTGACCAGGCCGGAGGCCGCGCCGGTGGCCTGCGGGGCGATCCCGCGGACGCTGACGATGGTGACGGCCACGAAGACCATGCCGAGGCCGAGACCGGCGACCAGCTGGGCCGGCAGCAGGGCCGCCCACGGGTTCTGGCCGGGCTCGATGAAGCTGAACCAGACCATGCCCGCGACACCGATCAGCAGACCGAGGGCGACGACGTTGCGCTCGGGCATCTTGGCGAGCAGCTGCGGGCCGAGACCGCCGGCCGCGATGCCCATGCCGAGGGCGAAGGGCAGGTAGGCGACGCCGGTGACCATCGGGGCGTAGCCCTTGACGATCTGCAGATAGAGGGTCAGGAAGTAGAAGGTGGCGAGCATGCCCGCGCCGACCAGGAACATGATCAGGTTGGCGCCGACCCGGCCCTTGTCGGCCAGCACACCGCTCGGGATCATCGGCGCCCGGCTGGAGCGCTGGACGGCCACGAAGGCGACGATCAGGACGAGTGCGATGCCGAGGCCGATCAGGGTGACGCCGTCGCCGAAGCCCTTGTCGCCGGCGCGGTTGATGGCGTAGACGAGCGAGCCGAAGCCGAGGGTCGCGGTGAGCGCGCCGGGCACGTCGACCTTGCCGCGCTCGCGCTCGCCCTCGACGAGGACGCTGGTGCCGAACAGGACGGCCAGGGCGATCGGGACGTTCACGAACATCACCCAGCGCCAGCTGAGGTACTCGGTGAGCGCGCCGCCGAGCAGCAGGCCGACGACCGAGCCGAGGCCGCCCATCGCGCCGTAGACGCCGAGCGCCTTGTTGCGGGCGGGGCCCGCCGGGAAGGTGGTGGCGAGCAGGGACAGGGCGGTGGGGGCGGCGATCGCGGCGCCCGCGCCCTGGATGACGCGGGCCGCGATCAGGAGTTCACCGCTCTGGGCCAGGCCGCCGAGCAGCGAGGCGGCGGTGAACAGGATCAGGCCGGTGCGGAAGACCCGGCGGCGGCCGAAGAGGTCGCCGGCGCGGCCGCCGGCCAGCAGCAGGCCGCCGAAGGCGAGCGCGTAGGCGGTCACGATCCAGCCGAGGCTGGACTCGCTCAGCCCCAGAGCGTTCTGCATGCTCGGCAGGGCGACGGCGACGATCGTGTTGTCGAGGACGAGCATGAGCTGGGCCGTGGCGATCACGAGTAACGCGAGTCCGGGCTTGCCGTCCTGCTGCGGCGGAGCCGCGGCCTTGGGGACGGCCTGAGTGCGGTCTTGCAGCGACATGGGATGTCTCCGTGTCTGTCTCAGGGTTGGGGGGCGAGCGGGGCCCTCGGGGTCCGGTCAGCGGGTGGTGGAGGCGGTCTTGGGGGTCCAGATGTCGAGGTCCTGGTAGGCCTTGCGCAGATCGCTCTCGTAGGCGTTGCGCAGCGGCTCGGGCAGGTTGCCGAGGAGCTTGGCGGCCTTCGCGGCGTCGACCTCGTCGAGCAGCCAGGGCAGGTAGCGGGCGGAGTCGTCGCCGACGCGGGTGCGCTGCTCGCCCGCGAAGGCCGCCCACTGCTCCTGGGAGAGCGTGATGTCCATCAGCTTCAGGGCGTCCCGCTCCTCGTGGTCGAGGTGACCGCCGAGCTGGGTGTAGAGGGTGTCGGTCAGGCCGGTCAGGCGCTCCAGGCCGGAGTCGCGGTCGGCCAGGGCCGCGTCGATGTCGGCGAGCAGCGGGTCGATGACGCCGTGCTCGGCCTCCATGTCGGCGAGCAGCGCCAGTTCGGAGTTCTGGCCGGCCAGCGCCGCCTCCATGACCGGCCAGATCTTCACGTCCTCGGAGGTGTGGTGGATGGTCAGGAACTTCTTGAAGAGCTCCCAGCCGACGGCGGTGCTCAGTACGTGCCGGGGGTCCTCGTCGACCCGCGCGGTGATCCGGGCTATCCGCTCCAGCTCGCGTCGCAGGGCGTCGTGGATCGCGAACATCATCGTCATGTCGAGGTTCTTGAAGTCCTGACTCATCGCTCTCTCCCTCACTGCCGCGTTGTCGTACCGTGAGAATATCGTCAACCTGCTTATCTATCAAGCTTCCAACTAGCAATCTGCCAACCATCAGGGCTGGAACTATTCGCCGGTCGGGGGCTGACGCCGCCGCCGTGCCCGAAGGCGCAGGTCAGCGGGGCTCGCAGGCTGCAGAGCGGGTTCGTCCTGGCCGATTCCGGCCTGTTCCTGCCCGAGGTCCTCGTCGACCTCCTTGCGGATACGGGTCAGCGCGGGGTGGTCATGGCGGTGGTGAGCAGCGCCATCAGCACCAGGACGGTGGCGCCTGCCGGGGACTGCGGCGCCCACGTGCCGGCGGCCGCATTTCGAGTACGGCCCCGGGCTTCCTTCGGGCGCGCCGACGGCCGTGTCTGCTACGCCAACCACACGACGAACTGGGGCCGGGCGGTGCGGAACATCCGGGTCTTCCTGGCGGGTTCCGCGGTACGGCGGCTGCCCCGACTCGGGCCCTTGGAGTGATCGTCCGGTGATCGGCGTGACCAGCCGCAGGTCGGGGCGTTGAACGGGGAGTGCGGCGGCTGGTCCTGCCGCCGCACTCCCCGAGCAACAAGAAGGAGAACTGATGTCTCGCATCGCGAAGGCTGCCGCCGTCGCTCTCGGCACCGGCGCAGTGGTGATCGGCGGAGCCGGCCTGGCTCTGGCCGACGCGGGCGCCCAGGGTGAGGCCGTCGGCTCCGCCGGCGTGGTGTCCGGGAACACCATCCAGGTCCCGGTCAACGTCCCGGTCAACGTGTGCGGCAACACCATCGACGTGATCGGTCTGCTGGACCCGGCGTTCGGCAACGCCTGCGTCAACGAAGGCCACCTCAAGGGCGGCGACAACAAGGGCGGCGACAACAAGGGCGGCTACGGCAAGAGCGGCGGCTACGGCAGCTGAGCCACCGCCAGCGGAGGAGCCCCGGCACCCTGGGTGCCGGGGCTCTTCCCGTGCCGGGACGCCTCCCGTGTCCGGGGCGGCTCAGGCGTACCGGTAGATCCGGCTCAGGTCCTCCAGCGACCCGGGGGTGACGTCCCACGGCGGCAGCTTCTCGCCGCGGGCGACGACCCGTCGGTGCTGCGGGTCGCCGCGGCCGGGCGGCCTGGCCGGCACATAGCGGTGCGCTCGGTGCCGGGCCTTCCAGCGCTCCCACTGCAGGTCGACGAAGGCGTGGTGGAACCAGAAGACGGGGTCGTTGACGGAGGCGCCGCCGAGCATCGCCCCACCGACCCAGCGGTGCACCCGGTTGTGGTTGCGCCAGGACGTGCTGCCGCTGCCGGACCCCCAGCCCTCCAGCTTGTTGCGGAAGCCACGCCTGACGGTCGAGTCCCAGGGGGCGACGTCGTACACCGGGTCGTCCAGCGCCTGGGCGAGCTGGGCCTTGGTGGGCAGGGCGATCGGGTCGCGGGCCCGGCCCAGATCCCGGGCGAGGAACTCGCCGTCGGTGACGCCCTCCTTGATGGTCCAGTGCCCGGCCGAATAGGCGAACGGCCCGGTCATCACCTGCTGGTCCCGGGCCCGGCCGTTCCCGCCGAGCAGGTCCCTGGTCCACGGGACGGAGGACGCCGTACGGTCCTTGGTCCAGTCCCAGTACGGCACGGTCACCGACCCGTCCACGCGGCGCAGGGCGCGCTCCAGTTCCAGCAGGAACCGGCGGTGCCAGGGCAGGAAGGAGGGGGCCATGTGGGCGGTGCGCAGCCCTCGCTCGCCGTCGGCGGTGTAGTGGTCGATGTGCATCCGCACGAACTCGTCGTACTCGCCCCGCCGTTTGACCTCCAGGAAGGCGTCGACGAGCCGTTTGCGCTCGCCGGCCGTCAGCCTGCCGACGTCCTTACGCACGTACGCCATGGTCGCCCCCCATGTGCAGATGTCCCCCGCCCATCGGCCCCGGGGCCAGGTCGCGCAGCCGCTGCCCGGGCCCGATCTCGTCGACGGCCGCCCGGGCCGCCTCCAGCGGGGTCGGGTACGAGCTGTAGTGGTCGACCATGCTCAGCCAGGTGCCGTCGGCCCGCCGCATCAGATGCAGCGGCCGGCCCGCCACGGTGACCTGCCACTCGAGCCCGTCGTCGGCCCGGCCCGCCACCGGCACCAGGACGCCGCGGATACGGCGGCCCCGGTAGGTCTCGTCGAAGGAGGTGCCCGCAGGACCGTCCGCCGGGGGCACCGGGCCGGAGGCGGCGACGACCGGGGCGAGCGCCAGGGCGGCCACGGAGGCGAGCAGCCCCCGGGTCACCTCGCGCCGCGTCGGCCCGCCCGCCCCGGCTCTGTCCGGCCGCCCGGCCCCCGGCTCCGCGCCCACCGCCACACCGCCTGCTCCGACGACCATGCTCACTCCTCGTACGGTTCACCGATCGCTGTCGGTACCGGTAACCGCCCGAGGGGCCGCCCGGTCACCGCCTCGCCGCCATCCGGCGCACGGCCGGGACCGGGGAGCGGCCGGTGTGGCGGCCGAACGCAGCGACGGGTCAGCGGCCGGGGCCGGCGCCCAGGTCGCCGCCGACGACCGTCTGCAGGGCCGGCGCGAGCACGCCGGCGTCGGGCACCTGCGGGGCCGGCATGCCGAGGTGCTGCGGGTCGGGCGCGGTGAGCGGGGCGACCAGCGCCAGGCCGGGAGTGAGGGTGCGCAGGCCGGAGGCCGGGGTGTCGACATCGATGTGGTCGTAGCCGTCGCCGAGGGGGTGCGGCAGCGGCGCCCTGAGGCCGACGCCGGGCAGCCCGCCGTTGAGCGGCACCTGCGGCAGCGTCCGGTCCGGGAGGAGCCGGCCCTGGACGTAGCGCGGTCCCTCGGGGACGCCGGGGATGAACAGCGGCAGCTCCATGCCGAGCTTGGGCATCTCCATGTTCAGGGACTTCTCGACGCCGTCCAGCGGCACGGGGACGGGCACCGTCGGGATGGCGGCGGCGGGCGTGGCGGCGGCGCCCACGGCGCCCACGGCGACCGCGACGCCCGTGACGACGGCGGCAACGGATCCTCGGGTGGTCGGCTTCATGTCGGGTACGGGTCCTTTCAGGAGCGGGAGGAGCGACGTCCGTACCGGGTAACGAGCCGAAAAACGGCATCAGTTCACATTTCGCCCGGGTGCAGCATTAGTCGGCTGTTCACTCATCAGCTCGTCCCGAAGTCCCTTGTTCAGCTCGTCCAGAAGTCCCACCAGCGGGTCAGGACCAGCATGCCGACGACCCCGATGTGCAGCAGCGGAAGTACCCAGGTGAATTCGCCGAGGAAGTCGCGCAGCCAGGCGGGCGCGGGCAGGAACCGATGGCGTACGGCGAAGGAGGTGACGTACCAGAACAGGAGGATGGTGGCGACCCAGGCCAGGCAGCACCACAGGCAGAGCGCGTTGATCCGGTACAGCGACTCGAACTGCAGCCAGGACACGAAACCGACGCCGAAGACACACCCCGCGTCGAAGGTCAGCCAGTACCAGGCGGGAAAGCGGGCGCCGGCCAGCAGGCTGATGCCGACACAGATCACGACGCCGTAGGCCACCAGGCCCAGCATCGGGTTGGGGAACCCGAACGCCGCCGCCTGGTCGCTCTTCATCACGCTGCCGCAGGACACCACCGGGTTCAGGCTGCACCCGGGGACGAAGCGCGGGTTCTCCAGCAGCTTGAACTTGTCGAGGGTGATGACCCAGGAGGCCAGCAGTCCGGCCGCCCCCGCGACCACCGTGAGCAGCGCGAACCCCCGGCCGGCGGCTGCGGTTCCCGGCATCAGCCGCGCAGGCTGCGGGCGGGCAGCACGATGTGCGCGGCGGCCGTCAGGGTCTCCTCGGCCCCGGCGAAGTCCTTGAGCGCCGCCGCCTCGACGGGCCTGCCGGGCACGCCCCCGGGCCACGGCCGGGTGGTGAACACCAGGTAGGCGTAGCCGCGTTCGTCGACGGCGGCGAGCCACTCCTCGGGCGCGGGGCACTGGGCGTTGAGCGGGGCCAGGTTGAGGACGGCCGTACCGGACTCGACCAGCAGGGTGACGGGCAGGCGGGGCCGGGCGGTGCCGTCGACGAGGTCGCCGCCGACCGGCAGTCCGTTGTTCTCCAGCAGCGCCTCGACGGCGGCCGAGGTGGCCTCCGCGCCGCCCGCGGCGTCGCCGAGGGAGTAGGCCAGCAGATAGGGCATGTCACTGCCGTCGGGAGCCTCGCCGCTCCAGGCCAGCACGGCGACCGTGCCGAGGTCGGCCGGGCGGAAGGGGCGGGTCGCGCTTGGGGTTGAGGTCACCGCGTGACCTTATCGACGGGCGGTGGGGCGGCCGGGCGCCCGCTCACCCGACCGGCGGACAGCCGGCGGTGCGGCCACACGAACGAGGGACGCCGGTACGGCGTCCCTCGAATCGTTCCCGCCCGGCCTCAGCCCTGCAGCGGCAGACCGCCGAGCAGCGGGCTGCGCTGCTGGTTGACGGCGCCGGTCGTCCGCTTGACCTTGTGGAGCACGGAGCGCTTGTTCTCGGTGTTGAGGGCGTCCGACTGGTGCTTCAGCGGCATCGCCTGGTCCAGGGTCAGGGGGCTCTTGGTGAGCGTGTTCACGGCGCCGTTGAGGCTGGTGGGCGTCAGGTCGGCGTTGTTGGAGGCGAACGCGGGCGCGGCGAAGCCGGCGAGGGCCACGGAACCGGCAACGACAGCGGCAGCCTTCAGAGACTTCATCGTGTTCCTTTCTTCGGCGACTTGCGGCGGCGCGAGCCACGCAACGGAAGCCACCAGGGGAAATGCTGACGCCGTGCCTAACGACGCCCCAGCAGCCCGGAAACCCCACGCCCGGAAGACATATGAGATCCCCGAGAGGTCCGGCGACCGAAGAGGGGCCGGTGAGGCCGGGCAGGCCGGGCAAGACCGTGAGGCCGGTCGGCCCGGTGAAGCCGGTCGGCACCGGCAGGCCCGTGAGGCCGGTCGGGTCGGTCAGTTCGGGGGCAGCGGGAGGGGGGTGGAGACCGGCAGGCTGGGCACGGCGGGCAGGCTCGGCAGGCTCGGCAGTCCCGGCAGGTTGGGCGCGGGCAGGCCGCTGCCGAGCAGGATCGCGGCGAGCAGGTTGACCAGGCCGGTCACGACGGCGGTGGCGGCCGGCAGCACCTGGCTGACGTCACCGGAGGTGGCGGCCTTGAGGAGGTTGTCGACCGCCGTCTGCAGGGCGGTCAGCGCGTCGCCGGTCAGGTCCTTGGCGGCGGGAGCGCCACCGAGGCCCTTGGCCTGGGCCGCGGCCGGCGCGGGGAACGCGACAGGCATGGCGGGGGCGCTCGGCACGGTCGGCGCCGACGGCAGGGCCGGGGTGGCGGGGGCGGTCGGATTCGCCGCGGGGGCGGTCGGGTTCGCGGTCGTGGCGGAGGGCGCGGCCGTCGTCGGGGCGGTCGGCTTCGCCGCAGGCGCCGTTGGGATCGCCGCAGGCGCCGTCGGGGTCGTCGCAGGGGCCGGGATCGCCGCATGCGCCGCCGGGGTCGTCGGTTTCGCCGCCGCCGGGGAGGCCGCGGACAACGGGGCCGCGGCCGGGGCCGCCGCCGTGACCTGGGCGATGGCCGCCTTCACGGCGTCGCCGAGCTGGGTGGCCTGAGCGGCGGTCAGCTGGCCGTTGTCCGCCGCGAGCACGGTGTTGAGCAGGTCGGTGACCGGCTTGAGCACGGTCCCGAGGTTGCCCAGCGACTTGACCTGGGCGAGCAGCGCGTCGGCCCCGGGGACGGGCGCCTGGGACTTCGCGTGGGTGCGCTCACGGGCCGAGTCGGCGGCGACGGCCGCCGGGCCGGTGATCCCGGCCAGAAGAAGGGCGCAGAGCGCGGTGGACGCGAGACGCCGTGCGGGCAGAGCACGCATGGGTGTTCCTTTCGATGTGCGTGGGACTTGCTGCCCACCGTGAGATCACCCGCGTCGGCCTGCAACAGCTCGACCGCCGACCGTCACCGACCGCTTTCCGTGCCGCCGGCATCGTCCCTGATGAGGTGCCCTGCCAGGCCGCCTCGCCCCTTCCGCCCCGACTCCGGCCGTTCGGGGGAACGCCCGAGCGAGGCACGCGCGGAAGCCGTGCCCACACGCACGAACCGGCCGGCCGCCCGCGGGTTGCGCGGGCAGCCGGCCGGCCGAAGGGAGAAGCCGCAGCGTCAGTCGTTGAGGCAGGTTTCGCCGAACGCGGGGTTCAGCAGGCCGATCACGTCAATCGTGTCGCCGCAGACGTTGACCGGCACGTGGATCGGAACCTCGATCACGTTGCCAGACACCAGGCCCGGGGAGTGGGCGGCGGCGCCGTTCGCGCCGCTGTCGGCCGCGGCCACGCCGACGGCGCCGGCGACGGCCGCGACGGCGGCGGTGGACAGGACCAGGCCCTTCGCGATACGCGACATGGAGAGGTGCTCCTTGGGGTCGAAACAAACATCCGGGCGGATGCCCAGCGCCGTGTCAACGCGCGGCACCGGCTCGGGTTGTGCCGCCAGAAGAGTGATCTCCCGGAAGACCCCTTCACCATTCCGACACACTTGCTCGGTTTCGACCGATTAGTGCGGAAAAAGGCTAGAGTTGCGCACCTCCTGACTTACCCGTATTGGCATCACATCGCACTCTTCCCCCTCTTCCCGCCTCCCCCCTCCCTTCCCGAAAGGGCGAAGCCGGTCATGCGCAATCCCCTGGGCCCGCCGCTGCGCCGTGCGTCGGTGAGCGCGCTCGCCCTAGCCGCGATCTGGGCACCGGGCACCGGCCGGGCGACCGCTCCGGCCGCCCCGCCCTCCCCCGAGGCCCCGCGCATCCCCTTCGCCGAGCGCTACCACGTGGTGCAGCGAGGCGGCTTCGCCCGCGCGGCCAACGCCTCCGTCAGCTGCCGTACGACACTCGGACTCCCGGCCGAACCGCTCTGCTCGGCGGCCCGGGAGGGCCGGGTCCCGGCGGTGAACGGGAACTTCGACATGTTCTACGTCGATGTCGACGACGACCCGAACACCTACAACTCCTCACGCGCCGAGCTCCGGCTGCCGGAGGGCTCCCGGGTGACGTACGCGCGGCTGTACTGGGGCGGCAATCTGCTGGCCGGCGAGCAGAAGCCGGCCAAGGACGACGCGCGGGTGCTGATCGCCGAACCCGGCGGCCAGTACAAGGAACTGCTCGCCGACACGGTCGTGGGCCACCGGGCGAAGGACGGCGCGGACGCCTTCCAGGCCTCGGCGGAGATCACCGACCTGGTCCGGTCGAGCGGCTCCGGACTGTGGACGGTCGGCCAGGTGAACGTGGCCATGGGCAGGTCCGGGGCCGGCGCCTGGGGTGGCTGGACGCTGCTGGTGGCGTACCAGAACCCGGCGGAGCCGCTGCGCACGCTCGCCCTCTGGGACGGCTTCGACTCCCTCGACCGGGCGGCCGGGATACGGCTGAACGGGCTACGTGTCCCGCGTGGCGCCGGCGGCCGGGTGGGTCTGGTGGCCTACAACGGCGACCGGGGCGGCACCGGTGACTCGCTCACATACTCCCTCGCCGGTCGTGCCCCCACCCCGCTCGGCGACTTCGCCGACCCGGCCGACGACGTACTCAACTCCACGATCAACGACCCCGACCGGGTACGCGCCCGGCGTGAGCCGGCGTACGACAACACGCTCGGCTACGACTCGGATGTGTTCGATCTCGGCACCGGTCTCGCGCAGGGCGGTGACCAGCTGACCTTTGAGCTCGTTTCCCAGCGCGACGCGGCGTGGGCGGGCGCGCTCTTCGCCGCCGTGGACGTGCAGTAGTGCGGCGCGTTTCCGCCCGCAGTCCCGAGCGCCCCCCGTGAGCGAGGAATACCGCGTATGCACCGATCAGCAACCGACCCTCGGCGACGGGTCCTGCACCTGGCGCAACCCGTCGAGGGCGGGGTGGCCCGGGTGGTCCTGGACCTGACGAAGGCCCAGCTCACAGCCGGTCTGCGGGTCACGGTGGCCTGCCCCGGTGGTGAACTGGCCGAGGCCGCGCGGGAACTGGGCGCCGAGGTGCGCGGGTGGCGCGCCGACCGCTCCCCGGGCGCCGGTCTCCGGGACGAGGTACGACGGCTCAGCCGGCTGCTCGACGAGGTGCGGCCGGAGCTGGTGCACACGCACAGCGCCAAGGCGGGCCTCGCCGGCCGCCTGGCCGTGCGCGGCCGTGTCCCGACCCTGTTCCAGCCGCACGCCTGGTCCTTCGAGGCGGTCGGCGGAGTCACCGCCGCGCTGGCGCTGCGGTGGGAGCGGTGGGGAGCGCGCTGGGCGCACCGGGTGGTGTGTGTCAGCGAGGCGGAGCGCGCGACCGGCGTGCGCGCCGGGATTCGCGCCCAGTACTCCGTCATCCCCAACGGCATCGACACCGAGCACTTCACCCCGGGAGCCCCGGGAGCCCCGGACGCCCCGGACAACCGGGGCCCGTCCGAGGCCGGGGCACCCCTGGTCGTCTGCGTCGGCCGGCTGTGCCCGCAGAAGGGCCAGGACGTGCTGCTGCGGGCCTGGCCCGAGGTACTGCGCCGGGTGCCGGGCGCCCGGCTGGCCCTGGTCGGCGACGGGCCGGACGGCGAGGCGCTGCGCCGGCTCGCCCCCTCCTCCGTCACGTTCGCCGGCGCCGTCGCGGACGCCCGCCCCTGGTACCGGGCCGCCGACCTGGTGGTGCTGCCCTCGCGCTGGGAGGGCATGGCGCTGGCCCCGCTGGAGGCGATGGCCTGCGGGCGGCCGGTGCTGGTCACCGATGTCGACGGCGCCCGCGAGAGCCTGCCGCCCGGGCACGCCGCGCACTGCCTGGTGCCGCCGGGGCGGCCCGGCGTGCTGGCCGGTGCCGTCGCCGGGCTGCTGCTCGACCCGGAGCTGCGCGCGTCGCTCGGCGACCGGGGGCGCCGGCACGTCCAGTCCACGCACGATGTGCGGCGCACGGCGGAGGCGGTCGCGGAGCTGTACCGCGAACTCCTCGGCGGGCGGCCGCTCATGTCCTTTGAGTGCAGGGAGTCCATCCACTCGTGACCGCGGAAAGCACCGTCCCCTCCCCCGGCCCGCAGCCACGGGAGCACGGACTCTCGCCCGTCTCGGTCCTGCCGGCCCGCACCGTCGGAGGCTTCCGGTTCCCGCCGCGGCGGCCGCCCGCGCGGCCCGCCTCCCCGGCGCCGCTGCTGGCCGCCGACCTGTGCGCCGCGCTGCTCGGCGCGGTCGCCCTCGACGAGGCCGTGGGCCGGCCCGTCCTGGTCGGTCTCCTGGTGTCCGGGGCGATACTGCTGCGCCCGCAGCCCACCGGGCGGGTGGCCGGGATCCTGGACGAACTCCCGGCGGTCTGCGGCCGGATCGCCGTCGTCTGGCTGGGCCTCGCCGCCGCCGTCGCCGCCTGGTACCCGGACCGCGCGCTGCCCGCCCGCACCCTGCTGCTGGGCTGCGTCCTGCACGCGGCGGCGGCCTGTGCCGGCCGCGGTCTGGTGCACTGGCGCCGCCGCCTGGCCCTGCTGCGCCACCCGCGCGCCGCCCTGGTCATCGGCCCCGCCGCCACCGCCCAGCGGGTCGCCGCCGCCGTGCTGCGCCACCCGGGCTTCGGCGTACGGCCGGTCGGTGTCGTCGCCGAGCATCCCGAGGGCCCCGAGGGGCTGCCCGTGCTGACCACCGGCGAGGAGGTCGAGCGGGCCCTCATCCAGAACGGGGTCCGGGCCGTCCTCACCGTCCACCCCGCCGTCCGTACCGAACAGGGCCCGCTGCTGCGGGCGCTGGCCGAGTCGGGCTGCGTGGTCTGGGAGGTCGACGCGGACTCACCGGCGTACGAGATGCGCGACCAGCTCGCCGGGTTCTCCTGCCGCCGCCTCGAGATGCGCTCGCGGCGCCGCGGCAGCGCCGGCAAGCGGGTCCTCGACATCGTCGTCTCCGGGTCGGCGCTGGTCCTGGTCAGTCCGCTGCTCCTGGTGTGCGCGGCGGTGCTGCGACTCACCGACGGACCCGGCGTGGTCTTCCGGCAGGAGCGCATCGGCCGCGACGGGCGCCCCTTCACCCTGCTGAAGCTGCGCACCCACCGCCCGGTCGACGCGCACGAGGCCGCGACGCGCTGGAGCGTGGCGGGCGAGAGCGAGATGAGCCCCTTCTGCCGGTTCCTGCGCCAGACGTCCCTGGACGAGCTGCTCCAGCTGTGGAACGTGCTCTGGGGCGACATGAGCCTGGTCGGCCCGCGCCCCGAACGGCCGTACTTCGTCGGCCAGTTCAGCCAGACCTACCCGGGCTACGCGGCCCGCCACCGGATGCGGACCGGTATCACCGGACTCGCCCAGATCCACGGGCTGCGCGGCGACACCTCCATCGAGGACCGGGCCCGCTTCGACAACGCCTACATCGACAACTGGTCGCTGTGGCAGGACATCTGCATCCTGCTGCGCACCGCGGCCGCGCTCGTGCGCTCGACGGGGAGCTGACGATGAGTTTCGCACTCTCCCCGGCCAGGCCCCTGCGGCTGCCGCCGGTCCTCGCCGCGGCCGCCGTGCTCGCGGTCCTCGCGCTGCCGCTCACCCCGGCCGGCGGTGACAGCGGGGCGGGACCGGCGGACGCGGTGTCCGCGCTGGTGGTGCTGTACGCCGCGGTGCGCACGGTACGGGAGCGGCGGCGGCCGCTGTCGGCGACGGCCGCGGTGGTGCTGGGCATGCCGGTGGTGGGCCTGGCCGTCGCGGCGGCCGGCGCGTCCTCCCCGGGGGCCGGGCTGACCGGCCTCGGCCGCTATCTCCAGGTGTTCGTCCTGGTCCCCGCCGCGGTCCTGCTGCTGATCCGGGACCGTGCCGACTTCCGGCTGCTGGCCTGGTCGTTCGTGGGGCTCGCGGGGTGGCAGGGCGCGGTCGGGGTGTACCAGTACCTCACCGGGACCGGGGCGTCGTACCAGGGCGAGGAGATCCGCGCGGTCGGCACGTTCGGGCCGCAGGACGTGATGGGCATGGCGACCGTGGTGTCGTTCGGCCTGGTCTGCGCGCTGGGGCTGGCGCTGGGCCGGTCACCGGTACGGCAGCGGGTGACGGCGGGCGTGTGCGCGCTCGGCCTGCTGCTGCCGCTGGCCGTGTCCTTCAGCCGGGGGGCCTGGATCGCGACGGTGCTCACCTGCGGTGTGCAGCTGGCGCTGGCCGGGCTGCGGCGGGCGCTGAAGGTGGCGGCGGTCGCGGTGGCCGCGGGCGTGGTGCTGGTGGGGGGCTTCGGGCTGGGTACGGCGATGCTCCAGGAGCGTCTCAGCAGCATCGGGCAGGTGACCGACGCGCCGGACCAGTCGGTGGTCGACCGCTACACGCTGTGGGCGGCGGCGACCGGCATGTGGCGCGAACACCCGGTCACCGGCGTCGGTTTGAAGAACTTCCCGGCGTACCGGGACGGGCATGCCTCGCTGGCGCTGTCCTCCGGGAGCGACACGGAGGGGGCGGGGGCCGCGTTCCGGAAGCAGCCGCTGCTGTCGCCGCACAACATGTACCTGCTGGTGCTGAGCGAGCAGGGGCTGCTCGGGGCGCTGGCGCTGACGGGCAGCTGGCTGGCGCTGCTGGCGTGCGGGCTGCGCGGGTGGTGGCGGGTCCGCGGCGGTGCCGGCCTCGACTGTGCGCTGGTGGGGTGCGGGCTGCTGATCTGGCAGCTGGTGGACTTCGCGTACGCGGACATCGGGGGGCCGTCGACCGTGCTGACGGCGGTGGTGTTCGGGGCGGTGGCCTGGTGGGCGTTGGTGGGGGCGGAGCGTTCGCCATGACGATGACGCCTTCCAGGACTACGGGCGTGCCCGGGTCGCGGGTCGACAGCGGGCCGGTGGCGGCCGAGCACGCCCACGCGGCGGAGCCGCAGACGTCACAGCCCCGCGCCCCTGACGGGGCGCCGCCCTCCCGCGGCGTGCTCGCCAAAGCCGCTCTGGTCACCGCCACCCTGTCCGTCGTCGGCTCGCTCCTCGGGCTCATCCGTGACCAGTCGCTCGCCCGGCTCTTCGGCGCCGGGCAGGACACCGACGCCTTCCTCGTCGCCTGGACCATTCCCGAGTTCGCCGCGACGCTGCTCATCGAGGACGGGCTCGCCTTCGCGCTGATCCCCGCCTTCAGCCTGGCCCTCGCCCGGCGGGCGCAGGGGGCTCCCGGCGACCCCGTGCGGGCGCTGGTCGCCGGGACCCTGCCGAGGCTGGCCCTCGCCTTCGCGGCCGTCGGCGCCCTTCTCATCGGGGGCGCCCCGCAGCTCGTCGAGGTGCTCGCGCCCGGTCTGCGCGATCCCGGGCTCGCCGTCGACTGCACCCGGCTGACCGCGACCTGCGTGCTGTCCTTCGGGCTGGCCGGGTACTGCAGCGCGGCCCTCCGCGCGCACCGGCGGTTCCTCGCGCCGGCCGCGATCTACGTCGCCTACAACGCCGGCATCATCACGGCGATGTTCGCCTTCGGCGGTGCCTGGGGGGTGCGGTCGGCCGCGTTCGGGGTGGCGGCGGGCGGCCTGCTGATGGTCGCCGTACAGCTTCCCTCGCTGCTCGGGCAGGTGCGGCGCAAGGTCAAGGCCGCCGTCGGCGACCCGGTCGCCGAGGCGGAGCCGCTGAACGTCGTCCTGATGGCCACCGTGCTGCTGTTCGCGCTGTGCCGGCAGTCGCAGGTGCTGATCGAGCGGTTCCTCGCCTCGCATCTGCACTCCGGGGCGATCTCGCACCTCAACTACGCGCAGAAGGTCGCGCAGATCCCGATGACGATGTCGATGATGCTGTGCACGGTCACCTTCCCGGTGGTGGCCCGGGCGCTGGCCGAGGGCGACATCGAGCGGGCCCGGCGCAGGGTGGAGCGGGACCTGTCGGTGGCCGCGAGCGTCGTCCTGCTCGGCACCGCCGTGGTCGTGGCGTGTGCGCCGCAGCTCGTCCATCTCCTGTTCCAGCGGGGGGCGTTCACCGCGGCGGACACCGCCGCCACCGCCGGGGTGATGCGCGTCTACGCGCTCGGGCTGCTCGGGCAGACCATGGTCGGGGTGCTGGTCCGCTCCTACTTCTCGGCGGGCCGCGCCACCTGGTACCCGGTCGGCGCCATGGCCGCCGGGATCGCCGTGACCTCCTGGCTCGGCGCCATGGCGGTGGGCCGGTACGGCGTCATCGGCATCGCCGCCGCCAACGCCACCGGTATCACCGTCACCGCCGTGCTCCTGCTGTCCGGCATGGGCCCGCGCAGTGTCCCGATCCGTGTCCGGCGGGTGCTGGCCGAGCTGAGCCGGCCGGTGCGGGCCGCCGTGGTCGCCACGGTCGTCGGCACCTTCGTCGCCGGACAGCCCGTGGACCCGCTCACCGGTCTGGCGGCCGGCATCACCGCCGTGACCGCGATCTTCGTCCTGCTCGGCTGGGCGCTGGACGCCCAGGGCTTCGCACCCGCACTCCGTTCCGTAGGCACCGTCACCCGAAGGCTCGCGCATGCCGTCTTCCATTGAGTCCGCCGAGAAGATCAGACACCTGGCGGGCCCGGTCCCCTGGGTCGCCATGTACCACTCCGTGGGCGACCGCTCGGACGATCCGTACCGCGTCACCGTCACCCCCGACCGGCTGGCCGCACAGCTGGGCTGGCTGCGCCGGCGGGGGCTGCGCGGGGTGTCGGTCGCCGAACTGCTCGCCGCCCGGGCCCGGGGCGAGGGGCGGCGGCTGGTCGGGCTGACCTTCGACGACGGCTACGCCGACTTCCTCGACCACGCCCTGCCGCTGCTCGACCGCTGGGGCTGCGGCGCCACCCTGTTCGTGCTGCCCGGGCGGCTCGGCAGCGACAACCGCTGGGACTCGCTCGGCCCGCGCAAGCCGCTGCTCACCGCCGACGGGATCCGGCGGGCGGCCGCGGCCGGCGTGGAGATCGGCTCGCACGGGCTCACCCATGTCGACCTGACGAAGGCCGACGCGGACACGCTCAGGGCCGAGACCGCCGACAGCCGGGCCCTCCTGGAGGAGCTGATCCAGGCCCCCGTGGACGGCTTCTGCTACCCCTACGGGACCGTCGACCAGCGGGTCGTCGACGCCGTACGGGACGCCGGGTACGGCTACGCCTGCGCCATCGACCCCGGCGACCTGAGCGGCGTCCACACCCTGCCCCGGGTGCACATCGGGCAGAACGACCACGCCCTGCGCCTCTTCCTGAAGTACCGGCTGCACCGGCTGCGCCGCCGTCCCGTCAAGGGGCTCTGAATGAGGGCCCTGCATGTCATCACGGGGTTGGGGGTCGGCGGGGCGGAGCAGCAACTGCGGCTGCTGCTGCGTCATCTGCCCGTCTCCTGCGACGTCGTCACGCTCACCAACCCCGGGCCGGTCGCGCGCGGGCTGGCCGCCGACGGGGTGCGGGTGGTCCATCTCGGGATGGCCGGGAACCGGGACCTGGCCGCGCTGCCCCGCCTGGTCCGGCTCATCCGCCGGGGCCGCTACGACCTCGTCCACACCCACCTGTACCGGGCCTGTCTCTACGGCCGGATCGCGGCGCGCCTCGCGGGCGTGCGGGCCGTCGTCGCCACCGAGCACTCGCTCGGCGACGCACAGCTGGAGGGGCGCCGGCTGACCGCCGGGGTACGGGCGTTGTACCTCGCGGGCGAACGGCTCGGCCGGTCCACGGTCGCCGTCTCCCCCACGGTCGCCCAGCGGCTGCGCGGGTGGGGGGTGCCGGGGCCGCGGATCGAGGTCGTACCGAACGGCATCGACCTGGAGCGGTTCCGCTTCGACCCGGACCGGCGGCAGCGCACCCGGGCCCGTCTCGGGATCCCGCAGGACGCCTTCGTGGTGGGCGGCATCGGGCGGCTGGCGCCCGGCAAGCGGTTCGACGTCCTGATCAGGGCACTCGCCCAACTCCCGCCGGACTGCCGCCTGTTGCTGGTCGGCGGGGGCGCGGAGGAGGGGGCGCTGCGCCGTACCGCCGAGGAGGCCGGGGTCGCCGGCCGGGTCCTGTTCGCCGGTGAACGGCCGTACGTCTCCGACAGTTCGGCCGACCCCGACCTCCCGTCCCTCGCCTCCGCCATGGACGTACTGGCCTCGCCCTCCGCGGAGGAGGCCTTCGGGCTCGCGGTGATCGAGGCGCTGGCCGCCGGGCTGCCCGTCCTCTACAGCTCCTGCCCCGCCGTCGAGGACCTGCCGCCCGCCGCCGCCCCCGGCGCCCGCCGTGTCGAGGGCGGTGCCCGTGCCTACGCCGAGGCGCTGGCCGCCGCCCGTGCCGCCGGGCCCGGCCCGCGCACCGCGCCGGAGGCCGCCCGTCACTACTGCATCACCCGCAGCGCCGCCCAGCTCATGGACGTCTACGCGGCCGCACTCGCCACCACCCCTCAGGGAGCCAGTACGCCATGACCGAGAACACCACCAGGGCAGCCCGCCCCTTCGCCCGCGCCCGCGCGGTCCCGCCCTGGTCGCTGCTGGCCGCCGGGGTCGCCGCCGGCGCCCTGCTGGGCGGCGCCTACGGCGTGCTCACGCCGCCCAGCTACACCGCGACCAGCTATGTCATCGCCGTCCCCGCCGACCGGTCCGACACCGTCACCGCGCAGGGCTTCGCGCAAGCCTACGGCCGGGTCGCCACCCAGCTCGCGGTGCTCGGGGACGCCCAGGTATGGGCCGGGGTGCCGGTGAACACACTGCGGAACAGCGTGCAGGCGGAGACCTCGCCGGACGCGCCGATGGTCGCCGTCTCGGCCACCTCCCCGCACGCCCTGCAGGCCGCCGACATGGCGAACGCGGTGGCCCGCTCGCTCACCCAGCACGCCAACGACACCAAGGGCGACACGCACGTCGAACTCCTCCAGTTCTCACGGGCGCTGAAGCCGACCGCGCCCACCTCGGCGTCCCCGAAGGTGACCGGTCTGGTGGGCGCCAGCGCGGGCGGGCTGCTGGCCGGGCTGGTGCTGCTGGTGCGGCCCCGGCGCCCCGAGGACGACAACGCCCCGCAGGCCTCCGTGCCGGGACCCGCCGTCGCCGCCGACGTGCACGGGCAGCTGTGACGGCGACGGCCTCCCCGACGCTCGCCGCGCACACCACCGAACTCGTCACCGACGAAGACGCCTTCGCCGGGCTGGCCCCCGCCTGGGGCCGTCTCTACCGGCGGTGCGGCACGGCCACCCCGTTCCAGAGCCACGCCTGGCTGCACTCCTGGTGGCGCTCGTACGGCGTCCCGGGCCGGCTCCGCCTGGTCCTGGTGCGGCACGGCGGTGAACTGGTCGGCGTGGCCCCGCTGATGCTGGCGCGTCGGCCGCTGCCCACGCTGGTGCCGCTGGGCGGGGCGATCTCGGACTACACGGACGTGCTGCTCGCCGACGCCGACGACGGCCGGGCGGCGGCCGCGCTCACCCAGGAACTCGCCCGGGCGGCGCGGACGGCGCTGATCGACTTCCGTGAGGTGCGTCCGGGCGGTGCGGTGGAGCGGGTGTACGACCGCTGGCACGGGCCGTGCCGGAAGGTGCCCGACTCGCTGTGCCTGGAGCTGCCGGCCGTGTCGATGGACGAGCTGGTCGCCCGGCTGCCCTCGAACAAGGCCCAGCAGCGGGTGCGCGCCAAGCTGCGCAAGCTGGGCTCGCTCGGGGTGCGCCGGGACGTCGTGGCGCCGGAGGGCGTCGACACCGCGCTCGGGCGGCTCCTCGACCTGCACCGGCTCCAGTGGCAGGGGCGGAAGGTGACGACGGAACACCTCCAGTCGCGGTTCCGGGAGCATCTGGTGCGCTCGGTGGGGCCGATGGTGCGTTCCGGGGACGCGGTGGTCACCGAGTTCCGGCTGGACGACGAGGTGGTCGCCGTCGATCTGACCCTGCTGTCGCCGAGCCTGGCCGGCGGCTACCTGTACGGGGCGCATCCGCAGTTGCGCGAGCGCAAGGCGGACGTGGCGGTGATGCTCCTGGACGCCTGCGCCCAGCACACCGGCGCCGGTGAGCGGGGCGCGCTGAGCCTGCTGCGGGGGAACGAACCGTACAAGCACCACTGGCGGCCCCAGCCGGTCGCCAACCAGCGGCTGCTGCTGGCCCGGCGCCGCACCGCACCGCTGCTGACGGCGGCGCTGTGCGACGCCGCCGCCCGGCAGCGGGTCAAGGAGGTGCGGCACCGATGGAAGGAACGGCGGCAGGACTAGGTCCGCGTGCGCGACCACCAGTCGAGGCGGACGCAGAGTTTCCCGCCGAGCCAGTACTCGATCCAGTCGCCCAGGTCCATCGGCGCGCAGCCGGCCGGGGGCGTGGTGCCCGGAGTGGGAGTGGGGGTCGGGTTCGGGGTCGAGACGTCCGGCGTGGGAGCCGGCGTCGGGGTCGCGGTGCCGGTCCGGCCGGAGAGGGCCGAGCGGTAGACCCGCGACGAGCGCGGGTTGTCCGAACACTGCCAGACACCGTGCGGGCAGTAGTCGGTCAGCGTGTTGTACAGCGGTCTGTGCTCGTCCATCCAGGTGAGCATCCGCCGCATGTATTCGGCGTTGTCACCGTTACGGAAGAGGCCCCATTCCGGATAGGAAATGGGTTTCCCGTGCGCCTTCGCGAAATCGACGTGCTGCTGAAGTCCGTAAGGCTCCCGCACCTGTTCGTCGAAGGAAAGACCGGTCGGCTGGTCGTAGGAATCCATGCCGACGACGTCGACCGTGTCGTCCCCGGGGTAGCACTCCGTCCACGGGACGGCGTCGCGGCCCCGGCTCGGCGTGAAGTCGAACCGGAATTTCTGGCCCGGCACCGCACGCATGGTGGTGACGATTCTCTTCCAGTATTTCTTCCAGGCCTCCGGGTCCGGCCCGCAACGATGGGTGTAGGTAGTGCCGTTCATCTCCCAGCCGAGCACGATGACCGTGTCCGGCACCTCCAGCTCCACCAGCCGTTCGGCCAGGGCCCGGAAGTGGTGATCGAACAGCCCGGCGGCGCCCTGCGCCAGCAGCGACCGGACCTCGGCGTCCCCGACGTGGTCCTCGTTGCGTTCCTGCATGGGCACGTTGAGGACGAGCATCCGGTCGTCCTGCTCCCGCCGCCAGTGTGCCCAGACGTCCAGGAAGCCGGGTGCGCCCTCGATGTCGGCCCAGCGGTTGCCGGGCAGATACGTGTGCGCGACCTTCAGCTCGGCACCGCCGAGCCAGCCGCTCAGCTGGGCCATGCGGGCCACGCCCAGCGGCCCGGAGTCCAGGAAGGCGCCGAAGGCCGGCGGTGCCGCCCTGGCGGGCGCGGACGCGGGGCCGACCGGTGCCGGTGCGACCGCCGAGGGACTGGCCGGGACCGGCAGGGGTGCCGCCGACGCCGGGACGGACGTCGTGGGTGTCGGAGCCGGAGTCGGGTCCGTGACCAGCGCCACCTCCGCACCCGCGGCGAATCCCGGGCCGGTCGCCAGGGTCGCCGAGGCGACGACGACCGCCGCCACCGCCGCGACCACAGCCCGCCGGTGCGACCGGGACCTCGGCCGCTTTCGCTGCTGTGGAGCCATGCCTGCTCCTTTCTCCACTAGTTCTCGTCCGTACTTTTCGTTCGTTCGCACATGCGCTGAGGAAGTACCACTTACTGACACTCAGTCATATCAATATGAATACCGCCAGTGCGGCTGCGGCTTTCGGGTGCGCCGAACGCCCGCACGGGTGAACCGAGGCAAAGGAAAAGGTCCGTGTCGCTGCTAGACATCCGGGTTCCCGCGGTTCTGCTGCGGATCGACCGGAATCCCTTTCACCACGGCACCCTCGGGGCCGTGCGCTCGCTCGGCAGAGCCGGCGTGGACGTCCACCTGGTCGCCGATTCCACCGGCAGCCCGGTCGGCAGGTCTCGCTTCGTACGGCAACTGCATCCGCCGCCGGCGCCGGGTGCGTCCGCCGCGGAGATCGTGGCCGTGCTGCGCCGGGTGGCGGCGCGGATCGCCCGTCCGGCGGTGCTGATCCCGATGGACGACGCGAGCGCGATCGCGGTCGGCCGGCTCCGCGAGGACCTCGCGCCCTCCTACCTGCTGCCGCATCAGCCCGCCCTGCTTCCCGAACGGGTCGCCGACAAGTTCGAGTTGGCCCAGGTGTGCGCGGCGGCCGGGATCCCGCACCCGGGGACCCTCGTCCCGGACAGCGCCGAGCAGGCAGCCGCCGCCGTCTGGCGGCTCGGGCTGCCGGTGGTCGCCAAGTGGAGCCGGCCCTGGCTGCTGCCGGCCGGGTCCGGGCTGCGCAGCACGGTCGTGGTGCGCTCGGCGCGGGAGGCGCGGGAGCTGTTCCTGCGGGCCGACGAGGCGGGCAGCCGTCTGCTGCTCCAGGAGTTCCTGCCGCCGGGCCCGGACCGCGACTGGTTCTTCCACGGCTACGCCGACCGCACCGGCGCGGTCCGCGCGGGCGGCCCCGGCCGCAAGCAGCGGGCCTGGCCGCGCGGGGCGGGCCTGACCGCGGTCGGCCTGTGGACGCCCAACCCGCAGGTCCAGGGGCTGGCCGAGCGGCTCACCGGCGAACTGGGCTTCCGGGGCATCTTCGACCTGGACTTCCGGCGCTGCGGCAGCACCGGCCGCTACCACCTCCTCGACTTCAACCCCCGTCCGGGCGCCCAGTTCCGGCTCTTCGCCGACAGCGCGGGCCTGGACGTCGTACGCGCCCTGCACCTGGATCTGACCCACCGCCCGCTGACCGCCGGGGCTCCGCTGGCCGGGCGGGCGTTCGTGGTGGAGAACTACGCGCCGCTGAGCGCGCTGCGGCCGGCCCCGCGCGGGCGCGAACTCGCCTGGAGCGCGCCGGACGACCGGGGGCCGGGCCTCGCCATGTGGGCGCTGTGGTGCCGGCATGTGGCCGGCCGGCTCCTCGGCCGGCTGCGCCCCGGCACGGCCCCGGTCCCGCCGCCGGCCTCCGTCGTGGTCCGCCAGGCCGGGGAGCCGGCCGGGGAGCGCTGCCCGGCCGCCCTGGACGAGGAACTCTCCGGAGTGTCCGGTGTCCCCAGCCTCTCCGGTCTGCCCGACCGGTCCGACGACGAGAAAGCGAGCAGCTGCTGATGTACGACCTGCTGGTGGTGGGAGCGGGCCCGTACGGCCTGTCCATCGCGTCCCACGCCGCGACGGCGGGGCTGAACGTGCGTGTCTTCGGCCGCCCGATGGCGTCCTGGCGCGACCACATGCCCCGCGGGATGTTCCTCAAGTCCGAACCCTGGGCCTCCAACCTGTCGGACCCCGAGGCGCGTTGGCGGCTGGACGTGTACTGCGCGGGCCGGGGGGTCGAGGCCCGGCACGGGCGGCCGATCCCGCTGGACATGTTCACCGAGTACGGCCTGTGGTTCGCCCGCAACGCCGCCCCGCCCGTCGACGAACGCACCGTCACCCGTATCGCTCCCCGCGCCGGCGGATTCGACGCGACGACGGAGGACGGCGAGACCCTGCACGGCCGGACCGTCGCCCTCGCCGTCGGCGTGCTGCCGTTCGTCGAGATCCCGTCCGCGCTGCGCGGCCTCTCCCCCGACCTGGTCTCACACAGCAGCCACCATGCCGACCTCGACCGTTTCCGGGGCCGGGACGTCACGGTGATCGGCGGCGGCCAGGCGGCCCTGGAGACCGCCGCGCTCCTCGCCGAACAGGGCAGCAGGGTACGGGTGCTGGTGCGCGCGGAGGAGCTGTACTGGAACGAGGTGCCGCCGCCCTGGGAGCGCCCCTGGTGGCAGTCGGCGCGCGCCCCGCACAGCGGTCTCGGTCCCGGCTGGCGCAACTGGTTCTACTCCGAGCGCCCCGGCCTGTACCGGCGGCTCGCGGAGCCGACCCGGGCGCGGATCGCGGCCACGGCCCTCGGCCCGGCCGGCGCCTGGTGGGTGCGGGAGCGGGTGGAGTCCGGGGTGGAGGTACTGCTCGGCCGCGAGGTGACGGCGGCCCGGGCCACCGCGGGCGGGGTGCGCCTGGACACGGAGACGCGCGGCGGCGGGGTGGGCACCCTGGAGACCGAACACGTCATCGCGGCCACGGGGTTCAGGGCGACCCGGGAGCGGCTCGGGCTCCTGGCCGACGACCTGCGTACGACGCTGGTGACGGGGGCCGACGGGGCGCCGGAGGTCGGCCGGGACTTCGAGTCGTCGTACCCCGGGCTGTTCCTGGCCGGTCTGATCACGGCCGCGGGCTTCGGCCCGGCGATGCGCTTCGTGCACGGCGCCGGCTTCACCGCGGGCACGCTGGTGCGCGGGGTACGGCGGCGGCTGCGCTCGGGTCCGGCCGACTGGGGCCTCGACGCGGACCACCTGGAACCGGCACCGGACACGGTGCGGAGCTGACGGACGCGGGTGCCGGAGCCTTCGGGAGGCATCCGGCACCCGGCGGGCCAGGGTCTGTCTGACCATTCCCGTCGTCGCCCGGAGGGCGGCCTCGCGGCGTCAGGTGCGTGCTCTCGGCGTGCCGGGCGTAGGCCCTCGTACTGGACGTACTCGGGTCTGCGCCCGGTGCGGCGAGAGTTCGTGCATGGCGTCGTGAGGCAGACGGGAATTGTCAGACAGGCACTAGGACCGGCGGGACGCGGATCGGCCTCGTCGGTACAGCGTCGTCCCGCCCGCGATCAGTGCGGCGCTGGCGGCCGAGGCGGCGAGCATGGCCTCACGGTCACTGCCGGTGTGCGGCAGGGAGGGCGGTGTTCCCTGGTGGTGTCCGCCACCGGGCGGAGGTGTCGCACTCGGCGACGGAGGCGTCCGGCTCGGCGGCGGAGGCGTCGGAGTCGGAGTCGCTGTCGGCGATGGAGGTGTCCGGCTCGGCGGTGGGGGTGTCGGAGTCGGAGTCGGCGGGGGCGGAGTCTCGCCGCAGGGGGGCGAGGTCTCTTCGCCGTAGGGGGGCGGGGTGGTGCCGGGCGAGCCCTCGGCGCCGTAGCCCGAGTCGCATTCCGTACTGCCGTAGCCCGAGATGTCGGCGCCCGAGTCGCCGTAGGACGTCTCGGGTGCGCGGTTGTCGGGGTGCTCGTCCGTATCCGGTTCGCTCGCACAGGAGTTGCCGAAGGCCGTGTTCAACGCGGCGGCCACGTCGACCGAGTTGCCGCACACGTTGACCGGCACGTTCACCGGGGCCTGGACGTTGTTGCCGGACACGACACCCGGTGAGCCGCCTGCGGTCCCGGTCGCGTCCGTGTCGGCGAGCGCGGGACTGGCGTACAGGGACAGCATGCCGGCCGCGGCGGCGGCCATGACCATTCCCCTGCTGAGGGTCTGTCGCAATCTCGTTGCCTTCCTGCTCAGAAGTGGAAAAACCGGCCTCGGAGCGCGGATGCGAAAGATCGACGGTCCGAGGCCGGCCGTGACACAGCCGGACGGCTGGTGCGCTGCGCTGACGTCGTCAGTCGTCGGCGCAGGCGCTGCCGAACGCGGGGTTCAGCAGCGCGATGACGTCAACGGTGTCGCCGCAGGCGTTGACCGGAACGTGGACCGGAACCTGGATCGTGTTGCCGGAGACAGCGCCCGGGGAACCGACGGCAGCAGCCTCGGCACCCGAGTCCGCGAAGGCCGGAACGGCAGCGCCCAGGGCCAGGATTACACCGGTGGCGACAGCAGCGGTCTTCTTCATGAACTTTCCCTTCTCTGCGGTCATGCCCATATGACGGCCGAAACCGAGCGAGCACAGCATGAACGGCTCGCATCATGACCGGCAGACTGTAGAACGAGAAATAGGCGGCCGAAGAAACTACGGAACGCGCGCCGTCAGGTAATTCACTCGAACGCCTTCACAGCAGGAATTGGTTGATCGCAGCGAAATCCGCTCGGGCGGCGTGTGTTCACACGCCGCCCGAGCGGATTCCACGAGACCGGGGTCACTTGTTGGCGACGCCGTTGGCGGAGAGAGCCGAGATGTCGTCCAGGATGTGCGAGAGCGGCTCGTCGCCCTTGGCCTGGGTGGAGTTCTCGGCGCACTGCTGGTTCTGCGGCGCGGACAGGACGTTGACGTCCTGGACGTCGATCGGGACGGCGCCGAGGATGGCCTGCACGTTCCCCTTGACGGGCAGACCGACGCACAGCTTGTTCAGGGAGCTCTGGACCAGCGTGGCCTGCGGGCTCATCTTGCCCTTGGTCACCTGGTTGCCGAACTTCTCGTGGGCTCCGTTGCCGCTGGCGGAGGTGGTGCCGTGGTCGTTGCCGGTGGCAAGCGCCTGGGGGGCTGCCGCCGCCGACACACCTACGACGGACGCGGCGACCGCCACCGCGGCCATTGCCTTCTTCAGCATTTCGTTATTTCCTTTCCCGGCTTCACGCCAAGACGGACGTTCCTGCCCGGCATCAACCGCCCGCGCCCGGAATGGTTGCGGCAGGCACGCGGTACGTCACCCGATCGGACCGGTGCCCCGTCCGGAATTCGCGTAGGAACCGCCCGACGGCGGGGTCGGAGAATGCCGGACCGTGGGCCATCGGGGTGAAGGGGAGCAACCAATGGGATCGCACGCAGTTGACCAGGGAGCTCCGGTCGACGGGGTGTCCTCAGAAGGGAATTGACAAGTGATCAAGAAGGTTCTGGCCGCCACCGCTGTCGCAGCCTCCGTTGTCGGCGCCACCGCTGCGGCCGCCTCGCCCGCCCTGGCCACCGGCAATGACCACGGCACCACCTCGGCGAGCGGCAACGGCGCCTCGCAGGCGTTCGGCAACTCCGCCACGTACGGCAACATGAGCCCCCAGCTGGCGCTGATCCAGGGCTCCTTCAACAAGCCGTGCATCGGCCTGCCCGTCAAGGGGAACGTGCAGGGCCTCCTCGGCGCCGTCCCGATCAACGTTCAGGACATCAACGTCCTGTCCGCGCCGCAGAACCAGCAGTGCGTCGAGAACTCCACCCAGGCCAAGGGCGACGAGCCGCTCTCGCACATCCTGGACGACATCGCGGCCCTGTCCTCGAACGGCACCGCCAACAAGTAGTCCCGACGCCTTCCGGGCCCCTGTCGGGGTGCTCTCGGCCGACGGGCCGCCGACTTCCCGGCGGCACGCCGGCCTGCGTCGTTTCCGGCGCACCCGCCCCCCGGCGGGGCGCTCGTCGCCTAATCGGACTGCGCTGCTCCAATGGGGGCAAAGCACGCAACCCGGGCGCGGTTTCGGGCGTTGACGATCACGCAGCTCCTCCCCGGAGTCCGCCTTTCGAAAGGGAATGAACATGAAGAAGCTGTGGGCAACCGCGGCCGTTGCCGCCACCGTCGCCGGTTTCGCGGCCACGGCCGCTCCGCAGGCCCTGGCCACCGGCAACGACAGCGGCACCACCTCGGCCAGCGGTAACGGCGCCAAGTCGGAGTTCGGCAACTCGGCCACGTTCGGCGACCAGAGCCCGCAGCTCTCGCTGGTCCAGGGGTCGTTGAACAAGCCGTGCGTCGGCCTGCCCGCCAAGCTGAACCTGCAGGGCCTCGTCGGCGCTGTCCCGATCAACGTCCAGGACATCAACGTCCTGTCCTCCCCGCAGAACCAGCAGTGCGTCGAGAACTCCACCCAGGCCAAGGGCGACGAGCCGCTCTCGCACATCCTGGACGACATCGCGGCCCTGTCCGCCAACGGCACCGCCAACAAGTAGTCCGGCAGACGTTCCGCGGGCGGCGGGCCACCGGTTCTTCCGGTGGCCCGCCGCCTTTTCGTGCCCTGGGCTCACTTTCGGTACAGCGCCTCGATCTCGTCGGCGTAGCGGGCGGCCACCGCGTGCCGCTTCACCTTGAGGGACGGGGTGAGCAGGCCGTTGTCCTCGGTGAAGTCGCCCTCGACCAGGGCGAAGGCACGGATCGACTCGGCGCGGGAGACGGCCGCGTTGGCGTGGTCGACCGCCTTCTGCACCTCGGCCCGCAGCCGGCCGTCGCGCACCAGCTCGGCGAGCGGGGTGTCCGGCGGCAGCTTCCGCACGGACATCCAGTGGGCGAGGGCTTCGGGGTCCAGGGTGATCAGCGCGGCGACGAAGGGCCGGTTGTCGCCGACGACCAGGCACTGGCCGACGGGCGCGCGGCTGCGCAGCCGGTCCTCCAGGACGGCCGGCGAGACGTTCTTGCCGCCGGAGGTGACCAGCAGGTCTTTCTTACGGCCGGTGATGGTGAGATAGCCGTCCTCGTCGAGCGTGCCGAGGTCGCCGGTCGCGAACCAGCCGTCGTCCGGGAGCACTTCGGCGGTCGCGGCCGGGTTGTTCCAGTACGACCCGAAGACCACCGGCCCCTTGATCAGCACTTCGCCGTCGTCGGCGATCCGGACGGCCGTCCCCGGGATCGGCTGCCCGACCGTGCCGGGGCGGGGCGCCAGTGGCGGCACGATCGTGGCGGCCGCGCTGGTCTCGGTCAGGCCGTAGCCCTCGTAGACGACGATCCCGGCCGCGTGGAAGAACAGGTTGAGGTTCCGGTCGAGCGGGGAGCCGCCGCTGATGGCGTACCGCATCCGGCCGCCGAGTTCCTTGCGGATACGGCGGTAGACCAGCAGGTCGTACAGGGCCCACGCGGCGTACAGGCCTGGGCCGGGGCCCTTTCCGGTGCCGAGGAACTTGTTCAGGTAGGCCTCGGCGAAGCGCACGCCGGTCCGTTCCGCCCGGTCGAAGGAGGCGCCCCGGCCGATCTTCTCGGCCGTCGCCCGCCCGGTGTCATGGATCTTCTCGAAGAGGTACGGCACCCCGACCAGGAACGTCGGCCGGAACTCCCGTAGCGCGGGCCGGAGTTCGTCCGGCTTCACGCTCGGGAAGTGGCCCATCTCGATCCGGCCCATCAGACAGGCGATCTGGAGCGTACGGCCCAGGATGTGGGCGAGCGGCAGGAACAGCAGGGTCGAGGCGGTCTGCCCGGTGACCGCCTGGAAGACGGGGTACAGCAGCTCGACCGTGTTGGCGGCCTCGGCGTGCAGGTTGGCGTGGGTGAGGACGCAGCCCTTGGGGCGGCCGGTGGTGCCGGAGGTGTAGCAGACGGTGGCGATCGAGTCGGGGGTGAGGGTGCCGCGGCGCTTGGCGACGTCCTCGTCGGGGATGTCCGCGCCGAGGGCGGTGAGTTCGGCGACCGCGCCGCCCGCCGCGGCAGCGGCTGATGTCTCCGTCAGTTCCCAGACGCGCGGGGGTCGGGGGTGCCGGGCGGTGCCGGTGGTGACGGTGGCGGTGTTCTCCGGGGTCTCGGTGACGACATGGCGGGCGCCGGAGTCCCGGACGATCCACTCCACCTGCTCCGCGGAGGAGGTGGGGTAGACCGGGACGGTCACCCCGCCGGCCGACCAGATGGCGAAGTCGAGGACCGTCCACTCGTAGCGGGTGCGGGACATCACGGCGACGCGGTCGCCCGCGGCAAGGCCTGCGCGGATCAACCCCTTTGCCACGGCGGTCACTTGAGCGGCGAAGGCGGCGGCCGTGACGGTGCCCTCACGGAGCCGGATCGCCGTGGCGCCGGGGTCCTCGGCCGCGTTGGTGTGGGGGAGGTCGGCGAGGGAGCCGGTCGCGAGCGGGGCGGCGAGGGGCGGTCGGCGCACCTCCCGTACGACGCCGGCCTCGTCCCTGATGACCCCGACCTCGCCCCGGGCGGCGAGGTCGGTACGTCGACGTGCTCGCTTGAGGTCGCTGCGTACGCCCATGGGGCGTCAACTTACCCGTAGGTAAGGATGCGTCAATGGGTCGGGACGGGTCGGGTTCCGCGTGCGATCAGCGCCGCGCCCGTTCGATCTTCGTGGCGGCGTCTGCGACGGTTCGGCCATGGGCGGCGGGGCGGCCGCCGTAGGGGTCTTCATCGCTCCACAGCGTCGTCGGGGCAGCCTTGCGGACCACCGGTATGACCTCACTGGCGAACCGTTCGAGCATGTTGAGCTGCTGCTCGTGCGGGATGAACGTCGGGAGGCTGAAGGACTGCAGATCGTGTCCGAACCCCTCGTGGAACCAGAGGATCTTCTCGGCGATCTGCTGCGGCGACCCGACCAGGACAGGGCCACGCTCGATGGCGTCATCGATGGTCGCGAACGTCATCTCGTTGCCGGGCGTGTGGTTCCCGGGCTGGTTGAAGTAGGCCACGATCCGCTCGTACGCCGGCCCGAAGGCCTCCCGCGCCTCCTGGGTCGTGTCGGCCAGGTAGAGGAAGCCCGCACCCGCGGCGACATAGGCGAACCTGGGATCGTGCCCGTGTCGGTCGTACTCCTTGCGGTAGTGGTCGATGAGTACGGTGTAGTTGTCGCGGGGCTGGATGGCGTTGGCGGAGAAGAGCGGGTCGCCCCACTTCGCCGCGAGGCTCGCCGAGGCCGTCGTGGTCGCCGACCCGTGCCACACGCGAGGGGCGCCGGCGAAGGGGCGCGGCAGGCTGGTGACCTCGTTCAGCGGTCCGCGAAAGCGACCCTGCCAGGTGAGGTTCTCCTCGCGCCACAGCCGGTGGAGCAGCTCGTACTTCTCCGCCAGCGCCTCCCACTGGTCGCCGTTCTCGATACCGAACATCGGCAGCTGACGCAGCTCGTTGCCCTTGCCGATGACGAGTTCGAGCCGGCCGCGGGAGAGCTGGTCGATCGTGGCGTAGTCCTCGGCGACGCGCAGCGGGTCGTGGATCGACAGGACCGAGACACCTGTCTGGATCCGGACCCGGCTGGTGGTCGCTGCGATCGCACCGAGCAGGACCGTGACGCCGCTGGAGAGGAAGTCGCCGGCGTGGCGTTCGCCCAGCGCGACCGCGTCGAACCCGAACTCCTCGGCGTAGCGTGCCGAGGTCAGCGCCTGGGAGTACCGCTCGTCGGTACGGATCTCACGCCCGGTCACCGGGTTCTTGAGGTGCGGCAGGATGTCGAGGACTTGAAACTTCATGAGAAAACCTCTGATTCTTTCGCTGGACTGTTTGTCGGGCGGGCACGAGGCAGTGCTGGTTCAGGTCCGCCCGCCGCCGATGACCAGCACCGTCACGCGGCCGTCGGCCTGCTCGGGCTCCGCCGGTCCCCGTGCCGGGGCGGGTACGTCAGCGTTCATCGGCCCTGTCACCGGCCGGGGGGCGTACGGTTCCACCGGCGGCCAGGCGCATGAGATCGGTGTCGAAGTCGACGTCTTCGGTGCCGTGTTCGGCGCGGGTGGCGGTGGCGCCGAACACGTGCCGGTAGCCCGCCCCGTTGCCGTCGGCGATGTCACGGCCGGCACCGCTGCGCAGGACGGCGGCGAGTTCGCCGGCCGCGCGGGCGATGCGTTTGCCGAGGTCGGTCGAGTCCCAGTCCTGCGGTGCGGCGTAGAGGGAGGTCGGCATCGGGAGCGTCCGGAGGAACGCGAACAGCGGCCGGAGGTGGCCGTCGACGACCATGCTGTGCCGGGCCGAGCCGCCGGTGGCGGCGAGGACGACCGGTTTGGCGATGAGCAGGTCGTTGTCGATCAGGTCGGTGAACGACTTGAACAGGCCACTGATCCCTGCCTTGTAGACGGGAGTGGCGGCGATGATCGCGTCCGACTCGGCCAGCTGTGCGTGGGCGTCCCGCACCTTCGGGTCGGGCATCCCCAAGACGATCGACCGTGCGATCTCGACGGCGAGCGGACCCAGATCGATCGAGCGCACGGTCGCGGCAATGCCGATGTCACGGAGGGCGTCGACGCTCTTCCGGGCGATCCGGTCGGCCAGCAGCCGGGTCGAGGACGGGTCACTCACCCCGGCATTGACGACCGTGATGGTGAGGACCTGCCGGGGGGCGACGGGCAGGTTGTTCATGCGATGTTCCCCGGGTCCGGCTTCGGGTGCGCCGTCGGGTCGGGCGAGATGTCACCGATGCCGAACACCCCGAACTGCATGCCGCCTCCTTGTTGATGCTTGACTCAGCAAGTATCAAAACAGCATGACGGCGCATGTATTCCCGGCCCGACCGACGTTCCGTGACCCCGGTGACGGGCGCGTCAGTCGTCCGCGTCCGAACGGCTCGCCTCCCCGATGGCGGTCGCCAAGCCGGACACGTCCTTGTCCTCGGTCGTTCGTGCCAGCGTCGCGGCCCGGGAGTGGAGGCTGCCGAGGCCGGGCTTCCCGGGAATGTCGTAGTCACCGCCCGCCAGCGCATCCGCGAAGTACGCCGCCACCGCCGTGACCTGGAAGCGTGGGGACGCCGCCCAGACCGAGTCGTGCAGCGCGCCGGTCTCCATCGCCCCCGTGTCCTCGTGCGGGGCGCGGGTCTCGGGGTCCAGCCAGCGGACCGTGGCGGTGGCCAGGTGGCCCTCCGCGCCCGGCCTGGTGCGGACCGCGTAGAGGGCCGTCACCGTGTGGCCGGGGCCCACCTCGCCGCCGTCCACCCGGTCGTCACGGAAGTCCTCGTCGGCGACCTTGCGGTCCTGGTAGCCGATCAGCCGGAAGTCGGCGACCGTGTGCGGGTCGAAGGCCACCTGGGCCTTGGCGTCGCGGGCCACCAGGTCGATGTTCTGCGGGAGTTGCTCGCAGAAGACCCGGGTCGCGGTGGCGGTGTCGGAGACGTACGTCGTGTGGCCGTCGCCCTTGTCGGCGAGGCGTTCCATGAGCGCGTCGCCGTAGTCGCTGCCGACGCCCACGCCGAACAGCGTGATGCCGTACTCGCGGCGGTCGCTGTCGATGCGCTTCAGGATGGCGTCGGGGTCGGTCTCGCCGTCGTTGGCGAGGGCGTCGGAGATCAGGACGACACGGTTGGTGGCGTCCTTGCGCAGGCCTTCGACGGCGGTGGCGTAGCCGGTCTTCACGCCCTCGCCGAGGTTGGTGGAGTAGAGGGCGTCGAGGCTGTCGACGGCGTCGTGGATCTCGCCGCGGTGGCCGGCGAGGCGGGTCATCGGCAGGACGGTCTCGGCGTGTTCGCTGAAGGCGACGATCGCGACCGAGTCGTCGTCGCGCAGCCGGTCGGTCATCGTGTCCAGGGACTTCTTGGCGAGGTCCAGCCGGCCCGGCTCGTCCATGGAGCCGGAGACGTCGATGACGAAGGTGAGGGCCGCGGGCGGGCGTTCGGCGGTGGCGTCGGCGGGCCGGGTGGCGAGGCCCACCCGGACCAGGGACCAGTTCGGGTCGGTGGTGCGGGCGCCGTCCACCGTGACCGTGAAGCCGTTGTGGTCGGGGGTGGGGTAGTCCTGGCGGAAGCTGTTGACGAACTCCTCGGCGCGGACGGTCGAGGGGGCGGGGCGCTCGCCGTCGGCGAGGGTACGGCGGGCGTAGCCGTAGGACGCGGTGTCGACGTCCAGGGCGAAGGTGGACAGGTAGTCGGAGGCCGGGGTGGTCGCGGAGTCCTCGTCCTGCGGCCGGCTGGGAGCCGGGGCCGGAAGGCCGTTGCTCTGTTTCGCGTCGTTGGACGAGTGGCTGCCGTCGCCCGCGCCGCAGGCCGTCAGCAGCAGGGCGGCCGTGGTGGTGAGGGCGAGCAGTGCCCCTCGGGTGCGTCGTATCCGGTAGTGCTCCATCTGGTGTGCCCCCTGTGCCGGTCGGAGTCGGCCTTCTGGCTCTCTGGCTCTGTCCCGACTCTGACGGCGTGAGGGGGTGGAACGTGCGACCCGAAGCGTTGCGGATGGATCTCGAACCGGGCACGGACCAGGGGTTTCGATGCCGGAGGGAGATCGTCCGGTGACCTAGGAGACCACGTCCTTGCGGGCGAAACCCCGGAAGGCCAGGGCGAACAGCACCAGGGCGTACGTTATGGAGATCGCGGTTCCCTGGATCATGCCGGACCACTCGGGATGCGGCTGTACGGCGTCCGCCCAGGCGAACTGCCAGTGCGCGGGCAGGAAGTCGCGCCAGTGGCCGAGGGCGGTGACCGCGTCCAGGACGTTGCCGACGATGGTCAGGCCGACCGCGCCGCCGACCGCGCCGAGGGGTGCGTCCGTCTTGGTGGAGAGCCAGAACGCCAGTCCCGCGGTGACCAGTTGGGACAGGAAGACGTACGCCACCACGACCGCGAGGCGCTGGGCCGCCGTGCCGGTGTCGAGTTCGCCGCCGGTCGGGATCTGGAGCGGTCCCCAGCCGTAGGCGGCGGTGCCGACGGCCAGGGCGACCAGCGGCAGCAGGACCATCGCGGCCAGGCTGAGGCCGAGGGCGACGACCAGCTTGGACCACAGCAGGCGGGCCCTGGGCACGGGTGCGGCGAGCAGATAGCGCAGGGAGGACCAGCTGGCCTCCGAGGCCACCGTGTCCCCGCAGAACAGGGCGACCGGGATGACGAGCAGGAACCCGGCCGACACGAACAGGTTGACCGCGGCGAAGTTGGCGCCGGACGCGGTGGCCGTGTCCAGCAGGGTGACCTGGCCGTTCCGCTCGCCCGGCTGGCCGCCGATCGCGAACGCGATCAGCAGGACGAACGGCAGTACGGCCAGGATCGCGCCCATCACCAGGGTGCGGCGGCGCTTCAGCTGGCGGACCAGCTCGACGCGCAGCGGCAGGGTGCGGCCCGCCTGATAGCCGGAGGCGACCTCGGTGAGCGTGCTCATGCGGAACCTCCGATCAGGGTCAGGAAGGCGTCTTCGAGACGGCGGTGGGGGCCCACGGACGCCACGGGCACGTCGAGCCGGACGAGTTCGGCGACCAGTCGCGGTGCGCTGCCGCCGGGCTCCATGCGCACCAGCAGTCCGTCGTCCGTGCGGGTCACCGAGGCGACGCCGGACAGCGCGGCCACCTTCTCCACCACGGGCTCCTCCACGGGCACGCCGGTGCCGACGAGCAGGGTGTCGCCGGAGCCGACGATCTCCGCGACCGGGCCGGCCTGTATCAGCCGGCCGCGGTCCATCACCACGAGGTGGGTGCAGGACTGCTCGACCTCGGCGAGGAGATGGCTGGAGACGATCACCGTACGGCCGGCGGCCGCGTACCGGATCATCACCTCGCGCATCTCGCGGATCTGCGGCGGGTCGAGGCCGTTGGTCGGTTCGTCGAGGATGAGCAGGTCCGGCAGGCCGAGCATGGCCTGGGCGATGGCGAGGCGCTGGCGCATGCCCTGCGAGTAGGTGCGGACCGCGCGGGCCAGTGCGTCGCCGAGTCCCGCGATCTCCAGGGCCTCCTCGATGTGGGAGTCGGCCGCCGGGCGGCCGGTGGCCTGCCAGTACAGCTCCAGGTTCTCCCGGCCGGAGAGGTGCGGCAGGAAGCCGGCGCCCTCCACGAAGGCGCCGACCCGGGAGAGGACGGGGGCGCCCGGACGGATGGCGTGGCCGAAGACCCGGATCTCGCCGTCGTCCGGCTTGATCAGGCCCATCAGCATGCGCAGGGTGGTGGTCTTGCCCGCGCCGTTCGGGCCGAGCAGGCCGAGGACCTGGCCCTTCTCGACGCGGAAGGACAGCTCCCGGACCGCGTACCGGTCAGTGGAGCCGGCGTAGCGCTTGCTCAGGTCCGTGATCTGCAGCGGGATCTCGGCGAGCTCGGGGTCCGGAGCCGGGGTGGCGGTACGGCGGCGGCCGGTGACCAGCAGCGCCAGGGCGGCGAGAGCTCCGGCCGCCGGCAGCCACCACACCCAGGAGGGCAGCGCCGCGGCGGCCGTGTCCACCTGGGGTGCCGTCGGCACGCCGAGGGCGCCCTTGAGGGAGACCGTGTACGTCGCCGGGGCGGTCGGGGAGGCGTAGCCGAGGTCGGTGGAGGCGAGGACCAGGCGCAGCCGGTGGCCCTTCTGCACCTCGTGGTCGATCGCCGGGAGGGTGATCGTGACGTCCTTGCCGGACCTGGCTCCCTCGACGCGGATCGGGGTGACCAGCTGGGAGGGCAGCACCTGCTGGGTGCCGTCCGGGCCGACGTCATACACCTTGCCGAACAGCACGGCGTCGTCGCTCGTCGAGGTGATGTGGACGGTGGCCGTGGGTGAGCCGGTGATCTGCACGTTGTCGGCGACGGGCGCCGAGTCGAAGCGGGCGTACTGGCCCGGGAAGTCCAGGGAGACGCCGACACCGAGGGAGGAGAGCTGGGCGAGGCCGCCGCCGGCGCCGAGGCCGGGCAGCGCGGAGACCGCGGGCGGGGTGGCGCCCGCCGGGTTCTCGACGCGCTGTGTGCCGCCCGTCAGGGCGATGGACTTCCGGTCGCCCTCCAGGCCGGGGTAGCTGTCCGCGGTCGCGCCCCGCAGCTGGGCGGTGCCGTCGGTGGAGTCGACGCCTCCGGTGCGGGTGATCCGGAAGGCCGGGCCGGTGTCGGTGGCCTTGTCGCCCTTCAGATAGCGGTCGAACCAGGAGGTGACCCGGCCCTCGACGCGGCTGGTCTCCAGGTCGCCGCCGTCGTGACCGCCGGCGATCCAGTCGACGTCGACGGGGGCGCCGTTGGCACGGATCGCCTTCGCGGCGGCGTCGGACTGGGCGAGGGTGAAGAGGGAGTCGGTCTGGCCCTGGAAGAGGAGGGTGGGCACCTTGATGCGGGTGCCGACGGCCGACGGTGAGCGCTCCTCCAGGAGCTTGACCGCGGCCGCGTCCGGCTTGCCCGACTCGGCGACCCGGTTGTACATCGCGCACAGCGCCGGCTCGAACCTGGCGCAGCCGCCGCCGGTGTTGAAGAAGATCCCGGCCCACAGCTTCTTGAACACGCCGTTCGGGAACAGGGCGTCCGCGAGGTTCCAGTAGGTGATCGACGGGGCGATCGCGTCCACGCGCTGGTCGTAGCCGGCGGCCAGGAGGGAGATCGCGCCGCCGTAGGAGCCGCCGGCCATGCCGACGCGGGGGTCGCCGGGCTTGTCGAGCTGGACCTGGGGCTGCTGCGCCAGCCAGTCGATGAGCCGGGAGACGTCGGCGACCTCGCCCTTCGGGTCGTTCAGGCCGATCCTGCCGGTCGACCTGCCGAAGCCGCGGGCGGACCAGGTGAGGACCGCGTATCCCTGGCGGGTGAGGTCCTCCGCCTCCTGGCGCATGTCGGCCTTGGAGCCGCCGAAGCCGTGGGCGAGGAGGACCGCGGGGCGTCGGCCGGTGCCGGGGGTGGTGAAGAACGAGGTGTCCAGCCGGACCCCGTCGACGGCCATGACCTTGTCGGACCGGTGCACCGGGGTCGGGTCGTCGGACGCGACGGCCGTCCAGGTGCCGGCGCCCACGAGCACCACGACGGCGGCCGCGGCGGACAGAAGTCGCCGCGGCCGCCGAAGCAGGGCTCGTAGGCCGGGGGGTCGAAGATCCATGCCCTCAACGGTACGGGCCCGGACTGACATCCGATGCCGACGCTGGGGTGAACCCCTGGCCATCCCCGAGGAGTACGGGCGCGTTGCCGCGTACTTCGGGTGCGGTACACCGGGACGCCGGGGCGACTTCGGGTGCGGGTGGGTGGGGGCCGTTCGCGCAGTTCCCCGCGCCCCTATCGGGCGCTTCGGTCCGTGCGGACAGTTACGCGCCGTCGTGGCTTGTCGCGCCCGCGCGGCGGTAGCCGCACATCGACACAGCCCCGCGCCCCTATCGGGCGCTTCGGTCCGTGCGGACAGTTGCGCGCCGTCGTGGCCACTCGCGCCCGCGCGGCGGTAGCCGCACATCGACACAGCCCCGCGCCCCTATCGGGCGCTTCGGTCCGTGCGGACAGTTGCACGCCGTCGTGGCTTGTCGCGCCCGCGCGGCGGTAGCCGCAAAACGACACAGCCCCGCGCCTCTGGCGGGGGGCTGCAGTCGCAATCTCTTCAGGACTGGACGTCCTCCGGGATCGAGACCACCCAGTGGGTTTCCTTGCGGGGGCGGAGGTAGAGGGCCCAGTAGAGGGTTGCCGCTGCTGTGATGCCGCCGGTCCACAGGAGGTAGGTGGTTTCCTGCTGGGTGAGGATGTAGGCGAGGACGGCGATGAGGATGATCGGCATCGCCGGCCACAGGGGCATGCGCCAGGCCGCGGTGTGCTTGTGGGCGCCCCGGCGGGCCAGCAGCGCGGCGACGGCGACCAGGAGGTACATGCCGGTCACCGACACGCCCGTCACGCCGTACAGGGTGTCCAGGTTGACGAAGCAGAGCAGGGCGCCGGGGACGCCGACGGCGAGGGTGGCCACCCAGGGGGAGCCGAAGCGGCCCAGGCGGGAGAGGGCGCTGTTGACCGGGGCCGGCCAGGCCTTGTCGCGGGCCGAGGCGAACAGGACGCGGGAGTTCTGGATGACCATGACGATGCCCGCGTTGATGATCGCGAGGGCCACGCAGAGGCTGACGAACGTGCCGACCGCGGAGTTCGACCAGGCGGTGACCATGGCGCTGATGTCGCCGCCGGTGAGGGCCTTGAGGTCGGTCGCGCCCATGGTGATCGCGGCGACCGGGACGAGGATGATCACCGTGGAGATCGCGAGGGTGGCGAGGACCGTGCGGGCGACGTTGCGGCGCGGGTTCTCCAGTTCCTCGGAGAGGTAGACCGCCGTGGAGAAGCCCTGGGTGACGAAGAGGGCGATGGCGAGCCCGGAGACCACCAGCATCGCCGTAACGGTGGTGGTGTGGCCGCCGGTGTCCGCCACCTGCATGGAGGTGAGGCTGCCGGCTCCGCGGTGGCTGTGGGAGAAGCCCAGCACGGCCACCACGCCCGCCGCGATGACCTCCAGAACCAGGAAGATGCCGGTGATCCAGGCGTTCGCGCGCAGGTCCAGGAGGCCGGCGAGGGTCGCGAGGAGCATCACGCCGGCGCCGGCCATGGCGGGGTCCAGGTGGACGATCGGGGCCAGGTAGTCGGCCGTGCCCATGGCGATCACCGGGGGCACGATCATCACGACGAGGAGGGAGAGGACGAAGACCAGCCAGCCGGCCAGGCGGCCCGCCATCGTGGACACCATCGCGTACTCGCCGCCCGCGCTCGGGATGAGCGTGCCCAGCTCCGAGTAGCAGAACGCCACGGCGATACAGAGGAGGGAGCCGATGGCGATCGTCAGGGCGGTGGCGGTGCCGAGGGAGCCGAACAGGTCGGGGACGACCACGAAGAGCGTCGAGGCGGGGGTCACGCAGGAGAGGGTCAGGAGGGTGCCGCCGACCACGCCGATGGAGCGCTTGAGCGTCTTGGGGCTGTCGGCCACCTCGGGGAGGGCGGTGTCGACGGGGCGGAGCGTGTCGGTCATGCGGCGGTTCCGATCGCGTCGTGCGGATGCCTCCGGCGGTTGGGCTGTGCTGCATGGAACCTCGACGAAAACCGCTGCGTCAATGGCTGTTTACCTTCGGATTCCGTACTCGTAAAGCGACCGGGGTCACATCACTTTCACAGGGCCGAGCACGCGAATAGGGCAATCATCAAGCCTTCCGATCGCATGACCTTGGTTTCGAAGGTCACCTATCAAGAGTGCTTAAGTCATCCGTTTCATCCCGTCCGCACGGGAACCGCAGCACCGCCGACAAAAAAAGTCGAGGCCGTCCGGTATCCGGACGGCCTCGACGGGGTCAGTCGGTCACTCTCAGTGGTTGCGCGGGAAGCCCAGGTCGACACCGGCCGGGGCCTCGGACGGGTCCGGCCAGCGGGTGGTGACGACCTTGCCGCGGGTGTAGAAGTGCGTGCCGTCGTTGCCGTAGATGTGGTGGTCGCCGAAGAGCGAGTCCTTCCAGCCGCCGAAGCTGTGGTAGCCGACGGGGACCGGGATCGGGACGTTCACACCGACCATGCCGGCCTCGATCTCCAGCTGGAAGCGGCGGGCCGCGCCGCCGTCCCGGGTGAAGATCGCGGTGCCGTTGCCGAACGGCGAGGCGTTGATGAGGGCCACACCGTCCTCGTAGGTGTCCACGCGCAGCACGCACAGCACCGGGCCGAAGATCTCGTCCTGGTAGGCCTTCGCGGTGGTGGGCACCTTGTCCAGCAGCGAGATGCCGATCCAGTGGCCGTCCTCGAAGCCGTCCACCGTGTAGCCGGTGCCGTCCAGGACGACCTCGCAGCCCTCGGCGGCCGCGCCGGTGACGTAGGACGCCACCTTGTCGCGGTGCACGGCCGTGATCAGCGGGCCCATCTCCGAGGTCGGGTCGTTGCCGGGACCGATCTTGATCTTCTCGGCGCGCTCGCGGATCTTCGCCACCAGCTCGTCGCCGATCGCGCCGACGGCGACGACGGCCGAGATGGCCATGCAGCGCTCGCCCGCCGAGCCGTAGGCCGCGGAGACGGCCGCGTCGGCCGCCGCGTCCAGGTCGGCGTCCGGGAGGACCAGCATGTGGTTCTTGGCGCCGCCCAGGGCCTGCACCCGCTTGTGGTTCGCGGAGGCGGTGGTGTGGATGTGGCGGGCGATCGGGGTCGAGCCGACGAAGGAGACGGCCTTGACGTCCGGGTGCTCCAGGAGACGGTCCACGGCCACCTTGTCGCCGTGCACGACGTTGAAGACGCCGTCGGGCAGCCCGGCCTCGGCCAGCAGCTCGGCGATCTTGACCGAGGCGGAGGGGTCCTTCTCCGACGGCTTGAGGACGAAGGTGTTGCCGGTCGCGATGGCGATCGGGAACATCCACATCGGGACCATCGCCGGGAAGTTGAACGGCGTGATGCCCGCGACCACACCCAGCGGCTGCCGGATCGAGGAGACGTCCACCCGGCTGGCGACCTGCGTCGACAGCTCGCCCTTCAGCTGCACGTTGATACCGCAGGCCAGGTCCACGATCTCCAGACCGCGCGCGACCTCGCCGAGCGCGTCCGAGTGCACCTTGCCGTGCTCGGCGGTGATCAGCTCGGCGATCGCGTCCCGGTTGGCGTCCAGCAGGGCACGGAAGCGGAACAGGATCTCCGTGCGCTTGGCCAGCGAGGACTGACCCCAGGTCGCGTAGGCGTCCTTGGCGGCGGCGACCGCGGCGTCGACCTCGTCGACGGACGCGAACGCGACCTTCGTGGTGACCGCGCCGGTGGCCGGGTCGGTGACCGGCCCGAAATTGCCCGACGTGCCGTCGACGGACTTGCCGCCGATCCAGTGGTTGACGATCTTCGTCATGACCGGTTACTCCTTCGCAGATGACGGCGTCGGGTGGAGACGTGCCGTTCGTACAGCTCACGTGCCTTGACCGCGGACGATCTGGTCGCGGTCTCGGCCACAGGTACATCCCACCAGGCCTGCGCGGGAGGCGGGCCCGACACAGTGTCGGCCGTTTCGGTCTCCACGTAGACACATGTGGGAGTGTCGGCGGCCCGCGCCTCGGCGAGCGCCGAGCGCAGGTCACGGACGGTCTTGGCGCGCAGGACGCGCATGCCGAGGCTGGCCGCGTTGGCGGCCAGGTCGACGGGGAGCGGGGCGCCGCTGAAGGTGCCGTCCGCCGTGGGGAAGCGGTAGGCGGTGCCGAACCGCTCGCCGCCCACCGACTCGGAGAGTCCGCCGATGGAGGCGTAACCGTGGTTCTGCACCAGCAGCACCTTGATGGCTGTCCCCTCCTGTACGGCGGTGACGATCTCGGTCGGCATCATCAGATACGTGCCGTCGCCGACCAGCGCCCACACGTTCCGCTCGGGCGCGGCGAGTTTCACCCCGATGGCGGCCGGTATCTCGTAGCCCATGCACGAGTAGCCGTACTCCAGGTGGTACTGGTCCCGTGACCGGGTCCGCCACATGCGGTGCAGGTCGCCGGGGAGCGAGCCGGCCGCGTTGATCACCACGTCCGTCTCGTCGACGAGCGCGTCCAGGGCGCCGAGGACCTGCGGCTGGGTCGGCCGGATGTCCGGTTCCTCGGCCTCGTAGCAGGCGTCGACGCGCTGTTCCCAGCGCTCCTTGTCCTCGGTGTACTCGGTGACGTAGGAGTCGGCGGTCCGGTGGCCGTCCAGGGCCTTCTTCAGCTCCGCGAGACCGCTGCGGGCGTCGGCGATCAGGGGCAGGCCGGACAGCTTGTGGCCGTCGTACGGGGCGATGTTGAGGTTGAGGAAGCGGACGTCCGGGTTCTCGAAGAGGGTGCCGGAGGCCGTGGTGAAGTCGGTGTAGCGGGTGCCGATCCCGATCACCAGGTCGGCGGTGCGGGCGAGTTCGTCGGCGGTGGCGGTGCCGGTGTGGCCGACGCCGCCGACGTCCTGGGGGTGGTCCCAGCGCAGCGAGCCCTTGCCGGCCTGCGTGGACGCCACCGGGATGCGGGTGGCCTCGGCGAACTCGGCGAGGACGGCTTCGGCGCGGCTGTGGTGGACCCCGCCGCCCGCGATGACCAGGGGACGGCGGGCGTTCCTGATCGCCCGTACGGCGTCGGCCAGTTCGGCGGGGTCGGCGCCCGGCCGTCGTACCGTCCACACCCGCTCCGCGAAGAACTCCTCCGGCCAGTCGTACGCCTCGGCCTGCACGTCCTGCGGGAGCGCGAGGGTCACGGCGCCGGTGTCGACGGGGTCGGTGAGCACCCGCATGGCGGCGAGGGCGGAGGGGATCAGCTGCTCGGGGCGGGTGATCCGGTCGAAGAACCTCGACACCGGGCGCAGGGTGTCGTTGACCGACACGTCGGCGGCGTACGGGACTTCGAGCTGCTGGAGGACCGGGTCGGCGGGGCGGGTCGCGAAGACGTCGCCGGGCAGCAGCAGGACCGGGAGGTGGTTGATGGTGGCGAGGGCGGCGCCGGTGACCAGGTTGGTGGCGCCGGGGCCGATGGAGGTGGTGACGGCGTGCGTGGCGAGACGGTTCGACTGACGCGCGTAGCCGACGGCCGCGTGCACCATCGCCTGTTCGTTGCGGCCCTGGTGGTACGGCATCTCGTCCGCGTACTCGACGAGCGCCTGGCCGAGGCCGGCCACGTTGCCGTGGCCGAAGATGCCCCAGGTGGCGCCGATCAGGCGGCGGCGCTCGCCGTCCCGTTCGGTGTACTGGGCGGCGAGGAAGCGGACAAGCGCTTGCGCGACGGTGAGCCGTATCGTCATCGATACCCCTCTGCGCTTTCTACGTGGGCCGGGTGGAAGCAGATCCGCCACTCCCGCGTCTCGCCCGGCCCCGCCATGACGTTCAGGTAGTACATGTCGTGCCCGGGCTGCGCGATCGACGGGCCGTGCCATCCGTCGGGGACCAGCACGACGTCGCCGGAGCGGACCTCGGCGAGGACGTCCGTACCGCCCTCACGGGAGGGGAATACGCGCTGATAGCCGAAACCGTTCGGTCCGTCGATCTCGAAGTAGTAGATCTCCTCCAGCTCCGACTCCTCGCCGGGCCGGTGCTCGTCGTGCTTGTGCGACGGGTACGAGGACCAGTTGCCGCCGGGGGTGATGACCTCGACGGCGATGAGCTGGTCGCAGTCGAAGGCGTCCGCGGAGGCGAAGTTGCGCACCTGGCGGGCGCTGGTGCCGCTGCCGCGGTCTTCGACGGGGACCTCCGGCGCGGGGCCGTAGCGGGCGGGGAGTCGTCGCTCGCACTTCGCTCCTGCCAGGGCGAAGCGGCCTCCCGCGCCGGAGGCGATCTGGACCTGGGCGTCCCGGGGCACGTAGACGAAGTCGGAGACTCCGGCGAACACGCTCTCCCGGCCCAGGATCTGGAACTCTGTTCCCTCCGTTCGCACCGTACAACCGCCTGCCAGCGGAAGCACGATCCACTCACTGTCCCCCGTGGTGAACAAGTGGCTACCGCCAGGCGCCAGTTCGACGATCCGCAGGCTGCTGTGCGTCCAGCCGGCCCGCTTCGGGTCGATGTCGAGCACGTACTGCGCGTTCGCGGTCGAACCCTTGCCCAGGTGCAGCTCGTTGGTCGTCATCGGGGCCTCACAGAAGTCCTACGGCGGTGTCCACGGCGGCGGCCACGTCGCCGTCCGCCGGGTACAGCAGCGAGCGGCCGACCACCAGGCCGCGCACGGTGGGGAGTTGGAGGGCGCTGCGCCACTTCTCGTAGGCGCCGTCCTGGTCATCGCCCACTTCGCCGCCGAGGAGCACGGCGGGCAGGGTGGACGTCTCCATGACCTGGGCCATGTCGTCGGGGTTCTCGGTGACCGGGAGCTTCAGCCAGGTGTAGGCCGAACTCCCGCCGAGGCCCGAGGCGATGGCGATGGACCGGGTGACCGCCTCGGCGGACAGGTCGTTCCTGACCTTGCCCTCGGGGGTGCGGCCGCTGATGAACGGCTCGACGAAGACCGGGAGCCGGCGCGCGGCCATGTCGTCGATGGCGCGGGCGGTGGACTCCAGGGTGGTCAGCGAGCCCGGGTCGTCGTAGTCGATCCGCAGCAGCAGCTTGCCGGCGTCGAACCCGAGGCGCTGTATGTCCTCGGCGCGGTGCCCGGTGAACCGGTCGTCGAGTTCGAAGCGGGCGCCCTGCAGGCCGCCGCGGTTCATCGAGCCCATGACGACCTTGCCGTCGAGGACGCCGAGCAGCAGCAGGTCGTCGAGGATGTCGGCGGTGGCGAGGACGCCGTCGACGCCGGGCCGGGACAGCGCCAGGCAGAGCCGCTCCAGCAGTTCCGCCCGGTTGGCCATGGCGAGCTTGTCGCCGCCCACGCCGAGGGCACCGCGGGCCGGGTGGTCGGCGGCGACGATCATCAGCCTGCCGTCCTCGTCGAGGAGCGGACGGCGGGTTCTTCGCGCGGCCGCCTCGGCGATGGCCTCGGGGTGGTGCGTGCGGGTGTGGACGAGGGCCGCGATGTCCACGCCCGGCTGCCTGGCGGGGGTCGCGCCGTCGTGGTGGGCGCCCGCGACGCGGCCGGCCCTCACAGGACCGCTCCGGCGGCGAGCGCGGCCGTGATCTCTTCGCCGGTCGGCATGGCGGAGGAGCACTCCAGTCGGGAGGCCACGATGGCGCCGGCCGCGTTGGCGTGCCGCATGATCTTCTCCAGGTCCCAGCCTTCGAGGAGGCCGTGGCAGAGGGAACCGCCGAAGGCGTCACCGGCGCCGAGCCCGTTGAGGACGTTCACCGGCAGCGGCGGTACCTCGGCGAAGGCGCCGTCCCGGTTGACGGCGAGGACGCCCTTGGGCCCCTGCTTGACGACGGCGATCTCGACCCCGGCGTCCAGGAGGGCCTGCGCGGCGGCCTGCGGCTCGCGCACGCCGGTCGCCACCTCGACCTCGTCGAGGTTGCCGACGGCGACGGTGGTGTGCTTGAGGGCCTCGGCGTAGAAGGGGCGGGCGGTGTCCGGGTCGCTCCAGAACATCGGCCGCCAGTCGAGGTCGAAGACGGTGGTCCCGGCCTTGGCGCGGTGGGCGAGGGCCGCGAGCGTCGCCGTACGGCTGGGCTCCTCGCTCAGGCCGGTGCCGGTGACCCAGAAGACGCGGGCGTCCCGGACGGCGTCGAGGTCCAGGTCGTGGGCGTCGATCTCCAGGTCCGGGGCCTTGGGCTGCCGGTAGAAGTACAGCGGGAAGTCGTCCGGCGGGAAGACCTCGCAGAAGGTGACCGGGGTGTTCAGTCCGGGCACGGCGGTGACCCAGCGGTCGTCCACCCCGAAGTCGCGCAGCGCCTCGTGCAGGTAGGCGCCGAAGGCGTCGTCCCCGGTGCGGGTGATGACGGCGGTGTTCCGGCCGAGGCGGGCGGCCGCCACGGCCACGTTCGTCGCCGACCCGCCGAGGAACTTGCCGAAGGACGACACCTGGGCGAGCGGGACACCGGTCTGGAGCGGATAGAGGTCCACCCCGATCCGCCCCATGGTGATCAGGTCGTACGCCATCGGTTTCCCTTCGTCACGGCTCTCCCCCGGTTTGTAGTCCCGGACAGGAGGTCGTGTCAATGGTTTGTCCTGACATTCGGACGAGAGTGCGCCGGCGGGCCGGACCCGGCGCGGCGGTTCCGGCCCGCTCCCGCCTCCCCGCGCATGTCAACTCGCCCCGCTGACGGACCCGCACGCACCTGTGCACCAGCTGTGTCACAAACACCCTCCTTGTGTCACACATGTCGCGCCTACGCGGGTTCTCGGTCACACCCGGCCCACAGCCGCTTGCCCACAGTCACTCTCCGTCGTTCACCGGGCACAGGCTTTGTGATCGCCAGCGCAGCGCCCGGCTCCCCCGACGACCGCCTCAGGTCGCCCCCGCGGTGCGCGCAGGGAGGTGCATCTCATGACCGACCGACGGCTCTGGTCCTACAAGGAGATCGCGGCACACATCCGGGTGCAGCCCGACACCGTCCGCTCCTACCGCAAGCACGGGCTGCTCCCGCCACCCGACCACGTCGAGGGCGGCAAGCCCTACTGGTACGCCGACACGGTCCGCGCCTGGGTCGCCTCCCGGCCGGGCAACAGAAACCGCAGAGAGGCCTGAACCGCGCCCGGCGGGAGGCTCAGGCCCACGGCTCGATGACCGTCACCCCCGCCCCCGGCGCCCCGCCCATCGCCGCCAGCGCCCGCGGGGCCGCGTCCAGGGTGATCGTCGAGGTCACCAGGAGGTCGGGACGGAGGGTGCCCGCGCGGACCAGTTCGAGCATGGCGGGGTAGGAGTGCGCCGCCATGCCGTGGCTGCCGAGGAGTTCCAGTTCCAGGGCGAGCGCACGGGCCATGGGTACGGGGGTGGTGCCGTCCGGGGACGGCAGCAGGCCCACCTGGACGTGACGGCCGCGGCGGCGCAGGGAGTTGACCGAGGCGACGGCGGTGGACGGTGAGCCGAGGGCGTCCAGGGAGAGGTGGCTGCCGCCGGCGGTCAGCTCGCGGACCGTCGCCGCCGGGTCGTCGCCGGCCGCCGCGTCCACGCAGTGTGCCGCGCCGAACCTCCTTGCCAGGGCCAGGGCTTGGGGCGACACGTCGACCGCGACCACCCGCGCCCCGGCCGCCGCCGCGATCATCACCGCCGACAGGCCCACGCCTCCGCAGCCGTACACCGACACCCACTCCCCCGCCGCGACCCTGCCGCGCCGCACCACCGCGCGGTACGCCGTCGCGAAGCGGCAGCCGAGGGAGGCGGCCGTCGCGTACGCCATGCCCTCCGGGATCGCCACCAGGTTCACGTCGGCGTGGTCCAGGGCCACGTACTGGGCGAAGGAGCCCCAGTGCGTGAAGCCGGGCTGGGTCTGGCGTTCGCAGACCTGCTGGTCGCCGGCGGCGCAGGACGGGCAGCCGCCGCAGGCGCAGACGAACGGGACGGTGACCCGGTCGCCGGGGCGATGGCCGGTCACCGCGGCGCCGACCTCCTCGACCACACCGGCGAGTTCATGGCCGGGCACGTGCGGAAGCGTGATGTCCGGGTCGTGGCCCGCCCAGCCGTGCCAGTCGCTCCGGCACAGGCCGGTGGCCTCGACCCGGACCACCACTCCGTGCGGGGCCGGCCGGGGGTCCGGCACGTCCCGCACCTCGGCGGGGCTGCCGTAGTGGTCGTAGACGACTGCTCGCATGGACGGGTGCTCCTTTCAGGGGCTCCGCGCAGGCTAAACGGCACGGGGGCGCGACGCAGCGCCGGTTCCGGCCCGGTCACCGCCGACGGGACGGCGACCGCGGGGCTGCCGCGTGCACGGCGGAGCCGCATATCGGCACAGCCGCACGCACGCCGGGCCGCCCGCCGACCGCCGTCGCCGGGTCCGCGCCGTGCGTGGCATCGACGGGGCCGGGGTGTGCCCCCACGCTCTTTTCGGACTGCGACATTCGGCGCATATGCCTAAAGTGCGGGTAACCGCCCCAGTCCCGACCCGCCGCCCGCACCCGCACCCGCACCCGCACCCGCAGGAGCACCCCAGGGGGAGCCCGCCGTGACCCACTCTCCGCCGCCCCGTCGGCCGCAGGCCCGTATCCCCGGTCCGCAGCAGCCGCCACCGCCGTACCCCCGTATCCGCACCGGCCTGTGGAAGCGCTGTCTCGGCGGCGGGCTCGCCCTGTGGGCGCTGACGGGGGTGGTGACGTACGCGACGAAGAACACCACGCTGCTGCCGACGCTCATCCTGCTCGGCAGCTTTCTCGTCCCGGTCGCCTTCGTGCTGTGGGCGTACGAGCGGCACGGCCGCGACCTCGGTGTCAGCGCGATCCTCGGCTGCTTCCTGACCGGCGGCACGCTCGGGGTGCTGGGCGCCTCGGTGATGGAGTCCTACCTCGTCCGCCCCTCCTGGGGGATGTTCGTCGCCGTCGGCCTGATCGAGGAGGCGGTGAAGCTCGGCGCGCTGATGTTCGTGCTGCGCCGGCTGCCCGGGATCCGGGGCATGCGAGCCGGGCTGGTGCTCGGCGCCGCCGTCGGCTTCGGCTTCGCGGCCCTGGAGAGCGCCGGCTACGCCTTCAACGCGGCGGTCTCCACCGAGGGCATCGACCTGCGGGCGCTGATCGAGACGGAGATACTGCGCGGGGTACTGGCCCCCTTCGGGCACGGCCTGTGGACGGCGATTGCGGGCGGTGTGCTGCTCTCCTGCCGCCGCCCGAACGGCCGCTTCCGCCTCACCACCCCGGTCGTGGGCACCTACCTCGGCGTCGCTCTGCTGCACGCCCTGTGGGACTCCACGCACGGCATCGCGATCTGGCTGGTGGCACAACTGGCGGGTACCGGACTGGACCGGCAGCTGTTCGCCGAGGGGTACATCCCGCACCCCACCACGGCACAGGAGCACCTCTTCACCCTGTTCTCGGTCGGCCTGCTGGTGCTCGTCTCGCTGCTCGGCATCGCCTGGGTGCGCTCACTGGCGCGCCGGGACCCCTCTTGGAGAAATACCCCCTAGGGGTATATTGTGAGAACAGTGGGGTTCCCTCGCGGGCCCCACCGGCCCCACACGCCTCCACGAGGAGAACGACATGACCGCCCAGACCGATACCCCGGGTTCCGTGACCGCCGTCTACAAGGTGACCGGCATGAGCTGCGGACACTGCGAGGGTTCCGTCTCCGCCGAGATCTCCGGGCTGCCCGGCGTCAGCTCGGTGACGGCCGTCGCGGCCAGCGGTGAGGTCACGGTCGTCTCCGCGGCCCCGCTCGAGGAGGAGGCGGTCCGCGCCGCCGTCGACGAGGCGGGCTTCGAGCTCGTCGGCCGCGTCTGACGTCGAAGCCGCGGCGGCCGGTACGCGCAGTACGAGCAGCACGAGCAGTACGTACGACGGAAACGTATCTCTCCGCCGGGCCGCGCCGACCAGCTGATACTGGATCCGCGCGGTCCGGTCCGTTGTCTGGAGTCCGGACATGACCAGCACCACCACCGCACAGACAGGGATAGCCGGGCCGGCCGTCGGCCCGACGGCCGAGGTCGAACTTCTCATCGGCGGGATGACCTGCGCCTCCTGCGCCGCCCGGGTCGAGAAGAAGCTCAACCGGATGGACGGCGTCACCGCCACCGTGAACTACGCGACCGAGAAGGCGAAGGTCACATACCCCGGGGGGGTTCAGGTCGCCGACCTGATCGCCACGGTCGTGAAGACCGGGTACACCGCCGAGGAGCCCGCGCCGCCGCAGCCGCGACCCGAGCCGGAGGCCGAGCCCGAGCGGGATCCCGAACTCGCCGCCCTCCGCCATCGCCTGCTCGTCTCCGTCCTGCTGGCCGCGCCGGTGGTGCTGCTCGCCATGGTTCCGGCGTGGCAGTTCGACAACTGGCAGTGGCTGTCCCTGACGCTCGCGGCGCCGGTCGTCGTCTGGGGCGGCCTGCCGTTCCACCGGGCCGCCTGGACCAACGCCCGGCACGGCGCGGCCACCATGGACACCCTGGTCTCCGTCGGCACGCTGGCCGCGTTCGGCTGGTCGCTGTGGGCGCTGTTCTTCGGCGACGCGGGCCTGCCCGGCATGCACGACGCGTTCCGGTTCACCGTCTCCCGGACGGACGGCGGCATGGGGGGCGCGTCCTCGATCTACCTCGAAGTCGCCTCCGGGGTCGTCGCGCTGATCCTGCTCGGCCGCTATCTGGAGGCCCGCTCCAAGCGGCGGGCGGGGGCGGCCCTGCGGGCGCTGCTGGAGCTGGGCGCCAAGGACGTGGCGGTGCTGCGGGCCGGGCGCGAGGTGCGGGTTCCGGTGGCGTCGCTGGCGGTCGGCGACCGGTTCGTCGTACGGCCCGGGGAGAAGATCGCGACCGACGGGACCGTGGTCGAGGGTGCCTCGGCGGTGGACGCGTCGATGCTGACCGGCGAGTCCGTGCCGGTGGACGTGACCGTGGGCGACGCCGTCACCGGGGCCACCGTGAACGCGGGCGGGCGGCTGGTCGTCGAGGCCGGCCGGGTCGGGGCCGACACCCAGCTCGCGCGGATGGCGCGGCTGGTGGAGGACGCGCAGAACGGCAAGGCCGAGGTGCAGCGGCTCGCCGACCGGATCTCCGCCGTCTTCGTCCCCGCCGTCATCCTGATCGCGCTCGCGACCTTCGGGGCCTGGCTCGGCGTCACCGGCGACACGGCCGCCGCGTTCACCGCCGCCGTCGCCGTGCTGATCATCGCCTGCCCGTGCGCCCTGGGCCTGGCCACGCCGACCGCGCTGATGGTCGGCACCGGGCGGGGCGCGCAGCTGGGCATCCTCATCAAGGGCCCGGAGGTGCTGGAGTCCACGCGCCGGGTCGACACCGTCGTCCTCGACAAGACCGGGACGGTGACCACCGGGCGGATGAGCCTCCTGGAGGTGTACGTCGCCGACGGCGCCGACAAGGACGAGGTGCTGCGGCTCGCGGGTGCGCTCGAACACGCCTCGGAGCATCCGGTGGCGCGGGCGATCGCCGCGGGGGCCGAGGAGAGGGTCGGAGCCCTGCCCGCGGCCGAGCGCTTCGAGAACGTGCCCGGCCGGGGCGTGCGCGGGCGCGTGGACGGCCGCGAGGTGGCCGTGGGGCGCCTCTTCGACGTCGTACCCGAGGAGTTGGCCGCCGCCCGGTCCCGGGCCGAGGAGGAGGGGCGTACGGCCGTCCTGGTCGGCTGGGACGGCCGGGCCCGCGGTGTCCTCGCCGTCGCGGACACGGTCCGGGAGACCAGCGCCGAGGCGGTACGCGAACTGCGCGCCCTCGGGCTGACGCCGGTGCTGCTGACCGGGGACAACCGGGCGGTGGCCGAGTCGGTCGCCCGGGCGGTCGGGATCGACTCCCGGGACGTGATCGCCGAGGTGCTGCCCGAGGAGAAGGTCGCCGCCGTACGACGGCTGCAGGGCGAGGGGCGCACGGTCGCCATGGTCGGCGACGGTGTCAACGACGCGGCCGCGCTGGCCACCGCCGACCTGGGGCTCGCTATGGGCACGGGGACGGACGCGGCGATCGAGGCCGGCGATCTGACCCTGGTGCGCGGCGATCTGCGGGTGGCGGCGGACGCGATCCGGCTCTCCCGGCGGACCCTCGCCACCATCAAGGGCAACCTCGTGTGGGCCTTCGGCTACAACGTGGCCGCGCTGCCCCTGGCCGCCGCCGGGCTGCTCAATCCGATGATCGCGGGGGCCGCGATGGCCTTCTCGTCCGTGTTCGTGGTGACCAACAGCCTGCGCCTGCGCACCTTCCGCTGAAAGTTACCGCCGGTTCGCGGCAGCGGATGCCGAAGTCCCCCTGGAGTCCAACGCGCACCTCACATAAGCTCTTCACAAGGCTCGTGCATCATCCTTACGCTTGAGCTCCGATCGCCGTATCGGGGCTCTTGCGCATCTAACGGACATATGCAAGAGACGCAGATCACAGTGATGCGAACGTAACCATCGAAGGGGTTCGAAGGTCTAAATTGGCGATGTCAGACCAGCGTCTTGGGGGGCGCTGACCTGGCATCTGGGGATGTCTTGGGGGACTTCCTCAGAGATGCGTTGCCGGGACACGTACGACGGGAAGCTTTGAGCGGCCCTTCCGTGCGGTACGGGTCCCGGCAGATCGCACCGCATCACTGGAGTACGACATGTAGTACGGCGAGTTCTGCTCGTTGTGCTCAAAGCAGCGAATTCAGGCGCTGCCATACCGAGCGCCCGGCCGGATCCCGTGGGGGGAATCCGCACCGGGACACGGGAAGGCGCCCTGGTCGCCGGCCCGTGGGGGGACCGGCGCTCCAGGGCGCCTTCTGCTATCCGTATATGCCTGCGGTTTCCCGCTGTGCCCGTGCGGCTGTGCCCGCCCGTGCGGCTCTGCGCCCGTGCGGCGGGGGCACCGATGAAGACGGCGCCCCCTGACCGGCTGGTGTCAGCGCTCCTCGACCGGCACGAAGTCGCGCTCGACGACCCCCGTGTAGATCTGGCGCGGGCGACCGATGCGGGAACCCGGCTCCTTGATCATTTCCTGCCACTGGGCGATCCAGCCCGGCAGCCGGCCGAGGGCGAACAGGACCGTGAACATCTCGGTCGGGAAGCCCATGGCGCGGTAGATCAGGCCGGTGTAGAAGTCGACGTTCGGGTAGAGGTTGCGCGAGACGAAGTAGTCGTCGGAGAGCGCGTGCTCCTCCAGCTTCAGCGCGATGTCCAGCAGCTCGTCGGACTTGCCGAGCGCGGAAAGGACGTCGTGCGCGGCGGACTTGATGATCTTGGCGCGCGGGTCGAAGGACTTGTAGACCCGGTGGCCGAAGCCCATCAGGCGGACGCCGTCCTCCTTGTTCTTCACCTTGCGGATGAAGGAGTCGACGTCACCGCCGTTGGCCTGGATGCCCTCCAGCATCTCCAGCACGGACTGGTTGGCACCACCGTGCAGCGGGCCCCACAGGGCGGAGATACCGGCCGAGATCGACGCGAACATGTTCGCCTGCGACGAGCCGACCAGACGGACCGTCGACGTCGAACAGTTCTGCTCGTGGTCGGCGTGCAGGATCAGCAGCTTGTCGAGCGCCGAGACGACGACCGGGTCCAGCTCGTAGTCCTGCGCCGGCACCGAGAACGTCATGCGCAGGAAGTTCTCCACGTAGGAGAGGTCGTTGCGCGGGTAGACGAACGGGTGGCCGACCGACTTCTTGTACGCGTACGCCGCGATCGTCGGAAGCTTGGCGAGCAGCCGGATGGTGGAGAGGTCGCGCTGCTTCGCATCGAACGGGTTGTGGCTGTCCTGGTAGAAGGTGGACAGCGCCGAGACGACCGACGACAGCATGGCCATCGGGTGGGCGTCGCGCGGGAAGCCCCGGTAGAAGTTCTTGACGTCCTCGTGCAGCAGGGTGTGCCGCGTGATCTCGTTCTTGAACGTGGTGAGCTCGTCGACGGTCGGCAGCTCACCGTTGATCAGCAGATACGCCACCTCCAGGAAGGTGGAGCGCTCCGCCAGCTGCTCGATCGGGTAGCCGCGGTACCGAAGGATGCCCGCCTCGCCGTCGAGGTAAGTAATGGCAGATTTGTAGGCGGCAGTGTTGCCGTATCCGCTGTCCAGGGTCACCAGACCGGTCTGGGCGCGGAGCTTCCCGATGTCGAAGCCCTTGTCGCCGACGGTGCTGTCGACCACCGGGTAGGTGTACTCGCCGTCGCCGTACCGCAGTACTACAGAGTTGTCGCTCACGTCTTCCCTCACCGACGTAGTGCCTCATCTTCGAGGTGCCCTGACTGTCTCTACCATCCCCCATTTGGCTCAGGAGAGTGCACTCGGGGTCGACCATCAGGCCTATCGACGGCACTCAGTGCCGCCAACCTGCTCATCCTGCCCCCTCGTCTCGCCATCTGGAAGTGCTCTGTGACCTTCACGACTCATTTGATCGATCATTTTTTGTGATGGTCCTCGGCACGTCACCTTCGATCCCCTACGAGCCGCCGCGGAGCCGGAAGTCCAGTGCCGTACAGCGCCGGCCTGCCGACACCGTGCGCACCGCCTGGCCGATCGCCTTGCGTGAACCGACGAGGACGACCAGTTGCCTGGCCCGGGTGACCGCCGTGTAGATGAGGTTCCGCTGGAGCATCATCCAGGCGCCGGTGGTGACCGGGATCACCACGGCGGGATATTCACTCCCCTGTGAACGGTGGATGGTCACCGCGTAGGCGTGGGCCAGTTCGTCCAGTTCGTCGAACTCGTACGGAACCTCCTCGTCCTCGTCGGTCAGCACCGTGAGGCGCTGGTCGACCGCGTCGAGCGAGGTGACCACGCCCACGGTGCCGTTGAAGACACCGTTCTTGCCCTTCTCGTAATTGTTGCGGATCTGGGTGACCTTGTCGCCGACCCGGAAGACCCGCCCGCCGAACCGCTTCTCGGCGAGGTCGGGCCGGCCGGGCGTGATGGCCTGCTGCAACAGACCGTTGAGCACGCCCGCGCCGGCCGGCCCCCGGTGCATCGGCGCGAGCACCTGCACGTCCCGCCGTGGATCGAGCCCGAACTTGGCCGGAATCCGGCGGGCGGCGACGTCGACGGTGAGCCTGCCCGCCTCCTCCGTCTCGTCCTCCACGAACAGGAAGAAGTCGTTCATGCCGTCGGTGACCGGCTGCTGCCCCGCGTTGATCCGGTGCGCGTTGGTGACCACCCCCGACTGCTGGGCCTGCCGGAAGACGCGGGTGAGGCGGACGGCGGGGAGGGGACTGTCCTCGGCGAGCAGATCGCGCAGTACTTCGCCCGCCCCGACACTGGGCAGCTGGTCGACGTCCCCGACGAACAGCAGGTGCGCACCGGGCGGTACGGCCTTCACCAGCTTGTTGGCGAGGAGCAGATCCAGCATCGACGCCTCGTCCACCACCACCAGGTCGGCGTCGAGCGGGCGGTCCCGGTCGTAGGCCGCGTCACCGCCGGGCTTCAGCTCCAGCAGGCGGTGCACGGTGGAGGCCTCGGCACCGGTCAGCTCGGCAAGCCGCTTGGCGGCCCGGCCGGTGGGGGCGGCGAGCACCACCTTGGCCCGCCTGGCCCGCGCCAGCTCCACGATCGACCTGACGGTGAACGACTTGCCGCAGCCCGGCCCGCCGGTCAGCACGGCGACCTTCTCGGTCAACGCCAGCTTGACGGCGGCCTCCTGCTCGGGGGCGAGGTCGGCGCCCGTCCGGTCCTTCAGCCAGGTGAGCGCCTTGTCCCAGGCGACGTCCCGGAACGACGGCATCCGGTCGTCGCCGGTCCGGAGCAGCCGCAACAACTGGGAGGCCAGCGCCACTTCGGCCCGGTGGAAGGGAACGAGGTAGACGGCGGTGACGGGTTCGGCGTCGGGGGCGGGGCCGGGCAGCTTCTCCCGTACGACGCCCGGGTCCTCCCCGTCCTCGGGCGGTGCGGCCAGCTCGGCCAGGCAGTCGATGACGAGCCCGGTGTCGACCTGGAGCAGCTTGACCGCGTCGGCGATCAGCCGCTCCTCCGGGAGATAGCAGTGCCCCTGGTCCGCGGACTGCGACAGGGCGTACTGCAACCCCGCCTTCACCCGCTCCGGACTGTCATGGGGAATCCCGACGGACTGGGCGATCTTGTCGGCGGTGAGGAACCCGATGCCCCAGACGTCGGCGGCGAGCCGGTACGGCTGGTTCTTCACGACGGAGATCGAGGCGTCGCCGTACTTCTTGTAGATGCGCACGGCGATCGAGGTGGACACCTCGACGGTCTGCAGGAAGAGCATGACCTCCTTGATCGCCTTCTGCTCCTCCCACGCGTCGGCGATCTTCTTGGTCCGCTTCGGGCCGAGCCCCGGCACCTCGATGAGCCGCTTCGGCTCCTCCTCGATGATCCGGAGGGTGTCCATGCCGAAGTGCTGGGTGATCCGGTCGGCGAAGACCGGCCCGATGCCCTTCACGAGACCCGAGCCGAGGTAACGCCGTATGCCCTGGACGGTGGCCGGCAGCACGGTCGTGTAGTTCTCGACGGTGAACTGCTTGCCGTACTGGGGGTGCGACCCCCAGCGCCCCTCCATCCGCAGCGACTCCCCCACCTGCGCGCCGAGCAGCGCACCGACGACGGTGAGGAGATCACCGGCGCCTCTGCCGGTGTCGACACGGGCGACGGTGTAGCCGTTCTCCTCGTTGGCGTAGGTGATCCGTTCGAGCACGCCTTCGACGGTGGCGAGCCGTCGTTCGCCGGTGGGGGTCCCCGTCTGCTGAGCCATGAACCGACGGTACCGGTGGGGACTGACAGGGGCGGCGGCGGTCGGCGGCTACGCGTGGGCGCTGATCACCCCGCCGACACGGTCCAGCGGGCGTGGGCGCCCGTCGTGGTCACCGTGGCCGGTAGGCGGTGACCAGTACGGAGACGGTGACCCGGTCCGGCAGGAGACCGTCCCCGGTCAGGTCCGCACCGTTCAAATGTCGCGCGCTCGGCGTCATACCCACCAGGTCCAGCGCCTGCCGCCGGGACAGGACCACGGGGTGCTCGACCCGCTCCGTGACGACGGCCTCGAAGCAGGGGGCCAGCGCCCGGTGCAGGCGCTGCTCCTTGGCCGGGTCGACGGTGATCGTTCCGGGCACCCTTCCGTGCAGCTCGACCAAGTGCCGCGTGGTGGGACGGACCACGATCAGCCGGCCGGCCGGGCGGAGCACTCGGCGGAACTCGGCCGGATTGCGCGGGGCGAACACGTCGAGCACCACGTCGGCCGCCCCGTCGGCGAGCGGGAAGCGACGGAAGACGTCCCAGGCCACCGCAGCGCCTCGGTCGTGGGCCCGGGCCGCCGAGCGCAGCGCGCGCACCGACGTGTCCAGGCCCAGCCCGTGGGCGCCGGGCAACCGGTCCAGAACACCGGCCAGGTAGTAGCCCGTTCCGCACCCGACGTCCACGACCGTGCCCCGCTGCGGGGCCGAGTCGGCCGCCAGGCGGGCCACGGCCTGCCGGATGCGGGCGTACCCGCCGGTGGCCAGGAAGCGGTCCCGGGCCCGGACCATGGCACCGTCGTCGCCGCTGGTGGCCCGGCCGCCCGTGAGGAGACCGGCGTAACCGTGCCGGGCGATGTCGAAGGAATGGCCCGCCGCACAGCGCAGTGCGCCGGGTTCTGGGTGCAGACGGCGCGCGCGGCACGTCGGGCAGCGCAGCAGGTCTAGGAATTGTTCGAGGGCAGGGGGAAGCAACACGGGCACGAGGCACTCCTGGCAGAGCCGAAGGGAAGGGACCGTGCCTGCACGCGCGTACGGAGACCGGCGCAACAGGCACACCAAGGAGGGCGACGCCGTCCGGCCTCGCCCTCAGCGCCTTCCGATCACAGGAAGCAGCAGTGCGGGGTGCTCATGAATGCCACGCCGGAAGTTTACGGGTGGGGGTGCATCTTCAGGGCGTCGAGGAAGGCCGCGAAGGCGGGGGTGGGGAAGGAGAGGGTGGCGCGAGCGGGAGTCTTGGAGTCGCGGACGGCTGTGTAGGTGGGGGTGGTGGCTATCTCCACGCAGTCGTCGCCCTCGCCATCGCCGGAATAGGACGACTTTCGCCACGCGTCACGGGCAGTCATTCGTTGCCTCACAGTTCCTTCGCCAGCTGCTGGATGAAGTCACGCGACCGTTCGGGGTCGAGCGCCATGGCCGTTACCTGCTGGAAGCGACCACGGTACGTGGCCAGTTGGCCCTCTGTATCGATGTACAGCGCGCCAGTGGGGCCGTCGCGGATCACTGTGTCCAGTTTGGTCACGCTGCCACCTACGTAGGTCATCGAACTGCTGCCCCAGGGAAAGCCCTCCCGGCTGAAGGGGACGACCCGCACGGTGATGTGGTCCGCTGCAGAGGCTTCCAGAATGTGGACGAGCTGGGATCGCGCTGCGGCCCGGGTGCCAACCATGATCCGCAGGGCTGCTTCGTGGATCACCGCATCGAACGGGATGGGCGACGGGCCTTCGATGATCACGCGCCGCGCCAGGCGATGGCGCACACGCAGCTCCAGATCCTCTTCGGGCAGTTCAGGAACTCTGGTGGTGTATAGGGCACGCGCGTAGTCGTCGGTCTGCAGTAGGCCCGGCACGAACAGGATGGCCACGTTGCGTTGGAACCGGGCGTGGTGATCCAGCTCAGAGAGGTCCAGGAACGGCCTGGACAGTCGACCCCGGTACTCCTCCCACCAGCCCCGCGTTCGATCCGTAGCCATCACGACGAGCGCATCGACGAACTCCTTGTCCGTGCAGGCGTATTGGGACGCCAGGCGCCGCACTCGCTGCTCGCTCACACCCGAGAGCCCGGATTCGATCTGGGTGATCTGGACGCGATTCGCACCGAGCAGCGCCGCCGCCTCGATGGCGGTGAGCCCCGCCGCCTCGCGAAGCCTGCGCAACTCGACCCCCAGGCGCACCTGGCGTGCGGTTGGTTCGCGCCTCAGAACCATCAATTGCTCCCCGGTTCAACATGCCCGCCAGTGCGGCCCGTTCGGAGTCAGATTACGCGATCGGCTTGCTCCGTCTTACATGAAAGCCGTACCGTCAGTGACGCACCGCTCACGCAGCGGAAGTGCACCGCTCCGTCCTGCCACGACGGCCGCGGCAACGCCACCGCGCGTGAAACTCCCCCACAACCACCGGAGTTGATGACGCATGCCCGAAGCCTGGGAGTACACGCTCACCATCCCCAACGACCTCCGTGCCGTCACCGTCAGCCGTCACACCCTCCGGCTGGTCCTCACCGCGCACGAGCTGACCCGCTTCCTCGACGTCGCCGAGCTGCTCGCGACCGAGTTGGTCTCCAACGCCGTACGGCATACGAAGGGGCCCGCGGCCCTGCGGGTGCGGTGGTCGCCGCCCGGGACGCTGCGGATCGGCGCGTGGGACGCGGACCCGGAACCGCCGGAGCCGCCCGTGCCGTTGGAGGGACTCGGGGAGGCGGAGGAGGGGCGGGGGCTGGCGCTGGTGCGGGCCTGCTCGGATCTGTGGGGCTGGCAGCCGCTGTCCAGGTTCGGCAACCGGGGCAAGTACGTGTGGTGCGAGCTGGCGGCCGCGTAATAGCGCGGGCGCAAGAGGTGGCGCGGCGTCAGGGCCTACGCCGGCCCCAGGCCAGGAGCTGGTCGAAGACGCGGCGGTCGCCGTCGAGTTTCAGGGAGTGCGCCCAGGGTCGCCGCCGTTGTCCAGGGCGATCGGGCTCGCCGTTCAGGACGGTGATGATGATCTCGCCGGGCCCTGGGAACGGTGTTGTTCGGCCCCGGGACGCCCGTCGAAGTGGTCCACGTCGACGACCGCCTGGGCGAAGGCGGTGGGTGCCTCCTGCGGCATGTCATGGCCGACGCCCTTGAGTGCGCGGTGCGCGTACTTGCCCGTGAACCGATCGCGGTACGACGCCCCGTTGCCGGGCGCGGTGAACGGGTCGAGTTCGGGGTCGATCGTGATCGTCGGCACTGAGATGACGGGGCGCGTGGCGAGTACCTTCTCGTACCGGTCGTACCGGCGTTCGCCGTCGGCGAGCCCCAGTCGCCAGCGGTAGTTGTGGATGACGATCGCCGCGTAGTCGGGATTGTCGAACGCGGTGGCCGTCCGCTCGAACGTGGCGTTGTCGAAGTGCCAGGTGGGAGAGACCTCGTCCCAGACGAGCCGGCACAGATCGTGCCGGAGTGTCCTGTCCTCCATGGCGAGGCGACCCCGCTCGGTGCTGAAGTAGTACTGGTACCACCAGGTGTGTTCGGCCTTGGGGGGGCAGCGGCTTCTTCTGTGCCTCGACGTTGGTGATGAGGTACCCGCTTACGGACACCAGGCCTTTGACGCGTTCGGGCCACAGGGCCGCGATGATGTCGGCGGTGCGTGACCCCCAGTCGAAGCCGGCGAGAAGGGCCTGCTGGATCTTCAGAGCATCCATCAGGGCGATGATGTCCAGGGCGATCGCCGACTGCTGGGCGTTGCGGACGGTTTTGGCGGACAGGAAGCGCGTGGTCCCGTGACCGCGCAGGTAAGGGACGACGACCCGGTAGCCCTGCGCGGCGAGCAGCGGGGCGACGTCCACGAAGCTGTGGATGTCGTAGGGCCAGCCGTGCAGGCAGATGACGACGGGACCGTGCGCGGGGCCCGTCTCGGCGTAGCCGATGTCCAGCACGCCCGCCTTGACGTGCTTCAACTTGCCGAAGGACGTATGAGTGCCCGGTGTGACCATGGGCACCGTAGGCGTCGGGGACACCGCCGGGGTCGGAGGGTCACCCTCCGCGTGGTGGGCGGACGCGGCCTTCGCGCTCGCCTGGAGTCCAGCCAGCGTGGCCGCGCCGGTGCCGACGGTCTTGTTGAACGTACGCCTGTTGATCATGAGAGGCCCTTCCCTCGCAGCCGTCATCACCGGTCGGGCAGGTGATCAATTGTTGCTTGTCTCCAGCCGGGTGGCACCTTCGACGGCCCGGCGGACAGGGCGAGATCAGCGACCGGCTTCCTCTCTGCTGATAGCCCCTGCCTTCCATCACAGGTCAGCGGTCCGCGCCGCGGGAACGGCGTCCGGCACGTGAGTGGTACGCAGTGGACCGGTCGGCCAGTTCCTGTGTCGCCGACGATGTCGAAGACGCGGTCATCCCGGACTGCGGACACCGGATCACCGAGGAGCAGCCGCAGGCGACGACGGACCTGGTCGTCGACTTCCTGCGCCGGGCGCGCTGACAGAGGGTCCCGGACGCCGTCAAGGACTCCGTCACGTACGGCACCGGCCTCGCGGGCCGGTGTCCGCCCGGCGGTGACCGTAACAACCCGGGCGTTCGGGTGGCGGGATCCGCGGCGGGCGGTGATGGTTGCGGCGGGGGACGTTTTCGCGCGCACGCAGGGAGAGCTGGAGATGCCCGAGATCACTACTCCGTACGCGACCGGCACCCCGTGCTGGGTCGACCTGATGGCGCAGGACCAGCAGGCCGCGCTGGACTTCTACCGCGACCTGTTCGGCTGGCAGGGCGAGGTCGGCCCGGGTGAGTTCGGCGGGTACGCGGTCTGCACGCTCCGGGGCAAGCCGGTGGCCGGGATCGGTCCGGCCATGGCGCCCGAGGGGCAGCCGGAGCCGCCGACCGTCTGGACCACCTACCTGGCCAGCACCGACGCGCCGGCCACCCAGGACGCGATCGTCTCGGCGGGCGGCACCCTGCTGGCCCCGGTGATGGACGTCGGCGGGCTCGGCCGGATGCTGATCGCCGCCGACCCGCAGGGCGCGGTGTTCGGGGTGTGGCAGCCGGGCGAGTTCCACGGCGCCGGGCTGGTCAACGAGCCGGGCACGCTGATCTGGAACGAGCTGAACACCAGCGACGTACTCGGCGCCACCGGCTTCTACGGCGAGTCCTTCGGCATCGAGATCCAGCCGATGGAGGGCGCCGACGGGGAGTACTGGTCGCTGAACGTAGGCGGCAAGGGCGTCGGCGGGGCCGCCCGGCTCGGGGACGACCGGCCCGGCGTTCCGCCGCACTGGCTGACGTACTTCGCGGTGGACGACGTCGACTCCACGGTGGACGCGCTGGTCAAGCGGAACGGAACGGTGCTGGCACCGCCGTTCGAGATGATGGCCGGCCGGATGTCGGTGGTCGCCGACCCGCAGGGCGCGACCTTCGCGGTCTTCAAGCCGAAGCCGATGTGAGACACCGTCAGCAGCGCAACCGCGCGCCGAAAACGCCGGGTTCGGCCCCCTTCCGCCTTCCTGCGGAAGGGGGCCTGCGGACGGGGGCGGGGTCGCGGGAACCGGGCACGCCGGACCGCCGGTCCGGCCACCGCGTCCAGCCCGGTGCGAAACAGCCGGAATAGCCGTGGGACCGCGCCGTGTTGCGCGGTCATGACAACGAATGCGCCGCACCCCGAGGTACTGCGATACACCGCCTTCTCCGGCCGCCCCGAGGGCGGGAACCCCGCCGGTGTCGTATTGGACGCCAGTGGCCTGGACGACGACGCCATGCTGGCGATCGCCGCCGACCTCGGATACTCGGAGTCCGCGTTCCTTACCGCGTCCTCGCAGGAACGGGCGTACACCATCCGCTACTTCAGCCCGAAGGCCGAGGTGCCGTTCTGCGGGCACGCCACCATCGCGACCGCGATCGCACTCGCCGAACGGATCGGCCCCGGGGAGCTGGTGTTCGCCACGCCCGCCGGCACCGTGCCGGTGACGGTGGCCGAGGAGGGCGGGACGGTCAGGGCCACCCTCACCAGCGTCGAGCCGCACGTCGAGGAGGTCGCCGACGCCGACCTCGCGGAGGCGCTCGCCGCGCTCGGCTGGCCGGCCGCCGATCTCGACCCGGCGTTCCCGCCCCGGATCGCGTTCGCCGGCGCCCGCCATCTCGTGCTCGCGGTGGCGACGCGGGCGCGCCTCGCGGATCTCGCGTACGACTTCGCGCGCCTGGAAGCGCTGATGCACCGCCTGGACCTGACCACGGTGCAGCTGGTGTGGCGGGAGTCGGCCACCGTCTTCCACGTCCGCGACCCGTTCCCCGTCGGAGGCGTCGTCGAGGACCCGGCGACCGGTGCCGCGGCCGCCGCGTTCGGTGCCTACGCCCGTGAGCTGGGCCTGGTCCCCGAGGACGCCGTCCTCACCCTGCACCAGGGCGAGGACCTGGGCCGCCCCGGCGAACTCACGGTGACACTGCACGCGGGTGACCCGCGCGTCCGGGTCAGCGGCACGGGAACCCGCATCGGCTGACGGGAGCCGAGCAGGCCGCCCAGGGGCTGGTACGCAGACGGCCGTCGGCGTACCAGCCCCTGGGCGCTCCGGCACCCTCCTGTAGGCCTCGCCCCGGCGCACCGAACCGGCCAGAGTCACGATTCGGTTTCGGCCATCTCCCACCCCTTGCCTCACCGCCGTGTAATCGATTCCAATCCTCGGTACGCAGTGCGTGTAATCGATTCCATGAGTTCCACGAGGAGGTGGAGCGGCGATGGCGAGTATCAAGGACGTGGCCGCCGCGGCGGGCGTTTCCGTCGCCACGGTGTCCCGTGTCCTGAACGACCATCCGTCGGTCAGCGCCGACGCCCGTACCCGCGTGCTGGCCGCCGTGGAGGCGCTGGGCTACCGCCCGAACGCCGTCGCCCGTTCCCTGCGCACCGACCAGACCCGCACCCTCGGCCTGGTCATCAGCGACGTACTCAACCCGTACTTCACGGAACTGGCCCGCTCGGTCGAGGAAGAGGCCCGCGCGCTCGGCTACAGCGTGATCATCGGCAACGCCGACGAGCGGCCGGAGCTGCAGGACCACCACGTGCGGACGCTGCTCGACCGCCGTATCGACGGGCTGCTCGTCTCCCCCACCGACGGCGGCTCGCCGCTGATGCTGGAGGCGGCGCGCGGCGGGACGCCGATGGTGTTCGTGGACCGGTGGATCCCGGGCGTCGACGTGCCCGTGGTGCGGGCGGACGGACAGGCCGCCATACGGGATCTCGTCGCACATCTGCACGGGCTGGGGCACCGGCGGCTCGCGATCATCGCGGGCCCCGCGGCCACCACCACCGGCAGTGAGCGTGTGCAGGCGTTCCGGGAGGCGCTCGCCGAGTACGGCGTCCCTCTCCCCGACGCCTACATAGGCCAGGGCGACTTCCAGGCCGAGAGCGGGCGGCGGGTCACCGAGGGCTTCCTCGACCTGCCCGAGCCGCCCGAGGTCGTCTTCGCCGCCGACAACCTGATGGCGCTCGGCGCGCTCGACGCCGTACGCGCGCGCGGCCTGCGGGTGCCGGACGACATCGCGCTCGCCGCGTTCGACGACATCCGGTGGTTCGTGCACACCGATCCGCCGGTCACGGCGATCGCCCAGCCGACCGGTGAACTGGGGCGTGCCGCCGTACGCGCGCTGATCGACCGTATCGAGGGGCGGCCTCCGCAGTCCGTCACCCTCCCCGCCCGGCTCGTCGTGCGCCGCTCGTGCGGCGCGAACCCCGACGGGAATCGCGGCGCGGGCCGCGACGCGAACCGTGGCGCGAACCAGACCCCTGTGCGGAACCAGACCCCTGTGCAAAGGAGCACGTCGTGAGCAACCCGGACGAGTTGCTGCGTATCGAGGGCATACGGAAGTCCTTCCCCGGAGTGGTCGCGCTCGACGGCGTCGACTTCGATCTGCGCCGGGGCGAGGTGCACGTACTCCTCGGTGAGAACGGCGCAGGCAAGAGCACCCTCATCAAGATGCTCTCCGGTGCCTACACGCCCGACGGGGGGCGGATCCTGGCCGGTGGCGAGGAGGTGCGCATCCATGGTGCGCAGGACTCCGAGCGCCTCGGGATCGCCACCATCTACCAGGAGTTCAACCTCGTACCCGATCTCACGGTCGCCGAGAACATCTTCCTGGGCCGGCAGCCGCGCCGCCTCGGGATGATCGACCGGAAGCGGATGGAGGCCGACGCCGAGGTCCTGCTGAAGCGGGTCGGCGTGAACGTGTCGCCGCGTGCGCGGGTGCGTGATCTCGGTATCGCCCGCCTCCAGATGGTCGAGATCGCCAAGGCGCTCAGCCTGGACGCGCGCGTGCTCATCATGGACGAGCCGACCGCCGTGCTCACCTCGGAGGAGGTGGACAAGCTCTTCGCGATCGTGCGGCAGCTGCGCGCGGACGGGGTCGGGATCGTCTTCATCACCCATCACCTGGAGGAGATCGCCGCGATCGGCGACCGGGTGACCGTCATCCGGGACGGGAAGTCGGTCGGGCAGGTGGCCGCCGACACCCCGCAGGACGAGCTGGTACGGCTCATGGTCGGACGGTCCATCGAGCAGCAGTACCCGCGCGAGCGGGCCGAGACCGGTGCCGCGCTGCTGTCCGTCAAGGGGCTGACCCGGGACGGCGTCTTCCACGACGTGAGCTTCGAGGTGCACGCCGGTGAGGTGGTCGGCATCGCGGGGCTCGTGGGTGCCGGCCGCACCGAGGTCGTGCGGGCCGTGTTCGGGGCCGATCCGTACGACAACGGGGCCGTGCGGGTCTCCGGTACGGCGCTGAAGCGGCACGACGTCAACGCGGCGATGGCCGCCGGGATCGGGCTCGTCCCCGAGGACCGCAAGGGGCAGGGGCTGGTGCTCGACGCCTCCGTCGAGGAGAACCTCGGCCTGGTGACGCTGCGCCGGGCGACCCGGGCCGGGATCGTCGACCTCAAGGGGCAGCATGTCGCCGCCGAGCGGATCGCCGGGCAGCTGGGCGTGCGGATGGCCGGGCTCGGTCAGCACGTGCGCACGCTCTCCGGCGGAAACCAGCAGAAGGTCGTCATCGGCAAGTGGCTCCTCGCCGAGACCAAGGTGCTGATCCTCGACGAGCCGACGCGCGGTATCGACGTCGGCGCCAAGGTCGAGATCTACCAGCTGATCAACGAGCTGACGGCCGCCGGAGCCGCCGTACTGATGATCTCCAGCGATCTGCCCGAGGTCCTCGGGATGAGCGACCGGGTGCTGGTGATGGCCCAGGGCCGGATCGCGGGCGAACTCTCCGCCGACCAGGCCACCCAGGACTCCGTGATGGCGCTCGCCGTCAGCACCCCCACCACCACAACCGACAAGGAGGCCGGACGTGGCCACTGACACCCTCAAGAGCGGGAACGCGGGCGCCGGTGGCGTCTCCGGCCTGCGCCGGCTGCTCCTCGACAACGGGGCTCTCACCGCGCTGATCGTCCTCGTCATCGCCATGTCGGCGCTGTCGGGGGACTTCCTCACCACCGACAACCTGCTGAACGTCGGCGTCCAGGCGGCCGTGACGGCCATCCTCGCCTTCGGCGCGACCTTCGTGATCGTCGCGGCGGGCATCGACCTGTCGGTGGGCTCGGTGGCGGCCCTGTCGGCCACCATGCTGGCGTGGAGCGCCACCTCGCACGGGGTACCGGTGTTCCTGGCCGTCCTGCTGGCCGTCGCCACCGGCATCGCCGCCGGACTCGTCAACGGCTTCCTCATCGCGTACGGCAAGCTGCCGCCGTTCATCGCCACCCTGGCCATGCTGTCGGTGGCCCGCGGCCTCTCGCTGGTGATCTCCGACGGCTCCCCCATCGCCTTCCCCGACTCGGTCTCGCACCTCGGTGACACGCTCGGCGGCTGGCTGCCGGTGCCGGTCCTCGTCATGGTCCTCATGGGGCTGATCGCGGCCTTCGTGCTGGGCCGGACGTACATCGGGCGCTCGATGTACGCGATCGGCGGCAACGAGGAGGCAGCCCGGCTCTCCGGGCTGCGGGTGAACAAGCAGAAGCTCGCCATCTACGCGCTGTCCGGGCTGTTCGCGGCCGTCGCCGGCATCGTGCTCGCCTCCCGGCTGTCCTCCGCGCAGCCGCAGGCCGCCAACGGCTACGAACTGGACGCCATCGCGGCGGTCGTGATCGGCGGCGCCTCGCTGGCCGGCGGCACCGGCAAGGCGTCCGGGACGCTGATCGGCGCGCTGATCCTGGCGGTGCTGCGCAACGGCCTCAACCTGCTGAACGTCTCCGCGTTCTGGCAGCAGGTCGTGATCGGTGTCGTCATCGCGCTCGCCGTGCTCCTGGACACCGTGCGCCGCAAGGCCGGGGCGACCCCGGTGGCCGCCGGTACCGGGGGCAACAAGGGCAAGCAGGCCGGGACGTACGCGCTCGCGGCCGTCGTCACCGTCGGACTCGTCGCCGCGACCTCCCTGCTGCACACCGGCTCCTCGTCCACCAACCCGAAGATGGGCCTGTCGCTGTCCACCCTGAACAACCCGTTCTTCGTGCAGATCCGGTCCGGTGCCCAGGCCGAGGCGAAGAAGCAGGGCGTGGACCTGACCGTCACGGACGCCCAGAACGACGCCTCGCAGCAGGCCAACCAGCTCCAGAACTTCACCAGTTCGGGACTGGGCGCGATCATCGTCAACCCGGTGGACTCGGACGCGGCGAGCAACTCCGTGAAGGCCGCCGACAAGGCCGGCATCCCGGTCATCGCCGTCGACCGGGGCGTCAACAACGCGAAGACCGACGCGCTGGTCGCCTCCGACAACGTGGCCGGCGGCGAGCTGGCCGCCAAGACGATCGGCGACAAGCTCGGCGGCCACGGCAAGATCGTGATCCTCCAGGGCCAGGCCGGCACCTCCGCCGCGCGGGAGCGGGCGCAGGGCTTCGCGAACGGCCTCAAGGCCTACCCCGGGATCCAGGTGGTGGCCCAGCAGCCGGCCGACTTCGACCGCACCAAGGGACTCGACGTGATGTCGAACCTGCTCCAGGCCCACCCCGACGTCCAGGGCGTCATCGCCGCCAACGACGAGATGGCCCTCGGCGCGATCAAGGCGCTCGGCTCCAAGGCCGGTACGTCGGTGTCCGTGGTCGGCTTCGACGGCACCCCGGACGGCCTGACCGCGGTCAAGAACGGCACGCTGTACGCGTCGGTCGCCCAGCAGCCGAGCCAGCTCGGGAAGATCGCCGTGGACAACGCGCTCAAGGCGATCCAGGACAAGAAGGTCGAGTCGACGATCAAGGTGCCGGTGAAGGTGGTCACCAAGGAGAACGTGGCCGGATTCACGGGCTGAGGTACCAAGGAGGCGGCCGGGCGGCACCTGTCGCGCCCGGCCGCCTCAACTCGTTCTCTTAGGGAGTCACTTCATGTACGACTACGACCTCCTGGTCGTGGGATCGGCCAACGCCGACCTGGTGATCGGGGTCGAGCGGCGGCCGGCCGCCGGTGAGACCGTGCTCGGCGGCGACCTCGCCACGCACCCCGGCGGCAAGGGCGCCAACCAGGCGGTGGCGGCCGCCCGGCTCGGCGCCCGCACCGCCCTGCTGGCCCGGGTCGGCGACGACGCGCACGGCAGGCTGCTGCTCGACTCGCAGCGGGCGGCCGGGGTGGACACGGTGGGCGTGCTGGTGGGCGGGGCGCCGACGGGCGTCGCGCTGATCACGGTGGACCCCTCCGGCGACAACAGCATCGTGGTCTCGCCGGGCGCGAACGGGCGGCTCGCACCGGCGGACATACGGGCCGCGGTCAGCCTCTTCCACACCTCCCGGGTGGTCTCCGCACAGCTGGAGATCCCGTTGGAGACGGTGGTGGAGGTGGTGCGGAACCTGGCTCCCGGCAGCCGGTTCGTGCTCAACCCGTCCCCGCCGCGGCCCCTTCCGGGTGAGGTCCTCGCGGCCTGCGACCCGCTGATCGTGAACGAGCACGAGGCGAAGGTGCTTCTCGGCGAGGGGTGCGTGAGCGAGGAACCGGCCGACTGGGCGCGGCTCCTGCTCGCCAAGGGCCCCAAGTCGGTGGTGGTGACGCTGGGCGCGGAGGGCGCGCTGGTCGCCGACGCGCACGGGGTCGGGTCCGTCCCGTCCGTGCAGGTGGACGCGGTGGACACCACGGGTGCCGGGGACGCGTTCACGGCGGCCCTTGCGGTACGGCTGGGGGCGGGCGCGTCGCTCGCCGAGGCGGCGGCGTACGCGGCCCGGGTCGGGGCGGCGGCGGTGACGAGGCGGGGCGCTCAGGACTCGTACCCGACGGCGGCGGAGGTCGAGGCGCTGGGCCGTGCTGTCCCGGGGGGTGCGGTGTCCGACAGCGGTTCCGCCGCGGGCCGGACTCCCGGCCGGGGGTCGGACAGCGTGCCCGGCTCTGGTGAGCGAGGCGAGGCGCTGTGAAGAAGGCGGGGATCCTCAACCGTCATCTCTCCGGTGCGCTCGCGGAGTTGGGGCACGGGCACGGGGTGCTGGTCTGCGATGCCGGGATGCCGATCCCGCAGGGGCCGCGGGTCGTGGACCTCGCCTTCCGGGCCGGGGTGCCGTCCTTCGCCGAGGTGCTGGAGGGGCTGCTGGCCGAGCTGGTCGTGGAGGGCGCGACGGCGGCGACCGAGATACGCGAGGCCAATCCGGCCGCCGCCAGGTTGCTGGACGGGCACTTTCCCGACCTGGCCCTGGTCCCGCACGAGCGGCTGAAGGAGCTGTCGGGGGGCGCCCGCCTGGTGGTCCGCACGGGCGAGGCCCGGCCGTACGCGAACGTGCTGCTGCGGTGCGGGGTGTTCTTCTAGAAGTCCGGCCCCGCGGGCAGAAGTCCGGCCCCGCGGGAACAGCACGGATCGGCGGGTCCCGGCACTCCGGGGCCCGCCGGTCCGTCGTCCGCCGATCAGCAGGAAGCCTCCCAGCGGTGCGAACGGAACTTGACGTTGAGGCTCGCCCAGGTGTCGCCGTGCTGCGCGATGCAGTAGCCGGTACCGGTGTAGTTCGCACCGGTGTACAGGATGACCCAGTTGTACGAGGACGACGTGCCGCTGTTCTTGGCGGACCCGACGACCTGGTTGTCGGCCCACGAGCACACGGTGGGAGTGTTGTACCAGTCCGCGTCGGCGTTCGCCCACGTGCACCGGCTGCCCGTACCGCCGGTGCCGGTCCAGACGCACAGATCACCGCTCGGACAGTCCCACGCCGCCTGCGTGGAGGCACTCGCGGCACTCGGTGCGATCAGGCCCAGGGCGGCCGTGGCGATAGTGAGCGACGCGGCGACGAAAGCCCTCCGGCCCCGACGAGGTGTGCGGCTGGACTTACGGTCGTGCTCCTGCTCGTACGAGGACATCCCGTGTCCTTTCTCGTGAATGGTGCCAACTCGCCTACGACTGGCGGGAACTCATGTTCCCGGCCCGTTATGCCGCTGTCATGCTCCTGCGAGTGCACTGACACATCGCAGGCGGCCGACGGGGCCCACGGAGATACGGATGCTGCGCTTTCATTTCACGTCCGAAGACCTCACCAAGGTCAGAGTGGCGACCGAGCCGCACGCGCTCTGGGAGATCGCGGTCAGTCTGCACCGGCTCCAGACCCGCGACGGCCGCTGGGCCTACGCGCCCTGGTTCCGTACCGCGCGTGCCTCGTTACGCCGGACCGGGCTCGAACGGACCGTGAAGACGTTCCTGTTGCCGCTCTTCCCGCGCGCCAGCTACTTCCCCGACTTCCTGACGCCACCGGAGGGCACCCAAGGGCTGGACGCCGGCCTCGAGGCCGTTCTGGCGACGCCGTACGAGCGGGTGGCGAGCGAGGTCGGCCTGCTCACCCGGGCCGTCGGCGCCCCGGCCTGGGCAGGCCGGCTCACCGAGCGGGAGATGCGCGAACAACTCGTGGGCGCCCTGCGCGCCTACCACCGTGCCGTGATCGCCCCTCACGAGGAGGCCATCCAGGAACGTCTGCACGCCGAGCGGGCCCGGCACGCCCACACCCTGTTCCACGGCGGGACCGAGGGCATGCTCACCGGACTGGGCCCCACGATCCGCTGGCGGCCGCCGGTCCTGGAGATCGATCCGTATCCGGACCACCGCGACGTCCACCTCGACGGGCAGGGGCTCCTCCTGATCCCCTCCCACTTCTGCTGGCACACACCCATCGCCCTGGCCGACCCCGGGCTCCCGTCCGTACTGCTCTACCCCCTCCACCACCTGCCGGCGACGACCTCGCAGGCCGGCTCCCCGCCGCTGAACGTGCTGCTCGGCCCCACCCGCGCCGCCATCCTGAGGGCCAGCGCGACAGGCTCCACCACCACCGAGGCCGCCCGCCGGGCCGGTGTGACACCTACGACGGCGAGCCATCACACCGCCGTGCTGCGCGACGCGGGCCTGATCACCAGCCACCGCCACGCCAACACGGTCCTGCACACCCTGACCCCGCTCGGCGCCGCCCTGCTGCGCACCGGCCCGCGCGGCCGCTGACCCCGGCCGGGGCCGGACATGCTTCGAGGGGGCCCGATCCGTCGATCGAACCCCCTCGGCTTACCCCCTCCGCGCCAGAACCCCCGCGATCCCCCCGGATCCCCCTCCGAAAGTTCTGACGCCCAGTACGACCGGCAGGGTGGGGGAAGGGTTGTACGCCGTTCCAAGATTTTCTTCCCCGGACCGCCGGCGGCGGCGACCCGGCCCGCGGGCGTGCCCTGGCTGCCGTGAGCGCGTCGATCAAGGACAATCTCAGGCAGCCGCGAAGACGGGTGGCCCACGGAATCCATAGGATTCGGCGGACGCGCCCCAACGACACCTGCCCCACCCCGGATCGGACGGGGTGGGGCAGGATCTCAGGGGCGCCGGTCAGGGGAAACCGACTCGGGTGTCACCGGCGCGGCCGGTGTGCCGTGGGTGAATTCAGCGGACCGTGACGGACACGTTCTTGGAGACCGTGCCGCCGTCCTTGACGCGCAGGACCTCGACACCCTTCTTGTCGAACTTCTCGGTGAGCTTGTAGGCCGCCTTGGAGATCTTCGCCGTCGCGGGCAGCGAGACCCACTTCCGGCCGTCCTTGACCTGGAGGGTCACCTTGCTGCCCGCCTTGAGGCCGGTGGCCTTGCCGGAGAAGGTGACGACGTCGCCCAGCCTGATGCTGGCGGCGCTCGCCTTGACGGTGAGGGCGGGAGCCGGGGCGGGGGCGGCGACGGCGGCGGTGGCACCGGCGGCGACGAGTGCGGCGGAGGCCGCGGCAACGGTGGCGATACGCATCTTCACAGGGAACTCCTTGGTTTTCAATTGCCTTTTCCAACCGCAATTCCTGGCCCTTTGCTCGCCCTTGCGGTCACCTCAAACCCTATAGACACGACCAGGCAGGACACGGTTCCTACCGAATGCGAAAAACCCGAACTGACAGGTTAAACACAGCAAATCGAAAAGGGCGGGCGACCGTGAACAGGGGATATAAAAAAGACCTGTGTGAAGAAGTCCTCACACAGGTACCGTCAGTTCTCCAACCGGACCGGCATCAGAAGCGAGAAGGCGCCCTCGTCCTCGGGCCGGCGGATCGCGATCGGCGCCGTGGGCGCGCCGACCTCCGGAATCAGTCGGTCACGGGCCCCGGCCGCCTGACCCCGGCCCTTCGGCAGGGGCGTGGCCTGCCCGTCGTCACGGGACGCGGGCAGGCCCACCGACTCGTCAGTCCGCAGTGTGCTCCACGAACCGGCTCGCCGTCTCCGCGAGCACCTCGCGGCCGTCCCGCGCCCACAGTCCGTCGTTGAACAGCTCGACCTCGATGGCGCCGGTGTAACCGGCCGCCTCCACGTACCCCTTCCACTCCCGCATGTCGATCGCGCCGTCCCCGATCTGGCCGCGGCCGTTGAGGACGCCCTCGGGCAACGGGGTGGTCCAGTCGGCGAGTTGGAAGGTGTGGATACGGCCGCCCGCCCCCGCCCGGGCGATCCCCGCGGGCGCCTGGTCGTCCCACCAGATGTGGTACGTGTCCACGGTGACGCCGACCTGGTGGGCGGGGAAGCGTTCCGCGAGGTCCAGGGCCTGGGCGAGGGTGGAGACCACGCAGCGGTCGGAGGCGTACATCGGGTGCAGTGGCTCGATGGCCAGCCGGACGCCGTGCTGTTCGGCGTACGGGCCGAGTTCGGCGAGCGCGTCCGCGATCCGCTCCCGTGCCCCGCGCAGGTCCCGGGAGCCCGCCGGCAGGCCGCCGGAGACCAGGACGAGGGTGTCGGTGCCGAGGGCCGCCGCCTCCTCGACCGCCCGCCGGTTGTCGGCGAGGGCCGCCGCCCGCGCCCCGGGGTCGATCGCCGTGAGGAAGCCGCCCCGGCACAGGGTGGTGACCGTCAGGCCCGCCTCGCGGACCAGCTTGGCGGTCGCGTCGACGCCGTACGACTGCACCGGCTCCCGCCACAGGCCGACGCCCGGCACGCCCAGCTCCAGGCAGGCGTCGGCGAGTTCGGGCAGTGACAGCTGCTTCACCGTCATCTGGTTGATCGAGAAGCGGGACAGGTCGCCGGTCACCGGGTCACTCCGTACAGGGCGAGGAGGGTCTTCATCCGGTCCTCGGCGAGCTTCGGGTCGGGGAACAGGCCCAGTCCGTCGGCGAGCTCGTAGGCGCGGGCGAAGTGCGGCAGGGAACGGGCCGACTGCAGCCCGCCGACCATGGTGAAGTGTGCCTGGTGGCCGGCGAGCCAGGCCAGGAACACCACGCCCGTCTTGTAGAAGCGGGTGGGGGTCTGGAAGAGGTGGCGGGAGAGTTCCACCGTCGGGTCGAGCAACGCGCGGAAGCCCGCCGTGTCGCCCGTGTCCAGGATCCGTACCGCCTGCGCCGCCAGCGGTCCCAGCGGGTCGAAGATGCCGAGCAGGGCGTGGCTGAAGCCCTGCTCGTCGCCGGCGATCAGCTCGGGGTAGTTGAAGTCGTCGCCGGTGTAGCAGCGGACGCCCTGCGGCAGCCGCCGCCTGAGGTCGATCTCCCGCTGCGCGTCCAGCAGGGAGACCTTGATGCCGTCGACCTTGTCGGGGTGGGCGGCGATGACCTCCAGGAACACCTCTGTCGCCGCGTCCAGGTCGGCCGAGCCCCAGTAGCCCGCCAGCGCCGGGTCGAACATCGGGCCGAGCCAGTGCAGGACCACCGGCTCGGCGGCCTGGCGCAGGAGGTGGCCGTAGACGTCCAGGTAGTCCTCGGGGCCGGAGGCGGTGGCGGCGAGCGCCCGGGAGGCCATCAGGATGGCCTGGGCGCCGGACTCCTCGACGAGCGCCAGCTGCTCCTCGTAGGCGGCCCTGATCCCGGCGAGCGTGCCGCCGGTGATCTGGTCGGTGCCGACCCCGCAGGCGATGCGGCCGCCGACCGCCTTCGCCTCGGCGGCGCTGCGGCGGATCAGCTCTGCCGCGCCCGCCCACTCCAGGCCCATGCCGCGCTGGGCGGTGTCCATCGCCTCGGCGACGCCCAGGCCGTGCGACCACAGGTGGCGGCGGAAGGCGAGGGTGGCGTCCCAGTCGACGGCGGCCGGCGAGTCCGGGGAGACGTCGGCGAACGGGTCGGCGACGACGTGGGCCGCCGAGAAGACCGTACGGGAGGTGAGGGGGGTGCCGGGGGTGACGGCGAGCGGCTCGGTGCGCGGCTCGTAGGTCCGCAGCGCCCCGTCGGCGCCCGGGAGCTGGATGGTCACAGCGCGATCTCCGGTACGTCGATGCGGCGGCCCTCGGCCGAGGACTTGAGGCCCAGCTCGGCGAGCTGTACACCGCGGGCGCCGGCCAGCAGGTCCCAGTGGTAGGGGGCGTCGGCGTAGACGTGCTTGAGGAAGAGCTCCCACTGGGCCTTGAAGCCGTTGTCGAACTCGCCGTTGTCCGGGACCTCCTGCCACTGGTCGCGGAAGACCTCGGTGGCCGGGATGTCCGGGTTCCACACCGGCTTGGGGGTCGCGCTGCGGTGCTGGGCGCGGCAGTTGCGCAGTCCGGCGACCGCGGAGCCCTCGGTGCCGTCGACCTGGAACTCGACCAGTTCGTCGCGGTTGACGCGGACCGCCCAGGAGGAGTTGATCTGGGCGATGGCGCCGCCGTCGAGTTCGAAGATGCCGTAGGCGGCGTCGTCGGCGGTGGCGTCGTAGGGCTTGCCGTTCTCGTCCCAGCGCTGCGGGATGTGGGTGGCGGTGAGGGCCTGGACGGACTTCACCCGGCCGAACAGCTCGTGCAGCACGTACTCCCAGTGCGGGAACATGTCGACGACGATGCCGCCGCCGTCCTCCGCGCGGTAGTTCCAGGACGGGCGCTGGGCGGGCTGCCAGTCGCCCTCGAAGACCCAGTAGCCGAACTCGCCGCGGACCGACAGGATCCGGCCGAAGAAGCCGCCGTCGATGAGCCGCTTCAGCTTCAGCAGGCCCGGCAGGAAGATCTTGTCCTGGACGACGCCATGCTTGATGCCCTTCGCGTCCGCCAGCCGGGCCAGCTCCAGGGCGCCCTCCAGGCCGGTCGCGGTCGGCTTCTCGGTGTAGATGTGCTTTCCGGCGGCGATGGCCTGCCGGAGGGCCTCCTCGCGGGCGGAGGTGACCTGGGAGTCGAAGTAGATGTCCACGGTCGGGTCGGCGAGCACGGACTCCAGGTCGGTGGAGATGTGCTCCTCGGACAGGCCGTGCCGGTCGGCGATGTCGCGGAGCGCGTGTTCCCGGCGCCCGACGAGGATCGGTTCCGGCCACAGCACGGTGCCGTCGCCGAGGTCGAGACCGCCCTGTTCGCGCAACGCGAGGATCGAGCGGACGAGGTGCTGGCGGTAGCCCATGCGTCCGGTCACGCCGTTCATGGCGATACGCACCGTCTTGCGTGTCACGTGTTTCCCTTCGTCCGCATGCGTCTCAGTAACGCAGCAAGCGCTTTCTATATGGTCTGAAGCTAGCCTTTGACCACTGGTCTGTACAAGACCGTGATGGGGTCGAGTTGTTCGAGGGGGCGAACAACAGGAGTGAATGGCCTTATGGTCTGCACGGCAAGGGGGCTTCCTTTGATCAGGCTGAGTACGACGGCGTACGAAGAGACGCGCGACCGGAGGATGACGAGATGACGGTGACCCTGGCGGACGTGGCGGCCCGCGCCCAGGTCTCGCCCGCGACGGTGTCGCGCGTACTGAACGGCAACTACCCCGTGGCGGCGTCCACGCGGGAGCGGGTGCTGCGGGCGGTGGACGAGCTGGACTATGTCCTCAACGGGCCGGCGAGCGCGCTCGCGGCCGCCACCTCCGACCTGGTCGGCATCCTCGTCAACGACATCGCCGACCCGTTCTTCGGGATCATGGCGAGCGCGATCCAGGCGGAGATCGGCGGCCCGGGCGGGCGCGCCGGCGGCGAGCGGCTGGCGGTGGTCTGCAACACCGGGGGTTCACCGGAGCGGGAACTGACCTACCTGACCCTGCTGCAACGGCAGCGGGCGGCGGCAGTCATCCTGACCGGCGGCGCGATGGAGAACGCGCCGCACGCGGCGGCGGTGGCGTCGAAACTGCGCAAGCTGGCCGACGCGGGGACCCGGGTGGTGCTGTGCGGACGGCCGCCGGCGCCGGAGACCGACGCGGTGGCCCTGACCTTCGACAACCGCGGCGGCGGCCGGCAACTGACCGAGCACCTCATCGGGCTCGGCCACCGGCGGCTGGGCTACATCGCGGGCCCGGAGGAGCGGACGACCACCCGGCACCGCCTGGAGGGCCACCGGGCCGCGCTGGCCGACGCGGGCATCGAGGAGGACCCGCGCTGGACCGTGCACGGGCGCTACGACCGGCGGGCGGGGTACGAGGCGACGCTCGAACTGCTGCGCCGCGACCCGTCGCTGACGGCGGTGGTGGCCGCGAACGACTCGGTGGCGCTGGGCGCGTGCGCGGCGCTACGGGAGTCGGGGCTGCGGATCCCGGCGGACGTGTCGGTGGCCGGCTTCGACGACCTGCCGTTCAGCATCGACGTGGTGCCGTCGCTGACGACGGTACGGCTGCCGCTGGCCGAGGCGGGGGCCCGCGCCGGCCGCATCGCCATGGGCCGCGAGGAGCCCCCGCCGGGGGGCATCGCGACGGTCCGGGGGGAGCTGATGGTGCGCGGGTCCTCGGGGGCGCCGCGGGGCTGAGCGGGGCGCGAGCCCGAGGCGGCCGTCGGCCTGAGGCAGCGGGTGCGTCCGACCCCGAGGGCGGCCGGCCGTGAGCCCGGGCAGGTGGATCGCGAGCCTGGACAGGTGGGCCGCGGGCCCGACGGAGTGGTTGCTCTGCGGCGGGTGGCCGTGGGCCGGCGCAGACGGATCGCGGGGCACTCGCCCAGCAGGAACGATTCCTCAGAGTGCTCGCGCGCAGTCGGCGGCAGCCCCCCGCACCGGTCTCAGCGGTCGCCCCGCAGGGACCGCCCCAGCAGCGGCAGCGGCGCCTCGCCCCTCTTCCGGTCCCGGTACCAGCGGTTCCCCGTGTCGTAGGCCCGTCGGGCCTGGCGTACCGGTTTCAGCTGCATGGCGAGGTGGGCCTGGTAGCGCCAGGGGGACTGCCGGCCCTGCCGGACCGCCATCGCGTAGGCGAAGTCGACCGGGTCACGGTCCAGGTAGTCGTCCAGCTGCTCGAACCAGGCCATGCTGGTGCGCGCCGCCGCCTGCACGGTGTGCAGTTCCGCGCGGCGGTGCTTGTCGTACTCGCGCAGCGCCACCCGCGGATCCGGGAACTCCTTCAGGGCGTAGGCCAGCACGATCGCGTCGATCATGGCGAGCCGGGTGCCGGAGCCCAGCGTGAAGTGGGTGGTGTGCGCGGAGTCGCCGGCCAGCACGACGGGCCGGCCGTCGCTGCCGTCGACCCAGGTCTCGTTGGTGATGTGCGTGAACCGCTGCCACTTCGCCGGCGCACCGCGTGATCTGCTGATCAGGGAGTGGCCGTCCAGGGCGCGGTGGAAGATCTTCTCCAGCAGCGGTACGGCGTCGTCCTCGTCGAGCGTGTCGAGACCGAGGCCCTGCCAGGTCTCGGGGGAGCACTCCACGATGCAGGTGCTGATCCCCTTGAACGACGGATAGGCGTGGAACCAGATCCAGCCGGCGTCGGTCTCCTCGAAGGCGAACACGAAGCTGTCGAACTGCCGGTCGGTACCGAGCCAGATGTAGGGATTGCGGCCGGTCTCCATGCGCGGGCCGAACCGCTCGGCGCGGCTCTGCCGGATCCGGCTGCCCGCCCCGTCGACGGCCAGGACCAGGTCGGCGTCGGGCAGGTCGGCGGGGTCGGCGAGGCGCTCGTGCCGTACGTCCACGCCGAGCGAGCGCGCGCGCCGGGCCAGGACGTCCAGGAGGGCCGCGCGGCCCATGCTGTAGCCGTAGCCGCCGAAGTGCGCGGTGCCGTCGTACCGGTTGCCGTGCACGCGGATGTCCTGCTGCTGCCAGAGCACGGAGCCGGCACTCACCGCCCGTGCGCTCTCGGGGTCGTTGCGGTGCAGGATGTCCAGCAGATCGCTCCAGTAGACGACACCCCAGCCGTACGTGGCCTCGGGCGGGTCCGCCTCCAGAACGATGATTTCGTGCCCGGCGTCCCGCAACTTCGCCGAGATCGAGAAGTACAGCCCGGCCGGGCCTCCACCCACACAGACGATCCTCATCCGGTCACCGCCTCCACGGCCGCCGGGCCCGGAGGCCCGCAGGGGTTTTGATGCATGGGTCCGGGTGCCCGAAGACCGGACACCCGGACCCACCCTTTGTTGTCAGTGAGCGTCAATCACTGTGGCTCGGCTCAGTCCCAGCCGCCGCCGCCCCAGCCACCGCCGCCCCAGCCGTCGCCCCAGCCGCCCCAGCCGCCGCCGCCCCAGCCGTCGCCCCAGCCGCCCCAGCCGCCGTGGCCTCCGCCCCAGCCGCCGCCGCCCCAGCCACCGCCGCCGTGACCGCCGCCGCCCCAGCCACCGCCGCCGTGGCCTCCGCCACCGCCGCCGTGACCGCCACCGCCGCCGTGGCCTCCGCCACCGCCGCCGTGGCCTCCGCCGCCGCCGTTGTCCTGGTAGGAGACAACGTGGTCAGGCGCCGAGTGGGTGGCCGCGCTGGCGACACCGGCTCCGGCGGCGAGCGCCAGGATGGGTGCCGAGATCGCAGCGATGGCGACCCTCTTCATACGTGTGGTGTGCGCGCGCATGATCGCCCCTCTCCGAGGGTGTGGTTGTGTTACGGCGGCCGCTCGAGGGCCGCCCTGCGTGCACTCCAGAGCCTGCGCGCAGCTCTGAGCGCGTCCGCCGCCCTTGATGCCGGTTCTCCGCACCGCACGGGCTCTCCGGCGGACCACGTCACGTCCCAGATAAAACGGACATTAGTGACGTTCGTGTATAAACCTACGGCGCGGGCGCGACGAAGTCAAAAGCAGGACCTGACCCAGATAAGCAAGAACAAGTAAAGCTCTCGGCGCGGCCGTTCAGACCGACGCCTTCCGGCCGGGCGGGGTGGCGGGATAGCCTCGGAGGCGCGGCATCTCTGACTCAGTCAACCATCGGGGTCCAGCCATGACCGTCCAGGACATCCGTGCCTTCAACCGCTTCTACACCAACGTCATCGGCGCCCTCGACTACGGCCGCCACCTCTACGCCCCCTACACCCTCACCGAGGCCCGGGTGCTGTACGAGCTCGCGCACTCCGCCGACACCGACGCGGCCGACCTGCGGGCCGATCTCGCGCTGGACGCCGGGTACTTGAGCCGGATCCTCAACAAATTCGAGGAGGCCGGGCTGATCGAGCGCTCCCCCTCGCACAAGGACCCGCGGCGGCGCCGCGTGTCGCTCACCGCGGACGGCCGGTCCGCCGCCGGGCTGCTCGACGAGCGGGCCCGGGAGACGGTCGGCTCGCTGCTGGGCGCCGTCGACCCCGGCGAGCGGCCCCGGCTCGCCGAGGCGATGCGCACCATCCGTACGATCCTCGGCGACGCGCACACCCCCGACGGCACCGGCGAGGTCGTGCTGCGCGAGCCGCACCCGGGCGACCTGGGCTGGATCGTGCAGCGCAACGCTGCCCTCTACGCCGCCGAGTACGGCTGGAACACCGACTACGAGGGCCTGGTCGCCCGGATCGTCGCCGACTACGCCGAGGACCACGACCCGCATCTGGAGCGGGTCTGGATCGCCGAGCGGTCGGGGCGGCCCGTGGGGTGCGTGATGTGCGTACGGGACGACGCCCCGGGCACCGCACGGCTGCGGCTGCTGCTCGTCGAGCCGGAGGCCCGGGGACTCGGCATCGGGGACCGGCTGGTCACCGCCGTGATCGGCTTCGCGCGCGGGGTCGGCTACCGGGACCTGGTGCTGTGGACCAACGACGTCCTGTCCGCCGCCCGCCGTATCTACCAGCGGCACGGCTTCGTCCTCGCCGCCGAGAAACCGCACCGCTCCTTCGGCAAGGATCTGGTCGGGCAGGACTGGCGGCTGGACCTGCACGGAACCGGTCGGTGAGAAGTAGGTTGGTGGACATGAGGTACGCCTTCTCCACCCTCGGGGTTCCCGGTCTGCCGGTGTCGGACGTGCTGGCGCTCGCCACCGCCCACGGCTACCACGGCGTCGAACTGCGCGCCCACCCGGAAGAGCCCGTGCATCCGGGCCTCGGCCCGGCCGCGCGGGCGGATGTGGCCGCCGAGTTCAAGGCGGCCGGGGTGGAGGTCCTGGGCGTCGCCGGGTACGCCCGCGTCGCGGCCCCCGGCGAGGACGCCCCGGTCCTCGACGAGATGCGCCAACTCCTGCAGCTGGCGCACGACTTGGGCGCCTCCTTCGTCCGTGTCTTCCCCGGCGCCGACCCGGCGCTGCCCGCCGCCGAGTCCGACGCGATCGCCGCCCGGCGGCTCGGCACGGTCGCCGAGGACGCCTCCGCGCTCGGTGTCCGGGTCCTGCTGGAGACGCACGACTCGCACCGCACCGGTGCCGCCGCGATCCGCGTCCTCGGCCCGGTCGGCCACCGCATGGTCGGCTCCCTCTGGGACGTCATGCACACCTGGCTGGGCGGCGAACAGCCCGCCGAGACCTACGCGGCCCTCGCCCCGCACCTCGGCTACGTCCAGGTCAAGGACATCGCCTCGGCCGAGGACACCACCCCGCTGCCGCTCGGCGCCGGGATACTGCCGCTCTCCGACTGCGTGGAGGTGCTCTCCCGGCACGGCTGGGACGGCTGGCTGTGCTGGGAGTACGAGAAGCGCTGGTACGAGGCGGCGGCCCCGCTGCCCGGCCTGCTCACGGCCGGCCGGAACCACCTGGCCCGCCTGCTCAACGAGTCGGCGTGAACGGAACGACCGGCCCCCGCGCGAGGTAGGCCCCGCGCCGAGGCCACGGCGTCCGGGTCACGGCGCCGAGGTCACCCGCCGGCGTACGGGATCCCCCACCCCGCGGCCAGCTCCCCGAACGCCTCGTGGAAGCCCGGGAACGTCTTCTTCACGCACCCCGGGTCGTCGAAGGAGATCCCCGGTGTGCGCAGGGCGGTCACCGCGAAGGACATGACGATGCGATGGTCGCCGAAGGTCTTGATCCCGGCCGGGGCGGGGGCGCCGGGCCGGATCTCGATCCAGTCCTCACCGGTGCCGACCCCGATCCCCAGCCGGCGCAGGTTCTCCGCGCAGGCGTCCAGCCGGTCGCACTCCTTCACCCGGGTGTTGCCCACGTCCTCGATCCGGACGGGGCCGTCCGCGAACGGGGCGATCGCCGCGAGGGTCGGCATGGTGTCGGAGATGTCCCGCATGTTCACGGTGAGACCGCGGAGCCGGCCCGTCCCGCGGACGGTCGTCCGGTCGGCGCCGACCTCCACGTCCGCGCCCATCCGGCGCAGTACGTCGACGAAACCCAGGTCGCCCTGGAGGGCGCCCCGCCCGAGCCCCGGGACGGTCACCTCGCGGCCCGTCACGGCCGCCGCGGCGAAGAAGTAACTGGCGGTGGAGGCGTCGGGCTCGACGGCGTAGGTGGTGGCCCGGTAGCCGCCGGGCGGCACCACGAAGGTGTCCCCCTTGTCCTCCTCCCGCGCCACCGCCACCCCGAACGACCGCATCATCGCGAGCGTGATCTCCACGTACGGCGCGGAGACCAGGTCCGTCACCCGGATCCGCAGCCCCTTGCGGGTGAGCGGGCCGAGCAGGAGCAGGGCGGTCAGGTACTGCGAGGACTGCCCGGCGTCGAGGGTGACCTCACCGCCCTCGACCCCGGCCGCCTCGATCCGCAGCGGGTGGTGGCCCTCCGCCTCCTCGTGGCGCAGGTCGACACCGAGGTCGCGCAGGGCGCGGGTGAGCGGCGCGAGGGGGCGGCGGCGCATCTGCGGGGAGGCGTCGAAGCGGTAGCTGCCGTGGCCGGCCGCTGCGAGGGTGGGCAGGAAGCGGGCGGTGGTGGCGCCGTCCCGGCAGTGGACCTCGGCCTCGGGCAGCGCGGGGCCCTGCGGGCGGCCGTCCACCTGCCAGGTGTCCGGGGTACGGCCGACGCGGTAGCCGAGCCGGGTGAGGCCCTCGGCGAAGCCCTCGGTGTCGTCGGAGCGGAGGGGGCGGACGAGGGTGGTGACTCCGTCGGCGGCGGCCGCGAGGAAGAGGGCGCGGGCGGTGACGGACTTGGAACCGGGGATCGCGACGAGGGGCATGCGGCCATGATCGCCTGCCGGGGGTTTTGAGCGGGGCGTATTTCCAAGGGGTCGAACCGGCAGTACGGAGCCTGCGAGCCGGTGGGGGCTGGTCGCGCAGTTCCCCGCGCCCTGGCGGGGCGCTTCACTCAGGCCCCTTCGACCCCTCCGCTCCCGACTTCTGGAAGACGGGAACCCGCCCCCCTCCCCGTCCGTCCAATGCGCAGGCTGTCGGAAGAGTCTCCGTGGTGCGGTGTCGGCCCTCGCTGCTGGCTGCGATCGTCGACCCACCCTCTCCGCCGCACCACGGCCGCCGGCCCGCCGCCATCGACGTGCCCCCCTCCAATGCGCCGATGGCGGCCCCTTTCTGGTTACTGTGCACTCACTTGACGGAAAGAAACTTCCCGAATATTGGTGTGCCTACGGAAGTTTCCTTCAGCCGGTTTCCACCGGAAGGAGCGCACGTGCCCTCCAGACGCACCGTCCTCGCCGCGACCGCGGGGGTCACCGCGGGACTGACCGTCGGCAACAGCGCTTACGCCTACGGCTCGGACGGCAAGCACACCGACGGCAGGAACAGCGCCGACAAGAAGCTCCGCTCGCTCATCTCCCGTATGACCCTTGAGGAGAAGGTCGGCCAGCTGTTCGTGATGCGGGTCTACGGCCACTCCGCCACCGCCCCCGACCAGGCCGACATCGATGCCAACCTCGAGGAGATCGGCGTCCGTACGGCCGCCGAACTGGTCGCCAGGTACCGCGTCGGCGGGATCATCTACTTCACCTGGGCGCACAACACCCGGGACCCGCGGCAGATCGCCGAACTGTCGAACGGGATCCAGCAGGCCTCCCTGGACCAGCCGCGCGGTCTTCCCGTGCTCATCGCCACCGACCAGGAGCACGGCGCCGTCTGCCGGATCGGCACGCCCGCGGCCCTCTTCCCGGGCGCGATGGCCATGGGAGCGGGCGGCTCGCGCGTCGACGCCCGTGCCCTCGGCCGGATCTCCGGCGCCGAACTGCGGGCGATGGGCATCCGGCAGGACTACTCCCCCGACGCCGACGTCAACGTGAACCCGGCCAACCCCATCATCGGCGTACGGTCCTTCGGTGCCGACCCGGACGCGGTCGGCGCGCTGGTCACCGCCGAGGTGCAGGGGTACCAGGACGCCGGGGTCGCGGCCACCGCCAAGCACTTCCCGGGCCACGGCGACACCGCCGTCGACAGCCACACCGGCTTCCCGGTCATCACGCACAGCCGGGAGCTGTGGGAGAAGCTGGACGCGGTCCCGTTCCGGGCGGCGGTCAAGGCGGGCATCGACTCGATCATGACCGCGCACATCCAGGTCCCGGCGCTGGACGACTCCGGCGACCCGGCGACCCTCTCCCACCCGGTCCTCACCGGCATCCTGCGCGGCGAACTCGGCTACGACGGGGTGGTGGTGACCGACTCGCTGGGCATGGAGGGGGTGCGCACCAAGTACGGCGACGACCGCGTGCCCGTGCTCGCCCTGAAGGCCGGGGTCGATCAGCTCCTCAACCCGCCCACCCTGGACGTGGCCTGGAACGCCGTCCTGAACGCCGTACGGGACGGGGAGCTGACCGAGGCGCGGCTGGACGAGTCGATCCTGCGGGTGCTGCGGCTGAAGTCCCGGCTGGGGCTGCTCGACCGGCCGTACGTCAACGCCAAGGACGTCGACCGGGTGGTGGGCACGGCCCGGCACCTCGCCGTCGCCGACCGGATCGCCGAGCGCACCACCACCCTGCTGGTCAACGAGGACGGGCTGCTGCCGCTGTCCCGCCGGACGCACGGCAGGGTGCTGGTGGTGGGCGCCGACCCGGCCTCCCCGTCCGGTACGACGGGGCCGCCCACCGGCGTGCTCGCCGCCGCCCTCACCGAACTCGGCTTCACCGCGACCGCGTCGGCCACCGGCACGGCACCCTCCGACGCGACGATCGACAAGGCGGTCGCGGCGGCCCAGGGGGTGGACGCGGTGGTCGTCGGGACGTACAACGTGACGGCGGGCAGCGGACAGCAGCGGCTGGTGGAGCAGTTGGTCGCGACCGGCCGGCCGGTGGTGGCGGTGGCCGTGCGCAACCCGTACGACATCGCCCAACTGCCCACCGTGCGGGCCTGTCTGGCGTCCTACGCCTGGACGGACGTCGAACTGCGGGCCGCGGCCCGGGTGATCGCCGGGCGGGTCGCGCCGCGCGGCAGGCTGCCGGTGCCGGTGCAGCGGGCGGACGATCCGGCGCAGGTGCTGTACCCGATCGGCCATGGGCTGACGTACTAGACGTACGTAATAGATCGGGCGTAACACCCTCAACAGGCGGAAAGCCTCCCGTACAGCTGGCGTGGGCCGTGATCGCGGGCCACGCTGGCAGGGGGGTTGGTATGTGGAGCAGACGTTTCGCGGGGGTGCTGGTGACGCTCGCCGTCGCCCTGTCGTCGGCCGGGTGCCGGCCGTCCTCGTCCGGGGAGCCGGCGGGCAGCGCGCGGTCGACGGCGAGTCCGGCGGTGTCCGGGTACGGCGCGCGGTTCCTCGCGGTCGACGAGTGCAGCTCGTTCGGGACCGCCAGTTTCACCGAGGTGCCCTGCGCCGGCGAACGGGCGGCGGCCCGGGTCGTCGCCCGGTACGACGGCACGGTCGCCGCCGGACCGGCGTGCCCGGCCACCACCGACTTCGTGCTGCACATCAGCGCCCAGCGCACAGGCGGCGACGTGGACGGTGACGGAACGATCCCGCAGGGCTATGCCTGTATGCGCAGCCTGGAGCCGCCGCACCCCGGCGACCCCGGCGGGGGCGGCGGACCGCGCACCATCGTCGGCGACTGCGTCTACGGCTCGGGCCACGGCCAGGTCCGGGAGACCGCCTGCGACGGCTCGGGCAAGCGGAAACCGCAGTACGAGGTGGTGCGGGCGGTGGCCTCGCGGGACCGGTGCCCGGCGTCGACGGCCCTGTACGTCCAGCTCGGCGGCGAACGGCCGGTGGGCTGCGCCCGCCGCGTGTGAACGCTCCGTGTCGGCCTCGGCCGCGGCCGGGTTTCTCCCCCTAAAGTGGGCCGATGCGTGCGGAGATCGGGCTCAAGGAGGTGGCCGAGCGGGCCGGGGTGTCCATGCGGACCGTGTCCAACGTGGTCCGGGACACCGGGCGTTTCTCGGAGGCCACCCGCGCCCGGGTGCTGCGCGCGGTGGAGGAGCTGGGCTACCGCCCCAACACGGCCGCCCGCCGACTGCGCACCGGCCGCAGCGGGGTCCTCCTGCTCGCGGTGCCCGAACTCTCCATGCCGTACTTCGCCGAACTCGCCGGGCACCTGCTGCGCGAGGCGGCCGGCCACGGCTGCACGCTCCTCGTGGAGGCGACCGGAGGCCGGGCGGAGGCCGAGCTGGAGATCGCCCTGGGCCGTACGGATCCCCTGGTCGACGGGGTGATCCTCAGCCCCCTCGCACTGGACGACGAGGCCGCGCGGGCGGCGGCAACCGAGCTGCCGTTGGTGCTGCTCGGGGAGCGGGTGCACGAGATGCCGTGCCCGCACGTCACCATCGACAACACGGCGGCCGCCCGGGAGGCGACGGCCCATCTGCTGGCCCGGGGACGCAGGCGGGCCGCGGTGATCGGACGGCAGACCGTGCCGTACGCGGCGACCTCCGCGACGCGGCTCGCGGGGTACCGGGAGGCTCTGGAGGCGGCGGCCCTGCGGTACGACGAAGCGCTCGCGCCCGCCGTGGCCGCATACGGGAGGGCCGACGGGGCCGCCGCGATGCGGACGCTGCTCGATCTGGCCGAGCCGCCGGACGCGGTGTTCTGTTTCGCCGACGCGATGGCGGAGGGAGCGTTGGCCGTCCTGCGGGAGCGGGGGCTTAGCGTGCCGGGGGACGTCGCTGTCGTGGGGTTCGACGACGTGGAGGCGGCGCGGTACGCGGCTCCGCCGCTGACGACCGTGGCGCCGGACAAACGGGAGCTGGCCCGGTTGGCGGTCGCCGCGCTGCTCCGGCGGATAGACGGGGTGCACGACGCGGGGCCGACCGTGCTGGTCGCGGGGCATCGGTTGGTGGTGCGGGAGAGTGGTTGAGTTTTGGGTGCGGGAGAGTGGTTGAGTTTTGGGTGCGGGAGAGTGGTTGAGTTTTGGGTGCGGGCCGGTGGAGCTGGTCGCGCCCACGCGGCGAAGCCGCATATCGATGCAGCCCCGCGTCTCTGACGGGGCGCTTCACATCGGGTTTCTCATCCCCTCACCGCCCCTGCTGTGAGCCCTGAGACGAAATGCTTCTGGAGCAGGACGTACACGATCACGACCGGTGCTGACGCGATGACCACCCCCGCGAACAGCAGCGGGTACTGCGTCAGGAACTCTCCCTGGAAGTTCAACAGGGCGAGGGGCAGGGTTCGGTGTTCCTGGGAGCGGATGAACAGGAGCGGATACAGCAGGTCGTTCCAGTCCATGACGAAGAGGAAGATGGCCGTCGTCGCCAGGGCCGGGCGGGTGAGCGGGAGGGCTATCGAGCGGAACGCGCGGAGCGGGCCCGCCCCGTCCAACTCGGCCGCCTCGTAGAGCTCTTCGGGAATCGACCGCAGGAAGCCGCCCAGGATGAACACCGCCGTCGGCAGGGTCATCGTCGTGTCGACGATCACCAGGCCGAGCAGGCTGTCGGTGAGGCCGAGGCGGTCGAAGAGGACGTACTGCGGGACGATCGCCGCCTGCGCGGGCACCGCGAGGCCCGCCACCAGGACGCCGAACACGAGCCAACTCACCCGGCCGGGCATCCGCGCGCAGAAGAACGCGGCCAGGCTCGCCACCGCGAGGGTCAGCACGACCGCCCCCGCCGTCACCACCGCGCTGTTGACGAAGGCGGTGCCGAGACCGCCCTCGTCCACCGCCTGCCGGTAGTTGTCGAGGGTGAGCGAACTCGGCGGCGACAGCGGGGAGTCGAAGAGCTGGGGCAGGGTCTTGAAGGTGCCGAACAGCACCACCAGGAGCGGGAGTAGGACGGCGGCGGCGCCCAGCGCGAGGACGGCGGGCCGCAGGGTCTTGCTCATCGGGTCGCCCTCCGTATCGTCCGCCGCTGCACCCAGGTGAGCAGCGCGATCAGCGCCATGAACACCAGGGACTGGGCGGCCGCGTAGCCGAACTGGTTGTTGGAGAAGGTCGTGTAGACACGGGTGGAGAGGATGTCCAGGGCGGGGCCCGGCGGGTTGCCGCCGAGGCCCAGGACCAGGTCGAAGGCCTTGAAGGACTGGACGGTGGTGTAGGCGACGACGATCCCGGTCGCGGGCGCCACCAGCGGCCAGGTGACGTACCGGAAGCGGGACCAGCGTCCGGCGCCGTCCAGCTCCGCCGCCTCGTACAACTCCCTGGGTATCGCCTGGAGTCCGGCGACGAAGACGACCATCATCTGGCCGGCGTGGAACCACACCTGGGTCAGCGCCAGCCAGAACACGGCCGTGTGCGGGTTGCCGAGGTAGACGGACTGGAAGGAGTCCAGTCCGACGGCGCGCAGGGCGGAGTTGAGAAGGCCGCCGTCGGGGTCGTAGACGAAGCGCCACACGAACGCGACCGACACCGAGGACAGCACGGTGGGGAGGAAGAAGACCGCCCGGAGCAGGGTCGAGGCACGGGTGGTCCGGACCAGGTAGAGGGCGAGCAGCAGGGCGAGGGCCGTCTGGGCGAGGACGACCGTGACGGTCAGCTTGAGGTTGTTCTCGGCCGCGTTGCGGAACGTGTCGTCGGCGGTGGCCAGTCGGGTGAAGTTGTGCAGGCCGACGTTGTGGTAGGCGGCGCTGTAGCCGTCCCAGTCGGTGAGGGCGTACTGGATCGCCTGGACGGTCGGGTAGGCGAAGAAGAACAGGTAGAGGGCGAGCGCGGGCACCGGGAAGAGCCACAGTGCCCGCGCCTGCCGCCTGCTACGACCGCTTCTGGTCGATGACACGCTGGGCCTCCTCGGCCGCCTGCGCCGGCTTCTTGCCGCCGACGACGGCGACGGCCGCGTTCTCCACGGCCGTGCGGATGTCGAGGTTCAGGAACTGGAAGCGGGGGGCGAGCAGGGTCTTCTTGGTCAGCCAGGGGGCCACGGCCTTGAGGTCGGTGTTGGTGTAGTCGACGCCCTGGACGGTGACGTGCTGGCCGGTGCCGTTGGCGTAGGTGCCCGCGTTCGCCGGGTCGCTGAGGAACTCCAGGAAGGCGTAGGCGGCCGGCTGGACGTCGGACGCGCTGTTCACGCCGAGGACGAAGGTGGTGTTGAAGACGCCCTGGTACTTGGCCTTCGCGGCGGTGGTGGTGATGGGCGCGACCAGGTCGAAGGGGAACTTCGCGCCGAGCGCGCGCACGCCCGCCATCTGGAAGGAGCCGACCGCCAGCAGGCCCGCCTTGCCCTGGGCGAAGAGCTGGGTGACGGCATCGGTGGTGGAGCCGGTGGCGCGGGCCTGGAAGTAGGGCTTCAACTCGCCGTACTGCTCCAGGGTCTTCACGAACCAGTCGTCGGTCGCCTTGTACTCGCCCGACTCGATCTTCGTGAACATGTCGTCGCTGGGGGCGTTGTTCATGACCATCGTGTTGAGCAGCTGGCCCGCGTTGGCCGCGTCGCCGCCTGGCCACGCGAGGGGGGTGTAGCCCTTGGCCTTGAGGTCGTCGAGGAGCCGGAGGAAGCCGTCCCAGTCGGCGGGGGCGGTGCTGTGGCCGGCCTTGTCGAGGGCGTCGGCGTTGGCCAGGGGCATGTTGAAGACCAGCTGGTACGGCAGACCGTACTGGACTCCCTTCGCCGCGCCCGGGGTTATCAGGCTCGCCTGGTACTTGGCGACGACGTCGGTGCCGGTGAGCGGGGTGTAGACGCCCGCCTTGACGATCTGCTCGAACTGGGCGCCCCGGAAGGCGGTGAACAGGTCGCCGGTCTTGGAGCCCTGGATGCGGCGCAGGGCGGTGGACTGGTAGTCGGCGGACGGGGAGATGTCCTGCTCGACACCGGCGTCCGGGTACTTCTTCACGAACGCCTTGATCAGGTCGGCGATCACCGCCTTGTCCTCTGCCCGCCAGTGGGCGAAGGAGACGGTGCCCTTGACCGCGCCGGAGGTGGCGAGGGCGGACGGGGAGGCGGTGCTCGCGCTGCCCGTGGACCCGCCGCCGGGCCCGGCGCAGGCGGCCAGGCCGAGACCGAGACCGGAGGCGGCGAAGAGACGGAGGGCACTTCTTCTGTCGAGGGCACGGGGCAGGGCACGGGACATGGAGAGGCTCTCTTTTCTGTGAGGGGGTGTCACCCGGGCGAGTGCGCGTCGGGTCGGTGACTGGGCGTCCGGCCGGTGACTGGGCGTCGGCTGAGTGACGGGGTGTCGGGTCGGTGAGAGGTACTTACGCGGCGGCGAGTTGACGGGCGAGCAGCGGCCGGACGCACTCGCCGAACCGGATCGCCTCCTCCAGATGCGGCTGCCCCGAGAGGATGAAGTGCTCGATGCCGAGGTCCGCGTACTCCTCGATGCGCTCGGCGACCTGCTCATGGCTGCCGACCAGGGCGGTCCCGGCGCCGGGCCGCACCAGCCCGAAACCCGCCCACAGGTTGGGGTGGATCTCCAGCCGGTCGGTCCGTCCCCCGCTCAGCGCGGCCATCGCCCGCTGCCCCGCCGAGTCCGAGCGGCTGAACCGCTCGTGCGCGGCCCTGATGGCGGCCGGGTCGAGGGAGGCGAGGATCCGGTCGGCTTCCGCCCAGGCCTCCCCGGCGGTGTCCCGGCTGATGACGTGCAGCCGGATGCCGTACGACAGTTCACGCCCCTCGGCGGCGGCCAGCTCCCGCACCCGGCCGATCTTCCGGGCGACCGCGGCCGGCGGCTCCCCCCAGGTGAGGTAGGTGTCCGCATGGCGGGCGGCGACGGGCAGCGCGGCCTCGGAGGAGCCGCCGAAGAAGACCGGCGGCCGTACCAGCGGTGGCCGGCGCAACCGCCCGCCGGCCACCCGGTAGTGGGCGCCCTCGAAGTCGTACGGCTCCCCGGACCAGGCGGTGTGCAGCAGCCGCAGGAACTCCTCGGTGCGGGCGTAGCGCTCGCCGTGGGAGAGGAAGTCGCCGTATCCGCGCTGCTCGTCGGCGTCGGAGCCGGTGACGACGTTGAGGAGCAGCCGGCCGCCGGACAGCCGTTGGTAGGTGGCGGTCATCTGGGCGGCGAGCGGGGGTGCGATCACGCCCGGCCGGAAGGCGACCAGGAACTTCAGCCGGCTGGTCTGGGGAATGATCGCGGCGGTGGTGAGCCAGGAGTCCTCGCAGTCGCTGCCGGTCGGGGTGAGCACGGCCTCGAAGCCGGCCGACTCGGCGGCGCGGGCGACCTGGGTGAGGTAGTCGAGGGTGGGCGGACGGGCGGTGGAACGGGACTGGAGGGAGTCGCGGGCGGTCACGCCGACCACGTCACGGTCGTCGCCGGTGGTGGGCAGGAACCAGTGCAGACGCACGGTCATGGGGGTCTCCAGGAAGGAGCGGAAGGAGCAGGTGCAACGTTGAATCACGCCGGTGACGGCAGGAAAGCCGAGGGCGGAGCGGGGAGAAGAGAGGAAGAGAGCGCCGGGAAAAGGGCGCGCGGGGTCAGCTACAGAGCGACGCGGCGACCCTGAGCAGGTCGACGTGGGCGCGCTTCACGAGCTCGACACCGGATTCCATGGGCCGGGACTATACACACCGGGGGTTACGGGCGAGACGGGAGTCTCACTGGGTGAACTGAGTGGGGGCGGGCGGCCGGTCACGGCGTCAGCAGAGGATCCATCCCGAGCTGACCGAGGAGCGGCCCACCGAGCCCTTGACCCAGACGCACCGGTGCCCGGCATGCACGGTCACCGGCCCGGCGTGGTACTGGTACTTGCCCTTGTCGACGACCGGACGGTTGCCGCGGGCCTGGACGCTGACGGACATCATGCGCTTGCCGCCGGGGTTCCTGGGGAGCGTGACCGCGCAGACGTAGCCGCCCTGCCGGTAGATGTGCACGATGCCGGTCGCGAAGGGCAGGGTCCGCACCTGGCGGCCGGCGCAGTTGCCCGCCGTCACGGCCTGGGCCTCGGCCGGTGCCACGAGGGCGAGCGCCCCGGAGGCGGCCAGCACGGCCACACCGAGCGCCAGCCACCGCCGTATCGCACCACTGTTCACAGTCGTCCCCTCCCGCACCGCACCGCAGCTGTGCCCCAGCCATGACCGTACTGATGTACGGACGCACGACATATGTCGGATGGTTGCACGACCGTCAGCGGCCCGATCACCCGCCCTGGATCACGGCAGGTCACGGCGTCGGCGGCTCAGCGGGTGGCGCCGACCGGCTCCTCCGGTTCCTCGGACTGGCCGATGAAGGTGCGCCACAGCTCGGCGTAACGGCCGTCGCGGGCGAGGAGTTCGTCGTGAGTGCCGTCCTCGGCGACCCGGCCGTGGTCCATGACCACCACCCGGTCGGCGCGGGCCGCGGTGGTCAGCCGGTGGGCCACCACCAGGGTGGTACGACGGCCCGCGAGGCGGTCGGTGGCAATGTTGACCTGGGCCTCCGTCGCCAGGTCGAGGGCCGCCGTCGCCTCGTCGAGGAGCAGGACGTCGGGATCGACGAGTTCCGCGCGGGCCAGGGCGATCAGCTGACGCTGGCCCGCCGAGAGGTTGCGGCCGCGCTCGGCCACCTCGTGGAGGTAGCCGCCGTCGAGGGTGGCGATCATCTCGTGGGCGCCGACCGCGCGGGCCGCCGCCTCCACCTCGGCGTCGGTGGCGTCCGGACGGCCGTAGGCGATGGCGTCCCGGACGGTCCCCTGGAAGAGGTACGCCTCCTGCGGAACGACCCCGAGGCGATGGCGGTACGAGGTGAGGTCGAGGGTGCGCAGATCCCTGCCGTCGACCGTCACCCGGCCGCCCGTCGGGTCGTAGAACCGCGCGACCAGCTTGACGAGGGTCGACTTGCCGGCGCCGGTCTCGCCGACGAAGGCGACCGTCTGCCCGGCGGGGATGGTCAGGTCGATGCCGCCGAGGGCCGCCTCGCCCTCGTCGGCGGCCCCGTACGCGAAGTGCACGCCCTCGAAGGCGATCTCGCCACGGAGCTCGGGCACCTCCAGCGGCTGCTCCGCCGCCCGCGTCGACGTCTGCTCGCGCAGCAGTTCCTGGATACGGCCGAGCGAGACGGTGGCCTGCTGGTAGCCGTCGAAGACCTGGGAGAGCTGCTGGACGGGTGCGAAGAACAGGTCGATGTAGAGGAGGTAGGCGACCAGGGCACCGGTGGTGAGGGTGGCCGCCTCCACCCGGTGGGCACCCGCCATCAGCACGCCGGCCGCGGCCACCGACGACAGCAGCTGGACGAACGGGAAGTAGACCGAAATCAGCCACTGGCCCCGGATACGGGCCCTGCGGTAGCTCTCGCTGCGCTCGGTGAAACGGCGTCCGCTGTCCCCCTCGCGCCGGAAGGCCTGCACGATCCTGAGGCCCGACACCGACTCCTGGAGGTCGGCGTTGACCACCGAAACCCGCTCACGGGCGAGTTCGTACGCCTTCACGCTGGCCCGGCGGAAGAAGAAGGTCGCGACGATCAGCGGGACCAGGGTGGCGAAGACGACCAGCGCGAGCTGTACGTCGATCACCAGCAGGACGACCATGATGCCGAAGAAGGTGACGACCGAGACGAAGGCGGTGACCAGCCCGGTCTGCAGGAAGGTCGAGAGCGCGTCGACGTCGGTCGTCATCCGGGTCATGATCCGGCCGGTCAGCTCCCGCTCGTAGTAGTCGAGGCCGAGCCGCTGGAGCTGGGCGAAGATCTTCAGCCGGAGCGAGTAGAGGACGCGTTCGCCGGTACGGCCGGTCATCCGGGTCTCGCCGATCTGGGCCGCCCACTGGGCCAGTACCGCGAACAGCCCGAGCAGCGAGGCCGCCCAGACCGCGCCGAGCGCCATCTTGGTGACGCCCTGGTCGATGCCGTGCCGGATCAGCACCGGCAGCAGCAGGCCCATGCCGGCGTCCACGGCGACCAGGGCGAGGCTGACGAGCAGGGGACGCCCGAAGCCGCGCAGCAGCCGGCGCAGACCGTAGGAGTCCTCGGGGCGTACGGCCCGGGCCTCGTCGATGCCGGGGGTGTCGGTGGCCGGGGGCAGCGCGTCGACCTGGGCGAGGAGTTCGGGGGTGGCCGGGGTGCCGGCGAGGGCGAGGTCCCTGGGCGTACGGTCGCCGGTCCACAGACGCGGGGTCACGCCTCGCTCGGCGTCGAACTCCGCGTCCAGTTCGTCCCGGAGCGTCGTGTCCTCGTGCGGGATCTCGGGGAGCGCGTGGCCCGGGGAGACCCCGCCCAGCTCGTCGGGGTCGGTGAGCAGCCGGCGGTAGAGGGCGGACCGCTCCTGGAGCTCCTCGTGGGTACCGACGGCGGCGAGCCGGCCGCCGTCCAGGACGGCGATGCGGTCGGCGAGGTTGAGGGTGGAGCGGCGGTGCGCGATCAGGAGGGTGGTGCGGCCGCGCATGACGTGTTTGAGCGCCTCGTGGATCTCGTGCTCCACACGGGCGTCGACGGCCGAGGTGGCGTCGTCGAGGACGAGCAGGCGGGGGTCGGTCAGCAGGGCGCGGGCGAGGGCGACGCGCTGGCGCTGGCCGCCGGAGAGGGTGAGGCCCTGCTCGCCGACCTTGGTGCCGTAGCCCTCGGGCAGCTCGGCGATGAAACGGTCCGCCTGGGCGGCGCGGGCGGCTTCCAGGATCTCCTCGTCGGTCGCGTCGGGGCGGCCGTAGGCGATGTTGTTCCGGACCGTGTCGGAGAAGAGGAAGGAGTCCTCCGGGACCAGGCCGATGGCTGCCCGCAGCGAGTCGAAGGTCAGCTCGCGGACGTCGTGGCCGCCGACCAGGACGGCGCCGTGGGTGACGTCGTAGAAGCGCGGCAGGAGCAGGGAGACCGTGGACTTGCCGGAGCCGGAGGAGCCGACGACGGCGAGGGTCTCGCCCGGCCGGATCTCGAAGCTGAGCCCCCGGAGCACGGGGCGCTCGTGGTCGTACCCGAAGGACACGTCGTCGAACTCGACGGTCGCGGGCGCGTCGGCCGGGAGGGTCTTCGTGCCCTCCTTCAGGGTCGGCTCGGTGTCGATCAGCTCCAGGACGCGTTCGGTGCCGGCGCGGGCCTGCTGGCCGACGGTGAGGACCACGGCCAGCATCCGGACCGGGCCGACCAGCTGGGCGAGGTAGGAGGAGAAGGCGACGAAGGTACCGAGGGTGATGTGACCGCGGACCGCCAGCCAGCCGCCGAGCGCCAGCATGGCGACCTGGCCGAGGGCCGGGACGGACTGCAGGGCCGGGGTGAACCTGCTGTTCAGCCGGATGGTGCGCAGCCGCCCGGCGAAGAGCCTGCGGCCGACCTCCCGGAGCTTGCCGGTCTCCTGGTCCTCCTGCCCGAAGCCCTTCACCACACGGACGCCGCTCACCGCGCCGTCGACCACGCCGGCGACGGCGGCGGCCTGGGCCTGGGCGTACCAGGTGGCGGGGTGGAGCTTGCTGCGGCTGCGCTTGGCGATCCAGTACAGGGCCGGGGCGACGGCGAGGGCGACCAGGGTGAGCGGCAGCGACAGCCAGGCCATGATGCCGAGGGAGATCAGGAAGAGGAGGACGTTGCCGATGGTCATGGGCAGCATGAAGAGCAGCCCCTGGATCAGCTGGAGGTCGCTCGTCGCCCGGCCGACCACCTGACCGGTGGACAGCTCGTCCTGCCGCCGTCCGTCGAGCCGGGTGATGGTGTCGTACATCTCGGTCCGCAGGTCGTGCTGGACGTCGAGGGCGAGCCGGCCGCCGTAGTAGCGGCGGACGAAGGTGGCCGCGTAGACGAGGACGGCGGCGCCGACCAGGGCGCCTGCCCAGGGCCCCATGGCCCGGCTGTGGCCACCGATCACGTCGTCGATGATCACCTTGGTGATGAGGGGTACGACGGCCAGTACGGCCATGCCGGCCAGCGAGGACCCGAGCGCGAGCACGACGTAGCCGGGATGCCGCCAGGCATACCCCGCCAGCCTGCGCGCCCAGCCCTGCCGCTCCCCCTGTTGCGCTGCCACGCGGGTGCCCTTCGTTCGCCCTGGTCTTCCGCATGGCCACAACACGAAAGGAACCGGATTTCATCCCTCCGCAACAATTCCCTGGCCGAGTCCGGGGACGACCAGGAGCGCCGGCGCCTTTCACGGACCCGCGTTCTTGCGCGATCCGCTTGCCGCCCGGTGATCACCTTGCCGCCCGGTGATCACCTTGCCTCCCGGTGATCACCGCGACGCGAGCTGATCCCGCTCGCCGCGAAGGCCGGCCTGCCGTCGACCCACCTCGCGATGGCCTTCGCGATCGCCCGCCCGGGCGTCACCGCGGTCCGGACGTCTCCTCCGTTCGCGGCGGCCCGGCGAAGGCAGCAGACTGGGGCCGCCCGGCCGGTCACCCGCAGGAGGTCGCCATGGGGACGTTGCTGTCCGTCAACGTGGGGCTGCCGAAGGATGTGCCCTGGCAGGGGCGGACCGTCCGTACCGGGGCGTGGAAATCACCCGTGTCCGGCCGTCGTATGGTGCGGCGGCTGAACGTCGAGGGGGACGGCCAGGGCGACCTGGCCGGGCACGGCGGCGAGATCCGGGCCGTGCTCGTCTACCAGCTGGACTCCTACCGGTACTGGCGCAAGCGGCTCGGCCGCGACGACCTGACCTTCGGGATCTTCGGGGAGAACTTCACCGTCGACGGCCTGCCCGACGACGAGGTGTGCATCGGCGACCGGTACCGGATCGGCGAGGCGGAGTTCGAGGTCACCCAGCCGCGCGTCACCTGCTATCGCGTCGGCATGCGCGTGGGCGAGCCCACCATGGCCGCCCTCCTGGTCGCCCACCACCGCCCCGGCTTCTACCTGCGGGTACTCACCGAGGGACACGTCCGGGCCGGCGACGAGATCACCCTCACCCGCAGGGGGCCGGGAGAGCTCAGCGTCGCCGACACCGACGCGCTGCTCTACCTCCCCGGCCGCGACCCCGCGAAGCTGCGCACCGCGCTGGACATCCCCGCCCTCAGCCCCGGATGGCAGCAGTCCTTCCGTGAGCTCGCCGCCGCCGGGCGGCCCGGGGACCAGCCGGGGTGGCCGGGCTTCCGGCCCCTGCGCGTCGCCCGTATCGTCCGCGAGACCGCCGACATCTCCTCCGTCTACCTCGACACCGTCGACGGCACCCCGCTGCCGGCCGCCCGCCCGGGCCAGTACCTCTCCGTCCGTCTCGCCGCCGGCACGGCCGCCCACGAGGTACGCAGCTACTCCCTGTCCTCGGCGCCGCCCGCGGCCGGCGGGTACCGGATCAGCGTCAAGCACGAGCCCCACGGGAAGGTCAGCGGCTACATCCACGCCGGGCTCCGCCCCGGGGACCTCGTGGACGTCGCCGCCCCGCGCGGCACGTTCGTCCTCGAGGAAGGCACCGGCCCGGTCGTCCTCGCCTCCGCCGGCATCGGTGTCACTCCCGTGCTCGCCATGCTCCACCGGCTCGCCGCGGCCCGGGACCCGCGTCCCCTCTGGTGGCTGCACACCGCCCACGACCGCGCCCACCACGCCTTCGCGGCCGAGGCCCGGGCCCTCCTCGCCCGGCTCCCGGACGCCCACGAACACCTCTACTACACGGCCGACGGCCCACGCCCCGGCGAGGACCGGGTCACCCGGGGGCGCCCGACCGCCGCGTCGCTCGCCGCCCTGGGGATCCCGGCCGACGCCGACGCCTATCTCTGCGGACCCACCGCCTTCATGGACGACTTCGGCGCCCTGATGCGCGACCACGGGCTGCGCCCCGAGCGGATCCACACGGAACGGTTCAGCGCGCTCACCGCCATCAACCCCGGCATCGCGCCCACCGCCGCGGTCCGGCCGCACCAGCCCTCCGGTCCCGCGGGCCCGGGCCCGCTCGTCACCTTCGCCCGCAGCGGTGTCACCACCCCGTGGTCACCCGCGCACGCCTCGCTCCTCGAACTCGCCGAAGCCTGCGACGTCCCCACCCGCTGGTCGTGCCGCACCGGCGTCTGCCACACCTGTGTCACCCCCCTGGTGACAGGCGACGTCGTCTACACCACCCCGCCGCTCGAACTCCCCGAGTCCGGCACCGTCCTCGTCTGCTGCAGCACACCGGCCACCGAGGCGGTCCTCGACCTCTGACCCAAACGGCACGGCCGCGTCCGCGAGCGGTGACCGGCACCTCCGCCGCCGGCGAGCCGGTAACGACTAGTCAAACCCTGCCCCGCCCGTACAACCATTCGGGCGAACTCGCGAGTCAATCCGGGTATGACACACCGGATATCGAGACGCGCCAGGGTGCTGGTGGCGATCGCAGGCGGGGCCGCGTTCACCGCGGGGGTGGCCGCGCCCGCCTCGGCAGCCGCTCCCACCGTCAGCTGTACGTCCGCGAAGGCGGGCCTGGCCGCGAAGCTGCAGAAGGACATCACCGCGGCGATGGCGAACCGCAAGGGGACCATCGCCGTCGGGCTCTACGACCGGTCCACGAAGACCACGTGCACGCTCCGTGCCACCACCCACTACGACTCGGCGAGCACCGTGAAGGTGACCGTGCTGGCCACGCTGCTGTGGGACGCCAAGAAACACAACCGCTACCTGACGACCACCGAGCAGACCCTGACCAAGGCCATGATCACCAAGTCGGACAACGACGCGACCACGAAACTGTGGAAGCAGCTCGGCCTGACGAAGATCAAGGGGTTCCTGACGGCCGCCGGGATGACCCAGACCACCCCGGGCGCCAACGGCTACTGGGGTCTCACCCAGATCGACGTCCACGACGAGCAGCGGCTGCTCACCATGATCACCGCCAAGAACACCGTCCTGAGCGACAATTCACGGGCGTACATCCAGAAGCTGATGGGGCAGGTCATCTCGTCCCAGCGCTGGGGCACCCCGTACGGCGTCCCGTCCGGGGTCTCCGTGCACGTCAAGAACGGCTGGCTGTCGCGCTCCACGCACGGCTGGCGGGTGCACAGCCTCGGCACCTTCAAGGGCGGCGGCCACGACTACATGATGACCGTGCTGACCCACGACAACAGCACCATGAACTACGGGATCACCACGATCCAGGGCATCGCGAAGGCCATCCACAAGGACCTGGCCGCGAGTTGAGCCCGCTCGGGTCATGACGGGAGCCCGCTCCGGCCATGACCCGGCCGTGGCCGTGCCGCGATCCGGCCCCGAGCCGGCAGGTGGGCCGGCCCTGACCGGACCGTGGCCGTGCCGCAGTCCGGCCCCCGAGCCGGCGGGTGACCCGACCTTTCATGAGCGGGTCTCCCGCTCTTCACCGATCCGCCTTACGGTGACGGCCATGCGCCTGCGAACCGTACTCGCCACCGTCACCGCCGGCCTGGCGGCGGCCACCTGTCTGTCCGCCGCCGGGCCCGCCGCCGCGTCGGCCAAGTCCGCTCCTGCCCAGGCCTGTTCGTCCACGGTCTCCCTCGACGGCTTCTCCGACGCCCTCGACAAGACGACCTTCCACCCTACCTTCGTCGGCAACTTCTCCGCGCTCGCCCTGGACCGGCACGGCTCCCTGGCCACCCTCTCCGACCGCTCCTCGCTCTTCGACCTGGACGCGAAGACGCTGGCGCCGAAGAAGGTCGTCCAGCTCGCCGACGAGAACGGCGCCGCGCTGGACTCCGAGGGTCTGGTCGTGGACCGCGACGGCACCCGGCTGGTCACCTCCGAGACCGAGCCGTCGATCCGCCGCTACTCGGTGGACAGCAGGATCCTGGACCGCCTCCCTGTGCCGTCCTCGCTGCTGGTCTCCCCCGCCGGGCGGGCCACCACCAACCAGACCTTCGAGGGCCTGACCCTCCTGAACGGCGGCCGCACCCTGGTGGCCTCCATGGAGTACGCCCTCTCCGGCGACACCGCAGGGATCGTCCGCTTCCAGACCTGGCAGCGCACCAAGGGCGACCACTTCAGGCTGTCGGCCCAGTACGCCTACCGCACCGACGACCCGATCCTCGGCGTCCCCGAGGTCCAGGCGCTGCCCGACGGCCGCCTGCTCGTCCTGGAACGCGGCTTCACCGCCGGCGTCGGCAACACCGTCCGCCTCTTCCTGGCCGACCCGCGGCACGCCACCGACACCAGCGGCATCACGAACCTCACCGGGCAGGCCGGCGTACGGCTGATCAGGAAGACCCTGCTCACGGACATCGCGACCTGCCCGACCCTGGGCGCCACGGCCAAGCAGCCGCAGCCCAACCCGCTCCTCGACAACATCGAGGGCATGGTGGTCACGGGCCGCTCCAAGGGCGCGTACAAGGTTCTCCTGGTCAGCGACGACAACCAGAACGCGGCCCAGACGACCCGCTTCTACCGCCTGTCGGTCCGCGCGCACTGAGCCGGGGGCTGCGGAGGGCGGTCGCACCGGCCGCCCTCTTACCCATATCTCATCCACCCACAGCCTGCGCCCAGGATCGGCACAGCCCTCACCCATCCGCCGTCTGCATGGTGGGCTGGTGACATCTGCCACCGATCCCATTCCCCCCACGACCGTGTCCCCCGACTGGGCGCCGCCCACGGCGACCCCCGCGGCTCCCCTGCCGGACAAGGCACCGCGCTGGTCGCTGCCCGCGCTGATCGCGATCATGATCCTGGCGACGGTGCTCTACTCCTGGAGCCTCTCCGGTTCCAACATGAACACCTTCTACAGCGGCGCCATCTGGGCCGGTACGAAGAGCTGGAAGGCCTGGTTCTTCGGTTCGCTGGACCCGGGCAACTTCCTGACCGTCGACAAACCGCCGTTCGCGACCATGGTCATGAGCCTGTCGTGCCGGATCTTCGGCTTCGGCACCTGGCAGATGATGGTGCCGCAGGTCGCGGCCGGTCTCGGCACGATCTGGATCCTGCACGCGAACGTGAAGCGGATCTGGGGCCACGGCGCGGCGACCGTCGCCGCGCTGGTGCTCGCGCTGACCCCGATCACCGTCGCGATCAACCGCGACAACAACCCCGACACGATCCTGGTCTTCCTGATGGTCGCGGGCGCGGCGCTCGCGTTCCGCGCCACCCGTGACGAGAAGCTGCTCCCGCTGCTCGGCTCGGCGGCCTGCTTCGGCCTCGCCTTCAACACCAAGCTGCTCGCGGGCTGGATCGCGCTCCCGGCCGTCTTCGCGCTCTACCTGTACGCGTCGAAGGCCCCCTGGGTGAAGCGGATCGTCAACCTGGCGCTCGCCGCGGTGGTCCTGGCCGTGTCCAGCTTCTGGTGGGCGATCGCCGTCTCCCTGGTCCCGGCCTCCGACCGCCCGTACATCGGCGGCTCCACGGACGGCTCGGCCTGGGACCTGATCATGGGGTACGACGGTCTCGGCCGCGTCTTCGGCGGCGAGGGCAACGGCGCCGGGGGCGGCGGCGGAGGCGGCGGCTTCTCCGGCTCCGCCGGTCTCGGCCGGATGTTCAACGACATCCTCGGCGGCCAGATCTCCTGGCTGCTGCCCTTCTCCGCGATCGCCCTGATCGGCGGCCTGGTGCTGTGCGGCCGCGCTCCCCGCACCGACCTGCGCCGGATGGCGCTGGTCCTGTGGGGCGGCTGGACCCTCCTGCACTACGTGATCTTCGCGACCGCGCAGGGCACCATGCACCCGTACTACACGACCGCGCTGGCCCCCGGCATCGCGGCGCTGTGCGGCGGCGGTGGCGTGATGCTGCTGCACGCGTTCCGCACCGACAAGCGGTGGATCTGGGTCCTGCCGGCTGCCTTCGGCGTCACCGGCATCTGGGCGATCGTCCTGCTCCGTCGCGCCTCCGGCTGGAACACCTGGCTGTGGCCGACGATCGGCGTCCTGACGGTGGCCGGCATCGTGGGCATGATCCTCTTCCGGTCCGGCAACCGGGCCCGGCTCCTCACGGCCTCGGTGGCGGCGGCCGTGATCGCGGCGCTGGCCGGTCCGACGGCATACGCGGCGGCGGACCCGTTCGGCGGCTCGGCCGGCGGTGGCATGGGCGGTACGAACCCGACGGCCGGCCCCTCGACGGGCAGCGGCGGCTTCGGCGGCGGTCCCGGCGGTGGCGGCGGCAACCGGGGCGGGTTCCCGGGCGGCGGCCAGGGCGGGCAGAACGCCGAGGCCGGCGGCGAGATGGGCGGCGGCTTCCCCGGCGGCACGAACGGCGAGGCGCCGGGCGGCGGTACGGGCGCGACCGGCGGCACCGGCGGTCCCGGCGGCGCCAACGGCCAGGCGCCCAGCGGCAACCAGCAGGGCGGCGGCTTCCCCGGCGGCACGAACGGCGAGCTGCCGGGCGGCGCGGCCGGTGGCACCGGTGGCACCGGCGAGGCGGGCGGCACCCCGCCGAACGGCACCGGCGAGGCAGCCGGCGGCACCGGCCAGCGCGGCGGCTTCGGCGGCGGTGGCATGGGCGGCGGTATGGGCGGCGGCGTGAGCAGCGACCTGATCGCCTACCTGAAGAAGCACATGGACGGCGCCACCTGGCTGCTCGCGGTCTCCAACTCCCAGTCCGCGGCCCAGATCGAGCTGAGCGCCGAGGAGCCCGTGATCTCCATGTGGGGCTTCACCGGAACCGACAAGGCGATGACCGTCGCCAAGCTGAAGGAACTGGTGAAGGCGGGCAAGCTGCACTACATCCAGGTCGGCGGCGGCGGTATGGGCATGGGCGGCAACAACACGCTCAGCTCCGAGGTGACCAGCTGGGTGCAGAAGAACGGGACGGCGGTGAAGGAGAGCGCGTACAGCAAGAGCACGACGGAGAGCTCTTCCTCGACCTCCAACTCGTCCTCTTCTTCGTCCTCTTCATCCTCTTCGTCCACCTCGACGCTCTACCGGCTCGACCCGTCGGACGTCAGCTGACGTAACCCGACACCGTAAGAGGCCCCCGACCACTCGGTCGGGGGCCTCTTTTTACGTCCCGTTCACCACAGCGTCCTCATGTTCATGTCACCCTCCTTCTTGCCGCCTCATCAACCCGCGTAGATGGGAAACTCTTTATGCTGGCGACACGCATACGGCACTGGAAGTCGGTGGCCCTGACGACCGCCGCCGTTCTGGTCGGCCTGACCGCCCCGGCGCTGACGGCGACTCCGGCCGCCGCGACGACCACCGCGTACGACTCGACGTACTACAAGAACGCGATCGGCAAGACCGGGACGAGCCTCAAGTCGTCCCTGCACACGATCATCAGCGCGAACGTCACCAAGCTGTCGTACTCGGCCCTGTGGGACGCCCTGAAGAAGACCGACCAGGACCCGAACAACAGCAGCAACGTGATCCTGCTGTACTCGGGCATCTCGCGCAGCAAGACCCTCAACGGCGGTGACAGCGGCGACTGGAACCGTGAGCACGTGTGGGCGATCTCGCACGGCGACCTCACCACCTCCACCGGCCCCGGCACGGACCTGCACCACATCCGTCCCGAGGACGTGGCGGTCAACGGCAAGCGCGGCAACCTCGACTTCGACGAGGGCGGCTCCACCTTCACCAACAGTGGCGGCAGCAAGGCCGACTCGGACTCCTTCGAGCCGCGCGACGCGGTCAAGGGCGACGTGGCCCGCATGATCCTCTACATGGCGGTCCGCTACGAGGGCGACGACGGCTTCGCGAACCTGGAGCCCGACGACAAGGTCGCCAACGGCTCCACCCCGTACATCGGCAAGCTCTCGGTCCTCAAGCAGTGGAACGACGAGGACCCGCCGGACTCCTTCGAGGAGAACCGCAACGACGTCATCTACAGCACCTACCAGCACAACCGGAACCCGTTCATCGACCACCCGGAGTGGGTCGAGGCGATCTGGTAGGACGGCGACAAGTCCTACTACTTCGCTCACACAGGTGAAGTCGATCTTGGGCTCGGGCGTGTCCGTGTGATCGCCCAGGAGCATGGGGGCGCCCCGGCAGTTCCGCCGAGGCGTCCCAACTCCCTTTTACGGAGAGCCCCGTGAAGCTTCGCACCTGGTCCCTCGCCGCCGCCCTCGCGCTGACCGCGCTGGTGGTGCCCGCGCAGAGCGCCGCCGCGCACGCGGCCGCCGCCCCGTCCTGTCCCGACGGCTCGGTGTGCTTCTGGAGCGGGGAGGGCTTCGGCGGCGACTACTGGGAGTGGACGGCCCGCAGCGGCTACCGCGACATGCCCCCCAACCTCCACGACCACGTCGGCTCCTTCGTCGCCTCCACCCGCGCCTGCCTCATCAACTGGTCCCCGACCGAGAAGCGCGACACCTTCAACGGCGACTGGCGCTCCCAGTACCTCGGCGACTTCGGCGGCCGCATCGACGGGGTGGGTGCGGGCGCCTGCTGATTCCCCCTAGGGGGTCCGGCCTGGACCAGCCCCAGCCCTAGCCCAGATGCGTCGGCGCGAACATCCGCAGTAGCGCCGGGAGTACGACCACCGAGGGGCCCGGTGCGGCCAGGGCCTTCGCCAGGTCCGTCTCCAGGGACTCCGGAGTGGTGCGGACGGCGGGGACGCCGAAGGACTCGGCGAGCGCCACGTAGTCGGGGCGGGTCAGTTCCGTCGCCGTGGGCTCGCCGAAGGCGTCGGTCATGTACTCGCGCAGGATGCCGTAGCCGCCGTCGTCCACGATGAGCCAGGTGACCGGGAGGTCGTGCTGCCTCGCCGTCGCCAGTTCCGCGATGGAGTAGAGGGCACCGCCGTCGCCGGACACCGCGAGGACCGGGCGGGTCGGGTCGGCCGCGGCCGCGCCGAGCGCCGCCGGGAAGCCGTAGCCGAGACCGCCGGCGCCCTGGGCCGAGTGCATGAGGTTGGTGCCCTGCGGGTCGAACGCCGACCACGCCCAGTAGGCCAGGATCGTCATGTCCCAGAAGGACGGGGACGTCCGTGGGAGGGCCCGGCGGACCGCCGCCAGCACGTCCTGTTCCAGGGTGAGTTCCTGGGCGGCGATGCGCTCCGAGACCCGGGACAGCAGGTCCCGTACCCGGTCGGCCACCGTGTCGTCCGCGCGCGGCGACACCGTCTCCAGCAGGGCCTGGAGCCCGAGCCGGGCGTCCGCGTGGATGCCGAGTGCCGGGTGGTTGGACTCCAGCTTGCCGAGGTCCGCCTCGATCTGGACGACGCGGCCCCGGGGCTTGAACGTGTGGTAGTTCGAGGAGAGTTCGCCCAGGCCCGAGCCGACGACCAGGAGGACGTCCGCGTCCTCCAGGAAGTCCGTGGTGTGGCGGTCCTCCAGCCAGGACTGGAGGGAGAGCGGGTGGTGCCAGGGGAAGGCGCCCTTGCCGCCGAAGGTGGTGACGACCGGGGCGTTCAGCGTCTCGGCCAGCTGCCGCAGCTTGCCCGAGGCGTCCGCCCGTACCACTCCGCCGCCCGCGATGATCACCGGGCGGGCCGCACGGGACAGCAGGTCGGCCGCCACCGCGGTCAGTTCGGGGCGCGGCGGCAGCTCGTCCGGGGTGGCGTCCATCGCCGTCACCACCGGGAGCGGGGTCGGGGCCAGCAGCACGTCCTGCGGGATCTCCACCCACACCGGGCCGTGCGGGGCGGAGAGGGCCGACTTCCAGGCCGCCGCGAGCGCGGAGGGGATCTGCGACTGGGTGCGGACGGTGTGGACCGACTTCACCACGCCCCGGAAGGAGGCCGACTGGTCCGGGAGTTCGTGGAGGTAGCCGTGCCGGCCGCCGCCGAGGCCGGCGGTGGGGATCTGGCTGCTGATCGCCAGCACGGGGGCCGAGGCCGAGGCCGCCTCCTGGAGGGCCGCCAGGGAGGTCAGCGCGCCCGGGCCGGTCGACAGCAGCAGCGGGGCCGCCTCGCCGGTGATCCTGCCGTACGCGTCCGCCGCGAAACCCGCGTTGTTCTCCACCCGCAGGCCGACATAGCGCAGCGAGGAGCGGTGCAGGGCGTCGAACATGCCGAGGGCGTGCTGGCCGGGCAGCCCGAAGACCGTCGTCGCGCCGAGCCCGGCCAGCGTCTCCACGACCAGGTCCCCGCCGTTGCGGCCGGCGGGCGGGTTCAGAGCGGCCGCTGTCTGCGCCTCGGTCGGGCGGAGTACCAGGTCGTGGTCGTGGGTCACTTCGAACGAGCCTCGGCAATCTGTCGGGTCATGATCGTGGTCAGTTCGTACGCCGTGTGCGAGGCCGCCACCGACGTGATCTCCGCGTGGTCGTACGCGGGGGCCACCTCGACGACGTCCGCCGAGACGAGGTTGCAGGAGGAGAGTCCGCGCAGGATCTCCAGCAGCTCCCTGGAAGTCATACCACCCGCTTCCGGCGTGCCGGTGCCGGGGGCGTGGGCGGGATCCAGACAGTCGATGTCGATCGAGATGTACAGCGGGCGGTCGCCGATGCGCTGGCGCAGCTGGTCGGCCACCTCGTCGGCGCCCCGGCGGTAGATGTCCGCCGAGGTCACGATGCCGAAGCCCATCTTCTCGTCGTCGGTCAGGTCCTGCTTGCCGTACAGCGGGCCGCGGGTGCCGACGTGCGAGAGGGCCGAGGTGTCGAGGATGCCCTCCTCGACCGCCCGCCGGAACGGGGTGCCGTGGGTGTACTCGGCGCCGAAGTAGGTGTCCCAGGTGTCCAGGTGGGCGTCGAAGTGGAGAAGGGCGACCGGGCCGTGCTTCTTCGCGACGCTTCGCAGCAGCGGGAGCGCGATGGTGTGGTCGCCGCCCAGGGTCATCAGCCGGGCGCCGGTGCCGAGCAGCTGGTCGGCGGCGGCCTCGATGGTCTCGACCGCCTCGTTGATGTTGAACGGGTTGACGGCGATGTCCCCGCCGTCCGCGACCTGTGCCAGGGCGAAGGGGGACGCGTCCTGCGCCGGGTTGTAGGGGCGCAGCAGCCGGGACGCCTCGCGGATGGCGTTGCCGCCGAAGCGGGCGCCCGGCCGGTACGAGACACCGGAGTCGAACGGCACGCCCACCACCGCGACGTCGGCGGTGCCGACCTCGTCGAGGCGGGGCAGCCGGGCGAAGGTCGCGGGACCGGCGTACCGCGGGACGCGGGAGGAGTCGACGGGGCCGCGGGGTGTCTCGTTGCTGCTCATGAGGTCATGCCTTCTTTCCTACGCTTCGTCGCGTATGTACTGCTTCTGTCTACGACTTTACTGGGCGGCCGGCACCGGTTCGGACACGAGTTCGGGAGCGGCACGGCCCGCGAGCCGGTCCCGCCAGTTGGCCAGCACGGCCGCGTCGGTCGGCCTGGTCGCCAGGGAGACGGCGACATACGCGGCCAGGGAGGCGAGGAGGCCGTAGTAGACGGGCTCGTTGGCGAGGATGCCGTAGCCCGCCATCAGGCCGATCACCGCGAGGCCGCCGACGGTCACCGCGGCCAGGGCACCCTGGACCGTGCCGCGCTTCCACAGCAGCCCGCCGAGGATCGGCACCAGCAGGCCGCCGACCAGCAGGTTGTAGGCCACGGTCAGCGCCTCGACGACGTTGTTGAGCGCGATGGCCGTGCCGATCACCCCGACGCCCATGATCAGGATGAAGACGCGGTTGCCCCGCACCTCGTCATGGTCACCGGACCTCGCCTTCCCCCGGATCCGCGACCAGATGTCGTTGTTGGCGACGGTCGCGCAGGCGATCAGCGCGCCGGAGGAGGTCGACATCACGGCGGCGAGCGCCGCCGCCAGCACCAACCCGCGCACACCGATGGGGAGTTCGTCCTTGACGATGGTCGCGAACGCGTCGTCCGGGCTGCCCAGCTTCGGGTACAGCACCTTGGCGGCCGTACCGATCACGGCACCGGCGAGGGCGTACACCAGGCAGTAGGTGCCGGCGACGGTGCCGCCCCACTTCGCCGTCCGGTCGCCCCGGGCCGTGAACACGCGCTGCCAGATGTCCTGGCCGATGAGCATCCCGAACGTGTAGATCAGCACGTAGGTGAAGATCGTCTCGCCGCCGATGCCCAGCGGGTCGAAGTACGTCGTCGGCAGCTTGGCCTTCATCTCGGCGAAGCCGCCGGCCTTGACCACCGCGATGGGCAGCAGCAGGAGCAGTACGCCGATGGTCTTCACCACGAACTGCACCATGTCCGTCAGCGTGATCGACCACATGCCGCCGAGCGTCGAGTAGGCGACGACGATCGAGCCGCCGATGACGATGGCGAGCGTCCGGTTCATGTCGAAGAGGACGTCGAAGATCGTGGCGTACGCGATGGTCGAGGTGACGGCGAGCATCAGGGTGTACGCCCACATCACGACGCCCGAGATCACGCCCGCCCGGCCGCCGTAGCGCAGGTCCAGCATCTCGGAGACCGTGTACACCTTGAGGCGGGCGATCCGGGCCGAGAAGAAGACCGAGAGGGCCAGCAGCCCGAGGCCGATGGTGAAGACCATCCAGGCGCCGGAGAGGCCGTACTGGTAGCCGAGGCCCACGCCGCCGATGGTGGAGGCGCCGCCCAGGACGATCGCGGCCATGGTGCCGGAGTACATGGCCGGACCCAGGCGGCGGCCCGCCACCAGGAAGTCGCTCTTGGACCTGGCGCGGCGCATGCCCCACCAGCCCATGGCCAGCATGCCGGCCAGATAGATCACGATCACTGCGTAGTCGACGGCCACAGGGCCCTCCTTCGCCGGGGGTCTCGCCGGTGGGTGACGGTCACCGACACTAGGTGGCCGGAAAGCGACTGCGAAGTGTACGTTTCATCCATTCGAGGCCCGCTGGACGGAGGGAACGCACACCATGCCGGATCCCGCTGTTCCCCCCACGCCCCCGGTGCCCCTCGCGGCCCTGCTGGCCCGTGAGGACCTCGCCCTGCGCCAGATCGCCGGGCCGTCCGACCCGTCCCTGGTAGTCCACTGGGCGCACACCTCGGAGATGGCCGACCCGTACCCCTACCTGCTGGGCGGGGAGCTGCTGCTGACCGCCGGGGTGCACATCCCGGACGCGGCCGGCTCGGGCACCTACTTCGACGACTACGTGTCCCGGATCGTGGCGGCGGGCGGCGCGGCCCTCGGCTTCGGGCTGGCCCCCGTCCACGACACGGTCCCGCGCGCGCTCGTCGCGGCCTGCGAGGCGTACGACCTCCCGCTCATCGAGGTCCCGCCGGGGACCACCTTCTCCGCTGTCGCCCGCGCGGTCTGGCAGCTGATGGCCCAGGCCCGCCTCGCCGAGCTGCGCCGGGTCACCGAGGCCCAGCAGAGCCTCGCGGCCGCCGCCGCCCGCCCCGACCCGGTGCCGTCGGTACTGCGGCAGCTGGCCCAGCGGGTGGGCGGCTGGACGGCCCTGTACGGCCCGGAGGGAGCGGAGCTCGCCTCGGCGGGGCGGGAGCCGGAGGCACCGGTACGCACCTCGCTGGCCGAGCTGACGGAGGTGGTACGACCGTCAGGCCCGGGCACCCCCACCTCGGCGACCCACGCCACGGCGGGCACCCACCTCGCGGCCTACACCCTCAGCACCGGCTTCGTCCTCGGGGTGGCCACCCCCGCCCGCGAACCGGGCGACCACACCATCGCCTCGGTGGCCACGGTCCTCCTCACCCTCCTCACCGGCGAACAGCACAGCGGCTCGGGCGCGGCCCGCAACGCGGCGCTCGTGCGACTGCTGCTGGGAGATACCGCGGAGGAGGTGGCGCCACTGATCGGAAGAGGGGACGCCTGGCTCGTTGTACATGCCTGCCCAGACGACCAACGGGACCGTCCCAACCTCTCAGGGGCGCGGGGCCCTGCCGATATGCGGCTCCGCCGCGGGGCGCGGCCGGCCACACCCCACCCGCACCCGCCCGACCTCCTGACCGCCACCGCACTGGGCGCCACACTCGGCTCGACTCTCATCGACCCCGTAGGGGACCTCGTCCAGCTCCTGGTCCCCGCCGACCGGCAACCCGAACCACAACCCGGCTGGACGCTGGGCGTCAGCGCCCCCGTCCCCGCACACCAACTCTCGGCCGCCGCCGCGCAAGCGGCCCGCGCACTGGCCCGCGCCCGAGCGACCCGCACCCCCCTGGTCCGGCACAGCACCCGCCCCGCACTGGACGACCTGATCCCGGCAGAGGAGGCCCACGCCCACGCCCGCGCCCTCCTCGGCCCCCTCGCCGAGCACCCCGCCCTCGTCGACACCCTCCGCACCTGGCTCTCCCTGCACGGCAGTTGGGACCGCACGGCGGTGGCACTCTCCGTCCACCGCAACACCGTGCGCCAGCGCATCGCCCGCTGCGCGGCCCTCCTCGGTGCCGAACTCGACGACCCGGACGTACGGATGGAGCTGTGGTTCGCCCTGCGGCAGGAGTGAGTGACGCACGTCCCAGCGAGCGATACGCAGGGGAATCGCGCTGCGCCCTGCCTCACAATGGAGCCATGCCGATACCCGGGACACCCAGCCGCGCCGAGCTCGTCGAGCACCTTGTGAAGACCCGTATCGCGGGCGATGTCGCCACGCCCCGCGAGAACAACCTGCTCCACTACCGCAAGCTGGCCAACGGCGAGCGCAACTGGTGGCTCGGACTGGAACTCGGCGACCGCTGGACCGACGAGCAGGACGTGCTGGCCGTGATGGCCGAGCGGGTCGGGGTGAACGACGACCCCGAGTACCGGTACGGCCAGGACACCATCGACCCCGAGCTGACCGTGGACGGCCTGAACCGGCTGGCGGCGCGGCTGCGCAAGGCGGCCGAGGGGCAGCAGCGGGTGCTGTTCGCGACCGGGCACCCGGGCGGCCTGCTGGACGTGCACCGGGCCACCGCCGCCGCGCTGCGCGCCGCCGGCTGCGAGATCGTGGTCGTCCCGGACGGGCTGCAGACGGACGAGGGATACGTCATGCAGTTCGCCGACGTGGCCGTCCTGGAGCACGGGGCGACGCTGTGGCACACCCACTCCGGTGATCCGATGAAGGCCATCCTGGCCGGCCTGGAGCGCGAGGACCGCCCGCGGCCCGACCTGGTCGTCGCCGACCACGGCTGGGCGGGGTACGCGGCGCAGGTGGGCCTGGACTCCGTCGGTTACGCCGACTGCAACGACCCGGCGCTGTTCCTCGCCGAGGCGGAGGGCACCCTCCAGGTGGCCGTACCGCTCGACGACCATGTGCTCAGCCCGCGGTACTACGACCCGATGACCGCGTACCTGCTGTCGGAGGCGGGGCTGGCGTAACCGCGCCGGACCGGGCGAGGTGCGGCCCCCGCGCACGGGAACCGCACCTCGTGGCCTGGCCTAGACCCTGAGTTGGCTTGGTGTCTGTTCGCGTGCGGTCGGCTCAGAACCCGAGCCCGCCGTAGCCGAACCCGCCGTAGCCGAAGCCACCGAAGCCACTGACGCCGTACCCGACGGTGGGGACGACCACGACGGGGACGACCGCGACGGGGGCGAAGCCGTAGCCGCCGTAGCCGAAGCCACCGTAACCACGGCAGTTGTTGAACCCGCCGCCGAACCGGGAGTTGCAGCCGAAGCCGCCGGTGACCACGCTCTGGTGAGTGGAGGCGGGGGCCGCCGAGGCGGTGCCCGCGGCGCCGATCGCGGCTCCACCGGCCAGCATCAGGCCGGCGGCGGACATCGCGGCGATGCGCCTCGCGCGCTGTACTCGCATGGGAAATACCTTTCTGCCGGACTTACGTCCGCTACGCGGCACGTCCGCTATGCGGCACATGCACTGTGCGGCATTTCACTCATAGAGCTTAATCTCGGACAAGTCGCCCGGCACTTCGGGCGCTCACCGCCCGTGATCGACCGAGGTCGCGGACCCCGGGGTGGGGTCCAGGTAGACCCGGCCGATCATGGGGATCGCGGCCCGCAGCCGCTGTTCGGCCCGTTCGCAGGCCCACTCGATCTGGGCCGCCGTCGACACGTCCCGGAAGTCCACCTTGGCCGCGACCAGCGCCTCGTTCGGGCCCTGCACCAGGGTGGTCAGCTCCAGTACGGCCACGATGTGCTCGGACTCCAGCAGCTCCGCCCGGATCCGCTCCCGCACGGCCTTCGGCAGCGGCCGGCCGATGAGGAACTCGGCGTTCGAGCGGCCCAGCACCCAGGCGACGTACAGCAGGAGCAGGCCGATGAGGAGGGAGGCGAGGCCGTCCCAGACGCCGGAGCCGGTGAGCTGTCCGCCGAGCAGGCCGCCGGCCGCGAGCACCAGGCCGACGAGCGCCGCCGAGTCCTCCATCACCACGGCCTTCACGGCGGTGTCGGGGGTGCGCCGGAGATATCTCTTGAACGACACCCGGAACCGGGCCGCCTCCCCGTACGCCTGCTTGAGCCCCGTACGCAGGGAGAACCCCTCCAGAACGAAGGCGACCGCGAGGACGATGTACGACACCAGCGGGTTGCCCAGCTCCTCGCCCGCGGTCAGGGTGTGGACGCCGTCGTAGAGGGAGAAGACCGCGCCGCCGACGAAGGTGGCGACGGCGGCCAGCATGGCCCAGATGTACCGCTCGGGGCCGTAGCCGAACGGGTGGTCCTCGTCGGCGGGTTTCTCGCTGCGCTTGAGTGCGGTGAGCAGCAGCAGCTCGGTGACCGTGTCGGCGACCGAGTGCGCCGCCTCGGAGAGCATCGCGCTGGACCCGCTGATCACCCCGGCGACCGCCTTGGCGAGGGCGATCCCGAGGTTGGCGACGGCGGCGACGATCACCGTGACGGTGCTCTCGCCGCCGCCCTGTTCGGCTCCGCCACCCTTTTCGGCCCCGCCGCTCTGTTCGGCTTCGCCATCTTGTTCGGCCACGGCGCTCTGGTCGGCTCCGCCACTCTGTTCGGCTTCGGACATGCCCCCAGTTCTACCTGGGGACGCGGACGACACCCTCCTGGATCACGGAAATTGCCAGTGAACCGTCCTGGGTGTAGATCCGGGCCTGGCCGAGCCCGCGGCCGCCGTACGCCGACGGGGACTCCTGGTCGTACAGCAGCCACTCGTCGGCGCGGAACGGCCGGTGGAACCACATGGCGTGGTCCAGCGAGGCGCCCACCACGTCCCCGACGGCCCAGCCGCCGCGGCCGTGCGCGAGCAGCACGGAGTCGAGCAGGGTCATGTCGGAGACGTACGTCGCGAGCACGACGTGCAGCAGGGGGTCGTCGTCGAGCTTGCCGGCGGTCCGGAACCACACCTGGCTGTGCGGCTCGCGCGGCTCGCCGAACTTCCCGTACGGCGGCTCCTCGACGTAGCGCAGGTCGATGGCCTCGCGGGCCTCGAGGAACTTCTCCACGACCGTGGACGGCAGATGGTCGTAGCCGCGCAGCCGCTCCGCCGAGGTGGGCAGGGTCTCCGGGTCGGGCGCGGGCGGCATCGGGGTCTGGTGGTCGAGGCCGTCCTCGTACACCTGGAAGGACGCCGAGAGGGCGAAGATCGGCCTGCCGTGCTGGACGGCGACCGCGCGCCGGGTGGTGAAGGAGCGGCCGTCGCGGATCCGCTCGACGTTGTAGACGATGGGCGCGCCCGGGTCGCCGGCGCGCAGGAAGTACGCGTGCAGCGAGTGGGCGTGCCGGTCCGCCGGGACCGTGCGCCCGGCGGCGACCAGCGCCTGGGCCGCGACCTGCCCGCCGAACACGCGCGGGACGACGGCGGACCGGGACTGGCCGCGGAAGATGTTCTCCTCGATCTGCTCCAGGTCGAGCAGATCGAGGAGATCGTTCAGTGCCTCGTTCATGGCACCTTTTCTACTGGCCGGTAATTGCGGGGACCTTACAGGCCCATGTCCTTCGCGATGATCGTCTTCATGATCTCGCTGGTGCCACCGTAGATGCGGTTGACGCGGTTGTCCGCGTACAGGCGGGCGATCGGGTACTCGTTCATGAAGCCGTAACCGCCGTGCAGCTGGAGGCAGCGGTCGATCACCCGGTGGGCGACCTCGGTGGTGAACAGCTTGGCGCTGGCGGCCTCGGCCGGGGTCAGCTCACCGGCGTCGAGGGCCTCCGTGGCACGGTCGACGACGGCCTCGGCCGCGTCCACCTCGGCCTGGCAGGCGGCCAGCTCGAACTTGGTGTTCTGGAAGGCGGCGACGGGCTGGCCGAAGACCACCCGCTCCTGCACGTACTGCTTGGCGAACCGGACGGCGGCCTTGGCCTGCGCGTAGGCGCCGAAGGCGATGCCCCAGCGCTCGGAGGCGAGGTTGTGGCCGAGGTAGTAGAAGCCCTTGTTCTCCTCGCCGAGAAGGTCCTCGACGGGCACCTTGACGTCGACGAACGCCAGCTCGGCGGTGTCGGAGGTCTTCAGGCCGAGCTTGTCGAGCTTGCGGCCGACCGAGTAGCCCTCGGCCTTGGTGTCGACCACGAAGAGGGAGATGCCGTGGCGGCGGTCCTCCTTGGTGGGCGCGGAGGTGCGGGCGCAGACGATCATGCGGTCGGCGTGCACACCGCCGGTGATGAAGGTCTTGGCGCCGTTGAGGACGTAGTGGGTGCCGTCCTCGGAGAGCTTGGCGGTGGTCTTCATGCCCGCGAGGTCGGAGCCGGTGCCCGGCTCGGTCATCGCGATGGCCCACATCTCCTCGCCGGAGACGAACTTCGGCAGGTACTTCTTCTTCTGCTCGTCGTTGGCGAGCAGCTTTATGTACGGCAGGCCGAGCAGCACGTGCACGCCGGAACCGCCGAAGGAGACACCGGCGCGGGCGGTCTCCTCGTACAGGACGGCCTCGAACTTGTAGGAGTCGATGCCGGCGCCGCCGTACTCCTCGTCGACGCGGATGCCGAAGACACCCAGCTCGGCGAGCTTGTAGTAGAAGTCGCGGGGCGCCTGACCGGCCGCGAACCACTCGTCGTACACGGGTACGACCTCGGCCTCGATGAAGGCGCGGAGGGTCTCCCGGAACGCCTCGTGATCCTCGTTGAACAACGTACGGCGCACGGCCGCCACCTCCAGGCACGGTTCATCTGTCTAAGCGCTTGCTCAGACTTCACCGTACCGGTGGGTAGGCGGGTGGGTCCAGGGCGCGAGCCGGGGGGACGGGGGTAACGCTCATCACGCCGCCGCGGCCTCGAACGCGCCCCTCGCCATCCGGTGCAGGAGCACCGCCGTCGTTCCGCGCCCCGGCAGGGCACCCGGCCGGCCCAGGTGTGGGGTCGAGTTCAGGAGGCCGAAGACCGAGTGGACCGCCGAGCGGGCCGCGGGTTCCGGCAGGGCGGGATAGACCTCGCGGAGGACCTCCACCCACAGTTCGACGTACTGGCGCTGGAGCTGGCGCACCAGCTTGCGGTCGCTGTCGCGCAGGCGGTCCAGCTCCCTGTCGTGCAGGGTGATCAGCGGGCGGTCGTCGAGGGCGAAGTCGATATGGCCCTCGATCAGGGAGTCCAGGACCGCCGACGGCGCGGTCTCCCCGTCGGCCTCCGCCAGCCGCCGCTTCGCGCCCGTCAGCAGCTGCCCGCTGATCCCCACCAGCAGCTCCGCGAGCATCGCGTCCTTGCCCGCGAAGTGCCGGTAGAGACCGGGCCCGCTGATGCCGACCGCGGCGCCTATCTCGTCCACGCCGACACCGTGGAAGCCGCGCTCGGCGAAGAGCCGGGCGGCCTCCTTGAGGATCTGCTCGCGGCGGGTCGGGGCATCGGTTCTCGTGACCATGAGGGCAATTCTAGACAGGGAGGTTAGCGGTCGTTAACCTGAGGGAAATGCGTTAACGCTCATTAACAAAGTGAGGGGATCGCGGGCATGGACCAGGCACCGGAGCTGACGAGCGCGGCAGACCCCGCCTCGGAGGCCTGGCGGGCCAACGAGGAGGCGCACCGCGTCCTCGTCGAGGAGCTGCGCGGCAGGCTCGCCGCGGCCGCGCTGGGCGGCGGCGAGAAGGCGCGGGCCCGGCACACCGCGCGCGGCAAGCTGCTGCCCAGGGACCGGGTGGACGCGCTGCTGGACCCCGGCTCGCCGTTCCTGGAGCTGGCCCCGCTGGCCGCCGAGGGGATGTACGAGGGGGCGGCCCCGGCGGCCGGCGTGATCGCCGGGATCGGGCGGGTCAGCGGGCGCGAGTGCGTGATCGTCGCCAACGACGCCACGGTCAAGGGCGGCACGTACTACCCGATGACCGTGAAGAAGCACCTGCGGGCCCAGGAGGTGGCCCTCGACAACCGGCTCCCCTGCCTCTACCTGGTGGACTCCGGCGGTGCCTTCCTGCCCATGCAGGACGAGGTCTTCCCGGACCGCGACCACTTCGGGCGGATCTTCTACAACCAGGCCCGGATGTCGGGGGCCGGGATCCCGCAGATCGCGGCCGTCCTCGGCTCGTGCACCGCCGGCGGCGCCTACGTCCCGGCGATGAGCGACGAGGCGGTCATCGTCCGCAACCAGGGCACGATCTTCCTCGGCGGCCCGCCGCTGGTGAAGGCCGCCACCGGTGAGGTCGTCACGGCGGAGGAGCTGGGCGGCGGCGAGGTGCACTCCCGCGTCTCCGGCGTCACCGACCACCTCGCCGAAAACGACGCGCACGCGCTGCGGATCGTCCGGAACATCGTCGCGACCCTCCCCGCCCGGCGCGACCTGCCCTGGGAGGCCGCCCCGGTCGTCGAGCCGAAGGTCGATCCCTACGGCCTCTACGGCGCCGTCCCGGTCGACTCCCGCACCCCCTACGACGTGCGCGAGATCATCGCCCGGATCGTCGACGGCTCCCGGTTCGCCGAGTTCAAGAGCGAGTTCGGGCAGACCCTGGTCACCGGCTTCGCCCGCATCCACGGCCATCCGGTCGGCATCATCGGCAACAACGGCATCCTCTTCTCCGAGTCCGCCCAGAAGGGCGCCCACTTCATCGAGCTGTGCGACCAGCGCGGCATCCCGCTGGTGTTCCTGCAGAACATCTCCGGCTTCATGGTGGGCAAGGACTACGAGGCCGGCGGCATCGCCAAGCACGGCGCCAAGATGGTCACGGCGGTGGCCTGCACCCGGGTCCCGAAGCTGACCGTCGTCGTCGGCGGCTCGTACGGCGCCGGGAACTACTCCATGTGCGGCCGGGCCTACTCCCCCCGCTTCCTGTGGATGTGGCCGAACGCCAAGATCTCGGTGATGGGCGGCGAACAGGCCGCGTCGGTCCTCGCCACGGTGAAGCGGGACCAGCTGGAGGCCCGGGGGGAGTCCTGGCCGGCCGAGGACGAGGAGGCCTTCAAGGCGCCCGTCCGCGCGCAGTACGAGCGCCAGGGCAACGCCTACTACGCGACCGCCCGGCTCTGGGACGACGGGGTCATCGACCCCCTCGACACCCGCCAGGTACTGGGCCTCGCTCTGACGGCCTGTGGCAACGCGCCGCTGGGTGAGCCCCAGTTCGGCGTCTTCCGGATGTGAGGAGGGGACTCGTGTTCGACACCGTACTCGTGGCCAACCGGGGCGAGATCGCCGTCCGGGTCATCCGTACGCTGCGGTCACTGGGCGTGCGCTCGGTGGCGGTGTACTCCGACGCCGACGCGGACGCCCGGCACGTCCGGGAGGCCGACACGGCGGTACGGCTCGGTCCGCCACCGGCGGGCGAGAGCTATCTGTCCGTGGAGCGGCTGCTGAAGGCGGCCGCCGTGAGCGGTGCCCAGGCGGTCCACCCCGGGTACGGCTTCCTCGCCGAGAACGCCGCCTTCGCGCGTGCCTGCGAGGAGGCGGGGCTGGTGTTCATCGGCCCGCCGGCCGACGCGATCGCGCTGATGGGCGACAAGATCCGCGCGAAGGAGACGGTGAGCGCGGCCGGGGTGCCGGTGGTACCGGGTGGCCGTGACCCCGAACTCGCCGACGCCGCCCGCGCGCTGGGCGCACCCGTGCTGCTCAAGCCGTCCGCGGGCGGCGGCGGCAAGGGCATGCGGCTGGTGCGGGACCTGACCCACCTTGACGAGGAGATCGCCGCCGCCCGCCGCGAGGCCATCGCCTCCTTCGGCGACGACACGCTCCTGGTGGAGCGGTGGGTCGACCGCCCCCGGCACATCGAGATCCAGGTGCTGGCCGACGGCCACGGGAACGTGGTGCACCTGGGCGAGCGCGAGTGCTCGCTCCAGCGCCGGCACCAGAAGGTGATCGAGGAGGCGCCGTCGGTCCTGCTGGACGAACAGACGCGCGCCGCGATGGGCGAGGCGGCGGTGCAGGCGGCGCGCTCGTGCGGGTACCGGGGCGCGGGCACGGTGGAGTTCATCGTGCCGGGCGGCGACCCTTCGTCGTACTACTTCATGGAGATGAACACCCGCCTCCAGGTGGAGCACCCGGTGACCGAGCTGGTCACGGGCCTGGACCTGGTGGAGTGGCAGCTGCGGGTGGCGGCCGGGGAGCGGCTCGGGTTCGCGCAGCAGGACGTCCGGCTGACCGGGCACGCGGTGGAGGCCCGGATCTGCGCCGAGGACCCGGCGCGCGGGTTCCTGCCCACCGGCGGCACGGTGCTGCTGCTGCACGAGCCCTCGGGCGACGGCGTCCGCACCGACTCCGGTCTCAGCGAGGGCACCGAGGTCGGCAGCCTCTACGACCCGATGCTGTCCAAGGTGATCGCGTACGGCCCCGACCGGGAGACCGCCCTGCGCAAGCTGCGCGGGGCCCTCGCGGGGACGGTCACGCTGGGCGTGGGAACCAACGCCGGGTTCCTGCGCCGACTCCTCGCCCATCCGGCGGTGGTGGCGGGCGAGCTGGACACCGGGCTGGTCGAGCGGGTGGTGGACGAGCTGGTCTCCACGGACGTACCGGACGAGGTGTACGAGGCGGCGGCGGCCGTACGGCTGGAGGCGCTGAAGCCCGTCGCCGGCGCGGGCTGGACGGACCCCTTCTCGGTGCCGAGCGGCTGGCGGCTCGGCGGCACCCCCAAGCCGGTCGGCTTCCACCTGCGGGTGCAGGACCCGGTGGAGTACGTCCCGCGCGGCACGCACTCCGTCGACCCCGACCGCGTGTCGGTCACCCTGGACGGCGTCCGCCACACCTTCCTCCACACCGCCGACTGGATCGGCCGGGACGGCGACGCCTGGCAGGTCCGCGACCACGACCCGGTCGCCGCGTCCCTGAACCGGGCCGCGCACGCCGGCGCCGACTCGCTCACCGCGCCCATGCCCGGCACGGTGACCGTGGTGAAGGTCGCCGTCGGGGATCAAGTGATCGCCGGTCAGAGCCTGTTGGTGGTGGAGGCGATGAAGATGGAGCACGTCATCTCCGCCCCGCACGCCGGCACGGTCGCCGAGCTGGATGTGAAACCGGGCGCCACGGTCGCCATGGACCAGGTGCTGGCCGTGATCGCCCCGCACGAGGAGGAGACCGTATGACCACCCCGGAGACCGGCCTCCCCATGGTCGTACCGGCGACCGATCTGCCCGCCCGCGTCCGCATCCACGAGGTCGGCGCACGCGACGGCCTGCAGAACGAGAAGTCGACCGTACCGACGTCGGTGAAGGCCGAGTTCGTCCACCGCCTGGCCGACGCGGGCCTGACGACGATCGAGGCGACCAGCTTCGTGCACCCCAAGTGGGTGCCCCAACTGGCCGACGCGGAGGACCTGTTCCCCCAGCTCGCGGACCTTCGGGGAGTCGCCCTCCCCGTCCTCGTCCCCAACCAGCGCGGCCTGGACCGCGCCCTGGCCCTCGGCGCCCGCCGGGTCGCCGTCTTCGCCAGCGCCACCGAGTCCTTCGCCAAGGCCAACCTCAACCGCACGGTGGACGAGTCCCTGGCCGTCTTCGACCCGGTCGTCCGGCAGGCGAAGGACGCCGGCGCCCATGTCCGCGGTTACGTCTCGATGTGCTTCGGCGACCCCTGGGAGGGCGCCGTCCCGCTCCACCAGGTGGTCAGGGTCTGCCGGGCGCTGCGCGACATGGGCTGTGACGAGCTGAGCCTCGGCGACACGATCGGGGTCGCGACCCCGGGCCATGTCCTGGAGTTGTTGTCCCTGCTCAACGAGGAAGGCGTGCCGACGAACGTCATCGGCGTGCACTTCCACGACACCTACGGCCAGGCGCTCGCGAACACCTACGCGGCCCTGGAACACGGCGTGACGACGGTCGACGCGTCCGCCGGCGGGCTCGGCGGCTGCCCGTACGCCAAGTCCGCCACCGGCAACCTCGCCACCGAGGACCTGGTCTGGATGCTCCAGGGCCTCGGCATCGAGACCGGAGTCGACCTCGGCAAACTCACCGCCACCAGCGTGTGGATGGCCGAACAACTGGGCCGACCCAGCCCGTCCCGTACCGTCCGCGCCCTCTCCCACCAGGAGTGACGACCATGGACCACCGCCTCTCCCCCGAACTGGACGAACTCCGCCGCACGGTGGAGGAGTTCGCCCACGATGTCGTGGCGCCGAAGATCGGCGACTTCTACGAGCGGCACGAGTTCCCGTACGAGATCGTCCGCGAGATGGGCCGCATGGGCCTGTTCGGACTGCCGTTCCCCGAGGAGTACGGCGGGATGGGCGGCGACTATCTCGCGCTCGGCATCGCCCTGGAGGAACTGGCCCGGGTCGACTCGTCGGTGGCGATCACGCTCGAGGCCGGGGTCTCCCTGGGCGCCATGCCCATCCACCTCTTCGGCACGGAGGACCAGAAGCGGGAATGGCTCCCCCGCCTCTGCTCCGGCGAGATCCTCGGCGCGTTCGGCCTCACCGAACCCGACGGCGGCAGTGACGCGGGCGCCACCCGCACCACCGCCCGCCTGGACCCGGCCACCGACGAGTGGGTGATCAACGGCACCAAGTGCTTCATCACCAACTCGGGCACGGACATCACGGGGCTGGTCACCGTCACCGCCGTCACCGGCCGCAAGCCCGACGGCAAGCCGCTGATCTCCGCGATCATCGTCCCCTCGGGCACCCCCGGCTTCACGGTCGCCGCGCCCTACTCCAAGGTCGGCTGGAACGCCTCGGACACCCGTGAGCTGTCCTTCGCCGACGTCCGGGTCCCCGCCGCCAACCTCCTCGGCAAGGAGGGCCGCGGCTACGCCGGGTTCCTGCGCATCCTCGACGAGGGCCGTATCGCCATCGCGGCCCTGGCAACCGGCCTGGCCCAGGGCTGCGTGGACGAGTCGGTGCGGTACGCGAAGGAACGGCACGCCTTCGGTCGGCCGATCGGCGCCAACCAGGCCATCCAGTTCAAGATCGCCGACATGGAGATGAAGGCCCACACGGCCCGCCTGGCCTGGCGCGACGCGGCCTCGCGCCTGATCGCCGGGGAACCCTTCAAGAAGGAGGCGGCCCTCGCCAAGCTCTACTCCTCCACCGTCGCCGTGGACAACGCCCGCGACGCCACCCAGGTCCACGGCGGCTACGGCTTCATGAACGAGTACCCGGTGGCCCGGATGTGGCGCGACTCCAAGATCCTGGAGATCGGGGAGGGCACGAGCGAGGTGCAGCGGATGCTGATCGCGAGGGAGCTGGGGCTGGTCGGCTGACCCTCGAGCAGGCATCCCGCACGGCACGAAAGCGCCCGTCCCGATGACCGGGGCGGGCGCTTCGGCGTGCGGGCCCGGGGGCGGCTCGGGGTCGGCGCGGCACAAAAGTAACGGAAGCGCATGTTCTATGACGTCGGTCACAGCACTGCGCCAATCAACCGGCGTACTTAGTAGACACGACGTGGCAGACATTTAAGCATTTGTCCGTCTTGGCCCTGATGTGGATTCCGGTACATGTCCCGGAATTCCGCCCGGCGGCCCCGCACGCCCGCCGCCCTGCGCCACAAGGCTTCTGACGCCGCGTCAGCCATCCCGCCCGCCGCCACATGCGGACGGGAGACCCGCGCGCCGCCCCGGCGAGGTCCTGGCACCTACTAGGCGGCATAGTCGACGGGGCCCTTTGCGCTCCCTGTAAAGCCGTTCTAAGAATGACGACTCACAGGACGTCGCCGCAGTTCGGAACCGGTGTTTCCCGCAGATTCGACCGCGCACCGGGCGCTCGGCGTCACCGAGTGAGTAGGAGCCCCCCCACATGATGTCGTCCCCAATGTCCGCGAGACTCCTCACTCTCGCTCTCGGCCTCGGTCTGGCCTCCAGCGCGCTGGGCGCGGCAGTGCCGGCGAGCGCCCGGACGGCCGCCGCCCCGTCCGCTTCCGCCGGTACCTCCGTGGCGCGGTACGACGGGTCGTCCGAGGAGGCCGCCGGGAACAAGGCGTTCTTCGAGGCCGTGCTCAAGTCGGTCGCCGAGAAGCGCGCCGCCCAGCCCGACGCGCAGGCGGTGACCATCACCTACGACGCCTCCCGGGCACCGAGCTTCCGTTCGCAGATAGCGAGCGCGGCCTCGATATGGAACAGCTCTGAGTCCAACGTCAAGCTCCAGGAGGCTTCGAGCGGCGCCGACTTCTCCTACTACGAGGGCAACGACCAGCGCGGGTCGTACGCCTCCACCAACGGTCACGGAGGCGGCTACATCTTCATCGACTACACCCAGAGCCGGCAGTACGACTCGGTCCGCGTCGTCACCCACGAGACCGGACACGTGCTGGGCCTGGCGGACGACTACAGCGGGCCGTGCAGTGAGCTGATGTCTGGCGGCGGCGCCGGCCCGTCCTGCACCAACCACTACCCGGACGCCGCCGAGCGCTCGCGTGTCGACCAGCTGTGGGCCACCGGAGGGGCGCAGGCCCCGGGCACGGCGAACCAGCCCGCCGAGCAGCCGAGCGCTACCCAGCCGAGCGCCGCACCGCCGGTACTGACCGTGCCGCCGGTACTGACCGTGGTGCCGGGAAGCGGTCCGGGGCGCCTGTTCCCCGGCATGCCCTGGAGTTGATCGCGTTCCCACGTGGGAGGCGGCTCGCTGCCGAGGACGGCTTCAGCCGGTGCTTCGTACGGCTGTCCTCGGAGGGCGTCCTCGGAGGGCGAAGCCGCTCGTGTGGTCGTGGGGTGGTGGGCGCCGTTCGGGGGCGTTCACCGGGGTTCACGGGCGGTAGACCATCAGGGGCAGGACAGGTCGTGGGGCAGTGCGCAGGCGTCGTCACGCAGATGCAGCCTGCGGAGATCCTGGACCAGGCCGATGGGAAAGGGATGCAGCATCCACTTGGCGCGATAGCCGGCCTCGCCATGCTCCGCGAGCACGTGCTGAGCGGCGTCGAGAACGGCGTGGGCGAACACCGGTCGCGGATGCGCCGACCTCCACACCACCGTGCCGTCGGAATCCGGTAGGTCAGGACTGACCGCGACGTCGGCGAACTCGTAGATGGTCACCTCGACCGATTCATCCGTCGCCCGGAGAACCCAGCGAAGTTCCTGCGGCTCGGCGTCGAAGAAGAACCGGGCCGTGCGCTGCCGCCCGTACACCCCGCCCGCGCCGGCCACGAGGTCCGCCAGCCCGTCGGTGCAGTAGCTGACGGTCAGCGACGCCTTCTGGGACCCCTCGGTCAGGTGACACCTCGCCCAACCATGGTCCCCCAGTTCCCACTTCAGCTGGAAGACAGCCTCTGGGGCCAGTTCTACCGACACTGTCACAGGTTACTGGCGACCATGGGTGCCTTAGGGCGCGTATCGAGTCGTGATCAACTGGTGGTCCGGGTGAGGTCTTTGATCCAGATCATCGAGGCTCCTAGGTGGAGGGCCGGCGAGGTAGCTGTCCGAGGTCTTGTCGTATCGGGTGGCGATGCCCCGCCAGGCCTTGAGTTTGTTGATCACGCGCTCGACGGTGTTCCTCTCCTTGTAGAGGGTGGCGTCGTGGCTGACGGGCCGCCCGCCCCCGGAACCCTTCTTCTTCCGGTTGGCGGCCTGGTCCTTCTTCTCCGGGATCACTGCCTTGATGCCGCGTTGGCGCAGGTGAGCCCGGTTGCCGCGGGACGAGTAGGCCTTGTCCCCGGCGACTGCGTCTGGCCGGGTGCGAGGTCGGCCGACGGGGCCACGGACCCGTAACTCCTTGAGCACCGGGATGAACGGTGGGCTGTCCGCGGCCTAGCCCGCGGTCAGCACGAACGCCAGCGGGCGGCACTTGCGGTCGGCGACCAGATGGACCTTGCTGGTCTGCCCGCCCCTGGAGCGTCCGAGGAGAGCAGCCTTCAGGCGGACTCTTTGCCGACGCCGTATGCGTCGTCGCTCCTCCCGCTCGGGATCTGTTTTGACGTCCTGCCCTCTTTTTTCTTCGAGGCTGCCCCTTTTGACCTGGCCTTCTCCTCCTCGGTGGCAGCCTTCTCCAATGCAGTGATGACGTCCTCGCCCAGGTGCATCCCGGCGGCATCCTGGTGTGCCCGCACGGTGGTGGAGTCGATACTGACCAGGGACAGGTCCACCTCGCCCCGCTTCGCCGCTTCCGCGATCAGGCCCTCCAGCAGGGCCTCGAAGACGCCGGCATCACGCCACTGCCGGAAGCGGTTGTGCACGGTCGACCAGGCGCCGAACTCCTGCGGCGTCTCCCGCCACTGCCCGCCGGTCCTGAACCGCCAGATCACACCCTCGAACTGCTGCCGGAGCCGCTCGGGGTACGGGCCGTACTCGCCGATCGGCAGATACGGCCCGATGAACTCCCACTCTGCGTCCCTCAGTTGCACTCGCGTCACACAAGAAGATCTACCGGACCAGACCCCGCCTCGAGAGCGGAGTCCGGAACCGCCACCGTCTGCCCTCGAGCCGAACTAGGCTCAGCCGAGACCGCGATGGGCGGCCCACAACATCCCGGCGCGGCCGGCCGCGTCGACAACCAGAGCCGCCAGTTCTGGTTCGTCGGGGACCGGGAACGAGACATATGCGCCACGACCACCGCCGACTGGTCGGCCATAGGCTTTCGCGGCGAGGTGACCGTCCGGGAGAAGCCGGATGTTGAGCGTGGTCAGTTGGAACTCTTCACCACGTCGAGTGTCCGTCCAGCGGAGCGCCTGCGGGATCGTGACGTTGATCGCCAGAGCACTCACTTCCAGGTCGCTGCTCATGGACGGATGCTCTCACGCGAGTCGCACAGGCAGCGGGCGAAGTAGACAGTTTGATCACGACTCGATACGCGCGCTAGTGGCCTGCGCTAGCTGGCTGCTGCCGCTGGTTGTCAGGAAGCCACCGCTTTAGGAGCGAGGTTGGGGGGGCGCAGGTCTGACCTGGGAATCCCTGCCTTGGGCGACGTGGGGAAGTACGCACCCTGGTGCACCTCGATTCCCCCGTGAGTCCCCGCCCGTTCTGGCACGGAAGTGGCACGCTCCGCGGCCCCCTCGAACCGGCATCGATCAAGGCTCTTGCTGCTCGCCCGCGGCAGTGTCATCCGCGGAACCTCTGCGGCCTCGCCTGGTTGCCCGAATTCGGTCGATGATGAGTCCCGCAATTGCAGCCAGGAAACCGATCGCCGCTACGCCGAAGCCCACCCGCAGTAGTGGCGGTCGTCCGTTACTCAAAGCGCGGAAGCCAGCCCAGGCCGCTCCGGCCATGAGCCCGAGACCCTGTATCCACCATCGCTCATCTCTGGCCTTTGTCATGTACTTAATCAACGCCATACGTGATGATCTCACTCGCGCCCACCCACCACTCACCCCAGCTCCCATCCCGTCTGCCGTCGACCCACACACCGTGGAGCGGGCGTGGTCCAGGGCGTCAAGGTGGAGCGTGCCACTGTACTAACGACCTGGACGCCCTGGACCACGACTGCTCGGCTCTGCCTGGGTCGATGGCGGACGGGATGGGAGCTCCCCGCGCACGCCACACTCGGCCGGCACTCGCGAACGGCGCCCCCGCCATCTCGGAGCCTGAGCGCCCCCGCCGGAGGCACGTCTGTGACCGGGGCACTCCGTGTCCAGGTCTCTACTCATGGGCCGTTGCGGGCCGTTTCGTCATTCCGGGGTCAGCGTCGCTGTGCGGCGACTGCGTGTGGGGGGGCGAGCCCCATGTGGCCGGCCGGACCGCCGCCGCATCCGGGCGTCGCGCCCGTGCGTGTGCAGCGGCGGGTCAGCACGGTGGGCACGGTCATGGTCTGCCGACAAGTCGTGTCCCTCGGCCGCCCGTACGCGGGGCAGACTGTAACCGTGCATGTGTCGGACACCACGATCAGCGTCGAACTGGGCGGCAAGGTGCGGGTGATCCGGCGCACGACTGACGTCCCGAACAAGCCCCACGGGGCTCCCTGCGTTGTCTGGGCCCACCGTAAGCATCAGGTGGGACCAGAACGTCAGGCATCACATGGGATCCGACACTGTCGAGCGGGGCTTGAAGCCGTATGCGCACGCTGGGAGTTCGGCGCCTTGGCGGTGCGCGAGTGGCAGGAAGAGCACTGGTCGGATCGTCCATGTGATGCGGGTGCTACCACCTCCGGCACACCGGGCACACGCTGTCCACGCGCTCCGGCGCCACTCTCAAGGACACGATGGTGCGTGCCGGGCAGTCGTCGGAGAAGGCCGCGTTGATCTACCAGCACTCCGACGACGAGCGACAAGAAGAGGTCGCCGCCGGCCTCGACGCCACCGTCCGGAAGGCTCGGGCGGCGGCAGCCGGGAAGGCGACCGACGAGCCTTCTGGCACGAATCTGGCACGCTGCGGCTGATCACCCCGCACAACAACAAGGCCCAGGTCTCTGACCTGGGCCTTGAGCATGGACGGGTGACGAGAATCGAACTCGCGCTCTCAGCTTGGGAAGCTGCGGGCACTTGGGGGCGGTCCAGGCGCTGGCCTGGGCGAACGGTCGGATCATGGCTCCGCCGGGCTGGGCTGCTTTTACCGTGAATCCCCGCTGTTCCCCGCTCGATCTGGTGCGCTTGTGGTGCGGGGGTGAGCGGAACAAGGCCGAGGGGCGCCACGTTGCAGGGTCGGTTGTCAGTGGCCCCGGCTAGGGTCTCAGACGCGCGGTCGGCTTCCGAGGTGTCCAGCTCTGTAGAGCAGCTGCATCCCCGTCTCTGTCTGGGGGCGGCCCGGGGCCAACCCGGGACCTAACCGACGGTCGGGCTTCGTCGATGGCCAAGAGTGAGACCTGTCAGCGCCGGCCGCGCACCAAACAGTGCTGTACGTCGACCGCGGTGCACGCTTTCCAACTGTGACGGTGGGGCGGTGGGCTGTGGACGGGGGCGTTCACCTGCGTTCATCGGCGGCTCGTCACCAGGCTGGGATGGGCTCCGGGTCTTGGTTGAACGCCGGTGAACCGGGCTGAATGAGACGGAAACTGAGACGGGCAGCGGCGGCGTTGGTGGACGCTCACCAGCCACGCTCGCGGGCCATGGTGATGAGCGTTTCGGCCTCGGAGGAGTGGTCGGCCAGTTCGCCGGCGCTGCGGATCTGCTCTTCGGTCATGCCGCGCTTCACCAACTGGATTGCTTCGTGGATCCCGTCTCCGTTGCCGCGGTCGAGCATGGCCAGGAACCACCGCACGGCCTGGACGGGGTCCGGCGCTGTTCCCAGACCGTCGCGATACCAGCAAGCGGCGGCGAACATCGCACCCGCGTGGCCCCGCTCCGCCGCATGCAAGTACCAGCTCAGCGCTTCGGCGTCCTCATCGATCGCAGCGAGGCGATCACCGAGCACGGCAGCGGCCTGTGTCACGCCCCCTTCGACTGCTTGGCGCAGCAAGCGCAGGCACTCGTCGTGGTCTCTCACTCGGGTATCGCCGTTGATGTGCATGCCCGCCAAGTTGAACGCGGCGTATGCGTCGCCGGCCTTCGCGGCCGCTGTGAAGAGGGCCTCGGCCTGGAATGCGTCTGCCTGGACTCCGCGGCCGGTGCGGTACAAGAAGCCCAAAGTCCGTTGGGCTGCCGGATGCCCGGCTCGTGCTGCGGCTGTTGCGTAGGTCAGCACCATCGGCAGAGCCGAATCGTCCACGAAGTCGAGCAGCGCTCCGGCCACCAGGGCCTGCGCGTCGACGTCCCCAGCATCGGCCAGAGCCTTCAGAGGCGCGATCCCCGTGACCACCAGGTTCGCCGATTCCACACTGCCGGCATTGGAACCAGCGATCCAGGCAGTGACAGCGGCTTTCCAATCTTCCGTGGCAGCGGCTTGCCGACCTCGCTCGATGAACTCGGCGGCTCTATCGGGAGGGACAGGAACATCGCTCATAGCGAGACATCCTGCCGCACGGCATGTCAGCACGGACCACGAGGACCGTGCAGGGTGACAGAGCGTCCGGGGCCGATGCAGTTGTGGCAGCTGGATGTGACGGGCGGGTTCTGGCTGGCCGACGGGCGTGAGCTGAAGCTGGTGACCGGGGTGGATGACCACTCCCGGTTCTGTGTGATCGCCTCGGTGGTGGAGCGGGCGACCGGCCGGGCGGTGTGCGCGGCCTTCGCCGGCGCGTTGACGGCCTTCGGCTGCCCGGAGGAGGTGCTGACCGACAACGGGAAGCAGTTCACCGGCCGGTTCGGGACACCGGGGCCGTCGACGGAGGTGCAGTTCGACCGGATCTGTCGACTGAACGGCATCAAGCACCGGCTGACCAAACCGAGATCGCCGACGACCACGGGCAAGATCGAGCGGTTCCATCAGTCACTGCGGCGTGAACTCTTCGACGAGCAGGGGCCGTTCGCTGACCTGCATGCGGCGCAGGCGCTCATCGACGGCTGGCGCGAGGAATACAACACGATGCGTCCGCATCAATTGGATCCCCTGAGCATCCCAGCGATGCGCGCCAGCACCCTGCTCGTGCTCGCCGCCGAGCGACCCGAGGACCACTTCGAGAGCACTGAGCTGGAGAGGATCGCGGGCGAGTTCCGTGAGCACATCCGGGCCCTCATCCCCATGGTCCGGGCCAGGGCCTGCGTTCTCCCTCAGACCCCTGCCGACCGCACCGCAGCGCTGGCATGCATCGACGAGGCGCAAGGCCAGCTGCACATGGGGAACGGCGACAACGACGCCGTGCGCGGCGCCGTCGCCGCCAGACTCGCCCGCTCCGTGAAATCGCTGTGCTGGCACTACGACCGGTTGGCCCCGCGGTGACGGCCTCGGCTCCCGGGGAGCCCAAGAGCCTGAATACGCGAAAGGCGGACGCCGCCAAGTCCGGGGCCCGCGCCACCGGTTGCTGCGCACTGGTCCATCCCGACGGCGGAGCGTCCTGCACCAGGCGGCCGAACGACGACCGTCGGCACATGGACTACTACAACGGCCGGAAGAAGCTCGGCGACGCCTACGGCATCGAGTGGGTCGAGTAGGTGTCCGGTCCCGGCGCAGCTGGCGTGCCGGGGCAGGAAGGGAGGCCGCTCCGACGCCCTGCATGGGACTCCTGGCAGGTCAGCCGCCCTTGATGAAACCGGGCCCGGTCGCCAGTACCTGGCCGACCCGCGAGCGGGCGATGACCCACTCCTGCCCTTCCCGCTCGACCACGGCCAACTCGGCCTGGGTGCGGTCGGTTTCTTCCCTCAGCCCATCCACGCGACGGCGAGCGGCGACCTCGCGCTGTTCCAGTAGCCCCACGACCGAAGGCATCCACGACCTCCACGGGAGCAACGAACACGACACGCCACCACTGCCACGGGAACGTCCGGCCTGTGCCCGACCAACGAAAACGCGGCCTCAGGTCCGGCAGGACAACAACTTCTGAGAGGCTGGTCCAATCAACAGAAGCGGGCTAGACGGGTGCCGTGATACCCGGTCGACCAGCCGGACGCATCGGTCTCGGCATGGCCGAGGCGCACCCAGCCGGGGGACGGGGCTGCCCACGGGGCATGGAGGGAAAGACATTTGAGCGGGGCAGACAGCTCAGCGACACCGCGCCATGCCGTCGTCGTCGGAGCCGGGCTGGCGGGTCTGCTGGCCGCCTCGGTACTCGCCGGCGCGGATTACAGCGTCACCATCGTCGAACGCGATCGTCTTCCAGCTGGACCCGACGCCCGGGCCGGGATACCTCAGGCCCACCACACCCATCTGCTGTTCGAGCAAGGCGAAACCGGGGTCGAGGAGCTGCTGCCCGGCATCCGGTCCGAGCTTCGTGAGGCCGGCGCCGTGTCGCTCGGGCTCCCCGGCGACCTGGAGTGGGTGGGCCCCGCGGGAGTGATTCCGCGCTTTCCCGCACGGCGCACCGTCCTCAGCTGCACGCGGCCTGTGCTCGACTGGACGGTGCGACGGAGGGTGTCGCAGGATCCGCGGATCTCGTTCCGCGAGGGCGTCCGTGCCATCGGACTGGAGACGTCGGCGGGTGCGGTCACCGGACTGCGACTGCGCCGCGGTGACACCAGTGAAGTGATCCCCGCCGCCCTGGTCGTGGATGCCTCGGGACGCTCGTCCGCGGCGCCCGCATGGCTGGTCGACGCCGGGTTCCCGGCGCCCGCCGAGGAAACGGTGGACGCCGCCATCGCCTACACCACGGGCCTCTTCCGGCGAACCGCCCCGGTGCCCGGGCTCGCCAGGGGCGTGTACCTGCAGGTGTCAGGCACGAGTCTGCCTCGCTTCGGCATCGCGCTGCCGGTGGAGGGCGACCGGTGGATCGTCGCGGTCGGCGGCCTGCGCGGACACGAACCCCCCACGGATCAGGAAGGCTTTGCCGAGTTCGCCGCCACCCTCGCGTCACCTGCCCTTGCCGGGTTCCTCGCGAGTGCTGTCCCTGACTCGCCGCTGCGCGGCTTCCGCCCGCCGGGGAGCAGACGCCGACTTTTCGACCGGACCGCCCGCAGGCCCGAGGGGTTTGTCGTGGTCGGCGACGCCATGTGCACCTTCAACCCCGTCTACGGGCAGGGGATGACGGTCGCGGTGCGCCAGGCGCTGGCGCTACGTGGCGTTCTCACGGACCATGGCACGGGCCCCGGCTTCACCAGGCGTGTGCAACGTGCTGTCGCGGCGGAGGCCACCGGTCCGTGGAAGATCGCAGAGGCCGAGGACCTCCGGCATCCCGGGACCACGGGCGGGCACCGGACACCGCTGCACCGGCTCCAACACGCCTACCTCGACCGTGTCCAACGGGCGGCGACCGCCGACGCGACGGCCAATTACGCCCTCCTGGACGTCCTGGCGCTCTGTGCCCCGCCGACACGGCTCTTCGCTCCGTCGGTCCTCCTCTCGGTCTTGCGACACGGCGGACGCTGAGCACTCCCACCGGACCGCGGCAGACGCCGAGGCGGAGGACCAGGGGCCTCCGCCTCGGCGAAGGCGGTGGTGAGGGCGAGGGTGAGGGTGAGGGCGATATGCCTGGTCGTCTTCCAGCCGAGGCGCCGTCCCGCTCCCTCGCGGCACGCCGGACATCCTTGCGCTCGCCCGTCTCCGCAGGACTTACGTGGCCGAGTTGCGTGGCCGGGCCTGTCGCAGGGGCCGCGGACTGTCCGGCGCGGACTGTCCGGCCGCCCGCTGGCCGCCGAGCAGCCCCAGGCCCGGTTCACCGCCTCCAACGCCGGCTGACCCACCGCGCCGACCGTCGCCAAGAACGACAGGGCCTCCGAACGGCCCTCTCGCCCATTGCTCACCGGCAGGAACGGCCGCAGCCGTTCCCACTCCGCAGCCCGTCCCACTCCGCAGCCGTTCCCACTCCGCAGCCGTTCCCACTCCGCATCCGTCAGATCACCCCGCCCCAAGCCCACAACAACGACTCAGGTACAGAGCGGTCGCATGATCGCGGACAGCTCCTAGTTGTCGAACCAGACCACCAGACGGACGTTCTCGGCCCCGTGTCGCTTGGCAAGCACGGCCATGACCGACCAGACATCACCCCAGTCCTCGTCACGCACGACCTGGCGCCGGGTGAGACGGGTCTCAGCCGCGGACGGCCCCGCACTTGATTCCGTGCCGTCCCAGTCAGCCTCTTCCAGTTCGGCCCAACTGATCCACGACGTGCTGTGCGAGTCCTCCCGTTCCGACTCGAAGGCCGCCCGCGGACGCTCCCGGGGCGGGCCGCCGGGCCGCTCCTTTTGCAGGTCCCCTCTTTTCGACGCCCCGGCGGCGTGCTGGTGAGCTCGGCACACGGTGGAGTCGACATTCACGTCGGAAACCTCGTCACACCACGATGGCAATGATCAAGGTTCGCCGTCACGGGCCATGCCCGGCCGTGCGGCCGCCCGTGGCCTCGAGGGTGGCACAAATAATCGAACACGTGCTTGAATCTGGCCATGCGACGGTTTCCCGCCGACCTTGCCCAGGCGCAGCAGGATTGGAGCGCCACCTACCAGCAGCTCGCCCGGCAGCCAGGTCGCACCGAGTTGCGTCGGCGCCTGTACAGGCTGTCGGCTCAGCTGTACTTCCATGCCTATTGGCAGCAACGTCGCCCAAGCCCCGCCGCATGGCGGGACCTCCGCGACCTGGGACGGTCAGACCGGAACATGAATGAGCGGCATCAGCAATGACGACCTGGAATGCGGGTCCGCATGTCCCGGATGATCCTGAAGGCATGCCCGGACCGATACGTGTGACCGTGCATCCGCCGTCGCCCACGGGGGGCCGCCGCGTGCGCGTGGACGGTGTGATCCTCGGGCTGGCTCACCATGCGGTCGACGTCGCGGAGTTCCTCCGCCGGGCCGGCCTGGAGATCGACCCGGCGGAGGTGGCCGAGTCACCGTGGATCGACTGGCGCGGAGTGGGACCTGAACGCTGGGGGCCGGAAACGATCAGTTAGACCGCCCCGCGGCTTCCGCCGACGGAACTCACCACGCTCGCCCAGGCCGCAGGCGCGCCGGGACCCCAAGGCACTACACGGCTGCGGTCCCTCTCCATGACTACGGGTGCAGCTTCTCGCCCTTCGCCAGCATCGCTACGTACTTCTCTATCCGGCGCGCCCGGGTCTCGGGCTTCTTGGCGTCTTGGACCCGATACAGGATCGCGTAGCGGTTCTGCCGGTCCAGTGTCTCGAAGAACTCCGCCGCGGCCGGGTCGGCGGTCAGGGCCGCCATGAGGTCGTCCGGCACCGTGGCGGTCTTCGCGCCGTCGTAGGCCGCCTCCCAGCGGCCGTCCGCCTTGGCGCGGTCGACCTCGGCCTGCCCCGGGGGACGCATCCGGCCCTGCTCGATCAGGGCGGCCACCTTGTCCCGGTTGACCTTGGACCACTTGCTGCGCGGCTTACGCGGGGTGAACCGCTGGAGCCACCACTGGTCGTCGAACTTGGCCTTCTGGCCGTCGATCCAGCCGTAGCAGAGTGCCACGTCGAGCGCCTGGGCGTAGTCCAGCGCGACGATTCCAGGGCCCTTCTTGCGAAGCTTGAGCCAGATGCCGGACGAGACGGCGTGGTTCTCGCCGAGCCATGCCTGGAATGCCTCGGCGGATTCGAATGCGACGGTCTCCAAGTCCTGAGTCACCCCAGCAGCGAACCACACCCGGCCGATTGCCATGACGCATTCGGGCACGGCCCCGGATGCGGGATGCCCCTGGACCTGCGTGATCATCTCTGTTCTCGACGCAGAACGATCACGCATGAGCCACGGGCTTGATCAACCGTACGACGTTGCTGCTCGACCTCGACGGGGTGTCCGTCGCGCGGGTTGAACGGCCGGCCGACAGAAGGCGCCGAGTTCACCTCGTCACGGCCGACGAGACAGCCAGGGTCTGGCCGGCCTGCGGGGTGTTGGCGACGATTTTTGAAACCCCCATGCCCAGGGCATTCCCGCCATCAAACCCTGGGGAGGACAGGCAGGCGTGATGTCGGCGATGAGTCGTCGCTGCCTGGTGGATCGGGTACGGCCCGTGTTCCCGGCCCGGCGCAAGTCTGTCCGGGGCTTGTCCGGGTAGTCTTACGCCCCTTCCGCGGGGATCGCCGGCCGTGTTACGTAGCGGCTGCGCATCGCGTCGCTCGCTGCGGGACCTGCGGTGAAGACATAGGTGCCGCTGTCGTCGAGTCGGCGGCCGGTCTTGGCGTCGACGACGACGGGATCGACCTCCTCGCCGCTGCGCGCGTCGATGAGGATCATGCTGCGCTCGGCCGGTGTGAGACGGGAGTTGCCCCATGCGGCCAGGGCGACGATCACCGGACGCAGGGAGCGCCCGAGTTCGGTGAGGACGTACTCGTGGCGCACGGGGTTGGTCTGGTAGGGCCGACGCTCCAGGAGTCCGTCGGCGACGAGGGTTTTCAGCCGGGTGGTGAGCATGCTGGAGGAGATGCCCAGGCTCTCCTGGAACTGGTCGAAGCGGGTGTAGCCGTCGAAGGCGTCGTGGAGGATCAGCAGCGTCCACCACTCGCCGACGTGTTCCACCGTCGTGGACAGTGGGCACTCCCGGTCCTCCAGCCTGATCCGGCTTGCCATGGTGGCCATCCCCTCAGTTACTGCTAAAGTCGAAGTTAGTCACTTCTATTTTAGCAGTAATGACGGGAGTGGTGCCTTCTGCGCCCGCACCCGGGAACGGAGCACTCCGTGACCACGTACATCAGCGAATCCCTCGAAGGCCGACGCGCCCTGGTCACCGGCGGCACCAAGGGCACCGGAGCCGCCATCGCCCGACGGCTCGCCGAGGCGGGCGCGACCGTGCTGGTCACCGCCCGCACCCGCCCCGACGACGCCGAGGAGAAGGCGTTCATCACCGCCGACCTGTCCACCGCCCAGGGCGCCGCGCACGTCGCCGCCGAGGTGGACGCCCGCCTGGGAGGCGTTGACATCCTGGTCAACACCCTCGGCGGTTCCGAGGCACCGGCCGGAGGGTTCGCGGCGCTCGGCGAGGACGACTGGGCCAGGGAGCTGAACACGAACCTGCTGGCCGCCGTCCGCCTGGACCGCGCACTCCTGCCGCACATGATCGCCACGGGCAAGGGCGCGGTCGTGCACGTCACCTCGATCCAGCGCCGCATGCCGCTGTGGAACGGCACCCTGGCCTACGCCGCCGCCAAGGCCGCCCTGACCACCTACAGCAAGGGCCTGGCCAACCAGGTCGCCCCGCACGGCGTCCGCGTCAACACCGTCTCGCCCGGCTTCGTCCAGACCTCGGCCGCCGACAACCTCGTCGCCCGGATCGCCCACGACGCGGACATCACCCAGGAAGCGGCGCTGGGCCGGCTCATGGACTCCCTGGGCGGCATCCCGCTCGGCCGTCCCAACCGGCCCGAGGAGGTCGCCGAGCTCGTCGCCTTCCTCGTCTCCGACCGCGCCTCGGCCATCGTCGGCGCCGAACACGTCATCGACGGCGGCACCACCCCCACCGTCTGAACCCGCCACCACCCCAAGGATCGTCATGCACGACAACCAGCCCCGAACCAGCACCCCGGACACCCTGCCCGAGGTGATCACCCGCTACCTGACAGCGCACCGCGCCCACGACACCGCCACCGCGATCACGGCGTTCACCGGCGAAGCCACAGTGATCGACGACGGCAACACCTACGAGGGCATTGAGGCGATCGGGAAGTGGCTCGACCGATCGGCCACCGAATTCACCTACACCATCCACCTCACCGGCGCCCAGCAGACCGACGCGACCCACTACATCGCCACCCACCACCTCGAAGGCAACTTCCCCGGCGGCACCATCGATCTGCGCTACCAGTTCACACTCCGCGACGACCTCATCGAACGCCTCGTCATCGAGCCCTGAGTCCGTTCACCTGCTGCCGCCTGCGCGACAAGCCCCACCCACCTGGACCGCCCGTCCCAGCCGTCGTGCCAAGCCAGCCACCCGACCACCGGGCCGGCCCTCACATTCGGCATCCACCCGCAGATCAGCACGCGCATGCGTGAGGAATCAAGGCGAGCAACTCCGAGGCCATACCTCAGCACAGGGCGAGGTTCTGTCCGGCCGCGACGCCACGCTGCACCCGGCCGACGGAGGACTGCCGCGTCGGTCGGCTACGATCCGGTCTTTGTCCCGATGCCGTGGGCGAGGAGGCTCTCGGCGGTGTCCTCGATGGTGTCGTCGATGGGGCGCGCTCGCCATCCGAGGAGCTTCTCCGCCTTGGTGCTTGTGGCGTCGAGATCCCGGCCGAGCTGGTGCTTGAGCAGTCGCAGTTCCGGGTTCACGAGGCCCAGTGTGCGGGCGAGCCACACGGGCAGTTCACGGGTCGGGGCCTTCGCGGCGCGCTCACCGAGGCGGTCGTGCAGGATGCGCGCTATGTCGATGACGCGCAGGCTGTGCCCGGCGATTGCCAGGAAGCGTTCGCCGGCGGCTGCCGGATCGGTCATCGCGCGCAGGTGCAGATCCGCGACGTCGCGTACGTCGACGAAGCCCATCCCGAAGGGAGGGCACGCGGGAACCTGTCCTTCGAGCATTCTGCGGACCAGTCGCAGGGATGGCGGGTCGTCCAGGCCGAGCAGGGGGCCAAGGACCCCCACGGGGTGGACCGCTGCCAGTTCCAGACCGCCGCCTTCGTCCTGGATGAACTGCCAGGCGGCGCGTTCGGCGAGTGTCTTGGAGCGCTGGTAGGGCGGGATCTCGCTGTCGACGTTCGTCCAGTCCTCCTCGGTGAACGGGGTCGAGCGCGGGGGGTGCCCGATCCCGATGGCGCCAAAGGCGCTGGTCAGGACGACCCGGCGCACACCGGCGTCGCGGGCGGCGCGCAGCACCCGCAGGACGCCCTCGCGTGCCGGGACCACCAGGTCGTCGTCGTTCGCCGGCGTATGACGCAGCGTCGGCGAGGCGACGTGCAGGACGAACTCGCAGCCGGCGACGGCGGCATCCCAGCCCTCGGGCTGTTCGAGGTCGGCGCGTACGACCGTGAGACGGTCGTCGTCGAACGGTGTGGCCGCGTGCAGCCAGGACCGTAGTGCCGGTTCGCGCCGCAGGTCGCGGACCGTGGTGCGGACGGTGTGCCCGGCATCCAGCAGGGCCTGGATGCACCAGCTTCCGATGAAGCCGGTTCCTCCGGTGACCAGTACCTGTGTCATCTGTCTCTCCTCAGCTCTCGGCTCGTGCGGTAAGGGGTGCCGGCGGGTGCGTCGCACGGTGGTGGCGCTGGGTGGCGGCCACGCTGCTTCCGAGGAGGGCGTGGCCGATCATGATCGGGTAGATGACGGCGCGTTCGAACAGGCCGATGTTCCACATCCAGCCGGTGAACACGTCGGTCATGAAGAGGGGGAACGCGATCAGTCCGGCGGTGCCGAGCGCGGTGCTCGCGATCGAGCGGCCCCTGGTGAGGCCGATGCGGGTTCCGCTGGTTCCGACGGCGATCGCCATGATGTTGCCGGCGAGCATGACGCCCTGCGCGCCGAAGGTGTGGAAGGCGATCAGGCCGTTGTCGACGTTGGCGTTGGAGCCCTGGAAGATGCCGACGAGTGAGACTCCGACGCCGGCGAGGACGGCGAGGCTCGTGATGATGATCGGGCGGGCGCCCTTGCGCGGGTCGAACACGAGGAACGTGCCGATGATCAGGAGGGTGCCGTAGATCACCCAGCCGGTGTCCATGACGGCACCGAGGGGGGAGTTGGCGACCTGTCCGAACGCGGTCTGCGGCGGCCCGGTCAGGCCGAGGTGGCTGACCCAGTTGTACAGGGGCGAGTACGGCGGGTCCTGCCATGCGGCGGCGGTGATGAACTCGGCGCCCCAGGACACGAGCGGGCCGAGAAGGAGGAGGAGGGCTCCGGCGCGGGCAGCGGCGCCGGAGCGGACGATGGGGTTCATGCGAGAGACATTCCGGGCACGCGCTTGCGGATGGCCTCCATCTCGGCTTCGTCCGAGACGCCCTGCCAGTCGTGGCGGGGGGTGTACGGGGCTTCCAGGGCGCGCACTTCGTCGTCGGTGAGCTCGATGTCGAGGGAGGCCACGGCCTCGTCGATCTGCCGGACCGAACCGGCGCCGACCAGCGGCGCGGTGACGACCGGCTGGCGTCGCAGCCAGGCGAGCGCCACCTGTGCGCGGCTGACGCCGTGTGCGGTGGCGACCTTCCCGACGGCGTCGATGATCGCGTGGTTGGATGCCTCCTCGGCCGGCGAGTAGAGCAGGTCCGCGTAGGCGCCGTCCGTCTCGGAGCGCACCGTCGAGCGGGCGTCGTCCCACGCGCGGGTGAGGCGGCCGCGGGCCAGCGGCGACCAGATGATCGTGCCCACGCCCTCGTCCAGGCACAGCGGGATCATCTCGCGCTCCTCCTCACGGGCGAGGAGGTTGTAGTGGTCCTGCATCGACACGAACCGTGCCCAGCCGTTCTCCTTCTGCAGGCGCAGCGCCTTCGCGAACTCCCACGCGTACATGGACGAGGCACCCAGGTAGCGGACCTTGCCGGCCTTCACGAGGTCGCTGAGCGCTTCGAGGGTCTCCTCCCAAGGGGTGGAGTGGTCGTTGCGGTGGATCTGGTAGAGGTCGATGTAGTCGGTACCCAGGCGGCGCAGCGAATGGTCGACCTCGGTCATGATCGCCTTGCGCGACAGTCCCCGTCCGTTGGGTCCCAGCCGCATCGGATGGCGCAACTTGGTCGCGATCACCACGGCATCACGGTCGGCGAAGTCCTTGAGCGCCCGGCCGAGGATCTCCTCACTGGAACCGTTGGAGTACATGTTCGCGGTGTCGAAGAAGTTGATCCCCGCCTCCAGCGCGTGCTTGATGAGCGGACGCGCGTCCTGTTCGCCCTTCGACCAGACGGGGTGCCCGCGGTCGGGCTCGCCGTAGGTCATCGCGCCGATCGCGATCGGGGACACGTCGAGGCCGGTCATGCCGAGCTTGATGTAATGCATGACGCTCCTTAAAGTATGTGGAGAGCTCTCCGGATAACGTAGTGGAGAGCTCTCCACTTAGCAAGGTGAGGTCCTGTGGTCCGTTCAGACGCCCGTGAGAACAGGGCGCGCATCCTCGCCGCCGCACGTGAAGCGCTCGCGGCGGACGGCAGTACGTCGATGAACCAGATCGGCCAGCGCGCGGGAGTGGGCGCGGGCACCCTGTACCGCAACTTCCCCACCCGTGAGTCGCTGGTCCTGGCCGTCTACCAGGACGAAGTGGCACGCATCACCGGCACCGTGCCCGACCTGCTGGCCCAGATGCCGCCACTGGAAGCGCTCCGCCACTGGACGACCGACCTAGTCGAGGCCATGCGCAGAAAACACGGCCTCGGCGACGCCCTCGGCCCGGGCGCGCACCAGGCGATCAGCGAGCAGAGCTACGGGCCGGTCATCGCCGCGATCACCCAGCTCCTCGACGCCGGCAAGAAGGACGAAAGCATCCGCCCGGACGCCGACCCGGGCGACTTCCTCCAACTCACCGGCGCCTTGTGGCGCGCCGCGTCCAGCCCCGAGGACCGGGCACCCCACATGCTCGCGCTCATCCTCGACGGACTCAGCACGCGCCGGTAGACACCGCGCACCCGACCAGGCCCGTCAAGTGAACGATGTGCAGCCCCGTTCGCGCCGGCGACCGGCGCGCGTTCGGCCAGGAGATCGTCGGGCCACGACCTGTGGAGATCGCCTCACCATCGGCGCCCCCGGCAACGCAGCGTCTCCTACTCACCGTCCACCTGCTCCGGCACACTTCGCGGGTACCCCGCCTCCACCGCGCGGCGGTACCAGTCCTGCGCCTCGTCCTCCTCACCACGTCGGCTCAGGCCGTACGCCAGATTCGCCATGGCCGGCGGAAATCCGCACTCCGCCGCGCGCCGGTAGACCGCGTGGGCGCCATCCTGATCGCCCGCGCGATCGAGGGCGAGTGCGAGGTTGAACAGCTGAAGCCCGGCCCTGCGAGGGGCCAGCCTGGACAGATACTGCCGTTCGGCAGTCTCCAGTCCCTCCCGCCGATAGGCATTGAGCAGGAGGTGCGTGGCGCCTCTCGTACCCAGCGGGGTGGAGGCCCAGGCAAACGGCAGACCGATACAGATCGCCAGCGCCGCGATCGTCCACGACGCCCAAGTCGGCATGCCGATCGCCGAATGACTCCACCCCGTGACGGCTCCGAGGACGAGCACCACCGGAACTCCCACGGAGACCACGAAGAGGGACGCGAGCGAGCGTCTGCTCCAGCCATACATCACCGCACAAGGTGAGCACGCCGGCCAGCGCGCATCAAGGGTCGGTCACGCAACGGCAAGGACACACATTCGTCCGGGAGTTGGAGAAGACGCGAGCCGGCCTCGGGCGCCAGGCGTCAAGGGCGGCCCTGGACAAGATCTGAGGTTAGGCTAACCTAATCAACGACTTGTCCGGCGGTGTTTCCGCACATCCGAAAGCAGCCACACCTATGTCCAACGTCAGAGCAGCCCACCTCACTCGCCGCGGCATCCTCGCCGCCGGTGGCGCCCTCGGCCTCGGTGCCGTGCTCGCCGCCTGCGGGGACGACGACGCGAAAAGCGGTGGTACCTCCGACAAGGAGACGACGGCCGCCAAGTCCGGCCCCTGGACGTTCAAGGACGACCGCGGGACCACGGTGAAGCTGGACAAGGTGCCGACGGACATCGTCGCCTTCGTCGGCGTCGCCGCCGCGCTGTACGACTACGGCATCGACGTCAAGGGCGTCTTCGGCCCCACGAAGACCAAGGACGGCAAGGCCGACGTCCAGGCCGGCGACATGGACATCAGCAAGGTGACCGTCCTCGGCAACACCTGGGGCCAGTTCAACGTCGAGAAGTACGCGGCCCTCGCGCCCGAGGTCCTCATCACCACGATGTTCGATGGCGCCGGCACCCTCTGGTACGTCCCGGACGACTCCAAGGACAAGATCGCCAAGCTCGCCCCGAGCGTCGGCATCTCGGCCTACGACCGCCAGCTGACCGTCCCGCTCCAGCGCGTCTGGGCCCTCGCCGAGTCACTCGGCGCGGACATGACGGCCACCAAGGTCACGGACGCCAAGAAGCGCTTCGAGGAGGCGTCCTCCCGGCTGCGCGCCGCCGCCAAGGCGCACCCCGACATCAAGGTGCTGGCCGGCTCGGCCGCCCAGGACCTGTTCTACGTCTCCGGCTCCAACCTCTCGGTGGACCTGGAGTACTTCAAGGCCCTCGGCGTGAACTTCGTCGAGCCGTCGGCGTCCGTGCTGAAGAAGAGCGGCGGCTGGTACGAGGACCTGAGCTGGGAGAACGTCGACAAGTACAAGGCCGACGTGATCATGATGGACGACCGCTCGGCGACCATCCAGCCGGCCGACATCACCCAGGCCACCTGGAAGAAGCTCCCCGCGGTCAAGGCCGGCCAGGTCATCGCCCGCTCCCCCGAGCCGATCTTCTCCTACGACAAGTGCGTCGCGATGGTGGAGAACCTCGCCCAGGCGCTGGAGACGGCGAAGAAGGTCAGCTGACCTCCGGTCCCGCGTACGCCCACACAACTTCCTGAGTCTCAGGAGCTCATATGACGACGGCCGTAGCCGCCCCGTTCCGTTTCTTCTCCCTCCAGGTCGTACGGACGAGGCGGCTCGGCCCGTCTCTGGTCCGGGTCACCTTCGCCGGCGCCGATCTGGCGTACTTCCACTCCGACGGACGCGACCAGTCCCTCTCCCTGTTCATCCCGGCCGAGGGCCGCACCGAGCCCGCCGTACCTGTCGAGCTGGGCGACGGATGGTGGCAGGGCTGGCGCGAACTCCCCGACGACGTACGGGCGGTGATGCGCTCGTACACGCTCCGGGAGCTGCGCCGCGACCCGGACGAGATCGACATCGACTTCGTGCTGCACGGGGTCGAACCGGGGGCCTCCCCCACTCTCGGCTCCGCTCGAGCGGGGGGACCCCCATCCCCCGCCGGGCCCGCTTCCCGGTGGGCCTCCCGGGCCGCCGCCGGGGACCGGGTGATCCTGCTCGGCCCGGCGGTCGCCGACAACCGGGCCATCCGCTTCCGGCCGCCCGAGGACACCGATCTGGTGCTGGTCTGGGGCGACGAGACCGCCGTACCCGCGGCGACCGCCATCCTCGAGTCCCTCCCCGCCGGCACCCGGGTCCGCGCCTGGCTGGAGGTGCCGCGCGCCGGGGACATCCAGGACGTGGCGACACGCGCCGACGCCGAGATCAACTGGGTGGTGGGCGACACCGCCGAGGCGGCGATCCGGGGCGCCCGACTGCCCGCCGGGGAGCGCCCGTACGTCTGGATCGCCGGTGAGTCCGGGCGGGTCAAGGAGCTGCGCCGGCACTTCGTCGGGGAGCGGGGGGTGGACCGGCGCCGGGTCACCTTCGTCGGCTACTGGCGGCAGGGCCTGACGGAGGAGCAACTCCGGGAAGCCGGCGAGTAGTTACGAGGCCGACGTGACGGCCGTCACGGGAGGGGCAGCTTTTCCGTCGTGTTACTTAGGTTAGGCTAACCTAAGTGGAGCCGATCGCTCCCCTCCCCCGCACGGAACGTCCCGGAGGCCCCCCTCATGCGCTCGCACCTGCTCAATGACCTGACCGCGGAGCAGTACCGCCGCTCCGTGACCGAAGGAGTAGAGCGGGTGGCGGCCAAACTCGCCACCACCGAACGGCCGTTCACGGGTGTCACCGTCGACGCCCTATCCCCTCTCATCGACGGCATCGACCTCGACCGGCCGCTGCACGACACCACCGCGGTCCTGGACGAGCTGGAGGACGTCTACCTCCGGGACGCCGTCTACTTCCACCACCCCCGCTACCTCGCCCACCTCAACTGCCCGGTGGTCATCCCGGCGGTGCTCGGCGAGGCGGTGCTGACCGCCGTCAACTCCTCCCTGGACACCTGGGACCAGTCGGCCGGCGGCACCCTCATCGAGCGGAAACTGATCGACTGGACGACCGCCCGCATCGGCCTCGGCGAGGCCGCCGACGGTGTGTTCACCTCGGGTGGCACCCAGTCCAACCTCCAGGCGCTGCTGCTGGCCCGCGAGGAAGCAAAGACCGACTCCCTGGCGAAACTGCGGATCTTCGCCTCCGAGGTCAGCCACTTCAGCGTGAAGAAGTCGGCGAAACTGCTCGGCCTCGGCCAGGACGCGGTGGTCTCCGTCCCCGTCGGCCACGACAAGCGGATGCAGACCGTCGCCCTCGCCCGCGAGCTGGAACGCTGCAAGAGCGACGGCCTGGTGCCCATGGCGGTCGTCGCCACCGCCGGCACCACCGACTTCGGCTCCATCGACCCGCTGCCGGAGATCGCCGAACTGTGCGAGCAGTACGGCGTCTGGATGCACGTGGACGCGGCCTACGGCTGCGGCCTGCTCGCCTCCCTGAAGCACCGGGACCGGATCGCCGGGATCGAGCGCGCCGACTCGGTCACCGTCGACTACCACAAGTCCTTCTTCCAGCCGGTCAGTTCGTCCGCCGTGCTGGTCCGGGACGCCGCGACCCTGCGCCACGCCACCTACCACGCGGAGTACCTCAACCCGCGCCGGATGGTCGAGGAGCGCATCCCCAACCAGGTCGACAAGTCCCTGCAGACCACCCGCCGCTTCGACGCCCTCAAGCTGTGGATGACGCTGCGCACCATGGGCGCCGACGGCATCGGCCGGCTCTTCGACGAGGTCTGCGACCTGGCCGCGGAGGGCTGGCGGCTGCTCGCCGCCGACCCCCGCTTCGACGTCGTCGTCCAGCCGTCCCTGTCCACCCTGGTCTTCCGATGCATCCCGGCGGCCATCACCGACCCGGCCGAGATCGACCGCGCCAACCTGTACGCCCGCAAGGCCCTGTTCGCCTCCGGCGACGCGGTGGTCGCGGGCACCAAGGTCGGCGGCCGCCACTACCTCAAGTTCACCCTGCTCAACCCCGAGACCACGACGGCCGACATCACCGCCGTCCTCGATCTGATCGCCGGCCACGCCGAGCAGTACCTGGGAGAGTCCCTTGACCGCGCGTCCTGAAAACCCGACCAGAACCCATGACTTCGTGGGGATCGGGCTCGGGCCCTTCAACCTCGGCCTCGCCTGCCTGACCGAGCCGATCGCCGAACTCGACGGCGTCTTCCTGGACTCGAAGCCCGACTTCGAGTGGCACGCCGGCATGTTCCTGGACGGCGCGCACCTCCAGACGCCGTTCATGTCGGACCTGGTCACGCTGGCCGACCCCACCTCGCCGTACTCCTTCCTCAACTACCTGAAGGAGAAGGGCCGGCTGTACTCGTTCTACATCCGCGAGAACTTCTATCCGCTGCGGGTGGAATACGACGACTACTGCCGCTGGGCCGCGAACAAACTGACCAACGTCCGCTTCAACACCACGGTGACGGACGTCCGGTACGAGGACGGGCGCTACGTCGTCTCCACGGCCGCCGGTGACAGCTACCGCGCCCGCCGGCTGGTCCTCGGCACCGGCACCCCGCCGTACATCCCGCAGGCCTGCCAGGGCTTGGGCGGAGACTTCATCCACAACTCGCGGTACCTGAGGCACAAGCAGGAACTCCAGTCCAAGGAGTCGATCACGCTGGTCGGCAGCGGCCAGTCCGCCGCCGAGATCTACTACGACCTGCTCAGCGAGATCGACGTCCACGGCTACCGGCTGAACTGGGTCACCCGCTCCCCGCGCTTCTTCCCCCTGGAATACACCAAGCTCACGCTGGAGATGACCAGCCCCGAATACATCGACTACTACCACGCCCTGCCCGAGGCGACCCGCTACCGGCTGACCGCCGAGCAGAAGGGCCTGTTCAAGGGGATCGACGGCGACCTGATCAACGAGATCTTCGACCTGCTCTACCAGAAGAACCTCGGCGGCCCGGTCCCCACCCGGCTGCTCACCAACTCCAGCCTGAACGCGGCCGCGTACGACAACGGGACGTACACGCTGAAGCTCCGCCAGGAGGAGCAGGGCAAGGACTACGAGATCGAGACCCAGGGCCTGGTCCTGGCCACCGGCTACCGGTACGCCGAGCCCGAGTTCCTGCAGCCCGTCCGGGACCGGCTGCGCTACGACTCGCACGGCAACTTCGACGTGGCCCGCAACTACGCGATCGACGTCACCGGCCGGGGCGTCTTCCTGCAGAACGCCGGCGTCCACACCCACAGCATCACCAGCCCCGACCTGGGCATGGGCCCCTACCGGAACGCGTACATCATCCGCGAGCTGCTCGGCTCGGAGCACTACCCGGTGGAGAAGACGATCGCCTTCCAGGAGTTCGCAGTATGACCACGATGACGATGAGCTTCACCTTCCGCCCCCTGGACCCCCTCAAGGACGCCGAGCTGCTGCACCGCTGGGTGACGCACCCCAAGGCGGCCTACTGGATGATGCGGGACGCGAGACTGGAGGACGTCGAGCGGGCGTACATGGAGATCGCGGCCGACGAGCACCATCACGCGCTGCTGGGCCTCGGCGAGGACGGCGGGCCCGCCTTCCTCATGGAGTACTACGACCCCGTCCACCGCGAGTTGGTCGGGCTGTACGAGCCCGAGCCGGGGGACGTCGGGATGCACTTCCTGACCCCGGCGACCGACACGCCCGTGCACGGGTTCACCAAGGCCGTCATCACCGCCGTGGTGGCGCACCTCTTCGAGGATCCCGCGGCCCGCCGGATCGTCGTCGAGCCGGACGTGCACAACACGGCCGTGCACGCGCTGAACGAGGCCGTCGGGTTCGTGCCCGTGGGCGAGATCGAGAAGCCGGAGAAGAAGGCGTTGCTGAGTTTCTGCACCCGGGAGCGGTTCGAGAAGGCGGTGGCCGCCGTATGACGCTCGCCGACGCCGTGGCCCACCTCTCCCCCGAGCGCTGGGAGAAGGCCAACCGGCTCCTGATACGCAAGGCGCTCGCGGAGTTCGCCCACGAGCGCCTGATCACCCCGCAGGAGGAGGGGGCCGGTTACGTCGTCCGCAGCGACGACGGGCTCACCCGGTACCGCTTCACCGCCGTCCGCCGGGCCCTGGACCACTGGCAGGTGGACGCCGACTCCATCAGCCGGGTCCGCGACGGCGCCGAACTCCCGCTCGCCGCCCTGGACTTCTTCATCGAGCTGAAGGACTCGCTGGGTCTGAGCGACGAGATCCTGCCGGTCTACCTGGAGGAGATCTCCTCCACCCTCTCCGGCACCTGCTACAAGCTCACCAAGCCGCAGATCCCGGCCGCCGAGCTGGCACGGGCCGGCTTCCAGGCGATCGAGACCGGGATGACCGAGGGCCACCCCTGTTTCGTCGCCAACAACGGCCGGCTCGGCTTCGGCGTCCACGAGTACCTCTCGTACGCCCCGGAGACCGCGAGCCCGGTCCGGCTGGTCTGGCTGGCGGCGCACACCTCGCGCGCCGCGTTCACGGCGGGCGTCGGCATCGAGTACGAGTCCTTCGTACGTGACGAGCTGGGCGAGGAGACCGTGGAGCGCTTCCACGGCGTCCTGCGCGAGAAGGGCCTGGACCCCGCCGACTACCTCTTCATCCCGGTCCACCCCTGGCAGTGGTGGAACAAGCTCACCGTCACCTTCGCCGCCGAGGTGGCACGCGGGTACCTCGTCTGCCTGGGCGAGGGTGACGACGAGTACCTGGCCCAGCAGTCCATCCGGACCTTCTTCAACAGCAGCCACCCCGGGAAGCACTACGTCAAGACCGCCCTGTCGGTCCTCAACATGGGCTTCATGCGCGGTCTTTCGGCCGCCTACATGGAGGCCACCCCGGCGATCAACGACTGGCTGGCCCAGCTCATCGACAACGACCCGGTGCTCAAGTCCACCGGCCTGTCGATCATCCGGGAGCGGGCGGCCGTGGGCTACCGGCACCTGGAGTACGAGCAGGCGACCGACCGCTACTCGCCGTACCGGAAGATGCTGGCCGCGCTCTGGCGGGAGAGCCCGGTGCCGTCCCTCCAGGAGGGCGAGTCGCTCGCGACGATGGCCTCCCTGGTCCATGTGGACCACGAGGGCGCGTCCTTCGCCGCCGCGCTGGTCGAGCGGAGCGGGCTGACGCCGAAGGAGTGGCTGCGGGCCTATCTGAAGGCCTACTTCACCCCGCTCCTGCACAGCTTCTACGCCTACGACCTGGTGTTCATGCCGCACGGCGAGAACGTCATCCTGGTCCTGAAGGACGGCGTGGTGCAGCGGGCGGTCTTCAAGGACATCGCCGAGGAGATCGCGGTCATGGACCCGGACGCGGTGCTGCCGCCGGCGGTCGAGCGGCTGCGCGTCGAGGTCCCCGAGGACAAGAAGCTGCTGTCCGTCTTCACGGACGTCTTCGACTGCTTCTTCCGCTTCCTCGCCGCGAACCTCGCGGCCGAAGGGGTCCTGACGGAGGACGACTTCTGGCGGACGGTCGCCGAGGTCACCCGTGAGTACCAGGCGTCGGCGCCCGAACTCGCCGACAGGTTCGCCCAGTACGACATGTTCGCGCCCGAGTTCGCGCTGTCCTGCCTCAACCGGCTCCAGCTGCGCGACAACAGGCAGATGGTGGACCTGGCGGACCCGTCGGGCGCCCTCCAGCTGGTCGGAACCCTGAGAAATCCCGTCGCGGGGTTCTGATCCGGGCGGACGGGCTCCCCCGAGTACGGTCCTCGGGGGAGCCCGTCGGTCTTTCCGGTTCAGCTCACTTCGCAGGCCAGGGCACCTGTGGTGAGCGGTAGTAGCCGATGCCGAGGGCGTCCCAGCGGGGCGCCTGCGCGGCGAGCCGTACCTTGTAGGCGTCCCAGTCGTGCGTGGCCGCGGGCGACCAGCCCAGCTCGGCCACCCCCGGCAGCCGCGGGAAGGCCATGTAGTCGATGTCGGCGCCGGTCACGATGGTCTCGGTCCACAGCGGCGCCTCGACTCCGCGGATCGCCGAACCCGGCGCTCCGGCGAGGTAGTCGCCCGGATCCCAGTCGTAGGACCGCTTCACCTCCACCAGGCCGGCCCAGTCCTGGCCGAGCGGGGTGTCCGCGTCGTACTTCATGTCGAGGTAGACCCGGTCGGCGGGCGAGAGGATCAGCCCGGTGCCGTGCTGGGCGGCCTTGACCACCTCGGCCTTCTCGTCCGCGCTGGTGTCGTCCAGCCCCCAGTACTGGGCGATCGCGCCCTTGGCCGGATGCGCGCCGGTCAGCTGGTGCCAGCCGATCACCGTCTTGCCGTACTCCGCGACGAGCGGCTGCACCCGGTCCATGAACGCCACGTAGTCCTCGTGGGCGGTGGAGTGCGCCTCGTCGCCGCCGATGTGGAGGTAGCGGCCGGGGGTGAGGGCGGCCAGCTCACGGATCACGTCGGCCGCGAAGTCGTACGTCACCTGCTTGCCGGCGCACAGCGAGCTGAAGCCGACCTCCGTGCCGGTGTACAGCGGCGGTGCGGTGCCGTCGCAGTTGAGGTCGGCGTAGGAGGCGAGGGCCGCGTTGGTGTGGCCGGGCATGTCGATCTCGGGGACGACTTCGAGGTAGCGGGAGGCCGCGTAGCGGACGATCTCCCGGTAGTCGGCCTTGGTGTAGTGGCCGCCCTGGCCGCCGCCGACCTGGGTGGAGCCGCCGTAGGCCGCCAGGCGGGGCCAGGAGTCGATGGCGATCCGCCAGCCCTGGTCGTCGCTGAGGTGCAGATGCAGCTCGTTGATCTTGTAGAGGGCCAGCTCGTCGATGTACCGCTTGACCTGGGCCACGGTGAAGAAGTGCCGGGAGACGTCGAGCATGGCGCCCCGGTAGGCGTAGCGGGGGCGGTCGGTGATGGTGCCGCCCGCGACCAGCCAGGGGCCGGGCTGCACGGTGTCCTTCTCGACGGCCGCCGGGAGCAGCTGACGCAGGGTCTGGACGCCGTGGAAGAGGCCGGCGGGTTCGGCGGCGGTGAGGGTGACGCCGTCGCGGCCGCTGTCGAGACGGTAGCCCTCGGCGCCGAACGGTCCGGTGGCCAGCCGGAGTCGGATACCCGAGGTGCCGTGCGTGGTCAGCGGCAGCCGGTAGCCGGTGGACGGGCGCAGCAGGTCCGCCAGGTACTCGGCGATCCGGCGCACCTCCCCGGAGCCGTCGACGCGGATCGCCGTGTCACGGGTGATGCGGTACGGCGCTCCGCCCGTGCTGACCGAGGCGGGCGCCGGGACGACCCGGTCGAGCGGGGCCGGGACGGACCGCGGCGTCGCCGGGGTGGCGCCGACCGTGAAGGCGCCGGCCGCCGCGACCAGCAGCAGGGCCCCCAGGACGCGGGCCATACGGGGGGCGGGGGAGGTGCGGGAAGTTCCGGGAGTCGTTCTGTGGTGCCGTCTCACATGCGCTCCCTTCTCGGCTGTGACTCGGTGAAGGAGTCACCAGAGAGGATTCACCAGAGACCGGGATTGGTCGAGACCATCCGGCCGTACTTCCGGTGGAACAATCCCCGCATGGCGGAAATCATCCAGAAGGACGGTGTCTGGGCCTTCGACGGAGACGCCCTGCGGCTGACTCCCGGGCGGGACAGGAACGTCAGTGTGCTGCGCCGGACGCTGGGTGAACTGGTGGTCCCGCTGGGCGCGTTGGCGGGCATCTCGTTCGAGCAGGGCCGCCGGTCGGGGCGGCTGAGGCTGCGGCTGCGGGACGGCGCCGATCCGCTGCTGCACGCCACCGGCGGCCGGCTCGCCGAGATCCACGACCCCTACCAGCTGACCGTGGAGCCGGACCGGTACGGCGTCGCCGAGTACTTCACGGACGAGGTGCGCGACGCGCTGCTGCTGGAGCAGGTCCCGGGCACGCCGGTGACCGGGTATCTGCTGCCGGGTCCGCGGCTGCCGCTGTCGGTCTCCGCCGGGGACGGCACGGCGGGCTTCGACGGCGAGCGGGTGCGGCTGGAGTGGAACTGGAAGACGGAGGACACGAAGGCGGCCGCCGGCCCCCGCACGCTGGCCCTGTCGGACATCCTGGCCGTGGAGTGGCAGCCCTCCGCCGGGCTGGAGAACGGCCATCTGCGGTTCCGGGTGCGCGGCGCTCCGGCCAAGGTGCGGGCCAAGTACGACCCCCACGCGGTGGAGCTGTGGGGGTTCAAGCGGGATCCGCTGATGGCGCTGGTCGCGGCGGCGGTGCAGGCGCGGCTGCCGCATCCGTCGGCGGCCCTGCCGGAGGTGTCCCGGACGGCCGAGGAGCCCGAGGCCGATCACGACGCGCTGCTGCGGCGGCTGCGTGAGCTGGGTGAGCTGCATCGCGGGGGCGTGCTCACGGACGAGGAGTTCGCGTTGGCCAAACAGGCGGTGCTGAAGAGGATGTGATGCCGTGGAGCACGCGAAAAGGGCGGAGCGGGTGATCCTCATACGGCCCGAGGACCACCCGCCCATGCCTTACCTGACCCGGTACGGCCTTACTTGGCCTTGCGGGCCACCGTGAAGTGGTCGATGCGGTCGCCGGTCTCGGCGATGCCCGACACCTTCAGCTTGGCGTACTGACCGCGCGGCGCCGGCTCGACGTCCACGCGCAGGAACGAGTAGTTGAGGTAGCGCACCCGGGACCAGGTGACGGTCTCGTTGACCTTGCCGTCCTTGGTGTTGATGAAGGAGGCGACGGAGTCGACCTCGTTCAGGTGCCCCTCGTAGGAGTCCGGCGCGGTGAACGCGTACAGGCTGCGGCCCGCGGCGCCCGCCGTGACGTAGACGACACCCTCGGTCTCGGAGTAGGCCGTCTCGCCGATCGGGAGCTTCTTGACGACCTTGTCGCCCTTGATGACGTCGGTGCGCTCGTACTGGTGGTTGTGGCCGTTGATGACCAGGTCCACCGTGTACTTCTCGAACAGCGGCACCCACTCCTGTCGCACGCCCCCCTCCGAGGCGTGCGCCGTGGAGGTGCAGTAGGCGCAGTGGTGGAAGAACACGACGATGAAGTCGATGTCCTTCGAGGCGCGGAACTTCTTCAGCTGCGCCTCGAACCACTTGGTCTGCGTGCCGCCCGAGATGCCGAGGTTGGCCGGGATCTCGAAGGAGACGTCGTTCGGGTCCAGCGAGATGATCGCCGTGTTGCCGTGGACGAAGGAGTAGACGCCCGGCAGGTTCTTCTTGTCCGGCCCGTTGTCGGGCAGGGAGAAGCGGGCCTCCTCGCCGCCGTAGCCGTTCGGCGAGTACCAGGCCTCCATGTCGTGGTTGCCGTACGACACCATCCACGGCACGGACTTGGCGACCGACTCGGTCTGGGCCAGGAACTGGTCCCACACGCGGGAGTCGAAACCGGTGTCGGCGGTCTTGCCGGCGCCGGCCGGGTCGGCGTAGGCGATGTCGCCGGCGTGCAGGTGGAAGCTGGGGTTCTGGCCGAGGATCAGGCTGTCGTTGGCCAGGCCGTGGTAGCTGACGCCCTGGTCACCGAAGGCCGTGAAGGTGAACGGCTCCTTGTGCGAGGGCGCGGTGGTGAAGGTGCCTATGGTGCTGGCGAACTGCGGCGAGGCCGGGTCGAAGCCCTCGTGGCCGACGCCGTAGAAGTAGGTGCGGCCCGGCTTGAGGTTGGCCAGCTTGGCGTGCACGTAGTACTGGGTGTGGTCGCCGCTGGCGCCGATGCCGGCCGGGGTGTACAGGGTGCGGATCTCGGCGTCGATCTTGACCGAGAGGTGCGAGGCGTGGGTGCCGATGCGGACGAACGGCTTCTTGACCGCGACCGGGACCTGCCAGGAGATCGTCATCTCCGTGCTGGCGTCGTTGCCGTAGGCCAGGTGACGGCCGAACGGCGCCACGAAGGCACCGTCGACGTACTGGGTGGCGGGGGCGGAGGACTGGGTGGGGACGGCCGCCTGGGCGGTGCCACCCAGCACGAACGAGCCGCCCGTGACGGCGCCGACAGTCACGGCGCCGCCTCTGATCATCGACCGCCGGGAGAATTTGGCGCGGAGGTACTCGTGCTGCTCGGCCATGCTCATGCGCTCGGCCAGCTTGTCGGGTACGCCCATACGAGGAATGTCCATGGCGTCTGAAACTCGTCTCCACAAACGACGTGGCGCAAGACACAGGATGGACAGGCTGCGAACAGAACCCCATAAGAGATTCAACAGGCCGCTGCCCGGAATCGGGCAGGATTCTTGCTAAACCGACGTTCCGTACTCCAGGATCTACGGGTGCACGACGAACTTGTTGATCATCTGACGCGGTCCACGCCCCTGGGCCGGGGCGAGGCGCTGCGGGTGATACAGGACGTGCTCGCCTACTTCGACGAGACGGCCGGGGACTACGTCCGGCGCCGCCACCGCGAACTGCAGGCGGAAGGCCTGGTGAACGCGGAGATCTTCGGACGGATCGAGGCGGATCTGAAGTACAGGGCGGTCGCCCCGCCGGAGCTCACCCTCCGGCAGCTGCGCCGCATGGTCTACGGCTGAGGAATACGGAACACCTATATATGTGCGGAATTGTCGGATACATCGGTAAGCGTGATGTCGCTCCCCTGCTCCTGGAGGGGCTGCAGCGGCTGGAATACCGCGGCTACGACTCGGCGGGCATCGTCGTCACCTCCCCGAAGGCGGCCGGCCTGAAGATGGTCAAGGCCAAGGGCCGGGTCCGGGACCTGGAGGCCAAGGTCCCGGCGCGCTTCAAGGGCACCACCGGTATCGCCCACACCCGCTGGGCCACCCACGGCGCCCCCTCCGACGTGAACGCCCACCCGCACATGTCCGCCGACCAGAAGGTCGCCCTCGTCCACAACGGCATCATCGACAACGCCGCCGACCTGCGCCGCAAGCTGGAGGCGGACGGCGTCGAGTTCCTCTCCGAGACCGACACCGAGGTCCTCGTCCACCTGATCGCCCGCTCCCAGGCGGAGACCCTGGAGGAGCGGGTCCGCCAGGCGCTGCGCCTGATCGAGGGCACCTACGGCATCGCGGTGATGCACGCCGACTTCCCCGAGCGCATCGTGGTGGCCCGCAACGGCTCCCCGGTCGTCCTCGGCATCGGCGACAAGGAGATGTTCGTCGCCTCCGACATCGCGGCCCTGGTGACCCACACCCGCCAGATAGTGACCCTGGACGACGGCGAGATGGCCACCCTCAAGGCCGACGACTTCCGGACATACACCACCGAGGGCACCCGGACGACGGCCGAGCCGACCACCGTGGAGTGGGAGGCCGAGTCGTACGACATGGGCGGCCACGACACCTACATGCACAAGGAGATCTCCGAGCAGCCCGACGCGGTCGACCGCGTGCTGCGCGGCCGGATCGACGACCGCTTCTCCACCGTGCACCTCGGCGGCCTCAACCTGGACGCCCGGGACGCGCGGGCCGTGCGCCGGGTGAAGATCCTCGGCTGCGGCACCTCGTACCACGCGGGCATGATCGGCGCCCAGATGATCGAGGAGCTGGCCCGGATCCCCGCGGACGCCGAGCCGGCCTCCGAGTTCCGCTACCGCAACCCGGTGGTCGACCCCGACACCCTGTACATCGCGGTCTCCCAGTCCGGTGAGACCTACGACGTGCTCGCCGCCGTCCAGGAGCTGAAGCGCAAGGGCGCGCGGGTGCTGGGCGTGGTGAACGTGGTCGGCTCGGCGATCGCCCGCGAGGCGGACGGCGGCATGTACGTGCACGCGGGCCCCGAGGTCTGCGTGGTGTCGACCAAGTGCTTCACCAACACGACGGTCGCCTTCGCGCTCCTCGCCCTGCATCTGGGCCGCACCCGCGACCTCTCGGTCCGGGACGGCAAGCGGGTCATCGAGGGCCTGCGCAAGCTGCCCGCGCAGATCGCCGAGATCCTCGACCAGGAGGCGGAGATCGAGAAGCTGGCGAAGGAGTACGCCGACGCCCGCTCGATGCTCTTCATCGGCCGCGTCCGGGGCTACCCGGTGGCCCGTGAGGCCTCCCTGAAGCTCAAGGAGGTCTCCTACATCCACGCGGAGGCCTACCCGGCGTCCGAGCTGAAGCACGGCCCGCTGGCCCTGATCGAGCCGGCCCTGCCCACGGTGGCGATCGTCCCCGACGACGACCTGCTGGAGAAGAACCGTGCGGCCCTGGAGGAGATCAAGGCCCGCAGCGGCAAGATCCTGGCGGTGGCCCACCAGCACCAGGAGAAGGCGGACCGCACGATCGTCGTCCCGAAGAACGAGGACGAGCTCGACCCCATCCTGATGGGCATCCCCCTCCAACTCCTCGCGTACCACACGGCGAAGGCGCTGGGCCGCGACATCGACAAGCCGCGGAACCTCGCGAAGTCCGTGACGGTGGAGTAGCGCCGCGTTCGACTGCGCGGGTGCGTCGTGGTTGCTCGCGCAGTTCCCCGCGCCCCCAAAGGGGCGCGGGGAACTGCGCGACAAGCCCCCACCGCCCCGCGGAGGCCGACGAAACCGAACGGACCCCCACGTGTGCCGTCAGGCCACGAAGGGGTCCGCTCATTGGATCGCCGGGGACGCCCAACTCCCCGGCGTCGGCTGCCCTATCAGCCGGTGGCCGTCACCCCCCGGCCGGCAGCCCGCCTCGGAAGGACCGTCGGCCAGTGCGCGAGCGCGGCCGTCGCGGCATACCAGGCCACCGCCCCCGCCGCCACGGCGACCCAGCCGCCCACCTTGACCAGCGAGGAGCTGTCGGCGAAGTTCGCGACAGCGAGCAGCAGCATCGACAGGAACAGCAGCGCGTGCAGGGCCTGTCCGAGCGTGTCGCCGCCCGCGAGGGTCAACGACAGCGCCACGAGGGCGAAGAGGAGCAGGAAGAGCCCGGCCGCGTTGGCCGAGGCGTTGGAGCCGGACGAGACGGCCCAGGTGAACCAGAGGGCACCGAGGGCCACATAACCCGTGCCGTTCACGGTGTCACGGTCACGGAAGGCCAGCAGGCCGACGAGGAAGAGGGCGACTCCGCCCACATAGTGGGCGACTGACACGGCGTCGGACGTGGTGACATCGTCGATCACGCCGGTGGTGCCGAGGCCGAACGCCAACAGGGTGATCCCCAGGGCGAGTCGGCCGGCCACGGTAGTGGTTCCGCTTCCCGCAGAGACGTCGTTGTCCACGGCGGGCTCCCTTCATGCTTTGTGCAGTTGTGCGCGGTGACCGGTATATGCCCTTCACAAGGGCACAAACACCTCTACGCACGAGTAGATTTACGCACGGCACAAAGGGGGCCGGACCGTACCCACGGCGCATCTCACCAGGGAGAACGGGGAGTTACGGAATGACAACGACAGGCCGCTTGGCCCGCTTGGCGAGTCTGCCCGCGACAGAGCCGAAGATCCGCCCGACGATCCCGTGGGTCGACCCCACGACGATCGCGTCGGCCTCGTACTCCCGCCCCACCTCTTCGAGTTCGTGGCAGATGTCTCCGCCGCGCTCGACGAGGATCCAGGGCACCTCCGCCAGATAGTCGGCGCAGGCGAGTTCGAGACCGAGCACCTCGGTGCGGTGGTCCGGTACGTCGACGAAGACGGGTGGCTCGCAGCCGGCCCACACGGTGGTCGGCAGTCGGTTGGCGACGTGGACGATGATCAGCCCTGCGCTGGAGCGGTGTGCCATCCCGATCGCATAGGCGAGGGCGCGCTCACTGGAGGTGGAACCGTCGAAGCCGACGACCACTCCGTGTTTGAAGGCGGGATCGCAGGAAGGGCGTGGCTCTTCCGCCGCCAGCGCATCGGCCGCCGTGGGGTCGGCGACCGGCCGCTTGCGGTCCGCTGGATCGAAGAATTCGTGACCGGCCATGGCTGTCTCGGCGTTGTGATCCTTTGTGGGAGGGACGACAGTGTGCGGCGGAGCTGTGTCCGGGAAACATCTTCCCAACCCCATACCCCCAAGGGTACGGCGGCACGCCTCCTCAGCCCAGATCCCGCGCACTCTCCGTAGGGGACCGTCCCCGGAGTCGGTTAGGGGTTCCAGGGAGCATGCACGAGCCGCGCCCGTAACGCAATGGTTGCTGCCCCGTACAGGCGGTTTGCGCAGGATTCGGACAGGAGCAGGGTCCACGCACGGTGACCGACCGCTCGAACACGCGTTGAACCCGGCGGCAGCACCACCAGGGGGCCGGCAGGAGCACAACACCGCCAGGGAGACCAGGGAGATACGCACATGTCCGGACCGCGCCCGAAACCCAACCCGCACTCCGCCCAGGACAGCGCGGGTGACGTCGTCCGCTGGGCCGCGTTCTCCTGTGTCCTCGTCCCCGTGGTGCTGCTCTGGTACGGCACCTCGCTGGCCGGCACCGCCGGCACCGCCCTCGGTCTCGCCGCCGTCACCGCCGTCTGCCGGTACCTGCTGCGCCGCTCGGAGCGCGGTACGCCATCACCTCACAGAGCACCCCATGGGACATCCCACGGCACACACCGCGGAGCACCGCACCGGGCGCCGCACCGGGCACCCCGCGGAGCAGTCCGTGGAGCGGCCCGTGGAGGCGGACGTCACACTAGGGGCACTCCACCGGTCGACTGACCGGTTTCCGCGCACGGGAACGCTTCTTTTCGGCCAACTTCCCGACCCTGTGCAAGTGGCGCCCCGACCACCCCCCAACCCCCGTTCCACCTGCACGGAAAGGGTCCAGGGGACCCTTCGCACCCTACGCGGTTTGGCCACAGCCACGAGGCGTACTTCCCTGCACGGCCCGTGAGTGCAACGCTTCGTGATCGAATGCTTCACGCCAAGTTGTCATGTCGACAATCTACGGCGTGTCGAACTGGTCAACGCGACACCGCGGAAACCAGTAGATTCGATCTTGACGTCTTACGGCGGGGGACTCGTGCAGGACCGAGGGGAAACGTGCAGGAGCGACACAACCGAGGAGCCGCGACCACCGAGGGGGGCTTAGCAGGATGAGCCACGACTCCACTGCCGCGCCGGAAGCCGCGGCCCGGAAACTCTCCGGGCGACGCCGCAAGGAGATCGTCGCGGTGCTGCTGTTCAGCGGCGGCCCCATCTTCGAGAGTTCCATACCGCTGTCGGTGTTCGGCATAGACCGCCAGGACGCCGGAGTACCGCGCTACCGACTGCTGGTGTGCGGTGGCGAGGAAGGCCCGCTGCGGACCACAGGGGGCCTGGAACTCACCGCGCCACATGGCCTGGAGGCGATCTCGCGCGCCGGCACGGTCGTCGTACCGGCCTGGCGTTCGATCACCGCGCCACCACCCGAAGAAGCGCTGGACGCGCTGCGCCGCGCCCATGAAGAAGGGGCCCGCATAGTCGGGCTGTGCACCGGCGCGTTCGTGCTGGCCGCCGCCGGACTGCTGGACGGCCGCCCGGCCACCACCCACTGGATGTACGCGCCGACGCTGGCCAAGCGCTATCCGTCGGTGCACGTCGACCCACGTGAACTCTTCGTGGACGACGGCGACGTCCTGACGTCCGCCGGTACGGCGGCCGGAATCGACCTCTGTCTCCACATCGTGCGGACGGACCACGGCAACGAGGCGGCCGGTGCGCTCGCCCGGCGCCTGGTGGTCCCCCCGCGCCGCTCGGGCGGTCAGGAGCGCTACCTCGATCGATCTTTACCAGAGGAGATCGGCGCCGACCCGCTCGCCGAGGTCGTCGCCTGGGCGCTGGAGCACCTCCACGAGCAGTTCGACGTGGAGACGCTGGCCGCGCGCGCGTACATGTCGCGCCGCACCTTCGACCGCCGTTTCCGCTCGCTGACGGGGTCGGCCCCGCTCCAGTGGCTGATCACGCAACGGGTCCTGCAGGCGCAGCGCCTGCTGGAGACGTCGGACTACTCGGTGGACGAGGTGGCGGGCCGCTGCGGCTTCCGCTCCCCCGTCGCCCTGCGCGGCCACTTCCGCCGCCAGCTGGGTTCGTCCCCGGCGGCGTACCGGGCCGCGTACCGGGCACGCCGTCCGCAGTCCGACCGCCCCGACACCCCGGAACCGGCACCGCTGCCGCCGACGGGCCCGCTGACGGTCCAGTACCCCGAGGGGGTACTCCCGATGCAGACCCGCAGGACAGCGGCGGTAGGCCTGTCGGCCAGCCTCCCGGGCCCCCGCACGGGCAGCTGACCCTCCCCCCGCCCACCCGACACCCTCGGGTGGGCGGGCCCAAGCCCCCTCGCCCACCCACCACCCGACTCGGTAGGGCAAGGGGCGAGGCAGAAAACAAGACCACCCGGCTGCCGCCACAGCCCGTCCGGCGTTTGAGGACGACGCCGGGGGCCGGTGAAGCGGCAGCCTTCGGAGGCGTCCGTGCTGTACCGGGGGCACCCAAACGCCGACGTCAGCTTTAGGGTGGTCGCATGAACGATCGCATGGTGTGGATCGACTGCGAGATGACCGGCCTCTCGCTGTCCGACGACGCGCTCATCGAGGTGGCCGCACTGGTCACCGACTCCGAGCTGAACGTGCTCGGCGAGGGCGTGGACATCGTCATCCGTCCGCCGGCCAAGGCACTGGAGACGATGCCGGAGGTGGTGCGGCAGATGCACACCTCGTCCGGCCTGCTCGACGAGCTGGCCGGCGGCACGACGCTCACCGAGGCCGAGGAGCAGGTCCTGGCCTATGTACGGGAGCACGTGAAGGAGCCCGGCAAGGCCCCGCTGTGCGGCAACTCCGTCGGCACCGACCGCGGCTTCCTGTCCCGGGACATGCCGGCCCTGGAGGGATACCTCCACTACCGGATCGTCGACGTGTCCAGCGTCAAGGAGCTGGCCCGGCGCTGGTATCCGCGGGCGTACTTCAACAGCCCGGAGAAGAACGGCAACCACCGCGCCCTCGCCGACATCCGCGAGTCGATCGCCGAACTGCGCTACTACCGCGAGGCCATCTTCGTACCCCAGCCCGGCCCGGACTCGGACACCGCGAAGACGATCGCGGCCAAGCACGTCCTGCCTGCGGAATAGGCGTTCGGGAGGCCCCCGCGGGCACTCCCGTAAAGCCGTGCGCGAGCACCCCTTCGGACCCTGTACACTTTTTCTCGGCCGGTCGGAGAAACCACAGAATCACCGCCGGTCGTGGTGGGTGTAGCTCAGCTGGTAGAGCACCTGGTTGTGGTCCAGGATGTCGCGGGTTCGAGTCCCGTCACTCACCCTTGCATGAGAGGCCCCTGATCTGCGGAAACGCAGATCAGGGGCCTCTTTCCGTCACCCGGTTTGACCGAACAGCGGCGCCCGGCACTGCGGTGAACAAGTCTCGTCCATGACGGCGCAGCGTTACCGGACGAGTCACCGGCGGAACCCATGGCTGCCTCAACTCCCGCCCACATCATGCGGGTTGTGCTCGGCCTCACGGGACGCGAACGCGTACGACGGCGGCGCCGATGCCGCGGTCCCGCCGGGGGGGGTGCGTCCTGCCGGCGACCCCAGCGCTCCCTCCGGTGGACGTCGTGATCTTCCGGCAGCGGACCGGCACCCTCACCGACAAGCGACCAAGGCCCACCCCGCACACCTGGCGCACCCTCCATTGTGGATTGACTATTCCACAAAGCGCGCTACGCTCTCCCCATGGCACGCATCAGGGAATTCGACACGGACCAGGCGATAGACCGCGCCATGGACCTGTTCTGGCGCCGAGGCTATGCCGAGACCTCCCTACAGGACCTGTTGAAGGAACTGTCGATAGGCAGCGGCAGCTTCTACGCGGCCTTCGGCTCGAAGGAACAGCTCTACATCCGCTCCCTCGACCGCTACATCTCCCTCCAGGGCGGCGAGCTGGAGACGACCCTCGACGAGACGCCCGGGATCCGGTTCGCGGTCCGCAAGGCGCTCACCTCCCTGATCGAGGCGGACCTGGCCGACCCCACACGTGGCTGCCTCGTGGTCAACACCGCCACGGAGTGCGGCGACCAGCCCTTGGCCGCGGACCGCGTCAACACCGCGATCCGGCAGATCGAGTCCTCGCTCGCCGGCGCCCTGGAGCGGGCACAGGCGCGTGGGGAGATCTCCCCCGAGAAGAACCCGGGTGAACTGGCCAGGTTCCTGACCACGTTCATCCAGGGGATCCGCATCGTCGGCGGAGCACGCATGGGGAGGGAGTTCATGGAGGACGCCCTGTCCACGGCGATGCGCGTACTGGACTGACACACCGCGGAAAACCCGCACAGCGCCCACATCCGCGGTTCGTCCTACCTTAATTATGTATTGATCAATCCAGAAAGGGACCGTCATGGAACTGCACCTCAAGGACAAGGTCGCCGTCGTCACCGGAGCCAGCAAGGGCATCGGCCTGGCCGTGGTCGAGAAGCTGGCCCACGAGGGCGTCAAGGTCGTGGCCGGCAGCCGCTCCTCCACTCCCGAGCTGGACGCCCTGGCGGCCGATCACGACGTCACGATCGTGCCGGTCGACCTGTCCACCAGAGAGGGGGCGGAGACCCTGATCCAGCAGGCCGTCGAGCGCCACCAGCGCCTGGACATCCTGGTCAACAACCTCGGTGCCGCCGAACCCCGCGAGTCGTTCCTCACGGTCGACGACGCCGACTGGCAGCGGATCTTCGACCTGACCTTCTTCAGCGCCGTCCGCGCCAGCCGCGCCGCCCTCCCCCATCTGATCGCAGCGGGTGACGCCGCCATCGTGAACATCAGCTCGATCAACGCCCGGCTGCCTTTCCCCATGGTGGTCGACTACTCGGCGGCCAAGGCCGCACTGACCAACCTCAACAAGTCCCTGTCCGAGGAGTTCGCGCCTCAGGGCGTGCGCGTCAACGCCATCGCCCCGGGCCCGGTCCGCACGCCGTTCTGGACCGCGCCGGGCGGCTTCGCCGACGCCACCGCCGCGGCCGCCGGGACCACTGCGCAGGAAGCGCTGGACGTCGTCGTGCCGCAGAGCATGGGCATCACGTCCGGACGAATCAGCGAGGCACACGAGATCGCCGACCTCACCCTGTTCCTCGCCTCCCCCCTCGCCGCGAACATCACCGGAACGGAGACCCTCATCGACGGCGGCCAGACCAAGACGCTCTGAGGCCTGTGGACGGCACCCGCACCTGGCAGCGGCAGCGCGACCGCCGCGACCGACCCCGCTACCCGCACCGCCGCGCGCCTTCTCCGCGTCGATGAACCGGTACTTCGGCGGGATTCAGGCGGGGTTCAGCAGGGGCTGCGCCAGCGGCCCAGGGCGAGCTGTTTGCGCATGGAGTCGAGGCCGAGGCGCTTGGCGATCGGGCAGAACGTGTGCTTGGGCACGCTGTACTCCACGTGGAAGACGGCCTTGTCCGCCTTGATGAAGGGACTCAGCGACGGGCATTCGTGGAACTCCGCGCATTGCTCGTTGACCGCGAAATCGAAGTCACGGACCAGGTCGGGGATCTGTTCCAGGTCGTTCTTGAGGCCGACCGCCATGCCCCGTTCGTGGACGAGGTCCGCGATCATGCGGTTGTAGGCGAGCTGGTCGGCGGCGGTCAGTGGGAAGCCGGTGTCGTTGGTGTAGCCGTCCGCGAGGTCGGGCTCGACGGCGTCGAAGCCCTTCGCCCGGCACATGTCGAACCGTGCGGCCATGATGGGGCGCAGCAGCGAGCGTCGGCGGATGTCGAGCCAGCGCTCGCCGCTCCAGCCGTCGGAGCGGCCGAGGACGGAGGCGGGGAAGGCCTTGCGGTCGGGGCGGAAGGACTCCCAGGCGCCGGCGTTGACGTAGCAGATGACTTTACGGCCGCTGCTGTGGAGGCGTCGTACGACGGCGGCGCTGTTCGTGAAACCGTCGATGTCGTAGACGGGGACGGCTACGCGGGGGTCGACGCGGCCGCTGAGCTGCCACTGCCAGGCCGTGCCGGGGCGCGGTTGCCAGCGTGCGGCCGACGTGTGTTCGCCAGGGATCCGGTCGGGGGTGCGGTCCGGGACGGTGGCGCACCCGGTGAGCAGTCCCGTGAGCACTGCCGTGAGCACTGCCGCGAATAACAGGGACACGGCTGACAGCAGAAGTGGCGGGCGGGTTGCGAACCTCATGTGGTTCCCCTCCTCACGGCGGGGGGCAGGGCGGCCCAGGGATTCGCGCCCGCACCCGGTACCGCGCAGTGGACGCCGGCTCGGCGGATCCGTGCGGTGCGGGCGGCGAGGTCGCACAGGCCGTCGGGGATGCCGTGGATCAGATGACAGAAGCGGGCCGGCGGGTGCGCCGCGGTCCAGGAGGGCGCAGCCGAGGTGAGGTAGGTCTGCCAGTCCCCTTCGAAGGTGACCAGCAGATCGGCGATGGAGGCGTAGCCGGGGTCAGGGTGGATTCCGGGGTTGAGCGTGACGGTGCCGGCGCCGTGGTCGCGGGCCTCGTCGGCCAGCGCGCGGTAGTACGGCAGCAGGCCGGCTTCGGCGCCGGCCTGATCGAGAAAGACGCCGTCGGTTCCGTACCAGCTGATGTGGTGGCGCAGTTCGTGGAGCACCGTCTGGTGGGGACGGGTGCCGTAGGCGGTGTCGACGTATCCGAGGACGCGTATGCCCGCCGCACGCAGGGCCCCGGCGGCGGCGGCGAAGGCCGGGTCGCGGGTCGCGCCGGGGCCGTCGGCGACGTTGAGGACGACGCCGTACAGCCGCGACGGGACCCGCGTCAGGGCCTGCCACGCCGCCGGGTCCACAGCGGGGTGGACGTACAGCGGAACAAGCAGTCGGCCGTGTGTCATGCCGGGGTCGGGGGCGGGATCGGGGGCGTGCCGGTGCGCGAGGTCCACAGGTCGGCGAGCGAGGTGGCGAGGGTGCGTTCGGGGTGCCAGCCGAGAGCTGCGGCGGCGGCCGTGATGTCCGCCTGCTGCCAGGAGACAGCTGACGAGCGCTGGGAACCGGTGCCGTTCTCGTCGATCCGGCCGTGGAATCCGCTGATCCGGGCCAGGCCTTCCGCGACCTTGCGGACCCGGGTGGCGCTGCCGCCGGCGATGTTGAGGATGCGGGGCAGCGGGCCGGGGGCGGTGGTGGCGAGGACGGCGGCACGGGCCACGTCCCGTGCGTCGACGAAGTCGCGGTACGCGGACAGGTCACCGACCCGCACCGCGCCGTCCGGCCCGGCGCGCAGCAGTTCGTCGGCGAGCCGGCCGGGCAGGCTGGTGCCGGGCGAGCCCGGCCCGAGGGGGTTGAACACCCGTAGGACGACGGCGTCCAGTGCGGCCTCGGCGACGGTCAGCGAACCCGCCAGTTTGGTGGCCCCGTACGCGCCCTGCGGGCAGGTGGCGGAGTCCTCGCCGAGCGGCTGCCCGGCGTTCGCGCCGTACTCGCCCGCGGAACCGAGGTGGACCAGGCGTACCGGGAGGTCGGCCGCGGTCAGGGCCTCGCACAGCACGGCGGGCCCCCGGGCGTTGGTCTCCGCCAGCAGAAGCGGGCCGCCTCCGACGGCTCCGGCGCAGTTGACGACGGCGTCCGGGGCCAGCGCGTGCAGGTCGGCGGCGAGAGCGGGGACGGTGGCGGTGGTGAGGTCGACCCGCAGGTCGGCGCCCGGGGAGCGGCCGGCGCGGAGCACCCGGACGCCGGAGAGGGCGCGCAGCTGCTCCGTGATGTGCCGGCCCAGGAACCCGGTGGACCCCAGAACGAGGACGCGCATCAGGTCACGCACCCTTCAGCAGCAGGTCGCGATGGGTGGTGAACTCGGCGTTCGCACGGTCGTAGTCGTCCGGGCGGCCGATGTCCAGCCAGTAGCCGTCGAACTCGTGGGCGGCCGGAGGGGTGCCGTCGCGGAGCAGGTCGAGGACGAGTTCGTCGAAGCCGAGCGGCAGGCCGGGGGTGTAGCCGTCCAGGGTGGACCGGGAGAGCCCGTAGACGCCCATGGACACCCGGTAGTCCAGGGTCGGCTTCTCGGTGAAGCCGACGACCTGCTTGCTGTCGGTGGTCAGGACGCCGAAGTCGATCCTGACCTTGCGGCAGTACGTGGCGATGGTCAGCGGCGCGCCGCCGGCCTGGTGACCGCGCAGGACGGCGCGGAAGTCCAGGTCGGTGAGGATGTCGCCGTTCATGACCAGGAAGTGCTCCGGCAGCCGGTCGAGCATGGTCAGCAGCGGGCCCATGGTGCCCAGCGGGCTGTCCTCGGTCGAGTAGTCGACGCGCATACCCCATTGGGAGCCGTCGCCGACGTAGGCGCGGATGATGTGGCCGAGGTGGCCGATGGCGATGGTGCAGCTGGTGAATCCCGAGTTGACGAGCTGCCGCATCACGATTTCCAGGATGGCGTGCTGGTCGCCGATGGGGACGAGCGGCTTGGGCAGGGCGGTGGTGTACGGGCGCAGCCGGACACCCTTGCCTCCGGCCAGAATGACTGCGTGCATGGCGGACTCCGTTGTCGGACGGTGGTCGGTGGTCGATGGCCTGAGACGAGCCGTCAGAGGTCGACGAGGCGTCAGGGGTTGACAAGGCGTCAGAGGCTGACAGGCGTCAGACGTTGTAGATGGCGGTCTTGTAGCGGGCCAGGTTCGCCGGGTCGGAGAAGAACCGGACGGTCTGCTCCAACCCCTCCTGGAGGCTGTGGGCCGGTGCCCAGCCGGTCGCGGCGCGCAGCCGGGAGGCGTCGCAGACCAGCCTCATCACCTCGGACGCGGCGGGCCGGATGCGCTGCGCGTCCTCGCGGACCTCGAGCTCGGCGCCCATGAGCTTGCCGACCAGCGTCACCAGGTCGCCGACCGAGATCTCGCCGCCCGTACCGGCGTTGAACGTCCTGCCGACGACCGCCTCGGCGGGAGCGGTGCCCACCGCGAGGAACGCCTGGGCGGTGTCCTTGACGAACATGAAGTCCCGGGTGGGCCGCAGGTCGCCCAGGGCGATGGTCCGCTCTCCGGCCGCCACCTGCCCGATGACGGTCGGGATCACCGCCCGCATGGACTGGCGCGGCCCGAAGGTGTTGAACGGCCGCAGGGTGACCACCGGGATGCCGAAGCTGGCGTAGTAGCCGTCGGCCAGCCGGTCGCCGCCCGCCTTGGAGGCGGAGTACGGGGACTGGGTGTTGATCGGGTGGTCCTCGGTGATGGGGACGGTCTGCGCGGTGCCGTACGTCTCGCTGGTGGAGGTGTGCACCATCCTGGGGATGCCGAGCCGGCGTACGGCTTCCAGCACGTTGAGCGTCCCGGTGACGTTGGTGGCCACATAACTGTGCGGCGCCTGGTAGGAGTACGGGATCGCGATCAGCGCGGCCAGGTGGTAGACCGCCTCGGTGCCGGTGAGCAGGTGCTGCACGGACCCGGCGTCGCGTACGTCGCCGAGTACGACCTCCACACTGTCCATCACGTCCTGCGGCAGGGTCTCCAGCCAGCCGTACGACGAGAAGGAGTTGTACTGGGCCATGGCGCGTACCCGGTGTCCTGACGCGACGAGCGCCTCCACCAGGTGCGAGCCGATGAATCCCTCGGCACCGGTTACTGCGACGGTTGTGGGAGCGGACGAGGTCACGGATCTGTCTCCTCTGAAGGTGAAGGTGAGGGTGAACCTGAATCTGAATCGGTGCGGCCAGGGCGTCGGGGCGTCATGAGGTCACGGGGTCACGGGGTCACGGGTCACCGGGATCTGGTCAGCGGTGGGCCGTGGTCCGGCCCATCCGGGTGCACGCGACCGCCAGCAGCACCGCCGTCGCGCAGCCGCAGGCCGCCAACTCGGCGGTCGCCGGGCTGAGCAGAGCCGATACCCGGCCGGTCCCGCCCGACAGGGCCGCCTCCGCCACGGCGGCGGCGAGGCAGGCCACGGCGGACGGCCAGGCGATTCCGGCCGCCTGCAGCAGCAGGGCGACCCAGAGCGCCGCGCCGAGGGCGAGCAGCGGCAGCGGCGGCACCCCGGTGACCAGTGCCGGGGCGGCGAGCACCGCGAGGTACTCGGTGAGGCACAGGGCGAGCACGCCGGCCGCCCGGAGCCGGAAGCCCCGAGGAGTCCGGCTGTGCCGCAGGGCGGTGAGTGTCAGGCTCCGGTAGCGGTAGAGCAACCACTCGGCCACGCCCATGCTCAGCGTCAGCACGACGGCGGCCGGCCTGCCCGCCGCCGGGGCCATCAGCGTCAGCGCCCCGGCTGCGAGGCCGAACAGCCCGTAGGGGACAGAGGCGGTGAGCCGGGCCGTGCCCGGTACCGAGGAGCTTGTGGTGCGCAGCGACCGTACGATCTCCCGTACCGCCGCCAGCACCGAAGCCGCGACGGTGACCAGCAGCAGCACGGCGACCGGCACCGGGCCGGGGCGCCACAGCGGTACGCAGGCCGCCCCGGCCGCCGTCGGTACGAGCGCGATCAGCAGGTGCTGTTCGCGTCCCAGCACGAGCAGTACCGTGGCCGCCGCCAGATAGAGCGCCTCTCCCGCCGCGAAGGCCGGGACGGCGCCCGCCCCCGAGACGGCCAGTGCGGTCGCCGCCGCTGCCGTCACCCCGGCCGGGGCCCCGAACAGCAGGCACCGCGCGGCTGCCCGCCGGCCTCCCGCGGCGAGCCGTACGTAGGCACGGTGGGCCAGTGCCTGGTTCCAGGCCCAGGCCACGAGTGCCGAGGCGGCGAGCCCGGTGACCCGGCCGGGCAGCAGTCCTGCGCCCAGCAGGTAGGCCAGCCCCGGCAGGCCGAACAGCATCCCGCGCAACAGGCACTGCCACGGGCTGGTCCGCCATGGGTCGGGCCCCGGTCCGGGGTCCGGGAATCGGCGCGGCACCCGGGCGTACAGCTCCTCCGCGACGGCGAACAGGTCCCGTCGCGCGTAGCGGGTGGTGATCTGTTCGTGCGTCAGCCCGTCGGACTCCAGCACCGCGGCGATCTCGTCCGGGTGAACGGCGGCCCCGCACACGTCCGCCAGCCGTTCGGCGAGCCCGTCGAGCGGGTCGTCGGCCCAGGTCGGTGGCTGCGGCGGGGTCGGCAGGCGCAGCAGCAAGGTTCGGTCGTCGCCGGGCCGGTTCACCACTCACCTCCGGCCCGTCGGGCGTGCGGCGCCGGGTCCTCGGCCAGGCGCGTCCGGGTCTCGGAGAGGTGCGTCCGGGTCTCGGAAAGGCGCGTCCGGTCCTCGCCCGCTGCCAGCGCGCCGTAGATCTCCCGGAAGGAGTCGATGGTGTGCCGGAGTGTGAACTGTTCGATCACCCTCAGACGCGCGGCCTCGCCCATCCGGGCCCGGCGGGCGGGTGCGCGCAGCAGTTCCAGGGCTGCCCGTGCCATCGCCTCCGGTTCGCGCGGCGGTACGACGAGTCCGGCGTCGCCCACCGCCTCGCGAACCCCGCCGACGTCGGTGGAGACGGTGGCCCGGCCGCACGACATGGCCTCGATGAGGGTGAAGGGGAAACCCTCGCTGATGCTGGAGAGCATGACCACGGTGCCCGCCGCGTAGGCGTCGCGGATGTCCTCCACCCGGCCCTCGAAGGCCACCGCTTCGGCGATGCCCAGGTCCCGGCCGAGAGCCTGGCAGCGTTCCCGGTAGGCCTGGCCGCCGCTGGGTGTGCCGCCGAACAGCCGCAACCGCACCTGGGGCATCTCCCGGCGTACCAGGGCGAAGGCCCGGATCAGCGTTTCCAGGTCCTTGATGGGATCGACCCGCCCCGCCCAGGTCAGCGTGGGGGTCTCCGGTTCCGGACCGGCGGGGGGAAAGGCCCCGGGGTCCACACCGTTGTAGACGGTACGGATCTTGTCGGGCGCGGTGCCGCCCCGTTCCTCCCAGCGTCGGTTGTAGTGGCTTCCCGGCGTGATGAGCGCGGCGCGGGCGTAGGTCTCCTGTGCCAGCAGCCGGAAGAAGCCGAGCAGCAGTGCCTTCACCGGCCAGTGGTATCCGCCGGCGCCGTAACCGAGGTAGCGCTCACGCAGGTAGACGCCGTGTTCGGTGAGCAGCAGGGGCGTGCCGTGCAGGTGCCGGGCCAGCAGTCCGGGGAGGGCCGCCAGTCCGCCGCTGACGGCGTGGGTGATGCCGTGCCTGGGTGGGGCGGCCGCCAGTGGGCGCAGGGCGTGTTCCAGCAGGTCGGTCGCGGTCAGTACGTCGTGCATGGTCGGCCGGGCGGCGCGGGTGGGTAGGTGCGGACGGTTCCAGACGCCGGCCAGGGTGCGTATCGCGGCCTCGGTGCGCAGCGCCGCCGTCAGTTCCCCGTTCCCGGCCCGTGCCGCGAGGCCGTACAGCCCTTCGGCGAAACGCTCCCGGGTGCTGGGGCCGGCCTGGGAGCCGGAACCAGGGCCGGGATCGAGGCGGGGATCCAGGAGTGCCAGCAGGAACATCTCGTAGGTGTCGAGGAAGCCCCGCAGCCGCCGGCCGCGTGGTGCGCGGCCGGTCGGCGTCGGTCCCCAGGTGGGTATGGAGACCACCTTGCTGACGTGCGCGGGCGTTTCCCAGGTGAGGGTCTCGCGGCCGTCACTGGTGACCGCGAGTATCTGGAAGTCCACGTCGGGTATGCCGTGGACCAGCTGATCGCACCAGACACTCACTCCGCCGTGGCTGTGCGGGTAGGTGCCCTCGGTGAGCATCGTGACGCGGGTCGCGCCGGTGTTGAGGGCCGCGATGGCCCTGGCCGAGCCGGATGGCGGTATGTCGCCGAATGCCGGCATGGTGCGGTCGGTCCCTGTCAAGGTCCCCGTATCCCCGTATCCCCGTGTCCCGTGGCGCCCGTTGGGCCCGCCGGGACGGTTGTGCCCGTCGTGCAGGTCGTGCCCGTTGATCACAGTCAGCGCTTGCGGCGGACGGTGTCGCCGGGGCCTGCCGGGACCGGGCCGGCCACACCACTGGGCACACGCAGCGCGGGCGCCGGTGCGGCTGCCTTCGCGGTACCGGTGGCGGTGGCGGTGGGGGCCGCGGGCGTGGCCTGTGTGGTCAGTTGCAGGGTGATCGAGGCCTGCAGCAAGCCGGGGGTGGTCCAGCCGGACAGCTGCCCGGCGTAGGCGGTGCCGAAGGCGGTGCTGCCGAGCAGCTGCTTCTGGGTGGTGCCGGCGGGCATGGTCGCGCTGGTCTGGGTGCCGCTGGGCGAGCTGATGGTGACCGTGTTGCCGATCCGGTAGGCGGTGACCTGGTTGTTCTTCACCGCGGCGGCCCAGGCGGCGCGGTTCTTCAGCTCGGTCCCGATGTCCTTCAGCCGCAGGTTGACCAGCGGGGTGTTGGCGGCGTAGAGGCTGGTGTAGTCGCCCAGGATCTTGTCCAGCACCGGGTAGGCGATGCGGTCCTCGGCGAGGTTCGACTGGTGCATGTACACCGGCCGGGGGTCGTTGGAAAGCACGTGCCCGAGGGCGATGCGGCTCTCCAGCGGGACGATGTACGACGTGTAGCCGGTCTGGGGGTCCAGCGGGGCGCTCAGGCAGGTGGTGGTCGAGGAGCCCTCGCAGATGCCGCTGCCGCCGTCGGCCTTGCTGGTGTAGATGTAGTTGTACTCGTCCACTTCCTCGGTCGAGTGGCCCGCGTTGTAGTAGACGTTCATCGGGAAACGCGGCACGGTGAGGGCGGAGCCGATCTGGCGCTGCTGTGGGTCCCGGGAGTTGTCGCTGGCCAGCCACTTCACTCCGGTGGCGTTGAGGGACGGGGCCAGGTTGGGGTTGTCGTCGGGCTGCTGCGGCAGCACCTTCATCCCGGAGTGCTCACCGGTGACCAGTTCCGTGTTGTCGAGGGCGAGGCCCTTGCCGCCGGCCCAGGTGCGGTTCTGGGTGATCTGCGAGGTGATGTCGGCCTGGCTGACCCACTGGATCTTCCCGCTTGCGTCGGTGGAGCACTTCCACGGCACCACGCTGACGTCCTGGACACAGCCCAGGAACGGGTGCTGGTAGGTGTGGTTGACCCAGCGGAAGGCGCTCTTGTCGGCGATGAGCCGGTCCGCCGTCGGGTCGGCGCCACCGTGTTCCGCCTTGTAGTCCTCGCTGCCGCCGCCGTTGAACACCATGTCCAGAGTGAGTCCGTGGTCGGCGGACCACTGCTTGGCGTACTGGGCGTCCGCCGCCGTCATCCGGATCGGGTCGGGGGTGGCGCCCTCGCCCGGGGTGCAGTCCACGTCTCCGGGGGTGCAGTTGAGCGAGGTGTTCCACCGGTCGTCGCCGAGGAAGACATCGTCGACGTGGACCGCGAAGTAGTTGCGGTCGGCGCCCAGGTGGATGCCCTGGGTCAGCCACTCGACGATGCCTCGGGTGAGCAGCCGGTACTGCTCCTGGTACTGGTTGTAGACGAAGTTGACGACCAGTTCCCGGCGCCCGTCGTGGGCGTACTCGCCGACGAGCGAGCCGCGCGCGGAGCTGCCCGGGATCGGGGCGTCCACATAGCTGGTGAACGTGGCCCCGGCCTGCTGTTGGGCGAGCGGCACGGCCAGATAGCCGTAGCTCTCGGACACGTCGGGCGCGTTGTCCTCGAAGGGGACGTTCCCGCCGAGGTAGCCGAAGGGTCCGGCCTTCCCGGCGGACGTCACCTGGGCGGTGGTGCCGTCGAGCGAGCCGATGTACCCGGGCGCCTGCGCGTAGTTCAGCCCGACCTCGGGCCTGGCGTAGGTGTAGGCGTCGGCCTGCCGGATGCCGAAGGTCTGCTCGAAGGTCGCCAGGGCCGCCATCTCGGCGGAGCCGGCTCCGAACGGGTTGTCGTTCGGCAGCACGACGGCCTGGTACTTGGCCCTGGGACGGCCGCTGACGGTATCGCTGAGGAAGGCGGCGTTGATCTGCGGCCGCCCGCTGTCGGCCAGGTTGACCCTGGTGTACGGGGTACCTGCCGACTCGAGTTCGGCGGTGATGGCCCCGGTGGCCGGACCCCCGTCGTCGACGACGAGCACCTTCAGGTCGATCCTCGGCTCCAGCGTGGCTGCTTTCGCCGCTATGGGCGACGTGACGAGCGCGAGCGCGGCAGCGCTGCCGCACACACCGGATTTCAACAGCATGCGACGCATGATGAACTCCCCCCAGCGCCGCGGGTCAGCGCGGCGCGGCATAACAGTGGATTCAGATACCGATCAGATGCGGATCAGACAGTGATAGAAATTGCGCAGGCTTGCTTACTTGCGGGCACGACCGTGCCGGCAGTGAATACAACCGCGTATGCGTGAATCCCCCGATCCCCGCGCCCCCCATCGCCCAGAGGTATATCACCTCCCGGCCTGCCGTCGAGGCTTATCGCCTGTTACATCACAGACGCGCATGAGCCCGTCCGACGGAATCACGGAGCGTGCGATTATGCCCCGCCGCATGAGTGAACGATCAAGAATATACGCAGCTCAGGGCGCTCATTCGGCACGCAATCGAAGCGCCGGCAAAAGCGCCGGAACCCCACCCGGGACTTCGCCGACCGGCCACTAATAGGATCACCCGATGGTGCGATTCCAACGAGACGACCGTACGGATTATCCACGCATCCGCTAAACGACCCTGCACCCTGGATCCGGGCCAGATCCCTCAGGCGGTGCACCCCATCGACGGCGACGCGCCGAAGCGGGCGGCCGTCACACGCACGGCGAGGTCTGGACAAGACTTGTCTGCGCGGTCGCGGTCCTCGGGGGGCTTTACGTGGTAATGGCGGTCAACGACTAAGCCAGGGCGGCCAGCGCACAGCCCAGCGCTCCCGCGGTTCCGGCGATCGCCGCCCGGCCGAACCGCGCTGCCCGTCCGGACCTCCGGACCGCGTCCCGGTAGTCGCTGTCGTCGTACCAGTCGCGATCGGTCACGGGCACCCCCTGCTGGACGCCGAACAACGTGGCCGTCCCGGCCCGAAACGACAGCGGCCCGCCGACCGGGCGTGATCGTCCGGACAGATCCTACGAGGAGGCGCGTGTCACCAGCTCCGTCGGGAGCAGCGCGTGCCGGCGCTCCAGGCCCCGGGAGACGGCCGGGCGGCGGTCGGCGATCTCCGCGAGGAGGAGGTCGATCATCGCGCGGCCCATCTCCTCGATGGGCTGGCGGACGCTGGTGAGCGGCGGGTCCATGTGGCGGGCGATGGCCGAGTCGTCGTACCCGACCAGCGCCACGTCGTCGGGGATACGGCGGCCCAGCTCGCGCAGCACCTGGCGGGCGCCCGCCGCCATCACGTCCGAGCCGGCGAAGACGGCGTCCAGGTCGGGGCGCCGCTCCAGCAGCAGGGTCATGGCCCGACGGCCGCCCTCCTCGGTGAAGTCGCCGGGGACGACAAGGAGTTCGTCCACCTCCCGGCCCGCGTCCCGCAGGGCGTCGCGATAGCCGTCGACGCGGCACTGGGCGCCGTACACGTCCAGGCGGCCGGTGATGTGCGCGATCGTCCGGCGGCCGCCTGCCAGCAGGTGCTCGACGGCGGAGCGGCCGCCGCCGTAGTTGTCGGAGTCGACGGAGGTCAGCGTCTCGGCGGCGGAGCGCGGGCCGCTGATCACGGCGGGGATCTCCAGCTGGGCGAGGAGGTCGGGCAACGGGTCGTCGGCGTGCACGGACACAAGGAGGACGCCGTCCACCCGGTGGGCCGCGAGGTACTGGGCGAGCCGGTCCCGCTCCCGGTCGCTGCCGGCGAAGATCAGCAGCAACTGCATCTCGGTTTCGGAGAGTTCGGCGCCGACACCGCGGAGCATGTCCGAGAAGTAGGGTTCCGCGAAGAACCGGGTCTCCGGCTCGGGGACGACCAGGGCGATGGCGTCGGTACGGTTGGCCGCGAGGGCCCGGGCGGCGGTGTTCGGTACGTAGCCCAGTTCGGCGACCGCGGCCTCCACGGCGGCCCGGGTGGCGTCGCTGACCCGGGGCGAGCCGTTGATCACCCGCGACACGGTTCCCCGCCCCACCCCGGCCCGGGCGGCGACCTCTTCGAGGGTGGGCCGACCACCACTACGCCCCCGCGCTCCGTGGCTTGCCATGGGCTCCGCCCTTCTCACCGCGTTCTTGTTGCCGGCCTGGAATGTAACAGCCCCGCCTTTCGGGACGACCGCTCCCGGGGGCTGCCGCCACCAGCCCCGCTCCGGCCCGTACGCCCCCCACCTACGGACACCGGCCGGCCTTCAGGCGTCGTCGCCGCCCCGCCGCCCCCGGCCCCCAACCGCCGTTAGCTAACAGCCGGATAACCGAACACATCCCTCCGCGCCCGCTCCCTTGACACCCCGCCCCGAACCGACGACTCTTCAACACATCACCGGTGGGAGCGCTCCCACAGTACCTGACTCATACACATCCCGCACGTTCCCCGCCCGAGCCGCAGCGAGAAACACACGGGCCCAACAGTGCAGTTGGCCGGGGGGTCGGCACGTCAGGGCAACAGGAGGACGTAATGCGAGCACGTACCCGAACCGCCTCCCGCAAGGCGGTAATCCTGGCGGCCGTCGTGTCGCTGGGAGGAGCGTTGCTGGCCGGCTGTGCCGACGACAGTGGTGGCGGCAGTGACGACACCAGTGGCGGCGGCAAGGGCAAGACGACGATCACACTCGGCCTGTTCGGCACGTTCGGCTTCAAGGAGGCCGGGCTCTACAAGGAGTACGAGAAGCTCCACCCGAACATCACCATCAAGGACACCTCGGTCGAGCAGAACGCGAACTACTACCCGGCGCTGGTCAACCACCTGACCACCAACAGCGGTCTGATGGACGTCCAGGCGGTCGAAGTCAGCAACATCGCCGAGGTCACCAGCACCTTCGCCGACAAGCTGGAGGACCTGTCCAAGGTCAACGGCGTCTCGGAGAGCAACTGGCTGGACTGGAAGTGGAAGCAGGCCACGACCAGCGGCGGCCAGACCATCGGGCTCGGCACCGACGTCGGTCCGCTCGGCATCTGCTACCGCAAGGACCTCTTCCAGAAGGCCGGTCTGCCCACCGACCGCGACGCGGTGAGCAAGCTGTGGGCGGGCAGCTGGGACAAGTTCGTCCAGGTCGGCGAGAACTACAAGAAGAAGGCGCCCTCCGGAACCACCTTCATGGACTCCCCCGGTGGTCTCCTGAACGCGATCCTGTCCAGTGAGAGCACCAAGTTCTACGACTCCTCCGGCAAGATCATCTACAAGACGAACCCCGCCGTGAAGACCGCCTTCGACACGACCGCGAAGGCCGCGCAGGAAGGACTGGTCCAGGCGCAGACCCAGTTCCAGCCGTCCTGGAACAGCACGATCGCCAACAACAAGTTCGCGGCGATCTCCTGCCCGCCCTGGATGCTCGGCTACATCAAGGGCCAGTCGAAGGCGGACGCGGCCGGCAAGTGGGACGTGGCCCAGGCACCGAAGGCCGGCAACTGGGGCGGGTCCTTCCTGACCGTGCCCAAGAGCGGCAAGAACGTCGCGGAGGCCGAGAAGCTGGTCGCCTGGCTGACCGCACCCGAACAGCAGGCCAAGCTCTTCAGCGTGCAGGGCTCCTTCCCGAGCGCGCCGTCGACCTACACCTCGGCGGCGGTGACCGGCGCCAAGAACGACATGACCGGTGACGCCCCGATCGGCACGATCTTCGCCGAGGCCGCCAAGAGCAGCCCGGTGCAGGTCATCGGCCCGAAGGACCAGATCATCCAGGACGGTCTGGCCAACAACGGCGTCGTCCTCGTCACCAAGGGCAAGTCGGCCGCGGAGGCGTGGAACACAGCGGTCAAGACCATCGACAACAGCCTGGACAAGTGACCGCCATGGCCACCCGGCACGACACCGCCGCCCCCCTCGCGCAGGAGGGGGGCGCGGCCCCGGTCCACCCGCCCGCCGCTCCCACGGAGGCGGAGCTGCGGCGCCGCACCCGTCTCTCGCGCCGCTGGCAGCGGGACATCAAGTGGAGCCCGTACGGCTTCATCTCGCCGTTCTTCCTGCTCTTCGTCGCCTTCGGGCTCTTCCCGCTCATCTACACGGGCTGGGCCTCGCTGCACACGGTGGAGCTGACCGCGCCCACCGACATGCAGTGGGCCGGGCTGCACAACTACACCCGGATCTTCGGCGACGACTTCTTCTGGAACGCGGCCCGGAACACCCTGACCATCGGGATCATCTCGACGGTTCCGCAGCTGCTGATGGCGATGGGGCTCGCCCACCTCCTCAACTACAAGCTGCGTGCCTCGATCTTCTACCGGGTCGTGATGCTGGCGCCGTACGCCACGTCGATCGCGGCCGCCTCCCTGGTCTTCGTGCTGCTGTTCGGCCGCGACTACGGCATGATCAACTGGGCGCTGCACTTCTTCGGCGTCGGCCACATCGACTGGCAGAACGACAAGTGGCCGTCCCAGATAGCGGTGTCGACGATCGTGATCTGGCGCTGGACCGGCTACAACGCGCTGATCTACCTGGCCGCGATGCAGGCGATCCCGCAGGACCTGTACGAGTCGGCGGCCCTGGACGGCGCCTCGCGCTGGCAGCAGTTCTTCCATGTGACGCTGCCGCAGCTGCGTCCGACGATCCTGTTCACCTGTGTCGTCTCCACCATCGGGGCGAGCCAGCTGTTCGGCGAGCCGCTGATCTTCGACGCCAACAAGGGGGCTTCGGGCGGCGCGGAGCACCAGTTCCAGACGCTCGGCCTGTACCTGTACGAGCAGGGCTGGGTGAACCAGCACCTGGGCCGTGCCTCCGCCATCGCCTGGACGATGTTCCTGATCCTCATCGTGATCGGGCTCGTCAACTACGTCATCTCGCGCCGGCTGCGCGCCAGTAGTTAGGAGACCGGCCGTGACGACGACAACCCTGACCACCACCCCGTCCGACGCCGAGCCCAAGCGGGTGCGGCGCCCGAAGTCCGCGCGCGCCGGCGGCACCATGCACGCGGGCCCGATCGCCTACACGGTCCTCGTGCTGTTCTCCATCGGCTCGCTGTTCCCGCTGGTGTGGACGGCGATCGCCGCCTCCCGGAACAACAACCGGCTGGCGGAGACCCCGCCGCCGTTCTGGTTCGGCGGGAACCTCTTCCACAACCTCGACGTCGCCTGGACCGAGGCCAACCTCGGCAAGGCGTTCCTCAACACCACGATCGTGGCGGGGACTTCCGCGGTGACCATCGTCGCGTTGTCGACGATCGCCGGGTTCGCCTTCGCCAAGCTGCGCTTCCGGGGCCGTAACATCCTGATGCTGATGGTGATCGGCACGATGATGGTGCCGCCGCAGCTCAGCATCATCCCGCTCTACATGATGGTCGCCAAGCTGAACTGGGCGGACCAGTTGCAGGCGGTGATCTTCCCGTCCCTGGTGAGCGCGTTCGGCGTGTTCTTCATGCGGCAGTACCTCATCCAGGCGCTGCCGGACGAGCTGATCGAGGCGGCCCGAGTGGACGGCGCGAGCAGCTGGCGGGTGGTGTGGCACGTGGTGTTCCCGGCGGCGCGCCCGGCGATGGCGGTGCTCGGCATGCTGATGTTCGTCCAGGCCTGGAACGACTTCCTGTGGCCGTTCCTGGTCCTGACGCAGACCGGCAACCCGACCGTGCAGGTCGCCCTGGCGGGCCTGGGCCGCGGTTACACCCCCGACCAGTCCCTGATCATGGCGGGCGCGCTGCTGGGCACGCTGCCGTTGCTGCTCGTCTTCGCGATCTTCGGCAAGCAGATCGTGGGCGGCATCATGCAGGGCGCGGTGAAGGGCTGACCGCCCGCGGAACGAAGGGGGCCGGGTCACCGCCGTCCCGGCCCCTCCGCACCTCCCGCCACTCCCTCTGTCCCTTCGTCTACCCGTCGGTCTCCACGACCTCCTATGGGAGCGCTTCCATGCCTGAACCCATGACTTCCGTGACCTTTCCTCCCGCCTTCCTCTGGGGCGCCGCGACCTCCGCGTACCAGATCGAGGGGGCGGTGCGGGAGGACGGCCGCACCCCCTCGATCTGGGACACCTTCAGCCATACGCCGGGCAGGACGGCCGGCGGCGAGACCGGTGACATCGCTGTCGACCACTACCACCGCTACCGCGACGACGTGGCGCTGATGGCGGACCTGGGTCTGAACGCCTACCGGTTCTCGGTCTCCTGGTCGCGTGTCCAGCCGACCGGACGCGGCCCGGCGGTCCAGGTCGGCCTGGACTTCTACCGCCGGCTGGTCGACGAGCTGCTGGCCAAGGGCATCAAGCCCGCCGTCACCCTCTACCACTGGGACCTGCCGCAGGAGCTGGAGGACGCGGGCGGCTGGCCGGAGCGGGACACGGCGTACCGGTTCGCCGAGTACGCCCAGATCCTCGGCGAGGCGCTCGGCGACCGCGTAGAGCAGTGGATCACCCTCAACGAGCCCTGGTGCAGCGCCTTTCTGGGCTACGGCTCCGGGGTGCACGCCCCCGGCCGTACCGACCCGGCGGCCACCCTGCGCGCAGCCCACCACCTCAACCTCGCGCACGGCCTCGCCACGTCGGCGCTGCGTACGGCGATGCCGGCCCGCAACCAGATCGCGATCAGCCTCAACTCCTCCGTCGTACGGCCCCTTTCGCAGGACCCGGCCGACCTGGCGGCGGTCCGGACCATCGACGACCTGGCCAACGGCGTCTTCCACGGCCCGATCCTGCACGGCGCCTACCCCCGGTCGCTGTTCGCGGCGACGGCGTCGGTGACCGACTGGTCGTACGTCCTGGACGGCGACCTCGCCGCCATCCAGCAGCCGCTGGACGCCCTCGGGCTGAACTACTACACGCCCACCCTGGTGTCGGCGGCGTCCGGCTCGGTGACCGGCCCGCGGTCGGACGGCCACGGCGCGAGCGCCCACTCCCCCTGGCCGGGCGCCGACGACATCGCCTTCCACCAGACCCCCGGCGAGCGCACCGAGATGGGCTGGACCATCGACCCGAGCGGCCTGCACGACCTGATCATGCGGTACACCGCCGAGGCCCCGGGCCTGCCCCTCTACATCACCGAGAACGGCGCGGCCTACGACGACAAGCCCGACCCCGACGGCCGGGTCCACGACCCGGAGCGCATCGCCTATCTGCACGGCCACCTCTCGGCGGTGCGCCGCGCGATCACCGACGGCGCGGACGTGCGGGGCTACTACCTGTGGTCCCTGATGGACAACTTCGAGTGGGCGTACGGCTACGACAAGAGGTTCGGGGCGGTGTACGTCGACTACGCGACCCTCGCCCGCACCCCGAAGTCGAGCGCCCACTGGTACGCGGAGGCGGCCCGCACGGGAACCCTGCCGCCGGCCCGGCCGGCGGCCTGAGACCGGGGGCGCGGTCCAGGGGGTACCGCGCCCCTTCGCTTTCTCACGATCGAGTCAGCCGATCGTCGCGAACGCCTTCGAGAAGGCGTACTTGTCCTGGGTGATCGAGCTGCAGGTGGCGTCGGCGGTGGGCTTGGTGCCGCCCGCGCACTGCTGGTCGCGGGTGGCGGACCACATCGACAGGCCGCCGAGGCCCTTGGACTTGGCGAAGTCGACGAGCTGGGTGGCGTCGTCCACCTTGAAGACCTCGGTGGAGACGTCGTTGACGCCGATCATCGGGGTGACGGCGACCGCCTTCCAGGCGGCGGAGTCGGAGAGGCCGAGGACGCTCTTGACCTGGGCCTGGGTGGCGGTGGCGGCCTGGGTGGCGTAGGTGCCCATGTCGCCGTTGTACGAGGCGCCGTAGTCCATCGCCATGATGTTCACGGTGCTGATCTTCACGCCGTTGGCCTTGGCGTCGGCGAGCAGGTTCACCCCGTCCTGGGTGAGGCCCTCCGGCATGACCGGGAGGGTGAAGGAGACGTCCAGGTTCGGGTGGCTCGCCTGGAGCTTGGCGATGGCCTTCGCGCGGTTGGTGTTCGCCGTGGTGTTGGGCAGCGCGCCGCCCTCCACGTCGAAGTCGACCTTGGTCAGGTCGTAGGCGTCCACGGCCTTGCCGTACGCCGTCGCCAGCGCGTCCGCCGAGGAGCAGGTGGTCGCGAGTTCCGAACCGGAGGCGCCGCCGAAGGAGACCCGGACGTCACCGCCCTTGGCGCGCAGGGCGCCGATCTGGGAGGCCACGCCGTCACTGGCCAGGTCCGTCACCCCGCCCCACTTGGGCGTGCAGCCACCGCCGTCGGTGACGAAGGCGAGGTTGTAGTTCTTCACGCCGGTCGCGTCGGCGGCCGCGAGGAGGTCGAACGCCGGGTAGAGGGAAGTGTCGACGTACGGGGCGAAGCCGGCGGAGGCCGTGGTGCCGGTGCCGCTGCTCTGGGTGGGGGACGCGGTGGGGGTGGCCGTCGCGGTGGGGGTCGCCGACGCGGTGGGGGTGGAGGAGGCGGAGGCCGTCGGGGTCGCGGCTGTCGGGGTCGCGGTCGGCGTGGTGGACTGCGTCGGGCGGCCGCTGGGTTCCGGGGTCGCCGTGCCGTCCGCCGAACAGCTCGCGTTGTCGATACGGCAACCGGTCGGGTCCCCGCTGCCGTTGACCACGAAGCCGACGGTGACCGACTCGTCGGCCGCGAGGCCGTCCGTGTCCCACTTCGGCGGCTTCACGGTGACGTGCTGCCCGCTGACCGTGGACTCGGCGTTCCACAGCGAGCTGAGCTTTGCACCGGCCGGCAGGTCGAACTCCAGCGTCCAGTCCTTCTCCGTGGCACCGCTGTTGTTCGTCACGACGTACTGCGCGGTGTACCCGGTCGACCAGTCGCTGGTCTTGGTGTACGCGGCGCCGACCCCGGCCGCCTGCGCGATACCGGTGAACAGGAACGCCCCGCCCCCGACCACGGCCGCCGCGACCAGACCGCCTATCGCCTTGTTTCTGCCACTGATGCTGCGCCGGTGCGTGCTCATGCGCGTGCCTGCCTTCGCCTGCCGATTGGGGGGTGCGGCAGCACGCTAGCGACCGGGATTCGGACAAACGGCCTGATAGGGACGGGCGTTGGGGATCTTAGGGTGCGCTTAAGGAAGGGATCGGGACCGATTAAAGGTCGAGACCAATTTTCTTGGTCTCCCCGGTTCCTCTCCTGCCCGACTCCCCCGACTGCCTGCGCGAACGGCGTCTGCGCACCGACCCCCGATGCCCCTTCCGCTCCGGTGTCCCGCCGTCCAGCTGGATCCAGATCCGCACCTCGGTGCCCCCGAGCACCGACGAGCCGATCCGCACGTCCCCGCCCGTCGACTCGGCGAGCCGGCGCACGATGTCCAGGCCGAGCCCGGTCGACCCGGCCGCCCCGGAACCCCGCCCCCGGGCCATCGCCGCCTCCGGGTCCCGAATGCCCTGCCCGGCGTCGGAGACCAGCACGATGACCGCGTCGTCCCCGTTGTGCACGTCGACCGCGAAGGCGGTGCCCTCGGCGGTGTGCCGGAAGACGTTGCCGAGCAGCGCGTCCAGCGCGGCGGCCAGATCGGCGCGGGCCACGGGTATGCGTACCGGCCGGTCGACGCCGGCCACCCGCCACTTGCGGCCCTCGTCCTCCGCGAGCGCCGACCAGAACCCCATCCGCTCCCGCACCACCTCGGCCGCGTCGCATCCGGCGCCCGGCCCGGCGGCCGCCGTCTGCGGTTTGGCCTCCCGGGCGGTCCGGATGATGGTGTCGACCTCCCGCTCCAGCTGGGCGACGGCGGCCCGGGTCTGCTCGGCGGCCGGCCCGTCGCCGAGCGAGGCCGCGTTGAGCCGCAGCACGGTGAGCGGGGTGCGCAGCCGGTGCGACAGATCGGCGGCCAGCTCCCGCTCGTTCGCGAGCAGTTGGACGACCTGGTCGGCCATCGAGTTGAACGCGGCGGCCGCCAGCCGCAGTTCGGTCGGTCCTTCCTCGGGCACCCGCGAACCCAGCCTGCCCTCCCCCAGTTCGTGCGCGCCCTCCACCAGCCGCTGGGCGGGCCGCACCATCCGTACGCCCAGCCGGTCGGCGACGGCGACCGAGCCGACGACCAGCGCCAGGCCGACGGCGGCGAGCACCGCCCAGGCCGTGGAGACGCCGTTGGTCACCTCGGACTCGGGGACGTACACCTCGACGACCGCGATGGCACCGGAGCCGAGCGCCACGGGCTGCAGCAGGGTCGAGCCGCCCGCCACCCCGGTCGTGGAGGCACGCCCCAGCTTCCGCACGGTCGCGATGTCCCGGTCGGCGGCGCGCTGCCGCCCGATGTCGACGGCGGCACCGTCTCCGGACGCGGGTATGTGCACGGCCATGCCCCGGTCGGCGCCGGCCGCGGCCACCACCCGCTCCAGCTTGTCTCGGTCGGTGGTGATGGACAGGGCCGGGGCGACGGCGGCGGCCTCCCGCTCGGCGTTGGAGAACGCGCGGTCGCGGGCCAGCTCCTTGACGACCAGGCCGAGCGGAACGGCGAAGGCGACCACGACCATCGCGGTGACCGCCAGACAGACCTTGACCAGAGCCCATCTCATCCGACCGGCCTCGCTTCCCCGCCGGGCGGCTCCAGCTTCACGCCGACCCCCCGAAGCGTGTGCAGATACCGCGGCCGGGCCGCCGTCTCCCCCAACTTCCGCCGCAGCCACGACAGATGCACGTCGATGGTCTGGTCGTCCCCGTAGGACTGCTGCCACACCTCCGCCAGCAGCTCCTTGCGCGGTACGACGACTCCGGGCCGCCCGGCCAGAAACGCCAGCAGATCGAACTCACGCCGGGTGAGATCCAGCCGCACCCCGTCCAACTCGGCCTGCCGGCGCAGCGGGTCGACGGCCAGCCCGCCGACCCGCAGCACGCTCGACGGCGCCGCCTCGCCCCCGCCCGACCGCGCCCGGCGCAGCACGGCGGACATCCGCGCCGACAGATGCTCGACGGAGAACGGCTTGGTCAGGTAGTCGTCCGCACCGGCGTTGAGCAGCCGGACGATCTCCGTCTCGTCGTCCCGGGCGGTGGCGATGATCACCGGTACGTCGGTGATCCCGCGCAGCATCTTCAGGGCCTCGGAGCCGTCCAGGTCCGGCAGTCCGAGGTCCAGGACGACCACGTCGAAGCGGAAATGGGCGACCTCGCGCAGCGCCTCCAGTGCCGTACCGACGCTGCGCACGGTGTGCGAGGCGTCGGTGAGATGCCGGATCAGCGCCGAGCGTACGAACTGGTCGTCCTCGACCACGAGCACACTTGCCATGCGCCGCACCGTACGCCATGCGGCAGGCGCCGGTCGGAGCCTGTGGATAACTCGGGTCGAGTGCGCACGGCGGTACCCCTGAGGCAGTATGGCCCGCGATGCGCAGAGGACTCGTACACGTACTGGCTTGGCTGCTCGCCACGGGCGCGGCGGTCACGCTGTCGTGGTGGGGTGTCCACACGGTGATGGCCGGCACGGCCTACGACCCGCCGCGGGCGCTGCCCGTCACGGCGGCGGACGACGACCCGACGACGCAGGGCTCCAAGCCGCTGGCGCCGGCCACGTCCCGCCCACCGAGCCCCTCGCCCACCGCCTCCCGACGCCCGTCGGCGACTCCGGCCCCGACGCCCTCCCGCATCCCGACGCCCACCCCGACCCCGTCCACCGCCGCCGCGACCGCCGCGACCGGCGCGGTCAAGGCCTATGACACCGACGGCGGCCGGGCGGTCTTCGACCTGGGCGACACGAGCGCGACCCTCGTCTCGGCGACACCGGGAACGGGCTGGTCGATGCAGGTCTGGAAGACGGAGTCCTGGATCCGCATCGAGTTCAGCAGGAGCACGGACCGGGTGTCGGTGTTCTGCACCTGGCACGACGGCCCGCCGCAGGTGCAGGTCGAGACTTACTGAACGACCTGGTGGTGCTTCGTCATGCACGGCGCACGGCACCGGAGTCACCCGCGGGTTGCCCGCCCGTGACGCGATGGCGGCGACGGCGGTCTCCGGTGAGGTGCCGGAGTCGGCCGGCACGCCGGATGCGCCCCGGTCTGTCGCGAACGTCGATCAGCGGGCGGGGTCCAGTGCTATGTCATGGCTGATTTCTCGGCCGGCCCGCTCCACGAGCAGGAATTCGGCATGCGGGGCGTGCTGTGCGGCGGAGGCGATCAGTGTGTATCCGCCCGGGGGCAGTCCGGTGATCTGGTAGAGGCCGCTCTCCACTCTGGCCTGCGTCCAGCGGTTGCCCCGGTCGGCCACCACGGTGATCCATGCCTCGCAGCCGTCGGGGTGCAGCGGGCAGCGCAGCGCGCCGCTGACGGTCGCCGTGGCGGTGTTTCGGGAAGGGCCCGGCGTGGCGGTGACCGGCTGGACGACTGGCGCACCGGTTCTCCCGGCGGGACGGGACGGGCCCACGGCCCGTCCGGGTCCAGGGCGGCCGTGCCCGTGTGCGGCCGTCGCGACGTCCGGGATCGCCAGCCCGCGCATCAGGGCCAGCTCGGTGAGCACGCCCTCGATGTCCTCAAGCTCGGAGCGCAGGCTACCGGTGACCGACGGCTGCCGTTCGGGACGCACCGGTTCCGGCGCGGCGAGGGCGGAAGGGGCGGGCGGGCCGGGCTCCTGGCCGTCCAGGTCGTCCGCCACAGCCCGGGCTGCCGATGCCGCCCGGTGGGTGATGCCGGCCAGTTCCGTCAGGTCGTTTCCGCGGTGTGCCAGTACCGAACTGTCGTGCACGATGGTGCGACCGAGTTCGTGGGACAGATCCACCAGTCGCAGCGTCTCCGGGCATCGATGGTTGGCGGTGCCGAGGAGTGTCCTGACCAGCGGGCGGATCGTCGCGGTCGCGGCGTGGAAGCCGGCGTCGAGGACGCGGGTGTCGGTCCGCGCGCCGCTCCCGGCGGTCGGCCCGTCGGGCGCGAGGAGGCCGTCGAGTATCCGCGCCAGCGCACGCAGATAGCCGGCCAGACCGACCTGGGCCGCGTGTGTCGTGCGCAGCGGCAGCACGACCAGCCCGACGACGATCGCGCACGCCGCTCCCAGGGCGGTCTCCTCGACACGCGTGGCCAGCAGCGAGGAAGTCAGTTCGCCGGCCTGCGCGTAGAACTGCGCGACCCCCAGGGTGGCCGCGCCGACGACGAGGGCGTAGTTGATCCTGCCGAAGTACGACATCAGGAACGCCGCCAGGACGACCACGGCCATCGATGCCACCGGCTGTGTCCCGGTCAGCCGGGCAAGGCCGTCACCGGCCACCACGCCTGCCAACGTGCCGAGGACGCGGAACACGGACTTGCGCAACTGTTCGCGGTCACTGGAGGAACCGAGGAACGTGACGTACACCGAGACGACAGCCCACAGCAGGTGCGACGGGCTGAGCATGTCGCCGAAGAAGACCGCCAGACCGAGCGCGACGGCCAGTTGCAGCGAGACCCGCGTGCTCACGGTCAGTGAGATCCGGTCCACCCGTGCGGTGCCCTGTTTGGACGATGCCGTCGCGTTCACGATCCCCGAACCCGGCAGCCAACCGCCGATCAGGTGCACCGCGGGACGGGGTTCCTGTTGCGCAGAAGGGTCCGCGTCGGTGCTGCCGATGGCGGACACCAGCGCGCAGGCCGCCTCGTGGTAACGCTCGGCGATCTCTCCGGCACCCCCGGCCGCGCCGGCACCGAGGTCCTCGCGGCTCCCGGAGCGCGGCACGGGGTCGGCCGGCCGGTAGCGCTCGAAACGGTGCGCGGCCGTTTCGAGAGCGGCGAGATCCAGCTCACGCGCGGCCGTGACGACCGCTCGGGCCTCAGCCCGTGCCTCGCGGCTCAGCTGACGGTGCGCATGTCGTTGCGCGAGCCGTGCCAGGGTGACCACGGCGCGCTCGTGTTCGAACAGTGAGCGACGTCGGTCCCCGGCAACCGTGTCGTTGCCGTCGGCCGGGGCGGTGACCAACTGGGTGTCGAGCACCAGCGCGGTCTCATTGAGACGCACGACCAGTCGCCGCAGCCGTCGCGCGAGCCGGTGATCGGCGGGGGTGTGCACGGGCGTGTCCATCAACGCACCGGTCACAGCGAGAACCCGACGGGCACGGGCGCGGTAGGAGCGCTGCATTCGCGCCGTCGCATGCGCGTAGCCCGGTACCAACGCCAGACCGACGACGAAGGTCGCCGCGCCGGCCACACCGATGACGGCCCCGGGCCACGCGAGCTGGTCGACGCCGATCTGGCCGCCGGCGAGGAAACCGATCAGATAGCCGACGTGGATCGGGAACCCGGTCGCGAACGCACGTGCCCCGTAGCGTCGGAACCAGGCGCCGACGGCCGGAACGGCGACCAGCAGGACCAGTCCCACGAGCCGATGGGGGTGTACGGCTATCGCCAGGGACAGGCCCGCCCACATGCCGAGGCAGGCGATCAGCGTCGTCAGCGCACGCGCGCGCACGGTCCGCTCGCCCACGACGAACGACGCCGTCAGCGCAACCGACGCGCCGAGTATCGACACAAGCAGCGGGGCCGAATGATTGATGACCCCAGCCCCTGGGGCCGATGCGGCCACTTCGAACATGTGGAAGCGGGCATCGAGCAGCGCGGAGGCCCCGATCGCCGCCAGAACAGCGATCGCCCCGTTTGTCGCCGTCCGGACGCGCTCGCCGCCCGGGTCGGACCCGAGATAACGATCGACGGCGTCGATCATCGCCATGGCCGACCTACCGAAGTCAGCGGATGCACGTGGTTCTCCTCATGATGGTCAGTCGTGGCCCGGAGCGGCTCGCCGCCGATCACATGGCGGCCGTTTACCGCACACTACATACATGAAGCCTTCAAGCAAAGTACTTGAAGGCCTCATGTATCTGAATGGACGGACGTCACAGTCGGGAGGGCGGGACGCGCGGAGTTCGGCGGTCCCGGGGTCGCTGTTCAGCAGGGGTCACGGAATGAGCAGCAGCTTGCCGACGGTCTCCTGGGATTCGAGATCACGGTGCGCCTGGGCGGCATCCTCCAAGGGATACGTCCGGTCGATCAGGACATCGAGCGTGCCGTCGCCGATCCACCGCATCACCTGGGAGGCACGCTGCCGCCATTGACCGGTCGACTCGTGGGGGGCGTCACCCCGGACGTGGACCAGGTGAACGCCGTCGGGCTGCTCCCACAGATCCAGCGGCGGAATGGCTCCCCCCGCGCGCCCGTAGTGGACGAAGACACCCTTGTGGCGCAGCGACGAGACGCTGACGTCGAACAGGCTCCTGCCCGTGCCGTCGAACGCGAAGTCCACGCCCTCACCGTTGGTGAGCTCCCGGATGGCAGCACCCAGGTCCGCGGTCTCGTCACGGACCAGCACCTTCCAGGCGCCCGCCTCCGCGGCCGAGCGGGCCTTGTGGGCGCGGGAGACCGTGGCGATCACACGCGCGCCGCGGGCGGTGATCAACTGCGTCAGCATGCGGCCGACACCGCTGGCGGCGGAGTGCACCAGCGCCACCGTGCCGCCGGGAACGGGAACGGCGTCGTGGCACAGGTGCTGTGCCGTCAGCCCCTGCATCAGCCCGCCCGCGGCGGCCTCGAAGGTCACGTCGTCGGGAATCGGGACGAGGCGCTCGTGCGGAACCGCCACCATGTCGGCGTAGCTGCCGAGCACGAACTGCCAGGCGACCCGGTCGCCGATCCTGGCCGTGGAGTCCGCGCCGACGGCGACGACCACGCCGGCGCCGTCGGCGCCCGGAGACACCGGCGGTACGACACCTTCCACCAGGCCGCGACGCAGGTAGCTGTCCATGAGATTGACGCCGGCGGCCCTGACCTCGACGAGCACCTCGCTCGGGGACAGCTCGGGGACGGGCCGCTCCTCGACGCGAAGAACGTCGGGTGATCCGAAAGCGGGAACGGAAATGACGCGCAAGGCAGGTCCTCCTCGTTCAGATGGCGGCGCGACGCACCGCGAGGCTCTGTGAGGCTGTAGGCTACATACATGAAGACCTCATGCAAAATGGTCCGAGTACGCATGATGTCTTCATGTAATCCTGCTTGAGTGGAACCATTCTTCTGCGCCTTCCGGCACCCGGTTACCATGGTTCTTCGACCAGCAAGGGGACGTGAGGACAGCCAACCCATGGGAACCAGGCAGGCACAGGACACCAGCGCCCAGCTGGCGGCCGTCCAGCAGCTGATGCGGCTGCTCGTCGCGACCTACGCGCACGAGATGGACTCCCACGCCGGCGAACTCGGCCTCACCCGGACCCAGGCCATCCTTCTCGGAACCGCCGCCCAGCCCGGTTCCATCCGTGAACTGGCCCAGCGCATGGGCTGCGACCCGTCCAACCTCACGGGGGTGGTGCAGCGACTGCGCGAACGCGACCTCATCGCCGTCGAACCCGACCCCGACGACCTTCGCGCCAAGCGCATCTCACTCACCACCGCGGGCGCCGATACCGTCAGCCGGCTCAACGAGGGCACGGCCCGGCTTCTCACCGCGATCGGCACGGCCACTCCCACCCAGCTGGCCACCTTCGAAAAGCTGCTCCGACGCGTGCTCGACCAATAGCCGGGCGAGTGGGGCACGGTGAGGCCCGCCGCACCGTGCGGTCCTGGCCTGCCGGCTCCTGGGAGGTCATCCCCTTCCCCGCGCGGTGTCGACCACGCGGCTACCGCGGCGGGTACGCACCCGCCCCCCCACCGGCCGTCAGCCTCAGCGGAAGACCGAGGGCGGCGGAGCGGGCGAAGCCACCGCCGCGTCGTCGGTCACGGCAACCGCCCCGCCGGCGAAGTCCCTCACCCCCCGCCCGTGTTCGACCCGCCCAGGGTGCGGATCAGAAGCACTACGCCGAGTCAGCTCGCCGACGGGCAACGGCACATCGGCCGCCACCAGCACCGCGTTGCCGAACCGCTTCCCCCGCCACAACGCCGCGTCCGCCACCACCGCGATCTCCGCGAACCGCGCCCCCGCCGTGGCGATCTGCCCCCTGAGGTGCGCGAGCGGCGGCCCGTCCGCGAGGTTCGCCGCGTAGGCACCGCCCGGCCGCAGGACTCTCCGGACCTCGTCCAGGAACTCCGTGGACGTCAGGTGCGCCGGCGTGCGCGCCCCGCTGAACACATCCGCTATGACCAGGTCCGCCCACCCCTCCGACACCTTGGCCAGCCCTTCCCGGGCGTCCAGGGACCGCACCCGTATCCGCGCGTTCGGATCCAGCGGCAGCTCCCGCCGGACCAGTTGGACGAGGGCCGCGTCCCGTTCGACGATCTGCTGCGTGGACCGGGGCCGGGTCGCCGCGACGTACCGCGCCAGCGTGAACGCCCCGCCCCCGAGGTGCAGCACCTGTACCGGTCTGCCCGGCGGTGCGACCAGGTCGATCACATGGCCGAGGCGGCGCTGGTACTCGAAGGAGAGGTACGCGGGATCGTCGAGGTCGACGTGTGACTGCGGGGCGCCGTCGATGAGCAGGGTCCAGGCACGGCCGCGCTCGGGGTCGGGTATGAGCTGGGCGAGGCCGCAGTCGACGGTCTCGACAACGGCCTCGGCGGCGGCAGCCGACCGGCGCCGTGAATTCCTGGACTTGCCCATTCCGCCATTTTCGCAGGCAGCGGCCGTACCGGAAATTCAGCAGCAGCTGTCCGCGGCCTTGATCAGCCTCGCCGCCTCCCCGAGCGCCCGGCGCAGCACCGCCGGGTCCGTCGCGAGGTCGGCCTCACCGGGCGGCAGCAGCCAGTCGGAGCCCTCGACCGGCGGCTCGGGGTTGAGCCGCAGTCCGCGCCCGTCGGTGCCGGTGCAGGTGCTGCCGGGGACGTCCCAGCCCGCCGCCGTACCGGCCGGCACCACGAAGCCGAGGGTGTCGCCCCCGTCGTCGTGAAGCACAGGCCCCACCCCCTCCCCGGTCCCCCGGCGCAGGATGTCGACCGCCTCCAGGCCCTGCCGGGCCGGCACCGTCACGAGGTCGCATCCCGCATCGTCTGCCGCCGAAGTCGTCGACGGCGTACAAGGATCGTTGCTCTGGCTGGTCTCCATCCCGGCCTCCACCGCGCAGCCCTCTTGCAGTCCATGACGTCCAACGCGCCACCGCGTCAACGGCTACGGCGGAAGTCAGCCGCAAAGGATGGCAGTTCATGGCAGATCGTGCATGAGATATCCGGTTTGTAGCCAAACACAGCGTCACGAGTCCGACACAGCAGGTACGTTCTTGCCCGCCGGAACCAAGGGTCCACTCGGACAACTCACCACGAGTCCGGCATGGTTCGACGGTTCGCACGAGAGGACCCGGCCATGGCGTCGTCAACCACGACCCCGTCGCAGCCCGATCGGCCGGTACGGCCGAACCTCGCCTTCCGGCAACTGCGCGGCCGGCACTCGCCGGCCGAGTTCGCCGCGCTGGTTCGGCGTGCCGCCCGCGAGATCGGCGAGCGGGTGAGCTGTGACGCGCGCTACATCGGCCGGGTCGAGGCGGGTGAGATCCGCTGCCCGAACTACGCGTACGAACGGGTGTTCCTGCATATGTTCCCCGGTCGCACGCTCGCCGACCTCGGCTTCGCGCCCCGCTCCTCCGTCCGCGGACGCGGGGCACGGCCGCCCGAGGACACGCCCCTCGCACTCGTGAGAGGTGAGACGCAAAGCGCCGTCGAGCCGTATGACCCGCCGGACGAGTTTCAACCGCCGGACACGTATCACCCGCAGGACACGTACGAGACGCACGACAACTACGAGGAGAGCGACGTGCTGCGTCGCCTATTCATGACCGGCGGGGGCGCCACAGTGGCCGCCGCCACGCTGGGCCCGCTGGGGTCCACCATCGACGCCGTGGCGGTGGACCGGCCGGTCCACCGTGCCGGGTCCTCGCACGCGGCCGCCCTGGAGGAGGCCGTACGCCGGATCCGTCTGCTCGACGACCGGCACGGCGCGGACGGACTGTACCGGCGCGCGGCGGCTCCGCTGCGCGCGGCGTACGCGCTGCTGGACGCCGGCGCGACCCGGCAGACGACCGCCGACCGTCTGCACTCGGGCGCCGGTGAACTGGCCATCTCGGTGGGCTGGCTGGCCCACGACTCCGGCCGCTTCGACGACGCCCGCTCGCACTACGCGGAGGCGCTGGCGACGGCGCGGATGACCGGTGACCCGGGGCTGGAGGCGCACGCCTTCTGCAACACGGCGTTCCTCGCGCGGGACGCGGGGCGGCCGAGGGAAGCGGTGCGCGCGGCGCAGGCCGCGCAGCGGGTCGGCCGGCCGCTGGGCTCGGCCCGCCTGATGTCCCTGCTCGCGCTGCGCGAGGCGGGCGGCTGGGCGGGGCTCGCCGACCGCACCGGCTGCGAGCAGGCCCTGGTCCGGGCGCAGGCCCTCTTCGAGCGAGGCCACTCGGACGCCGACCCCGAGTGGATGAGCTTCTACGGAGAGGCCGAGCTGGAGGGCCTTGAGGCGCAGTGCTGGTCCACGCTGGGCGACTGGCGGCGGGCCTCACGGCATGCGCGCAGGGCCGCCGAGCTGCAGGATCCGCACTTCACGAGGAACATCGCGCTGTACACGGCAGAGCTCGCGGACGACCTCGCCCGTGGAGGGCGTCCCGACGAGGCGGCGATGGCGGGGCTGAGGGTGCTGGACCTGCTGGGCCAGGTCCAGTCGTCCCGGATCCAGGGGATGCTGGCGGGCACGGCGCGGGTGCTGTTGCCGCATCGGCGGGCGAGCGGGGTCCAGGAGTTCCTGGACCGGCACGCGTCGACACCGAGGGTTGTGTAGCGCCGGGATTCGAGTGCGGGTGCGTGGGGGCTGGTCGCGCAGTTCCCCGCGCCCCTGACGGGGCGCTTCGCCCGCCGTCTCCCCCCAGCTGCGGGCAGTCGTGCCGCTGGGGCGATGGGAGTCCCCGCTCGCGCGGAGTCGAGAGTGGGGGAGGTGGGCGCTGGGGGTACCCCCTCTGGGGGAGGCACCCTGCAAGCGCCGGTAAGCGACCCCGCCCCCGCGCACCGTCAGCCGGCCAGGTGTCCCAAGTCGTTCCAGCTCTCGATCGCGGGCTCCCCGTAAGCCCACCCCAGCACCGACAGCGACGTGGGGTTCAAGCGGATCCGCGCCGCGAAGTCCAGCGGCAGGCCCAGCCACCGCGCCCCGATCGACCGCAGGATGTGCCCGTGGGCGAACACCAGCACGTCCCGGTCGGCCGAGCGGGCCCAGGCGACGGTCTCGTCCGCCCGCGCGGTCACCTCCGCCAGGGACTCGCCCCCGGGCACCCCGTCCCGCCAGATCAGCCAGCCCGGCCGGGCCGCCTGGATCTCGGCCGGGGTCAGGCCCTCGTACGCCCCGTAGTCCCACTCCATCAGCGTGTCCCACCGCTCGGCCCGCTCGCCGAACCCGGCGAGTTCGCACGTCTCACGCGCGCGTGCCAGCGGGCTGGTGCGTATCTCGGCGTCCGCGAGACCGTCGTACGGCGGCCGGTGCAGCCGCTCGCCCAGCAGCTTGGCGCCCCGCCGGCCCTCCTCCAGGAGCGGTACGTCGGTCCTGCCGGTGTGCTTGCCGGACAGCGACCACTCCGTCTGTCCGTGCCGGGCCAGCAGGATGCGCGGTGCCATGACGGGTGAACCTTTCGGGAGAAATTCGGAAGCGGGACACCTCCATCATCACCCACCCTGGGAACGCGCCGGGAACGGGCAACCCGGCGGGCGGTCTCCGCGTCTTTGAGGGCTGAGCGCCCTGCATGGGCGGGATTGCGCGCAACGTAAAGTGTCACGGTCGGCCAGCCGGGTGCCGCGCAGACAGGGACGAGAAGGGGGAGGCAGTCGGATGCCGCAGACCGAGAAAACGGGCACCGAGGTGGCTGCGCCGACCCGACTGCGCTGGTGGACCGAGTTGCCGCTGATCCTGCTGGTGTACAGCTGCTACACGGCCGGCCGCCTGCTCGCGCGCGGCGACACCTCGACCGCCGTCGACCACGGCCTGGCGATCCTGCGCATCGAGAAGGCCCTGCACCTCAACGCCGAGCACCCGCTCAACCGCCTGTTCACGCGGGAGGCGTGGCTCGGCATACCCGCGGACTTCTGGTACGCCTCGCTGCACTACCTGGTCACCCCGCTGATCCTGGTGTTCCTGTTCCGCAAGCGCGCCGAGATCTACCGGCGGGCCCGCACCTGGCTGATGACGTCCACGTTCATAGGCCTGATCGGCTTCACCCTGCTGCCCACCTGCCCGCCCCGGCTGCTCGACGCGAAGTACGGCTTCGTCGACACGATGGCGCAGTACAGCTCGTACGGCTGGTGGGGCGGCGACGCCAGCGCCCCGCGCGGCCTCGGCGGCATGACCAACCAGTACGCGGCGATGCCGAGCTTGCACTGCGGCTGGGCGCTGTGGTGCGGGGTCATGCTGTGGCGCCACGGCGGCAACCGCCTGACCAGGGTCCTCGGCGTGGCCTACCCGCTGCTGACCGCGATCGTGGTCATGGGTACCGCCAACCACTACTTCCTGGACGCGGTCGCGGGCGTGTTCGTGATGGGCGTCGGCTACCTGCTCACGCCGTATGTGACGCGGGCGGCGGCCTTCGTCCGGGTCCGGGTGACCCGGGGCACCTCACTGGTCGCAGCACGCTCCGGCGGCACGGTTTCCCCGATTGTCAGTGGCGGATGCCAGACTTCGCCGGGTGAGCGCATTCCATCGCAGCGCGAGTCCCGGCTCGCCTCCGGAGCCGAACCGGACGCCTCCCCCACCGACGCGGGGGACGGCGCTCCGGCACCGGCTCGCTGAGCTGCGCGGCCCCGACGTCCCCGCCAAGGCCCTCGACGCGCGCGCCCTCGCGGCACTCGCCGCGAACCCGGGGTGCCGAAGGCGGGCGATCCTGGACGGCGCCGGGGTGGACAAGACCGCGCTGGCGAGCGCCCTCGGCGCACCGTCGGCCTTCGGCCAGTCGCAGTTCGCGCTGACCCGGGGCAACGCCTTCGAGGCGAAGGTGAAGGCGGACGGCGGTGCGGAGTTGCTGCGGCTGGTGCGCAAGCACCTCGATCCGGGCGCCGAGCCGGCCGAGCGGGCCGCCGTGCCCGACCTGTCCGCGATCGGCCCCGAGGGGCGGACGGCCCGTACGGCACTGGCACTGCGCGAGGCGGGCGAGGCGGGCGGCTGGGTGCTCCTCGACCATCCGATGCTGGCCCTCCAGGTGGCCGGTTCCCCGGCGTTCCTGGAGCCGGACGCGGTGGTCGTGCACCCCGACGGCAGCTGGACGGTCGTGGAGATCAAGTCCTTCCCGATGCTGGACGGTTCGGCGGACCCGGCGAAAGTCGGGGCGGCGGCCCGGCAGGCGGCGGTGTACGTGCTGGCCCTCGAAGAGGTCGCCGCCCGGCTCGACCCCGCCCCGCGGGTGCGGCACGACGTGCTGCTGGTCTGCCCCAAGGACTTCTCCAACCTGCCCACCGCCGCCGCCGTCGACGTCCGCAAGCAGCGCGCGGTCACCGCCCGCCAGCTGGCTCGGCTCACCCGCATCCAGGACATCGCCGACACCCTCCCGGAGGGCACCTGCTTCGCCCCCGGCCTGCCCGCCGAGCAGCTGACGGCGGCCGTCGAAGCGGTCCCGGCGGCCTACGCGCCCGAGTGCCTGTCCGCCTGCGAACTGGCCTTCCACTGCCGGCAGCGCTCCCGCGCGGCCGACGAGGTCACCACACTCGGCCGCGCGGTCCGGGCCGAGCTGGGCGGGCTGACCACCGTCGAGGACGTCCTGTCGGCGGCGCGCGGCGACAGCGGCGACCCGGACGATCCGGCGGTGGCGGCCCTGCGCCGTGCGGCGGCCCTGCGCGCCGAAGCGCTGAGCGCCCAGGGGGCCGTGTGTCCCTGATCACCACCCTCGCCCGTCTCGAAGCCGTGAGCACGGGCACCGCGCAGCCCGCCGCGACCGTCCGCCACCGGCACCTGTCCGGGCACCCCCTCGTCTTCGTGCCGCTCACCACCTCGGGTGAGGCGGGTGCGCCCCTCGGCGCCCTGGTCGGCACCGACCGGGACGCCCCGCGCCTGCTGGTCGTACCGCAGCCCCGCGACCGTGACCTGCGGTTCGCGTTCCTCGCCGAACTCGCCGACGTCGTCCTGCCGTACCTGGACTCCTACGCCGGCTCGGTCGAGGCCGCCGAGCGCACCGAGACCGACCCGGAGACCGGCAAGCGGGTCAAGGTCGAGGTGGAACTGTGCGCGGACGCACCCCAGTTGATCGTCCCGGGCCGCGCGGGCGTCGAGTACGTACGGCTGCTGGGGCGGTCGATGCGTTTCCGGCGCACGGCGGAGCAGGACCCGGAGGCGCCCTACCCGGCTCCGCCCCGGGTGCCGTTGCTCGGCCGCTGGCTCACCCACTTCGGCGAGCGCGCCCGCGTCCCCGGCTCCTCCCTCCTGCTCGCCATGACGGACCTGCTCTCCCGGCACTGGGCGACCGGGCAGTCCGGCGTCGAGGACCAGCACCTGGGCGCACTGCTCGCCTGGATCAGCCCGCCGGACGGCAGCACGGGCGCGGCGGCGGCGCGCGTGGCCGAGCTGGCCCGGGACGGGGAGGGGCAGTTGCTGTGCCCGCCGGCCGGGCCGGCCACCGACCCGGCGTTCGACAACAAGCTGCTGGCCCCCGCCTTCGAGCGGTACGACCGCGCCCGTACCGCCCTGGCCGGTGCCGAGGACGGCCTCCAGGCCGACGCCCGGCTCGCGATCCTCACCGCCGCCGAGCGGGAGATCCGCGACCTCGTCGCCAGCCGGACCCGGCCCACCTGGGACGCGGTCTGGCACGGGCTCGACCTGCTGCACCGGCTGCCGGAGGGCGCCAGGGTCGAGGAACGGTGGACCCGCGACCGCTGGTCGTTCACCGGCCACCGGGACCGGGTGCTGGCCGGCGAGCCGCCGCAGCCGCGCCGCGACGACGCGGTCACCGCCGCCAACAAGCTGGCCGGCCGCGAGCGCGAACAGGCCCGGCTGGAGGCCCAGGAGGCGCTGGACGACCCGCTGGTGATGGCGGGGCGGCGGCTGACCGGGGAGGCGTTCGCGGGTGAGGTCCTCGATGTCGTCATGGCCTACAGCGAGGGCAAGCGGCCCAGCCCGCGCCCGCTGGTGACCCTGCGCACGGAGGACCGGCCGCATCTCGGGGAGCGCGCGAAGGCGTACCGCTCGCTGGGCGGCAAACCGCAGTCCATGGAGTTCGTCGGGTACGAGGCCGAGGGGGTCCTGGTGCTCCGGGTCCTGGACAAGATGGGCCGGGGCAAGGAGCCGGAGGTGGGGTCGGTCCCGGAGAAGGGCGACCGGCTCACCTTCACCCTGTTCGAACACGAGCAGCGTGGCGGGGCGAAGCTGCCCGACCCGGAGGCGACCCCGTGGACCCACGGCGGGCCGCCGGGCGAGGCCGCGTCGGAGGCGGCCGACACGGTGACCGAGGAGGACGTGCTGTGACGGCCGACGTCGATTTCGACCCGGGTGCGGCCGCCACCCGCGCCACCGACGCGATCCTCCACGACACCCTGCACGGCACCGACCGGGGTGTGGTCGTGGACTCCCCGCCGGGTGCCGGCAAGTCCACGCTGGTGGTCCGGGCGGCCCTCGAACTCGCCGCCGCGGGCCGCCCCCTGATGGTGGTCGCGCAGACGAACGCGCAGGTCGACGACCTGGTCCTCCGGCTCGCCGAGCAGAACCCGGAGCTGCCCGTGGGCCGGCTGCACAGCAGTGACGCCGACCCGTACGACAAGGCGCTGGACGACCTGCCGAACGTCCGCAAGTCGGCGAAGGCGGCCGACCTGCGGGAGGCGCCGGTAGTGCTGTCCACCGCCGCGAAGTGGGCGCACGTCACGGTGGACGAGCCCTGGCGGCACGCGATCGTCGACGAGGCCTACCAGATGCGCTCGGACTCGCTGCTGGCCGTCGCCGGGCTGTTCGAACGGGCCCTGTTCGTGGGCGACCCCGGCCAGCTGGACCCGTTCGCGACGGTGGGCAGCGAGCAGTGGGCGGGCCTGTCGTACGACCCCTCGGCGTCGGCCGTCTCCACCCTCCTCGCCCACAACCCGGGCCTCCCGCAGCACCGCCTGCCGGTCTCCTGGCGCCTCCCCGCCTCCGCCGCCCCGCTCGTCTCCGGCGCGTTCTACCCGTACACCCCGTTCCGCAGCGGCACCGGCCACGGCGACCGGCGGCTGGCCTTCGCCGTCGCCTCCGACGGCTCCGGACCCGACCGGGTGATCGACGAGGCGGCTCAGTCCGGCTGGGGCCTGCTGGAACTGCCCGCCCGGCACACCCCGCGCACCGACCCGGAGGCGGTCCGGGCGGTGGCGACGGTGGTACGACGACTCCTCGACCGGGGCGGAGCGGCCGTCTCCGAGCGCTCGCCCGATCCGTCCCCGCTCACCGCCGACCGGATCGCCGTCGGCACGGCCCACCGGGACCAGGCGGCAGCGGTCCGCGCGGCCCTGGCGGAGCTGGGCGTGACGGACGTCACCGTCGACACCGCGAATCGCCTCCAGGGCCGCGAGTACGACGTGACGGTCGTCCTCCACCCGCTCTCCGGCCGCCCCGACGCCACCGCCTTCCACCTGGAGACGGGCCGCCTGTGCGTCCTGGCCTCCCGGCACCGCCAGGCCTGCATCGTGATCTGCCGCGCCGGCGTGACCGACCTCCTGGACGACTACCCGTCGACAGAACCGGTCCAACTGGGAACCCTCGTCAAGTTCCCGGACGGCTGGGAGGCCAACCACGCGGTCCTGGCCCACCTGGCCGAACACCGGGTCACCTGGCGCCCCTGACGAACGCCCCGCTCACCGCCCCCTCCGCCGGACGGAGTCCGGCACGCCGCCGCAGGCGGCCGACAAACACAGCCCCGACGGCCGGGAGGCCAACCACGCCGTACTGGCCCACCTGGCCGAACACCGGGTCAACCGGCGCCCCTGACGAACGCGTCGGTGAGCGCAGCGTCACCCGGCGGCCTTGGGGTGGGCTTGCGCGGGCGCGAGAGAATGGACGGTGGCCATCGAACCGTAGGCACCGAACCGTACGAGGAGGACCAGACATGGCGGAGCAAACGCCGCGTCGGAACGAACCGCGGCTACGCCCCGCGCACCTGCTCTTCGAGCCGGTCGCAGCGGTCGCCGACCCTGAGCACTTCTTCGGCCTGGAGTCGATCGACGACCCCGGGGCGCTGCTGGCGCGCGCGACCGAGCTGACCCAGGCGTTCCGTGTGGCCACCGACCGCGCGGTGGAGTTCCAGGCCATGGCCGCCGCCCAGCTCGCCGACCCGCGCCGCTTCGACCGTCTGACCCCGGCCGACATCGCCGCGCGGGCCGAGTGGACCGAGGACTACGCGAAGAAGATGGTCGAGTTCGGCCGGGACCTGCTGAAGGGCAGCGAGGACGCCGAGCCGGCGGAGCCCGTCTAGCGGTTCCGCGGCGCAGGAGCACCGCAGGCGGCATATGCCAGGCGGGTGCCAGGCGGGCAAGATACCCCCTCCGGCCCATCCCGTCCCGGTTTTCCGCAACTCACCGCGAGCGTCGGCTCACGATAGGTATCAATTCCCTATGAGCAGCAACCCGTACGAGACGCCCCTGCACGGCCCCGGCGACCGTTCCGACGCCGCCGGGGTCACCTCCGACGGAGCCGCGTGGCTCGCCTCCGCAGGAACGTATCCGCGGAGCACGCTCGCCCTGTGGGAGGAGCGGCCGGACGCCCCGGTCGTCCTGCCCTGCGGCTCGGTGTTCGACGTGGTGAACGCCCCGGCGGTGTTCGGCCGCCGCATGCTGGACCGGCTGTGGGACGAGGGGCCGGGTTCCGGGCCGGTCGCGGCGTTCCGGGGCCGCATGCTCCTGTTCGCCGCCCCCGGCACCGCCGCCCGGCTGCCGTCGCTGCTCGGCTGGGAGGAGTGGGGCGGCCGCGGCCAGGCCGTACCGCCGCTGCTGTGCCACGGCACCGGCGACGCGGTGACCGTCCCCGCACTGAACGGCGACCGCTCCCCCGCCCCGGCCGGCGCGCGCTGGCTGGTCGGTCCGGACACCCGGCACCCCTGGCTCCCCGGACCGGAAATCCTGCTCTGGGCCGCGGTGCGGGCGGCCCGCTCGGCCGTACGGATATCGATTTTTCCTCCCGCCGATCAGGATGCTAAGGTCTACGACGTCAGCAGGCGCCGCTAGCTCAGTTGGTTAGAGCAGCTGACTCTTAATCAGCGGGTCCGGGGTTCGAGTCCCTGGCGGCGCACGCGAAGTAGGCGAAAGGCCAAGCTCCTGTGAGCTTGGCCTTTCGTGTTCCCGACCCGCCGTGTTCCCGACCCGCCAGGTTCCCGACCCGCCGTCTTTCCGGCTCCGCCGCCCGCGTGTCAGGCCAGCTCCCCCGGCGTGATCTTCACGTTCCACGCGCCGGACGCCGTCCGCCCCTCCACCTCGACCCGCACGCCGTCCCCCGGGACGGTGAAACTCTCGCCGAGGGCGACCGGGGCGTCGGCCAGCGGCGGGTAGACGGAGCTCTCCCAGCAGGCCTCGGCGCGCGGATGGGCGTCGACCACCTCGATCGGGCCGCCGCCGGAGGCCGTCTCGTCACGGACCCGGTAGACGAGGATGCCCTGCCGACAGGCCGCGCTGTCGTTCCCGGACGCGCCCCGCGCCTCGAAGGCCAGCACGCTGTCGGGCCCGGTGCGGACCACCGCCAGCTTGGTGCCGTCGCCGAGCCCGAAGGCCGGCGCGCCCGCGGCGCCCTCCTCCGGCACCCCCGGTCCGGCCGACAGCGGCTCCAGGGTCAGCCGGGTCGGCCTGGTCCCCCGCACGCACACCACCTGGCGCGGATTCAGCCACCCGAGCTTCCACTTGTGCCAGGCGAAGAGGTCCGGGGACAGCCCGAACTGGCTGCCCATCAGATCCCAGTCGCCGACATAGGTGTCCCAGTCGCCCTTGCCGTCCACCGGGCGGTGGTAGAGGTCGGGGAGGTCGAAGACATGCCCGGTCTCATGGGCGAGAACCAGCCGGTCCGGCGGATGCCTCTCGAAGACGGTGACGACCCGGCGGAGGTCCCTGCCGTCGACGTGCACCGGGACGTCCAGGTTGACCACCTTCGTGGCATCGGAGTCGACGCCCGGCGCGTCCGGATCGGCCACCAGGTACACGACGTCGTAGCGCGAGAAGTCGACCTCGGGATCGGCCACCGCGAACGCGTCCCGCAGGTAGGCGGCCCGCAGCACCAGGTTCCAGTCGCGCTTCATGCCGTAGGCGACCGACGGCCGGGGCATCCGCAGCCAGTGCGTCAACGGGTGCGGCCGGATGGTGAACTTCCCGTATGAGGCCTGCTCGAAGTACCGGCTGGTGGCCGGGAAGTGGTCGGCGGCCAGCTCCGCGGGGGTGGTGCGCGGGGGCGCGTCCGGGAAGGAGAGGAACACCATCACGGCCGAGAGCGGGTGGGTGGGGCGGGTGTAGGCGGCGTTCCAGGTGTCGACGCCCTCGGAGTGGTGCGCGTCGGTGCGATGCAGGGCGCAGGGAGCCGTGGAGAACGGCTCGGCGGCCGACGGTCCGGTCAGGATCGTCGTCGCGACGAGCGCCGACATCGTGGTGAACACGGCGGCGGTGCTGCGCAGCAGGAGACGCGGCACGGAAGGACCTCCGGGGCGGTTCGCGGGACACCGCCACCCAGCCTGTGCGAGTTTGTCATCTTATGTCCTGTTTACCTGCACCAGAAGGGTGAGGAACCCGAACGGCCGACACCCCGGGAAACTCACGGAACGTCACAAGTGGCCAGGCGGCTCAAGAACCCGTCCAGGTGCGGGCAGAAACGATCTGTCAGAACCGGTGCTTCATCGTGGACACTGGACAGTGGCTGGAAGGCCCTCGGGCCAGCCTCTATGATCGGCACACTTTCCTGCACGGACAGAGATCGAGTGCACTGCGGGAGCGAGCGGTGAGCGGAACGTCCGAAGGGCCGACGCCCGCGGCAGACCTCGACCGGTCCGCCGTCACAGAGAGTGACAATATCAGTCGGAAGTCGTACAACGAGACGACCGACCCGAAGACAGGCGAGACAGCAGAGACAACACAGACAACACAGGCAACACGGACAGCAGCGCCGACAGGCGAGGCGCCGGATCCCAGGACATATGAGCACGCCTTCACGGCCGCCGCGCTACCCATGGCCGTCGTCGACCGCGACGGCCTGGTCAGCACCGCCAACGCGGCGTTCGCCACCCTGATCGGCGCCGACCCGGCCGGCCTGACCGGGCGGATCGCCGCGGATCTGGTGGACCTGGCCTCCGACGCCCGTATCTGGCACGCCTATCGCGAGGTACTGCGCGGCCGGCAGGCCAAGTTGCGCTGCACCCGCCGTCTCAAACACCCCGACGGGCACTCCCTCTGGGTGCAGGTCACCGTCTCCCCGTTGGCGCGGGACACCCCGGGCGTGCTGCTGTCGGTCTCCGACATCAGTGCGCGCCGCGAACTCCAGGCCCGGCTGCGGCACTTGCAGATGCATGACCCGGTGACCCGGCTGCCCAACCGGTCGTTGTTCTTCGAGCGCCTCTCGGCCGCGCTGGAGGCGGAGTCGTACGAGCAGGGCGGTACCGGCCGAATCGGCCTGTGCTACCTGGACCTTGACGGTTTCAAGGCGGTCAACGACACCCTCGGCCACCGGGTGGGCGACCGGCTGCTGGCCGCCGTCGCCGAACGGCTGACCCGGGTCGCCGGCGAGGCCGGCTTCGCGCGGGCCGGGGCGCCGCTGGTGGCCCGGCTCGGAGGCGACGAGTTCGCCCTGCTGGTCGAGGACTCGACGGGCACGGAACAGCTGGCCGATCTGGCCGAGTCGGCGCTGGCGGCTCTGCAGGCGCCGTTCGACCTGGCCGGCCAGCGGCTCTCCCTGTCTGCCTCGATCGGGGTGGTGGAGCGCCATGCGGCGGGTACGACGGCCACCGGTCTGATGCAGGCCGCCGACACGACCCTCTACTGGGCGAAGGCCGACGGCAAGTCCCGCTGGACGCTCTTCGACCCGGAGCGCAACGCCCACCTGGTCACCCGCCAGGCGCTCTCCTCCACCCTCCGCCCGGCCATCGAGCGCGGCGAGTTCGTGCTCGAGTACCAGCCGCTGGTGGGCATGGAGGACGGGCGGCTGAGCGGGGTCGAAGCCCTGGTCCGATGGAATCATCCGCAGTTCGGCACACTAGCGCCGAATCGGTTCATCGGATTGGCGGAGGAGGACGGCTCCATCGTCCCGCTCGGCCGCTGGGCCCTGACCACCGCCTGCCGGCAGGCCCGCCGGTGGCAGCTGGACCACCCCGGCGAGCCGCCGATCTTCGTGAGCGTGAACGTGGCCGTGCGCCAGGTCTGGGACTCCGACCTGGTCGCGGACGTGGCGGAGACCCTCGCCGAGACCGGCCTGGCGCCGCATCTGCTCCAGCTGGAGCTGACGGAGTCGGCGGTGATGGGCTCGGCGGGCCGCCCGCTGCAGGCTCTTCAGGCCCTCAGCGACATGGGCGTCCGCATCGCCATCGACGACTTCGGCACCGGCTACTCCAACCTCGCCTACCTCAGCCGGCTGCCGGTCTCCGTCCTCAAACTGGACGGTTCCTTCGTCCGGGGCTTCCAGTACGACGAGCCGGGCGACCGTCCGAACCCGGCCGACGAGGTCGTCGTGGAGGCGATGATCCAGCTGGCCCACCGGCTCGGCCTCACCGTCACCGCCGAATGCGTCGAGACCTCGGCGCAGGCCTCCCGGCTGCGGCACATCGGCTGCGACACCGGCCAGGGGTGGCTGTACTCCCGGCCGGTGACGCCGGACCGTATCTCCGAGCTGCTGGGCACCCGTACCTACGCGGACACCCCGGTCGGCAAGCCGTAGGCGTCGGCGATCAGTTCGTAGGAGCGCAGGCGCAGCTCGCCGCGGTGGGCGTGGGTGGTGAGCATCAGCTCGTCGGCGCCGGTGCGCTTCTGGAGGTCGTCGAGACCGGCGCGCACCTCGTCGGCGGTGCCGTGCACGATGTTGGCGGTCCAGGAGTGCACGAACTCCTCCTCCATCGGGGAGAACTCGTGCTTCTCGACGTCGTCCGGGTCCGGGAACAGACCGGGCCGTCCGGTGCGCAGCCGCAGCATGTTCACCGCGCCGGCCCGCACCTGGCGCCGGGCCTCGCGCTCCTCGTCCACGGCGAGCGCGGAGACGCCGATGAGGGCGTACGGCTCGTCGAGGACGGCGGACGGGGTGAAGGACTCGCGGTAGAGGTCGAGGGCCGGGACGGTGTTCTGCGCGGAGAAGTGGTGCGCGAAGGCGAACGGCAGCCCGAGCATGCCGGCGAGCCGGGCGCTGAAGCCGGAGGAGCCGAGCAGCCAGACGACCGGCCGGTGCGGGGACTGGACACCACCGGGGCTGGTGCTCTGGACGGGGCCCGGGATCGCGTGGATACGGCGGTAGGGGTGGCCGTCCGGGAAGTCGTCGTCCAGGAACCGGGTGAGCTCGGCGAGCTGCTGCGGGAAGTCGTCGGCGCCCTCGTTGAGGGTCTGGGTACGGCGCAGGGCGGCCGCGGTGGCCCCGTCCGTGCCCGGCGCCCTGCCGAGGCCCAGGTCGACCCGCCCCGGGGCCATGGCCTCCAGCGTGCCGAACTGCTCCGCGATGACGAGCGGCGCGTGGTTGGGCAGCATGACACCGCCCGAACCCAGCCGGATGCGCTCCGTGTGGGCGGCGAGGTGGGCGAGGATCACGGCCGGCGACGAGGAGGCCACACCCGGCATGGAGTGGTGCTCGGCGACCCAGAACCGCTGGAAACCACGGGCCTCGGTGAGCCGCGCGAGCTCCACGCTGGTGCGCAGGGCGTCGGAGGCGGTACTGCCGGTGCCGACGGTCACCAGGTCCAGTACGGAGAGGGGGACGGGGGCGGTCCCGTGTGCGATGCCCCGGATCTCGTCTGCCGACACGGTGAGAGCCTCCTGTTTTGCGACCATGAGCTGTACTGGAGGGCGATAACAGGAGGATGGCTCCGCTTATTCCTGACCCCAGCAAAAAGCCGTCGGGCCCCTTCGGCACCGACCGAGTCGGCCGTCCCCCGCCCAAGACGGCTTCTTCATGCCGACCGAGTCGGGTGGTGGGTGGGCGGGGGCCAGGGGGCGGAGCCCCCTGGTGCGGGGGGCGTCAGGCCTGGATGATTGGTTGGCGGGTGAACAGGGTGCCCAGTGCCGGCTCGTTCACCCGGCGGTCGGCCAGCCGCAGGCCCTCCCACACGGTCACCTGGTTCGCCGTGAGCACCGGCTTGGACAGCGCCTTCTCCAGGAGTGGAAGATGCGCCGCCGTGTGCAGCGCCGTGTCCGGGAGGAGTACCGCCTCCGCGCCGGAGGCGTCCGCGGTCCGCGCCAGGGTGAGTACCTCCTCCTCCCCCCACGTCCCCACCTCCGCCGCCGTGACGATCCCCGACGAGCGGACCCCGGTGACCTCCAGGCCCCCGACCCGCAGGAAGTCCGCGAAGAGCTGCGCCACGTCGTCCGGGTAGGTCGCGCCGACCGCCACCCGCCGTACCCCGAGCTCCCGCACCGCGTGCACGAACGCGAAGGACGTGGACGACGCCGGCAGCCCGGCCGCCTGCGCGAGGTCCCGGATCTGCTGGTGGGCGCCCTCCCAGCCGTACACGAAGCTGCCGCTGGTGCACGCCCACACCACCGCGTCCGCGCCCGCGAGCCGTAGTTCGTCCACCCCGGCCGCCAGCCGCGGGGCCGATCCCATCTCCCGCAGCGCGTCCACCCGGTGCGCGTCCTCGCCGATGTCGGTGTGGACGACGTCCACCCGGATGTCGCTGCCGAGGAGCTGTTCCATGCGCGGGTAGTCGTCCTCCGCGGAGTGCCCCGGATAGAGGATTCCGAGCGCTGTCATGTCCACCCTTCCTGCTGTTCTTCCGGCAGTACGGGCCACTCCCGCGGCGCCGATCCGTCCGGATGACCGATCAGCGTCTGATAGGGCCCAACGGCTCGGGTACCCAGCCTGCGCAGCGCCGCCCACATCGTGACCTGGTTGGCCGACAGGACGGGGACGCGCAGCTCGGCCTCCAGCTGGGGGATGACGTCGTAGGTGGGCAGGTTGGTGCAGGAGATGAACAGGGCGTCGGCGGCTCCGGGCCGTACCGCCTGCCGGGCCATGGCGACCACGTCCCGGTACGGCACCTGCCAGATGTGCCGGGTCAGTCCCATGAACGCGACCCCGGCGACCTGGACGCCCGCCTCCGCGACGTACTCCTCCAGGACCCGCGTCACCGAGACCGTGTACGGCGTGACCAGCGCGAGCCGCCGTACGCCCAGCTCGGTCAGCGCGTCGAGCAGCGCACCGGAGGTGGTGAGCGCGGGCAGCGCGCCGGACCGGGTCATCGCCTCGCACATCGCGCGCTCCCCGGCGATGCCGCCGACGAAGCTGCCGGAGGTGCAGGCGTAGGCGACCACCTCGGGTGCGACGGCGGTCAGCGCGCGCACCGCCTCGGCGAGCGTCTCGTGCTCGCTGACCAGCCGGGCCAGGTCGAGGCTGACCTCGACCGGCACGAACGGCGTCCTGGTCAGGTGCAGGGACACGTCGTCGGGCACCCAGCGCCACAGTTCGCGGTCCAAAGCGAAGTCGAAGGGCGCCACGACTCCGACACCGCGCTGGGGACGAGGTCCGCCCAGAAAGGAGACGTCCATGGGGAGTCACCGGCCTCACGCTGGAAGTCGAGGGGCAACGGTCGATGGTCACGCCCGTGTTGACGAAGGTAGGTTCGGGTGCGAGCGTGGTCAATCCGCGCATCTCAGACGCTCGATCCGCCCATGTCAGACGCTGCCGGACGCCGGGAGACCGCCCCGAATGACGCCGCCCGTCCCCACCCTGCTGGTCCTCGACGCCGACCCGCCCCCGCGGCTCGGCCGGCTCACCGGCCGCGCCCGGATCGTGCACACGGACGCGGCGGGTCTGGCGGCCCGGCTGCCTGCGGCCGATGCCCTCCTGGTGTGGGACTTCGCCTCGCACGCCGTCCGCGAGGCGTGGCCGGGCGAGGGGCCGCGGCCGCGCTGGGTGCACACGGCGAGCGCGGGCGTCGACCATCTGATGTGCCCCGAACTGGCCGCGTCCGACACGGTCGTCACCAACGCGCGCGGGGTCTTCGACCGGCCCATCGCCGAGTACGTGGCCGCGCTGGTCCTGGCGATCGCCAAGGACCTCCCCCAGACCCTCGGCCTCCAGCGGGAGCGGACCTGGCGGCACCGCGAGGCGCGCCGGGTCGGCGGCACCCGCGCGTGCGTGGTGGGCTCCGGCCCGATCGGCCGGGCCGTCGTCCGCACCCTCAAGGCGCTCGACATCACCACCGCGCTGGTCGGCCGTGTTCCGCGCACCGGCATCCACGGCCCCGACGACCTGGACCGGCTGATGTCCCGCGCGGACTGGGTGATCGCGGCCGCGCCGCTGACCGAGCAGACGCGGGGCATGTTCGACGCGCGGCGCTTCGGCGTGATGCAGCCGTCGGCCTGCTTCATCAACGTCGGCCGGGGCCAGCTGGTCGACGAGGACGCGCTCGTACGGGCGCTGACCCGGCGCTGGATCGCCGCCGCGGCCCTGGACGTCTTCACCACCGAGCCGTTGCCCGCCGACAGTCCGCTGTGGGACGTACCGGGCCTCATCGTGTCGCCGCACATGAGCGGGGACACGATCGGCTGGCGGGACGAACTGGGCACTCAGTTCGTGGAGTTGTACGAGCGGTGGGCGGCGGGCAGGTCACTGCTGAACGTGGTCGACAAGAAACGCGGTTACGTGCCCGGTCACTGACCCTCGGGAGGGTGCCCCTCATGCAGCTCACCGACCTCACCGGCCTCACCGCCCGACAGCTCCTCGACGGCTACCGCACGGGCGGGTTCGGCCCGGTGGAGGCCACCCGGGCGGTCCTGGAACGGGCGGCCCGGATCCAGCCGGAGGTCAACGCCTTCGTCCGCCTCACCGAGGAGGACGCCCTGGCCCAGGCACGGGAGTCGGCGGAACGGTGGCGGCGGGGCGAGCCGAAAGGCCTGGTCGACGGCGTCCCTGTGACGGTGAAGGACATCCTGCTGATGCGCGGTCATCCGACCCTGCGCGGCTCCAGGACCATTTCCGCCGACGGGAGTTGGGACGAGGACGCGCCCTCCGTCGCCCGGCTCCGCGAGCACGGCGCCGTGTTCATCGGCAAGACCACCACCCCCGAGTACGGCTGGAAGGGCGTGACCGACTCCCCGCTCTCCGGGATCACCCGCAACCCGTACGACCCGTCCCGCACCGCCGGCGGTTCGAGCGGCGGCAGCGCGGCGGCCGTCGCCCTGGGTGCCGGGCCCCTGTCCCTGGGCACGGACGGCGGTGGCAGCGTGCGCATCCCGGCGGCCTTCTGCGGCGTCTTCGCCCTGAAACCGACGTACGGCAGGGTGCCGTTGTACCCGGCGAGCGCGTTCGGCACGCTGTCGCACGTGGGCCCGATGACCCGGGACGCGGCCGACGCGGCACTGCTGCTGGACGTGATCGGCACCCCGGACGCCCGGGACTGGTCGGCGCTGGGTCCCGCCCCGGGGCCTTTCACGGCTGGCCTCTCCGGGGGCGTGCGCGGACTGCGGGTGGCGTTCTCACCGACGCTGGGCGGCCAGGTGGCGGTCCGTCCGGGGGTCGCGGCGGCGGTACGGCGGGCGGTGGCCGAGCTGGCCGGACTGGGCGCGTACGTCGAGGAGACCGACCCGGACTTCAGCGACCCGGTGGAGGCGTTCCACGCGCTGTGGTTCGCGGGGGCGGCCCGGGTGACCCAGCGTTTCTCCTCCGAGCAGCGGGAGTTGCTGGACCCCGGGCTGCGGGAGATCTGCGGGCAGGGGGCCGGGCTGAGCGCGCTGGAGTATCTGGCGGCGGTGGACGTCCGGATGGATCTGGGGCGTCGCATGGGCCTCTTCCACGAGCGGTACGACCTGCTGGTCACGCCGACGCTGCCGCTCACCGCGTTCGAGGCGGGGGCGGAGGTGCCGAGGAACTCGGGTCTCCGGCGCTGGACGGGATGGACGCCGTTCACGTACCCCTTCAACCTGACCCAGCAGCCGGCCGCGACCGTACCGGTGGGAGTGGACGGGGACGGGCTGCCGGTGGGGTTGCAGCTCGTGGCCGCCCGCCACCGGGACGATCTGGTGCTGCGGGCGGCCCATGCGCTGTACGAGGCCGGGGCGGCTTCGGTACCGCCGGTCGGCGCCGTCGTGGGCTGACGGAGCGCGCCGGGGAGCGGCCCGCGGGTCAGCCGGTCACCTGGACCACCGCCGTCCGTCCCGCCCGTACCGTCGGGGTCGCGTACGTGTACGTCACGCCGTCGACCTTCTTGGTGCGGACCCGCTGGGGGACGCCGTCGACCTCGATCCGCTTGTGTACGCCGGGGAAGCGGGCCTCCCAACGGTAGGAGTCCTTGCGGGAGTTGTTCGTCAGCGTGGTCCTCGTCGCGCCGTCGTGGCGGACGGTGACGGTGCCCGTGCCGATGGGGACGTCCGCCGCCTGGAGCCACTTCATGCCGGACGGCAGCCGAGACTGGGTGGTCACCTTGTGGTCCGGGGCGTCCGGCGTGATGCCCATCAGGCCCTGAACGGTCTGGCTGACCAGGGTGAACGACACCTCGGGGTAGTCGCCGTCGGGGCCCTGGCTGGAGTTGACGTGCTGGGTCTCCCGCTCGCCGTAGATCTTCCGCATCCACTGCCAGGCGGTGTCGTTGCGGTTGTTCTTGAAGAACATGTCGGGCAGGTAGGTCGTCGACTCGATGTTGGGCGACCCCTCCGGCCCCAGCTCCTGCTTCTCGATGTAGTCGAGGTAGGCGTCGTTGCGCGGGCCGGGGTCGATGATCTGCTTCATCGGCATGAAGACGCTGTTCTCCTTGCCCCAGCCGGTGACCGGGGTGCCGGAGAGGGTGTAGGCGCGGACCATGTCGGCGCCGCTGCCGGTGCCGCTCCAGTCGTCGTTGAAGTACGTCTTCAGGTCGGCGGCACGCTTGTCGTAGGTCCTGGCCAGCTTGGTGTCGCCCTTGCCGCGGGCGAGGACCGCCATCGCCAGATACGCCTGGTACTCGGAGGCGATGCCGTCCCCGGCCTCGGCGAGGCCGTCGCCGTCCTGCTCGTTGTAGCTGGCGGCGCCGGCGAAGATGCCGTTGCCGGTGCCCTCGGCGACCTTGACCTTCCCGTTGTCCTTGGCGGAGTTGTGCAGGTCGATGAACTGCTCGGTGGCGTGCCGGTAGAAGTCCCACAGCACCGGGTCGTCGACGTATCTGCGGTCGCCGGTCCAGAGGTAGGCCTGGGCCGCCTTCTCGACGAGTTCGAAGGTGGCCGGCACCTCGCGCACGAAGTTGTCCGGGCTCTTGTAGTCGATGCTCAGGTACGTCTTGGCGTCGAAGTTGAGGGACCACACCGGGAAGTACTTGTGCTCGGCGGTGGCCGACGCCGCGTAGGAGCGGAGCATGGTCTCGTTCTCGGCGTCGAGGCCGATGAGGTGGGCGCCGGCGAGCTGGTGGGTCATGTCGCGGGAGTAGTAGGCGCTGCGGTTGGCGTATCCGGCCCAGTAGGTGGGCTCGTACGACGCGGTGCCGGTGCCGCCGGTCTGGTACTCGTCGACGTTGACGGGGCCTGTCGTACCGGGCAGTTGGACCCAGCTGTTGGCCTTCTTCCGGGCCCAGGCGAACATCTCGGCGACCTCGGGGTCGGACGAGGTGACCTTCGGGTCGGCGGGTGCGGCGGGAGAGATCATCAGGTCGTCGGCGTTGACCCAGGCGGTGCCGGAGCCGAAGGCGATCCCCAGCCGGTCTCCGGTCCTCAACGTGACGTCGCTGATGGTGTACCGGGCGTATCCGGGGTGCTGCGGCAGAGTGATCGTTTCGACGGTCTCGCCGTTGCGCCGGACCGTGTACGTGCCGCCGGTGCCGGCGCTGCCGATCCACGCGGAGAAGTCGTAACTGCCGTTGCGGGGCGCGACGATGGTGAGCTCCGCGCTCTTGCCGGCTCCGGCGTCGAGGTAGAGGAAGCGCTCGCCGCCGTGCCTGTTGCCGGTGCCCACGCCGGCGCCCGAGGTGAAGGTCCAGCCCGTGCCGCCGTTCTCGAAGCCGGGGTCGGGGATGGCGAGTTGGGGGCGGGAGCCCGGTGCCGCCTCGGCCGACACGGCGGGGGCCATCGGTGCGAGCAGGGCAACGGCGGTGAGCAGCATGAGCCTTGAGGGCTTCATCGGGTCTCCGGTCTCGATCACTGCGGTCGGGCGGGTGGGGCGGCCGAGCGGTGGCCGCAAGCTAACAGGGCCCGGAGAGGCGCTTCAATGGTCATGCAGAAGAAACATGCAAGACACGCAGACCCACTGCCATTTTCCATGGCATGATGCGCTGAAAGTTTTCATCGTTTTCGTGCAAGCGAGGCAGGGCGGGAACCGTTATGAAGGTCGGCATCACCGAGGTCGCGGAGCGGGCGCAGGTGAGCGAGGCCACCGTCAGCCGGGTCATCAACCGGCGGCAGGGTGTGGCGCGCAAGACCCGCGAGGCGGTCGAGCAGGCGATGGCCGACCTCGGGTACGAGCGGCAGACCCGGGGGCAGCTGATCGCGGTCATCACCGAGTTCGTCTCCAACCCGTTCTTCGCCGACGTCTGCGAACGGATCGAGTCCACGCTCGCCCCGCACGGCCTGAAGACGGTCCTGTGCCCGTGCTTCCCCGGCGGGGTGCAGGAGCTGGACTTCGTGACCTCCCTCGCCGACCGGGGCGTCGCCGCCGTGGTCTTCCTGTCGGCCAGCAACACGATCGAGGGCGCGGACCCGGCGGCGTACGAACTGCTGCGCTCCCGCCGGATCCCGTTCGTCGGGGTCAACGGCGAGTTCGAGGGCGTGGGCGATGTGCCGGTCTTCTCCACCGACGACCTGCTGGCCGCCGAACTCGCCGTGGACCACCTGCACCGCCTCGGCCACCGCCGGATCGGGATGGCGTCGGGCCCGGTCGGCAACCGCCCGGCGGACCGCCGGGTCAGCGGCTTCGTCGCCTCGCTCGCCCGGCGCGGGGTCGAGGATCCGGAGCAGTGGGTGGTCCGGCAGTCCTACACCGTCGAGGGCGGCCAGTCCGCCGCGATCTCGTTGCTCGGCCGGGGCGCCACGGCCATCGTCGCCGCCAGCGACTACATGGCCCTGGGCGCGATCCGCGGCGCGCGCCGCCAGGGGTACGACGTCCCGGGCGACGTGTCGGTCGTCGGCTACGACGGCGCCATGATCATGGATTTCGTCGACCCGCCGCTCACCACGGTCCGCCAGCCGGCCGACCGCCTGGCCGCGGAGGTGGCCCGCAGCGTCCTCGCCCTGGTGGGCAACCGCGAGGTGCCCGTCGGTGAGCTCCTCTTCGACCCCGAGCTGGTGATCCGCGCCAGCACGGCCGCGGTGGCACCTGTTCGTCCGGACCATTGACCCAGACATCGGATCTATGCAGACTCTGCACGGAGATCCGGCCGGATCATCGGCGGTAACTCCCGCAATTCATCGGGTATTTCATCGCTCATGCATGCTCCGGAGGGACTATGCCCATGTCTCGGTTCGCGTTTCTCGGGGTGGCGCTCGCGCTGCTCGGCGGCGGGGCGGCCGCTCCTGTCGCCGCGGCGCCGAAGGCGGCACCGGTGGTGGTCGACGTGGACGACTACGGCGCCGACCCCACCGGCCGGACGGACTCGGCGCCCGCCGTCACCGCGGCGCTGCGGCACGCCAGGAGCCTCGACCGGCCGGTCAGGATCGTCTTCTCGAAGGGGACCTACCAGCTCTATCCCGAGCGGGCCGAGACACGTGAGCTGTATGTGTCCAACACCGTGGGCGCCGACCAGCGTTACCGGGACAAGAAGATCGGACTGCTCGTCGAGGACATGCACGACGTCACCGTCGACGGCGGCGGGGCCAAGCTCGAATACCACGGTCTCCAGACGGCGTTCGCGTCGATCCGCTCGACGAACGTGACCTTCACGAACTTCTCCTTCGACTACGCGGCCCCCGAGGTCATCGACGCGACCGTCGCCGAGACCGGTGTGCGCGACGGCCACGCCTACCGTGTCCTGTCGATCCCGGCCGGCAGCCCGTACGAGGTGAACGGCACGCACATCACCTGGCTCGGCGAGACCAGTCCGGCCACCGGGCAGCCGTACTGGTCGGGGGTCGACGGACTCCAGTACACCCAGATCCACGACCCCGAGGCGCAGAAGACCTGGCGCGCGGACAACCCGCTCTTCAACGACGTCGCCGCCGTCACCGACCTGGGCGGCCGCCGGATCCGGATCGACTACACCACCGCGTCGAGCCCGGCGGACGCCGGGCTCGTCTACCAGATGCGGCTCATCGAGCGGACGGAGCCGGGCGCCTTCATCTGGGAGTCCAAGAACGTCACGATGCGCTCGATGAACGCGTACTACCTGCAGTCCTTCGGTGTGGTGGGGCAGTTCAGCGAGAACATCTCCATCGACAAGGTGAACTTCGCGCCCGATCCGAAGTCCGGCCGCTCCACGGCCTCGTTCGCGGACTTCGTGCAGATGTCCGGCGTCAAGGGGAAGGTCTCGATCACCCGGAGCCTCTTCGACGGCCCGCACGACGACCCGATCAACATCCACGGCACCTATCTGGAAGTCGTCGGGCAACCCGGGCCTAACACCCTCACCCTCGCCTACGAGCACCCGCAGACCGCCGGATTCCCGCAGTTCGCCCCGGGCGACGAGGTCGAGTTCACCGCCAAGCGGACGATGGCCCAGCTCTCACCGGCGCACGCGAAGGTCACCGCGGTCGACGGGCCGAGCGGGATGGACCACGACAAGCCACTGACCACGATGACGGTCAGCTTCGACCGGCCGGTCCCGGCCGGGACCGAGATCGGCGGCACGGTGGTCGAGAACATCACGGCCACCCCGTCGGTCGTCATCTCCGGCAACGTGTTCCGCAACGTGCCGACCCGCGGCATCCTGGTCACCACCCGCAAGCCCGTCCTGATCACCGGCAACCGGTTCGACGCGATGTCCATGGCCAGCATCTACGTCTCCGCGGACGCCTACCAGTGGTACGAGTCCGGGCCGGTCTCCCACCTCACGATCCGCGACAACTCGTTCACGCGTCCCAGCGGCCCGGTCATCTTCGTGGAGCCGACCAACCAGGTCGTCGACCCGGCGAACCCGGTGCATCACCACATCTCGGTCGAGCACAACTCGTTCGACATCGGTGATGTGACCGTGGTCAACGCCAAGAGCGTCGGCGGGTTCGCCTTCACCGGCAACACCGTCCGCCGGCTGGCCGGGCCGGACCAACCGCCTTACACCTCACCGCTGTTCGTCTTCCACGGCAGTTCGGGTATCCGGATCGCGCACAACCACTACGCCAAGGGCCTCAACACGTCCGTGGTCGCCGACTGAGACGGGGCGGGCGGGGTGGCTAGGCCCTGCGGAAAGCCAGGGTCTCCCCGGCCGCTCCCGTCCGCCACAGGTCGTTGCAGGCCTCGGCCAGATCCGGCAGGCCCGCCACCACCTCGCCCCACACGATCCCCGGCACCCAGCCCACATCGCCGTTGAGCAGCAGGTTGTTGCGTTCGTAGAAGAGGGCCAGGTCGACGACCGTGGTGCCGGGGCGTACCTCGCGGTCGTAGCCGTAGGCCTTCGTGCCCAACTCGGCGCCGGCGAAGGAGAAGTAGCAGAGGTCGCCGGGGATGGGCGTGACGGTCGGGTTCTCCAGGGGCGGTTCCGTCGCCGCGAATGGCGGAAAAAGAGCGTAGATCTCGTTGCGGGCGTACTTCGCGTGGTAGACGTCGCCGGCGAGCGGCAGGGCGTCCCAGACGGCGGCACAGGTCACCGGGGCCCGGTCGTCCAACAGCCGGGCCGTGGCAGTGACCCCGCGGGTGACCAGCGAGACTTCGATGAATCGATCGGCCATGTCATCCATGATGCATAAGTCGATTGGCCCCGGGTAGCCGCGCCGCCATGGCTCCACCACTTGGGAACAGGACAGACACATCTGGGTATGAATCCAGACAAACTCGGCGCGCGGTGCTCGCGGGTGCCGCCGCCATCGGCGCACTCGCCGCCGCCGGCTGCACCCGCGTGGCCACCGCGGCCGGCACCGACGGCGGTGACCTGCTGCAACGGCTGCGCGCCCAGGGTGTCGTACGGCTCGGGATCGCCGGTGAGATCCCCTTCGGGTACATCGACAAGGACGGTCAGCTCACCGGTGAGGCACCGGAGCTGGCGAAGGCGATCTTCAAGCGGCTCGGGGTCGACAAGGTGCAGCCGGTGCCGACCGAGTTCGGTTCGCTGATCCCGGGGCTGAACTCGCAGCAGTTCGACGTCGTGGCCGCCGGGATGTACGTCAACCCCGAGCGCTGCGAGCAGGTGATCTTCGCCGATCCCGACTACCAGATGCTCGACTCGTTCGTCGTGCGCAAGGGGAACCCCAAGGGGCTGCACGACTACAAGGACGTCGTCGCCAAGAAGGCGAAGTTCGCCACCGGGACCGGGTACGCGGAGATCCAGTACGCGGTCGAGGCGGGATACAAGGAGAGCGACATCCTGATCGTGCCGGACCAGGTCGCCGGGCTGAACGCCGTGGAGGCCGGGCGCGTGGACGTCTTCGCCGGGACCGCGGTCACCGTCCGCGAGGTGGTCAAGAAGTCCGCCAAGGCCGAGGCGACCAAGCCGTTCGCGCCGCTCGTCGACGGCAAACCGCACGTGGACGGGGGCGCGTTCGCGTTCCGGTCGGCCGAGACGAAGCTGCGGGACGCCTTCAACGTGGAGCTGCACAAGCTCAGGAAGAGCGGCGAACTGCTCCGGATCCTGCGGCCGTTCGGCTTCACCCAGGCCGAGATGACCGACCTGACGGCCAAGGAGCTGTGCGGGGGAGGCAAGAGCGGATGACCTCGGGACTGTGGGACCTCGTACTCAAGGGCGTCTGGACCACCGTCCAGCTCCTCGTGCTGAGCGGGCTGCTGATGACCGCGGTGGCCTTCGTGGTGGGCGTGGCGCGGACGAGCCGGCACTGGTTCGTCCGGTTCCTCGCCGGCTTCTACACCGAGGTGTTCCGTGGCACCTCCGCACTGGTGATGATCTTCTGGGTGTTCTTCGTGCTGCCGGTCGCCTTCGGCTGGCAGCTGGTGCCGCTGTGGGCGGGCACCCTCGCACTCGGGCTGACCTACGGCGCGTACGGCACGGAGATCGTGCGCGGGGCGCTGAACGCGGTCGACCCGGCACAGAAGGAGGGCGGGATCGCGCTCAGCTTCACGCCCTGGCAGCGGCTGCGGCTGATCCTGCTGCCGCAGGCGGTGCCGGAGATGATCCCCTCCTACTGCAACCTGCTCGTCGAACTGCTCAAGGGCACCGCGCTGGTGTCGATCACCGGCATGGGCGACCTGGCGTTCAGCGGGAACCTGGTGCGCCTGGCGCTGCAGGAGAGCGCGCACATCTACACGTATCTGCTGCTGATCTACTTCGTGATCGCGTTCGTCATCACCCGGCTCATGCGCGGCCTGGAGAAGCGGCTGAAGGCCGGGATCGGCAAGGACCCGGGCAACGAACAGACGGCACGTGAGGCCAAGCGTGCGCAGACGACCGGGGTCGGTGGTGTCGCGTGAAGTGGGACTGGAGCGCCGTCAGCGAGTTCATGCCGCACTTCTGGGACGGCCTGCTGGTCACCCTCGAGGCGCTGGTCCTCGGCTCGCTGATCTCGTTCTCGCTGGGGCTGGTGTGGACGCTGCTGATGCGGACGCCGACCAGGTGGGTGCGCTGGCCGGTCGGCGTGGTGACCGAGTTCGTCCGCAACACCCCGCTGCTGGTGCAGCTGTTCTTCCTGTTCTACGTGCTGCCCGAGTGGGGGCTGACGTTCTCCGCGCTGACCACCGGTGTCCTCGCGATCGGCCTGCACTACTCGACATACACCATGCAGGTCTACCGGGCCGGTATCGAGGCCGTGCCGGTCGGCCAGTGGGAGGCGGCGACGGCGCTGAACCTGCCGGCGCGGCGGACCTGGACGGTGGTGATCCTGCCGCAGGCGCTGCGCCGGGTCGTGCCGCCGCTCGGCAACTACGTGATCTCGATGCTCAAGGACACGCCGATCCTGATGTCGATCACCGTGCTGGAGATGCTCGGGCAGGCGCGGCTCTTCTCCCAGCAGCACTTCCAGTTCACCGAGCCGGTGACGGTGATCGGCGTCGCCTTCATCGTCATCTCCTACCTCGCCTCCCTTCTTCTGCGCACCCTGGAGCGTCGCCTTGTCCGTTGAGACCAGCAAGCAGCCGAGTACCGCCGATACGACGTCCACCGAGCTGATCCGCATCGAGGGGGTGACCAAGCGGTTCGGGGAGAACACCGTCCTGGACGGGCTCGACCTCACCGTGCAGGCGGGCCGGCACGTCACCCTGATCGGGCCTTCCGGCTCCGGCAAGACCACGATCCTGCGGATGCTGATGACCCTGACCAAGCCGGACGCGGGCACCATCACCGTCGACGGGCAGCGGCTCTTCCCGGCGTCGGAGAAGGAGCTGCGGGAGGTCCGCAAGCAGATCGGGATGGTGTTCCAGCAGTTCAACCTCTTCCCGAACATGACCGTGCTGCGCAACCTCACCGAGGCCCCGGTGACCGTGCTCGGCCTCTCGAAGGACGAGGCGGAGGCGCGCGCCCGGGAGCTGCTCGACCTGGTGGGCCTCGCCGACAAGGCCGACGAGCGGCCGACCAGGCTCTCCGGCGGACAGCAGCAGCGGGTGGCGATCGCCCGGGCGCTGGCCATGCGGCCGAAGGTGCTGCTCCTCGACGAGGTGACCTCGGCGCTCGACCCCGAGCTGGTCGCGGGCGCCCTCGACCTGCTCAGGGACATCGCCCGCACCACCGACATCACCATGCTCTGTGTGACCCACGAGATGAACTTCGCCCGGGACATCTCCGACCAGGTCCTGATGTTCGACTCGGGCCGGATCATCGAGGCGGGCCCGCCGGAGCGGATCTTCAGCGAGCCCGAGCACGAGCGGACCCGGGAGTTCCTCAGCGCGGTGCTGTAAGCGTCTCCGCGCAAACCGTCGTAAAAGATTCCCCGCGCGATGTCATGATTACATGAAGTGAACGCTCGATCACCCGAGGTCCGGCGGCCAGCTCATTCCGCTGACATATGCCAACGGGTCTTCGTCGCAGCTGGGAGGGCCGGAATCTCGCCAACACCCCCTCCGTTTCCGGCTGCTGCCCGTTATCGTGGAGAGGATCCGTCGACCGGATCACGGCCCAAGCAGTGCTGCCGAAGGCAGCGTCGCCGAGCGAGCGCAGGGGGATTCACCGTGGCGCTGAAGCACGAGCCGACCGCCCCGTACCACTCCGCCCAGGACGCGCTGCGCGTCCTGGAGACGGTGGCGGGGCACGCCGACGGCGTCACCGACACCGAACTGGCCCGCCGGACCGGCCTCGAACCCGAGCGGCTGACCACGCTGCTGCGCATGCTGCGCCGCGAGGGCTATGTCGAGCAGGTCACCGACGGCGCCTACGTCACCGGCGAGACCCTGCGCCGCCTCGGCTCCGCGCACGACCGGGAGCGCGCCCTCGGCGAGCAGCTCCAGCTGGTCCTCGACCGGCTGCGCGACTCGGTCGGCGCGGCGGTCTACCTCAGCCGGTACGTCGACGGCGAGGTGCGGATCGGCCCGTACGCGGCCGGCCCGGGCACCCCCGCGGTCAACGAGTGGGTGGACTTCCGGTCCTCCGCGCACGCCACCGCGATCGGCAAGAGCCTGCTCACCCAGCTCGACCACAACGGCCGCCGCGACCATCTCTCCCGGCACAAGATGGCCCGCCTCACCTCGCGCACCATCACCAGCGACAAGCTGCTGCTCTCCCGCCTTGAGGCGCAGCCGCCGACGGTGCCGGTCCTGGACCTCCAGGAGTACGCGATCGGCACGGTGTGCGCGGCGGTGCCGATCACCGCCGGCTCGTCGGTGGGCTGCCTGGCCCTGTCCCTGCCGGTCGAGCACGCGCACCGGCTCCGCCAGGCCGCCGACGCCCTGAACCGCAGCGCGGCCCCACTGCTGCTCTCCCTCGCCATCTGAGCCGGCGGCTTCCCTCCGGGGCCGGTCGGAAGCACCCCCGCGGACCAGGTAGTATTTTCTTCGTCGCCAGCCGCGAGACAGAGATCGGACGGTTCGGCGGGAGTCATGCGCCGCTAGCTCAGTTGGTTAGAGCAGCTGACTCTTAATCAGCGGGTCCGGGGTTCGAGTCCCTGGCGGCGCACGATGACGAGGGCGAGCCTTGTCCGCGGAAAGCGCGGACGTTGCTCGCCCTCTCTGTCTTTATTGCGCGGCTGCGCCGCGCGCGGTGGGGGCTCCGCCACCCACACCCCCCGAAGGGCCCCTCGTGGACACGAGGGGCCCTTCGGCGTCCTCGGCGGTCAGTCTGCGGTAGGTCTGCTCGCCCGGCGGCCGCCACCACACCGGGTCGGCGCATCGCACCCCTTCCCTGCGCAGCGCGGCCCGCTGGATCTTGTTGGTCGCCGTCACCGGCATCCGCTCCACCACCCGCACGAACCGGGGCGCCATCTTCGTCCCCAGGTCGGGCTGGGCCAGCAGGAACTCGGCGAAGTCCAACGGCTCGAACCGCCCGGCGACGGTCGCCATCACCTGGTCCCCGGTCACCGGGTCCGGCACCCCGTACACGGCGACGGCGTCCGCGCCCTCGTACCGCGCCACGATGTTCTCGATCACCGCGGCGGCCAGGTTCTCCCCGTCCACCCGGATCCGGTCGTCGGTACGGCCCGCGAAGTACAGATAGCCGTCCCCGTCCCGGTAGAAGAGATCCCCGGTCCAGTACCAGCCCGCCCGGCGCCGCTCGGCCTCCGCCTCCGGGTTGCGCCAGTACCCCTCGAAGGGGTTCGGCGCCCGGTTCACCAGCTCCCCTATCGCCTGCTCACCGTTGAGCAGCCGGCCCCCCGAGTCGAAGACCGCGGCCGGGCACTCCGCCCCCGTCTCCTGGTCGAGTACGACGAGACCGGGCGCCGCCCGCCCCACCGCCCCGTCGGGCGTCCCCGGCGACCACTGGATCGCGGCCCCGCCCTCCGACGACCCGTACCCCTCGACCAGCCGCACCCCGAACCGCTCCTCGAAGGCGGCCGCGTCCACCGCGCCGGCCTCCGTGCCGAAGCCGAGGCGCAGTGGATGGTCACGGTCGTGGGCGCACGGCTCGGTGGCGAGGATGTACTGCACCGCACGGCCGACGTAGGTGAAGTAGGTCGCCCGGTAGCGCCGGACGTCCGCCAGGAACCCCGACGCCGAGAACCGCCGCCGCAGTGCCACCCCGGCCCCCGCCGTCAGCGCGGGTGCCCAGTCGGCGATCACCGCGTTGCCGTGGAACATCGGCATGCAGATGTAGTGCACGTCGTCGGGCCCGACCCCGAACTGTCCGGCGAGCGACCGGCCGGCCGCCGCGAGTCTGCCCTGGGAGCAGAGGGCGGCCTTGGGGGCGCCGGTGGAACCGGAGGTGAAGTAGAGCAGGATCCGGTCGCCGGGGACGGCGCGCGAGGCGTCCGGGAAGGCGCCGAGATAGGGCGCGAGCAGCGCGCCGTAGGCCGGATCGTCGGTGACGAGCAGCTGTACTCCGGGCAGGTCGAGCCCGGCGAGGAGAGGCAGGTGAGCCCGCTCGGTGACGAGGACCGGGCACTCGGTGTGCCGGATGTCCCGCGCGAGCTCGGCCCCACGCCGGGTCGGATTGACCCCGGCGACGGCCGCCCCGGCGAGCGCGGCGGCCCCCAGCCAGAGCGGGAACTCGGGGGTGTTGTCGAGCAGCACGCCCACGTGGGGCACGGCACCGGGCGGCAGCAGATCCCTCAGCAGCGCCGCACGGGCGGCGGCACCGCCGGCCACCTCGTGATGCGTCAGCACCTGCTCCTCGAACCACAGTCCCGGCCGGTGGTCACCCCATCGGGCGGCGACGGCTTCAGCGATCGTGCTCCTGCCGGAGTCCATGGAGATGCAGCGTAATTGACGCTCCGTCAGATATCGAGGTGTTCACGGAGTCCAGTCCACGCCCCCCGGCACCGGGTCCGGGTCCGTCCCGCCCACCGTGAAGGCGAAGTGCGCCCCGATCATGAAGGCCACCGCGAACCCGATGAACACCAGGAGGAACACCAGGAGACACCCGGTCTCCACGGTCAGCTTCCCCTGCGCGGGCGGCCGCGCCGTGGCCCCCTCCGGGTTCCCCGGCAGGTAGTACACCGTGACGAAGTCACCCTCGACGACGGTGGACCGCCCGCTGCTCTCGTTGATGCGGACGGTCCGCCCCTCGGGCGTCGTGAACTCGTACACATGGTGCAGCGTCGTCGTCACGGCCGTGTCCCCCATGCCGCCGCTGGTCGTCGTGTACGACCGCAGACAGCGCGCCTCGGCCGTACGGCCGTGCCGCCACGTCCGGCTGATCTGGCGTGACCGCCTCACCGTTCTGATCACCCCGTACACCCCGCCGACGACGAAGATGCCGGGAATGACATAGAAGAACGCTTGCAGCAGGTCCATGGCAGTCCCCCGGTTCCGAACACCGGTCCGACTGACCGATGTGGCGGGAACGTACCCCTGCGACCTGCCGCAGGTCCTCAAGCGAAGCTCAGATCAGCCGGATGTTACCCAGTCGTCGAACGACGCCGGTCAGAACGTGACGTCTGAGCAGGCGTAGAACGCGTTGGCCGTGTCGGCGATCGTCCAGACCGCCACGATCACGTGGTGACCGCTCAGCCCCGTCGGCAGGGTGCCGCTGTGACTGAGGGTGGCCGGCGGGCGCTGGCCGTTGTAGGGGACGGTGAGGAAGGGGGTGGTGTTGAGGTCCGAACGGGCGAGGGCGTGGTTCTGGTTCCAGCCCTGCTTGGTGACGTAGTACTTGAAGTCGGTCGTGGCGTGCATCGCCGTGAACTGCCAGCGGAAGGTGTACGACTGACCGCCGGTCACCTTGGTCGTCGGCCAGGCGCCGCCCGACGGTTTGGTCGGCGAACTGAGCTGGGCGAACCGGCTCACCCCGCCGTTGCAGATCTGGCCGTCGGCGGGACCGGCCGCCGGGAAGCCCTTGGGGCCCTCGACGCTCTGCGGCTCGTACTGGATGTCGCCGCAGTTGGTCACGGTGCCGTTGGCGCAGAGCTTCTGCCTGCTGATGGGGAGGTCGGTGTAGCCGTGCCCGCTGGCGCCGCCGGTGGAGAGCGCGAAGGCTCCGGCGGTCGCCACACCGAGCACGACGGCCGAGATCTTGGTCCGTTTACGCATGCTGCCGCTCCTGGAGAACGTGGGGGAGGTTCTGTGAGCCGTGCAGGTCTAGACCAAGTCCCAGATTATTGCCATCAGTTGACTGTGTCCATATCAACGACCCATCACCTCCCGTCAGGGTGCGGAGTCGGAGCGCCCCGAGCAGAACGCCACCGTCAGGTCCCGTACCAGTACCTTGCGCTCGTAGTCGTCGAGTTCGACCAGGCCGCGCACGGTCAGCCGGGTCACCGTGTCCTCGACGGAGTCCACGACGGAGGCGAGCATCCCGGCCCGCTGCTGGGCGTCGAGCGCGGCGATCCGGCGGCGGTGCATGGCCGCGGCGACCTCCGGGGCGTACTCCACCCGGACCGGTTGCACGGAGAACACCTCCAGGCCGATCCCGGCCGCGTCCGTCGCCACCAGCCGGGTCAGCGCGTCGGTGGCCATCTCCACCGAGCCCCGCATCCGGCCCGGCACCTCCACCGGCACCCGGGCCAGCGCGGCCTCCACGCACTCGCGCAGATACGTCTCGTGGTCGTCGACACCGAGCACCGCCCGCGCGGTGTCCCGCATCCGCCACACCACCAGGACGACGACCCGCAGCGCCACCCCGTTGCCGTCCGCCGCCGGCATCTCCTCGCTGCGCCAGTGCCGCAGCCGGACGTCGACGCGGCGGCGCAGCAGCAGCGGGTTGACCCAGAGCAGGCCGGTGCGCCGTACCGTCCCCCGGTAGCGCCCGAACAGGCCGAGCACCCAGGCCCGTCCGGTCGCCCCGCGCGCGAGCCCGGCGAAGCCGAACAGGCCGAGCGCGCCGGCTCCGGCGTACGCGGCCCACTGCGCCGGGCCGAGCCCCGCGCCCGCGTACGCCGGAAGGCGCAGCGCGTGCACCGCGAGCGGGGGCAGCACGCCGGCCCACCAGGAGGTGGCGAGCCCCCCGGCCATCCCGCCCAGCCCGGCGGCCACCCCGGCCGCGCCGGGCAGCACCCGGGCGGGGCGCTCCACCAGGTCGGGGTCGACGGCGGCGACGGGACGGGGCTTGGCCGGGACCGGGCGGCGCAGCCGGGGCTGTTCGCCGGTGCCCTGCCGGCGGCCGACCACCGCGGGCCGCAGCGGGACCGACACCGGGTCGGGGTCGTCGCGGAACAGCAGATGGACGGGGATCTCGGTGGTGGCCTCGTTCTGGATCAGCCGGGGGACCGGACGGGTGGGCGGCCCGCCGTCCAGGGGGTCGTCCGATTCAGGGGTGTGTGCGGTCGTCGTACTCATGCCTGCCTCCAGCCTCCGCGCCAGATGCGTCACGTGATCGTCGGGTCGTTACAGGAACAGGCGGCGCCAGGTCTCCGGCCCCGGGTAGCCGTCGGCCGCGCCGCCGCGCCAGCCCTGGGTGCGCTGGAACGCCTCGACGGCCCTGCGGTCGGCCTCGCCCCAGGCCGGGTCCGGGCCGTCGGTGTAGAAGCGGCCGAAGCCCCTCTTGACCAGTTGCCTGCCGAGCTGGGCGACGTAGTCGTTGGTGGCGCCCGGACGGAAGTAGTTCTTGCCGGGGTAGCCCGGGACCCCGTGCGAGGCGGGGACGGGCGTGGCCGTGGTGGCGGGCTTGATGTTCCTGCCCTTGCCGGTGGCGAGGAGTTCCCAGGTGCGCGGGCCGGGCAGGCCGTCGGCGGCGGCGCCGGTCCAGCCCTGGGCGAGCTGGAAGGCCCGGGTGGCCCGCTGGTCCGAGGCGCCCCAGACCGGGCCCGCGCCCTTCGGGTAGTGACCGGCGCCGCCCCGGGCGATCAGCAGCCGGCCTAGCAGGGTGACGTACTTGTTGTCGGCGCCGGGACCGAAGTAGGCCGCGCCGGGGAACGGCACCGCCGTCCTCCCGGCCTGGGCGCCGGCCGCGCCCGGGTCGGCGATCAGGCCCTTGTAGCGGTAAGGGACGTACTTGGCGGAGTTGCTCCAGTAGGCGTAGGGCGTGGACTGGCGGCGGGCGTGCGGGGGTGTCTGCTCGTACGCCGTGTACGCGGTCTGCGTGTAGTCCGTCCAGCCGCCGAAGATCACGACGTGCGAGCCCTTCTCGGGGTTGTCCGGGTTGTGGAAGAGCAGGATGTCGCCGGGCTGGAGCTCCGCCTTGGTGATCTTCGTGCCGAACTGGTCGAGGCTGCCCGTCCACTCGTTCCCGGTCAGGCCCCAGGCCATCGAGACATAGCCGGAGCAGTCCTGCCGGTATCCGTCGGTCCAGTAGAGGGACATGCTGTACGGCACCTTGGCGGCGACCCAGATCTTCGCCCGGTTGATGATCTCCGTACGGGTGATGGGGGGCGTGGTGACCGGGCCGTGGACGGGCTTGCCGCCGGGGCCGTGCAGGGGGGACTTGGCGCCCTGCGGGGTGTCGGGCTCGCCGTCCGCGGGGACTGCGGGCCGGTGAGGGGCGGGCGGGGTGCTGTGGGCGGCGGCCGTCGGGGCGCTCGCGGCGAGGGCGGCGGACGCGGCGGCGGCCACGACCAGGACGCCCCGGGCGGCCGGGTGCCCGCCGAAACGCCCGGGCAGCGGGTACGGGCCGACCCGCCGCCAATGGAGGCAGCCGGGGCATTCGCAGTCGTTCGCGGGGTCGAATTCCTCGAATACCGGGGCCGGCATGCGATTCCCCTCACACTTCGGGTGGATATGTCCGGGACTGTGCACATTGATCAGTTTCCCAACTGTCATCCCGGTGCGCATGCTGACGGTCCGAATGATGTACAGCAGGGGTTGGCCAGGGGTCCCCCTGATGGCCGCCGGTCGGGAGCACCGCCCTCCGTCGGGTAGAGTTCTCGCTGTCAGCACGCGCCGCTAGCTCAGTTGGTTAGAGCAGCTGACTCTTAATCAGCGGGTCCGGGGTTCGAGTCCCTGGCGGCGCACAGACACCCAGAAGGCCCCCCGCAGCAGCGGGGGGCCTTCTGGCGTACGCCCCACCGGCCGCATGAGGGCACTTCGACATCATGCGCCCCTTTATGTCAAATACCGACACGGTCGATCCACACAATCACCACAGGTTCCACAATGAACACCTATGACCGGTAAACACCGTGTTTCGCTCTTGCGATCATGCTCGGCACCGTAGAACCCTGGATGTCCAAAGTGCCGATGATTCGGGGCACTTGGGGGGTAGGTAACCGGTTGCCAGATCTGCGGGGTGAGGGGCCCCGGTCATGAATCGGTGCCGAGGGGGGCATCATGCAACCGGACGGTCACGGTCCGTGTCCATATCTGTGGAACGACCGTGCCCCGCCATTGACGCGCCCGGCCTGATCGAGGGGGATCCGACCGGGCGGTGGGACCGACAGACACGCGCCGATCTGCGCGTGTGGGGGGATGACTCATGACGTCGACGCCGACGGGCGCCCGGCAGGAGCAGGAACACGACCCGTCACAGACATACGACCCGTCACAGACCACACAGCTCCGCGTACCCGCACACCGAAGCACCACCGGCGCCCTGCGCCGGATCAAGAAGACACTGCCGAGATACGACTACGAGCACTACAGCAGGCTCGCGGGCCCCCTCACCCAGCCCGATCCGAGCACACCGTACAAGGTGCAGTACCGCTCACTGCTCTCCCAGGAACCGCACCGGCTGCGCGCCGCCCTGATGCTGGGCGCGGCCCCGCTGCTCTCGCTGGTGCTGCTGACCTGGCTGCTGCAGCCCGAGCACTGGACCCAACGCGACTACCCGGCCTACGACTTCCTGCCGGCCCTCGACATCGTGATGCTGGTGTCGATCGGCCTGATCGAGTTCTTCCGCTGCATGAACGTGCTGTCCAACGCGCACGCCACCCTGGTGGCCCGCGACCCGGTCCCGGTGGTCCCGGAGACCGGCACCCGGGTCGCGTTCATCACCACGTTCGTGCCCGGCAAGGAACCCCTCGACATGGTCACCCGGACCCTGGAGGCGGCGGTCCGGCTGCGCCATCGCGGCCTGCTGCACATCTGGCTGCTCGACGAGGGCGACGATCCCGAGGTGAAGCAGGTCTGCGCGCGCCTGGGCGTGCACCACTTCACCCGCAAGGGCGTCACGAAGTGGAACCAGCCCAAGGGCCCGCACCGCGCCAAGACCAAACACGGCAACTACAACGCCTGGCTGGAGGCGCACGGCGACGAGTACGACTTCTTCGCCTCCGTCGACACCGACCACGTCCCGCTGCCCAACTACCTGGAGCGGATGCTGGGTTACTTCCGTGACCCGGACGTCGGCTTCGTCATCGGCCCGCAGGTGTACGGCAACTACGACAACCCCATCACCAAGGCCGCCGAGTCCCAGCAGTTCCTCTTCCACGCCCTGATCCAGCGCGCCGGCAACCGCTACGGCGCCCCGATGTTCGTCGGCACCTCCAACGCCGTACGCATCAGGGCGATCCAGCAGATCGGCGGCCTGTACGACTCGATCACCGAGGACATGGCCACCGGCTTCGAGATCCACCGCACCAGGAACCCGGCGACGGGGAAGAAGTGGCGCTCGGTGTACACCCCGGACGTGCTCGCGGTCGGCGAGGGCCCGAACGCCTGGACCGACTTCTTCACCCAGCAGCTGCGCTGGTCCCGGGGGACCTACGAGACGATCCTCAAGCAGTACTGGCGGGGCCTGTTCACGCTGTCGCCGGGCAGGTTCTTCAACTACACGATGATGATCATCTTCTACCCGATGTCCGCCCTCAACTGGATCCTCGCGGCGCTGAGCTGCGCGCTGTTCCTGGGCCTGGGCGCCTCGGGTGTGAACATCGACCCCACCGTGTGGCTGATGCTCTACGGCAACGCCTCCGCGCTCCAGATCGGCCTGTACATCTGGAACCGGCGGCACAACGTCTCCCCGCACGAACCGGAGGGCTCCGGCGGGGTGGCCGGGATGGTGATGTCGGCGCTGTCCGCGCCGATCTACGCCCGCTCGCTGATGGACGCCGTGCTGCGCCGCAAGAGCAGGTTCGTGGTCACGCCCAAGGGCGAGTCGGCCAGCCCGGACACGCTGTTCGGCACCTTCCGGATCCACTGGTTCTTCATCCTGGTCTTCGGCGGCTCGCTCGCCGCCGGCTTCGTCGGCGGCCACTCGCACCCGGCGATGCTCACCTGGGCGACGCTGGCGCTGCTCATCACAGCGGCCCCGATCTTCGCCTGGCAGTACCAGCTGCGCAAGGAGAGCAGGACGCCCGCGGCCGCCGCCGAGCCGGAGGACGCGGTGCCGCCCGGATACACCCGCGCGGCGCACGCCCCGCAGCAGCGGCCCAGCTGGGCGCCCGCGGGCAGCGGCGGGAACCCGGAGGAGACCATGCGGATCGCGCTCGGCGGGCTGGGGGGACGTAAGGAATGAACGACAGTGCCGGCGGCCGCCGGGCTCGTCGTCTCGCGATCGGCACGGCGGTGGTTCTCGTCCTGGCCGGGATGAACGGGCCGTGGGTGTACCGCTTCGGGACCGAGGAATACCACCAGTACAAGATCAACAGACCCGAGTACAAGGCCGAGAACGGCCACTGGGACGTCATCGAGTTCCCGAAGGAGTACCGCCAGGACACCATCCACGCGGTACTCCTGCACACCGGAAAGGTGCTGCTGGTCGCGGGCTCGGGCAACAACCAGGACAACTTCGACGCCAAGATCTACGACAGCCGGATCTGGGACCCGGTCAAGGGCACCGTCAAGAAGGTGCCCACCCCGGCCGACCTGTTCTGCACCGGGCACACCCAGCTCGCCGACGGCAACATCCTGATCGCCGGCGGCACCAAGCAGTACGAGAAGCTCAAGGGTGACGTCAAGAAGGCCGGCGGCGTCATGATCCTCTACAACGAGAACCCCGACAAGCCGATGACCCTGCCCAAGGGCACCCGGTTCACCGGCAAGGGGAACGGCAGGACGTTCCTCTCCGACGACTCGGTGCTGATCCCGCGCGCGACCAAGGTCTTCGACAAGAAGACCGGCACGTTCCTGCGGAACAACCCCGGTTACGCGCGGGTCGTCGTCGAGGCCCCGAAGGAGGGCACCCGGTACGAGACCGGCACCCAGGACAACTACAGCATCGAGGGACTGACCGGCGCCGACGCCCGCAACACCTACGGCATCGCCAACAAACTCGGCATGGACAAGCGCGACTTCGAAGGCATCAAGAACGCCTACGAATTCGATCCGGTCGCCGAGAAGTACATCAAGGTCGACCCGATGAACGAGGCCCGCTGGTATCCGACGCTCACCACGCTGTCGGACGGCAAGGTCCTCAGCGTCTCCGGGCTCGACGACATCGGGCAGCTGGTGCCGGGCAAGAACGAGGTCTTCGACCCGGCGACGAAGAAATGGACGTACACCAAGTACAAGCGCCAGTTCCCGACCTATCCGGCGCTGTTCCTCCTGCAGAACGGCAAGCTCTTCTACTCGGGCTCCAACGCCGGGTACGGGCCGGACGACGTGGGCCGCGACCCCGGGATCTGGGACGTCGACACCAACCGGTTCACCAAGCTGCCCGGCCTCAGCGACCCGAACGTACTGGAGACGTCCGGGACCGTGCTGCTGCCTCCGGCGCAGGACGAGAAGTACATGGTGGTCGGGGGCGGCGGGGTCGGCGAGTCCAAGCTGTCGACGAACAAGACCCGGCTCATCGACCTGAAGGACACCGAGCCGAAGTTCGTGGACGGGCCCACGCTGGAGAAGGGGACGCGCTATCCGCAGATCTCGGTACTGCCGGACGACTCCGTACTGGTGTCGGGCGGCTCCGAGGACTACCGGGGGCGCGGCGACTCCGACATCCGGCAGGCGCGGATCTACGACACCGCCACGAACTCCTTCAAGAGGGTGGCCGATCCGCTGGTGGGGCGGAACTACCACTCCGGCTCCATCCTGTTGCCGGACGGCCGGGTCATGTTCTTCGGGTCCAACCCGCTGTACGCGGACAAGGCCAACACCAAGCCGGGGGTCTTCGAGCAGCGGATCGAGATCTACACACCGCCGTATCTCTACCGGGACTCACGGCCGTCCCTGAGCGGCGGGCCGGGGACCATCGCCCGGGGCGGGTCGGGGACGTTCACGTCCCAGCACGCCTCGACCATCAAGAAGGTGCGGTTGATCCGGCCGAGTGCGACCACGCATGTCACGGACGTGGACCAGCGTTCGGTCGCGCTGGACTTCAGGACGTCCGGGAACCGGATCACGGTGACGGTACCGAAGAACCGGAACCTGGTGCCGTCGGGGTGGTACATGGTGTTCGTGGACGACGATCAGGGGACGCCGAGTGAGGCTCGGTGGGTGAAAGTGCCGTGATCGGTCCGTCGTCAAGTGCGGGAGCGTGGGGGCTGGTCGCGCAGTTCCCCGCGCCCCTTGCTCTTTTGCCGCCTCCCCCTCTCTGACGGTGCCGGCCCCCGACGCTTGCGTCGGGGGCCGGCACCGTCATGGCGAAGACCGGCAGGTCATTTGGAGGCGGCAGCAAGACCGAGGGCGTAGGTCGGCCACCAATTCCCAGCCTGGGGGCCGCCCTTGCAGGTGCCGTCCGATTCGCCCGGGCGCTTGACCCACAGGTAGGCGTCCACCAGGGCGTCCGCCGTCTTCTTCGTCGGCGTCTCCCCCAGGGCCCGGCCCGGCGGGTTGCACCATCGCTCCTGCGGATCCCCGCCCTCGTACGGGCCGTTGCCGTTTCTGCTGGTGTCGATGACGAAGTGTTTGTCGCCCACCTTCTCCGAGAGCTGCTTGCCGTAGGTGATGGAGTCCTGGGTGGAGTAGAAGTTGGAGACGTTGACCGCGAAGCCGTCCGCCTCGGTGACGCCCGCCTCTCGGAGGGGCTGGTAGATCTGGTCGGGGTGGCCCCAGCCGGCGTTCCCGGCGTCCAGGTAGACCTTCGTGTTCTTCAGGGACCTGAGCTTGGTGATCGCGTCGCGCAGCAGGTCGTAGCGTTCCTCGGCGAACCGGGCCTGGGTGCAGCCGTCGACGAGGTGCAGTACGGCGTCCGGTTCCAGGATCACCGTGGCGGGGCGGTCCTGGATGCCCCGGGCGACCCCGTCGATCCATGCCCGGTACGCGTCGCCGTCGGCCGCGCCGCCCTGGCTGTACTGGCCGCAGTCGCGGTGCGGGATGTTGTAGAGGACCAGCAGGGCCGTACGGTCGGACTTCCGCGCGGCCTCGGTGAAACCGCGCGCCTCCTGCTCCGGGTTCTCCGGGCCGATCCACTCACCGGTCGGCTGCTGCGCTATCTTGCGGATCTGCTCGGCGTCGGTGTCCTTGCCGGCCTTCGCGTAGGCCTTCACCTGGCGGGCCGCGTTGGAGTCGGGGTTCACCCAGAACGGGTCCGTCCGTCCGGGCTGTTGGGTGATCGCGGCGCCCGGATCCGCGGTGTCCGGCCGGTCGTCGCCGCCCCCACCCGAGGAGCAGCCGGCGAGCAGCAGTGCCGCTCCCAGTGCCCACGTCCAGGCCGGCGGCCGGGCCCCCCTGCTGTCGTACATCCAATTCCCCCCTGGGTGCACTTGGCCAGGCCCCAATCGTGACATACCCACCGCACTCACCACGAGATCGCCCGGTCTTGTCGGTGAGCTGTTACAGCCCGGGGCGACGGCGCGGAGGAGGCCGGGCGAGCGCGAACCTAGGCCCGGGCGCGGGTTCCCCTCTAGAGTCGCTTGCGGGCGGTCCGGCCCCCGGCCGTGCCTTCCCAGCCTCCCGCGCCCGCCGCCGGGTTACTCCCGCAGCCCGAGCGCGCGCGGTCGAGGACCGGCCCGGCCGGCGGTCTCAGGGGAGCGGACCGTCGACCGGGCCAGGTGAGTCCGGTACGGCTTCTACACGGCAGTTCCGGTGAGGTACGCGGAGACGACCACGTTCGCCGTATAGCTGTGGGTGGTCCGGTCGAAGGTGCCGCCGCAGGTGATCAGCCGGAGTTCGGCGCGGCCCGACGCGCGGGGGCCGTAGGCCTGTTGGGCGTCGAAGTGGTCGCGGGGCAGGACCTGTACGTCGTCGATGGTGAACTCGGCGACCGTGCCGTCGGCGCGGACCACGCGGATCGTCTCGCCGGGGCGCAGGGCGCTGATCTTGTAGAAGACCGCGGGCCGGGTCTCGGTGTCGACGTGTCCGACCAGGATCGCGGTGCCGGCGGCTCCCGGTTCGGTCCCGGAGCCGTACCAGCCGACCACACCGGGCTGGTCGAAGGACGGTGGGTCGATCCCGCCCTTGTCGTCGAGGCCGCGGGCGACCACGGGGGCCTGCACGCCCAGGTCCGGGATGTCGATGCGCTCGGGCGGGGCCGAGCCCAACGGCTTGGCGGCGGGCGGGAGTTCGGCTCCGGCGGGGCGGCCGACGGCGGCCACGTCACCCGTGGTGGGGCCGGATATGCCGTCGGGCACCTCGGTCACCCCGCGGCCCCACAGCCACAGCCCGAGCAGCAGGATCGCCCAGGCCACGCCGGTCAGCAGCCGCCCGGTGCCGGCGGATCGTTCGGTTTCGTCGTCGGACATCGTCGTGCTGTCTCCTCAGCGTGAGCCGCGGCTTCGCCGGGCACCCAGCAGCCCGACGGCGGCCGCGGCGAGTCCGGCGAGGACGAGACCGGTGACCGCCTGCGCGGTGTCGGGACCGGTCGAGCGGGGCTCGACCGAGGCGAGCGGGGCGGTACCGCCACCGCCCGCGTGCACGGGCGCGACCGGCGTGGCGGCCAGGGCGCCGGGTCCGTCCGGCTGCCCGGCCCCCGACCGCGCGAGCGGCGACTGTCCTACGACGGTGACGCTGCCGCTGACGACGGCTCCGGCGCAGGTGACCTTCACGTCGTAGGTGCCGGCGCCGATCGTGGAGCGGACCTGGCTCTCGCCGGTCAGGGTGCCGTCGTAGCCGCTGACGCGGGCGTCCGAGACGAAGGCCGCCGAGGAGGCGGCGCCGGTCGTACCGGAGCAACCGCTCACCCGCAGCGCCACGACCGAGCCCGGGGCCGGGGAGGCCGGAGTCACGGTGACCCCCTGGCCGTCCGCCGCGTGGGCGGCCGTCGGGGAGAGGCCGGCGGCGCAGGCCAGCAGTCCGGTACAGAGAGTGAGGCGAAGTGAGCCCATCGTGAACCTCCAGATATCTGGAGGCTCCCCCGCACCCGGCGCCCCCGCATCCTCGGGGGGCGCCTTGTTGCTCCGTACGAGTGAGATCAGGTTTGGTGCCCGACCGCTCGGACGCGGAGGTCCGCGGTTCAGATCCGGTCGACGAGGTCCGCGATCGAGTCCACGACCTGGGAGGGGCGGAACGGGTAGCGGTCGACGTCGTCCGGCTGGGTGACGCCGGACAGCACCAGGAAGGTGCGCATCCCGGCCTCCAGGCCGGCGAGGACGTCGGTGTCCATCCGGTCGCCGATCATCGCGGAGGTCTCCGAGTGGCCGCCGATCGCGTTCAGCCCCGCCCGCATCATCAGCGGGTTGGGCTTGCCGACGAAGTACGGCTCCTTGCCGGTCGCGGCGGTGATCAGCGCGGCGACCGAGCCGGTCGCGGGCAGGTCGCCCTCGACGGACGGGCCGACGTTGTCGGGGTTGGTGGCGATGAACCGGGCGCCGCCGTTGATCAGGCGCACCGCCTTGGTGAGCGCCTCGAAGGAGTAGGTGCGGGTCTCGCCGAGGATCACGAAGTCGGGTTCGTGGTCGGTGAGGATGTACCCGATGTCGTGCAGCGCGGTGGTCAGGCCTGCCTCGCCGATGACGTAGGCGCTGCCGCCGGGCCGCTGGTCGTCCAGGAACTGGGCGGTGGCCAGGGCCGAGGTCCAGATGTTGTCCACCGGCACGTCCAGGCCCATCCGGCGCAGCCGTGCGTGCAGGTCACGGGCGGTGTAGATGGAGTTGTTGGTGAGGACCAGGAAGGGCTTCTCGGAGTCCCGCAACTTCTTCAGGAAGGCGTCCGCTCCGGGGATCGGGACGCCCTCGTGGATGAGAACCCCGTCCATGTCGGTGAGCCATGACTCGATGGGCTTGCGGTCTGCCATGTGGTGCGTCTCCTGGCGTGCGGATGGCGTACATGCGGTCATGCGTGAGCCGGGGGCGCCGGAACCACGGCGTACCGACGCCCCCAGCCTAGTCAGGACTGTGTGCACACGACCCCGTCCGGCTCAGCTGCCGGTGGCGGACTTCCAGGCGTCGACGTACGACGTGAGGTTCTTGTCGATGTCGTTCCAGTCCGGCGAGAAGACGTCGACGCCGTCCATCAGCTTGGTCAGCGCTACGGCGTTGGCGTCGACGGCCTTGACGTCGGTACGGGCGCTGAAGCCGCCGCCGACCGAGCTGACCTCCTGCTGCTGCCTGCGCGCGAGCATGAAGTCGAGGAGCTTCTTGCCGTTCTCGGTGTGCGGGGCGCCCGTGAGCAGCCCGGCCGCGTAGGGCAGCGCGAAGGTGGTGGGCTTGCCGCCCTGGGCGGCCGGGAACCAGATGCCGAGGTCGGGCATGGTCTTGGACTGGGCGTAGTTCATCTGCACGTCGCCGTTGGCGACCAGCAGTTCGCCCTTGTCCACCTTGGGGGCGAGCTTGCCGGTGGAGGCGGACGGGCCGACGTTGTTGGCCTGCAGCTTCTTCAGGTAGTCCAGCGCCTGCTGCTCGCCGCCGAAGTCGTGGATCGCCTTGATCAGTACGGCGGTTGCGTCACCGGCGACACCGGGCGTGGAGTACTGGAGCTTGTTCTTGTACGAGCTGTCCAGCAGCTCCTCCCAGGTGGTCGGGGCCTGCTTCAGCTCCTTCTTGTTGTAGACGAAGCCGAAGTAGTTGTCGACGACCGAGGTCCAGGTGCCGTCGGCGGCCTTGTCGGCGCCGCTGACCTGCTCGGAGTCCTTCGGCCGGTACTTCTGGAGCAGGCCCTTGCTGTCGGCCTGCTGGACGAAGGGCGGGAGGGTGACCAGGACGTCGGCCTGCGTGTTGCTCTTCTCCCGCAGGGCGCGCTGCACCACCTCGCCGGAGCCGCCCTCGACGTACTTGACCTTGATGCCGGTCTGCTTCTGGAAGTCGGCGAAGACCTTGTCGTACCAGCCGTCGTTGTTCTCGCCCTTGAGACCGTCGGCGCTATAGACGGTGACGGCCTTCTCGTCGGCGGCGGCCGAGGAGCCGCCGCAGGCGGAGAGCAGCGGGGTGGCGAGGAGGGAGACGACTACGGCGATCTTGAGCGTGTTTCTGGGCATGGCGAGGCCAACTCCTTGCGTCGGTGAGGGTTCTGGATCAGTGCGATCAGCGGTACGAAGCTCGGTTGCGCACGCGGGAGACGGCGAACAGGGCGATCAGGGTCGCCGCCATGAGGACCACCGCCAGGGCGGAGCCGGCGAACAGGGCGCCGCGGTCGGTGGCCGAGTAGATCAGGACGGGAAGCGGGGTCCAGTCGGGCGGATAGAGCATCATCGTGGCGCTCAGCTCGCCCATGGACAGGGCGAAGCAGAGGCCCGCGGCGGCGGTCAGGGAAGGCAGCAGCAGGGGCAGCCGTACCCGCCAGAGCACGTAGGCCGGCCGGGCGCCGAGGGAGGCGGCGGCCTGTTCGTACGCCGGGTCGAGACGGGTGACGGCGGCCGACACCGACTGGTAGGCGAAGGCGGTCACCAGCACGGTGTGGGCGAGGATCACGATCCACCGGGTGCCGTTGAGCAGCATCGGCGGCTTGGAGAAGGCCACCAGCAGCGCCAGCCCGACCACCACCGACGGCACGGCGACCGGCAGCACGAACAGGGCGTCGACCAGGGCCTTGCGGCGCCTGCCGAGGGCATGGGCGGCGAGCGCGGCCCAGGTGCCGACGGCGAGCGCGAGCAGACTCGCGGTGACGGCGGTGACGAGGCTGGTGGTGAGCGCCTGGAGGGCGTCACCGCGGGTGGCGGAACGGAAGTTGCCGGTGGTCAGCCCCGAGGGCAGGGCGCCGGACCAGTGGGTGGCGAAGGAGGCGCCGAGGACGACGAGCAGGGGGAGGGCGAAGAGCGGCAGGAAGAGGACGAGGAACACCGCCCACACCGCCCACCTGGCCTTGCGGCTATGCACCAGCACGACGGCTCACCACCCGGTAGAGGCCGTAGAGGCCCACGGAGATCAGGACGTTGACGACGGCGACGACACAGGCGCCCGGGTAGTCGGACTCCAGGATCGCCTTGCTGTAGACGAGCATCGGGAGGGTGGTGACCCCCTTGGCGCCGGTGAACAGCACGATCCCGAACTCGTTGAGACACAGCACCAGCACCAGGCTCCCGCCGGCCGCGAGCGCGGGCAGCGCCTCGGGAAGGATCACCTGCCGCACGATCCGCGGCGCCCGGGCCCCCAGGCTCGACGCCGCCTCCAGCTGCGCGGTGTCGAGCTGCGAGAACGCGGCGAGCAACGGCCGCATCACGAACGGCGTGAAGTAGGTGACCTCGACCAGCAGCACCCCCCAGGGGGTGGTCAGGAACTGGAAGGACCCGATGATCCCGGTCGTGCCGTAGATGAACAGCAGGGCGAGGGTGATGAGGAAGGAGGGAAAGGAGAGGTAGACGTCGATGAACCGGGCGACGGCTCTGGCCCCGGGAAAGGGGACGAAGGCGATCACGAGGGCGAGCACGAAGCCGAGGACCAGGCACCCGACGGTGGAGGAGACGGCGATCCAGACGGTGGTCCAGAGAGCGTTACGGAACGACTCGGAGGCGAACACATCGGCGTACGCCTGGAAGGAAGTACCGCCCGTGTCCGGGTGCACGGACTGCTGGACGACGAGGGCGAGCGGATAGAGGAAGAAGAGGGCGAGCAATGCAACCGGCGGCAGCACGGCCCACCCGAAGGGGCGCGGGGCTGTACTCGATTTGCGGCTACCGCCGCGTGGGCGCGACAAGCCCCCACCGGCCCGCACCCGAGGCACGACATCAGTCACGGCCAACCCCCGCCGGCAGCAACACCGCATCCTCCGGCGCGAAATGCAGACTCACGGAATCCCCGAACCCGGGCGGATCTTTCAACTCCCGCAGATCAGCCATCACCGCATGTCCACCCACCTCGACGTACAAGCGATGCGTGGCCCCCCGCCACTGGATCTCCTTCACGACACCGGTGAGCTGATTGGGCCCCTGCCCCAGCGCCACCAGATGCGGCCGCACGCACAGGGTGGCCCGAGCCCCGGAGACGGCCCCCGCCGTATCCACCTTCACCGCGACCCCCGCGAAGTCGGCACCTCCCGCCCCCACGGTCACCGGCAGCAGATTCGCCCCGCCCACGAAGGACGCCGTGAACTCGTCGGCGGGCGCCCGATAGAGCTCTGCCGGCGTCCCGCACGCCCGCAGCCGCGCCCTGTCCATCACCGCGATCCGGTCAGCCAGCGTCAACGCCTCGACCTGGTCATGAGTGACGTACAGGATGGACACGTCCGGCAACTCACGGTGCAGTCGGCCCAGCTCCGCGAGCATCCCGGAGCGGAGCTGCGCGTCGAGCGCCGACAGCGGCTCGTCGAGGAGCAGCACCTCCGGCCGGATGGCCAGCGCCCGCGCGATGGCGACCCGCTGCTGCTGGCCGCCGGACAGCTCCCGCGGATAGCGGCGCGCGTACGCCGCCATCCCGGTCATCTCCAGCGCCTCGGCGACCCGTTCGCGGACCTCGCCCTTGGGCGTCCTGCGGGCCTTGAGGCCGAAGGCCACGTTGTCGGCGACCCGCAGGTGCGGGAAGAGCGCGTACTGCTGCACGACCATCCCGATCCCCCGCCGGTACGGCGGCAGGTCGGTGACGTCCCGGTCGCCGAGGAACACCCGTCCGGAGACGGGCCGTACGAACCCGGCGACCGCCCGCAGCGCGGTGGTCTTGCCGGAGCCGGACGGCCCGAGCAGGGCCATCACCTCGCCGGGAGCGACGGTGAGGTCGAGCGATTCGAGGGCGAAACTGTCGACGTTCCCGTCGTAGGCGACGCTCACCGAGTCGAAGCGGATGCCGCTGGTCATCCGAGCACTCCCGGCAGGTCCGCGACCGAGTCCAGCACATGGGTCGCGCCGGCCGCCCGCAGCGCGTCCGCGTCGTGTGCGCCGGTCAGCACCCCGGCGACCAGGTCCGCGCCGGCGCGGACGCCGGTGAGCATGTCGTAGGAGGTGTCGCCGGCGACGGCGACCTGACGGACGTCGTCCGCGGCGGCCGTGCGCAGCAGCGCGGTGAGGACCATGTCGGGGTACGGCCGCCCCCGGCCCCCGGCGTCGGCGGGGCACAGGGTGAGCGGCACCAGGCCCTGCCAGCCGAGGGCGGCGAGGATCGCGTCCTGGGTGGCGCGGGCGAACCCGGTGGTGAGGACGACGGTACGGCCGTCCGCCTGGAGCTTCTCGATGGTCTCGCGGCCGCCGGGCAGGGCGTGCACCCTGCCGCCGTCGACGAGTTCGGCGTAGGCCGCCTCGAAGGCCCGGTTGGCCTCCTGGGCCTTGGCCTCCTCCCCGAACAGGTGCCGGAAGACGGAGATCTTGGACTCGCCCATGGTGGCGCGGACGTAGTCGATCATCCGGTCGGGGTCCGCGCCCAGATGGCGGGCGGCCGCCGTGAACGCCTGCTCGACGAGCCCGCCGTCCGCGACGGTCGTGCCGGCCATGTCCAGCACGACGAGTCGGATGTCGTGAGTCGTCTCAGCCCTGTCGGTCATCTCTCTCACCAGCCCAGTTCGTTCGCGGTTGTCTCGGCTATCGCGGGCGAGCAGGTCATGCCGCGCCCGCCGGGCCCGGTGACCAGCCACACCCCGTCGGCCAGCTCCTGCCGGTGCACGACCCGGGTGGTGTCGGTGCACTGCGCGTACACGCCGGCCCAGCGGTGCCGGATGCGCGGCAGCGGCCGGCCGAGGAGCGACTCGACGACGCCGGTGAGGTGCTCGTAGGGCTCCTCGACGGTGTCGAAGGCGAAGGGGTGCTCGTACTCGTGGGTGTCGCCGATGGTCAGCCCACCGTCGGCGCGCTGCACCATGAGCAGCTGCATACGGTGCACGGCCGCCGTCTCCGGCTGCGGCCGGTCGGCGTTGAAGGCGTCCAGGGCCGGGGAGGCGTAGGCCGGGTAGTAGCGGAAGCTGTCGGCGTCGGCGACCGAGGTGGGCAGGGGTTCGCCGAGCGGATCGGTCTGCATCATCTGGAGCCGGACCCGGCGCACCGGCAGATCGGGGCCGGCCAGCTCGCGGACCAGGCCGCCGAGCCAGGCGCCGGTGCACAGGACGACGGCGTCGGCGTGGTGGACGTCGCCGTGGTCGTCGCGGACCGTCCCGGGGCCGGTCACCTCGCGGACCTCGCGGCCCGGCAGGAAGGTGTAGTTCGGGGACTTGAGCAGCTCGGCGCGGAGGGCGAGCTGGGCGGTGCGGGGCTCGACGGCCGCGTCCCGTTCGCAGTAGAGGGCGGCGTCGAAGGCGCCGCGCAGCGCGGGGTTCAGGGCGCGGGCCTCGGCGGGCGTGAGCAGCTTGTGGCCACGGGCGGCCGCGTCCGCGCGGGCCACGGCGGCCTCGGCGACGGCGACTTCGTGCGCGCCGCGCACCGGGGTCAGCGACCCGTTGGCGCGGAAGCCGAGCGCGGGCACCCGGCCGCCGATCTCCTCCCACAGCTCCCGGGCCCGCAGGGCGGTTTCGAGCTCCTCCCCGCCCGCGCGCCCGCTCACCCAGATCTGCCCGAAGTTGCGCAGCGAGGCGCCGCGGGCCTCGGCCTCGCGCTCGATCTGCACGACCTCGTGGCCGCGTTCCACTGCTTGCCAGGCGTGCATGGTGCCCACCACGCCTGCTCCGACGACTGTCACTCTCACGACCGCCACGCTCCTCGCGACTGGGGAACCGGAATGGACCGGCTGACAACGAGAGCGTGAACTGGTCATCACGTTTGGGCTAGACCCGTTATCTTTTCGTGATACTCGAAAGTGGTCGGAATCGGTGTTTTTCAGCCGCGCAGATGGGCCGTGAACGAGAACCGGTCCCCCCGGTACAGCGACCGCACCCGCTCCAGCGGCCGCCCCTCCGTGTCCCGTGACACCCGGTGGATCAGCAGCATCGGCAGCGCCGGCGGGGTGCCGATGAGGAGGGCCTCGCGCGGGGTGGCCAGCACGGTCTCGATGCGCTCGTCGGCGTCCCCGAAGGCGATGCCCTTCTCGTGCAGATAGCCGTAGAAGGAGGAGTCGGGGTGGAAGTCGGTGTCGAGGCGCGGGACCCGGGCCACGGCGACATAGGTGCTCTCCAGGCCGACCCGCTCGTCGTCGGCGAGCAGCACGCGCTCCAGGTGCCAGACGGGCTCGCCGCGTTCGAGGCCGGTCTCGTCGGCGAGGGCGGCCGGGCACGGGAAGCGGTCGAGGGTGACCAGGCTACGGCCGGGGGTGCGCCCCTGGCGTCGTACGCCTTCGGTGTAGCTGGCGAGGGAGAGCGGCTGCGCCAGCTTGGGCCCGGCGACGACCGTGCCGCGGCCCTGCCGGCGCAGCTTGCCCTCCAGCACCAGTTCGCGCAGCGCCTGCCGGACGGTCTCGCGGGCGACGCCGTACTCCTCCGAGAGATCGCGCTCGGTGGGGATGACGTTGCCCTCCCCCAGATCGCCGACGAGATGGTCGATCCGCGCCTTCACCGCGTAGTACTTCGGGATGCGGCCGTGCTCCGGGATGCCGGAGCGGACGGGGGCGCCGGGGGCCTGGTCGTTCGGGTAGTCCACGCAGGGATGTTCGCAGACGGCGCCTTCGCCGTCGGGCAGGGGGCGTCGGGCGGGGGTCGGGGCAGGGGTCGTCGGGCAGGGTCGTGGGACACCGCTCACCGCCGTCTGCGGGCCAGCAGGAACACGCTGCCGCCTACGGCGAGCAGGGCGACGGCGGCCGCGAGCAGCCCGTGGGCCAGGCCGAGGCCGGTGCCGGCCAGTTCACGGGCGCGCTCGCCGGCCTCCTCGGCCGCCTCGGTGAACGGCAGGGCGCTGTCCGGGGAGGGGGCGGGGCCCTCAGGGGTGGTTTCGGGGGTCGCCCCCGGGCTGGCGCCGGGGCTGGTGCCGGGGCTGGGATCCGGGTCGGCCCCCGCGGAGGCCCCCGGCGAGGCCCCCGGCGAGATCCCCGGGCCGACCTCCGCGCCGATGGAGGGGACGGCGGGGGCGGCGCTCGCGGGGGGCGGTTCGCCGCCGATGCCGAAGCGGTAGTCGTCCGACTCCCCCACCCAGTCGCCGTCCGACCCCCGCCGCTGTACGACGGCCGCGTTGGCCGTGACCGCGTTCGGTACGGCGTCGGAGGCGACGGCGAGTCTGACCTTCACCGAGACGGTCGCCCCGGGCGCCACGGTGAGCCCCGGGAAGCCGTCCCCGTCGAACACGCCGACCAGCTCGGACTCGTCGGTCTCCGTGAGCGGGACCGGACGGGTGCGCGGGCCGTCGTAGAACTCCAGCTCGGCCTGGGACGGCTTGAGGGCCCGTTTGTCGTCGACGAGGACGACGACCGGGTGGACGTCGGTACAGGTGCGGTCGGTGGTGTTGGTGAGGTCCAGGTACCAGGTGCCGTAACCGCCGCCGGCCTCGTAGGACGAGGGGCCGTCGTGGATGCGGGTGGCGAGGGGGAAGCCCTGCTCGTCGGCGCCCGCGCAGGACGCGTCGGCGGGGGCGGTGGTCTCCGACGACAGGGGGGCGGCGGTCGCCGACGGCACGGGGGCGAGAACGGCGGCTGCGGCCACGCAGAGGGACAGGGACGCGCTCAGTCGCATGATCATGTGATCATGCCGGGCGTCGCGGGGACCGGACCGGTGCCACTCCGCGAGGGCACACCAACTCCGCCCGAACAGCCCCCTGCGCCTCTCCTCCCCCTGCCGTCAGCGGTCAGCCGTCCGCGCGGCCGAACACCGGGGCGAGCAGCAGCTGGGCCGCACCCTCCGCGACCCGCCGGTCGCTGCCGGGGGCGAGCCGGACGGGGACGGTCGTACCGAGGCTGCCCTCCCGGCGGGCGCGGGCGTCGAGGACGGCGGCGACGCCGTGGACGAAGGTCTCCGGGGCGGCCGCGATCGTACGGCCGCCGAGCAGCACGAGGTCGATGTCGAGCAGCGCGGCCAGGTTCGCGGCCCCGGCGCCCAGCACCCGCGCCGCCTCCTCCGGGTCCGCGCGGCCCACCGCCGCCAGGCACAGCGCCTCGATGCAGCCCCGGTTGCCGCAGTGACACAGGGGTCCGTCCAGCTGGATGACCTGGTGCCCGAACTCCCCCGCCCCGGTCCGCGCCCCCCGGTGCACGCTGTCGCCGATCACCAGTCCGGCGCCGAGCCCCGTACCGAGGTGCAGGTAGGCGAAGGAGCCGCCCTCGCCGCCGACGGCGAGTCCGAGGGCGGCCGCGTTGCTGTCCTTGTCGACGACGACCGGCACCCCGAGCCGCTCCGCGAGCGCGTCCCGCAGCGGGAAGCCGTCCCACTCGGGGAACCCGGTGACCCGGTGCAGCACACCGTGGATGTGGTCGAGCGGCCCGGGCGCCGCGACGCCGACCCCGAGGACCTCTCCGGGCGCCTCCTCCCGCACCTCCCCGACCAGCTCCGCGGCGGCCCCCAGTACTGCCGCCGCCCCGGCCCCCAGATCCAGCTCCCCCCGCCGTTCGCCGACGACCCTGCCGTCGAGGTCGACCAGCACCGCACGCAGTTCGTCCCGGTCGAGCTGCAACCCGACCGCGTGCCCGGCCTCCGGGACCAGCCGCAGTACGGTGGCCGGCTTGCCCCCCGTGGAGGCGCGCCGCCCGGCCTCCGCCGCGAAGCCCTCCTCGCGCAGCCGGGCGGTGATCTTACTGACCGCCTGCGGGGTGAGCCCGGTCCGCTCGGCCAGTTCGAGCCGGCTGATGCCCTCCTCCCCCGCCGTGCGCAGCAGATCCAGCACCAGCGCGGTGTTGTGACTGCGCACGGCCGGCAGGTTCGCTCCGGCCGCACCCGGTCGTCCGCTCCTCGTCCTGTTCACGCCACCCATTCTCCCCACCGCTTGCGCTTTAGCAACAGCGTTGCCAAAGTGGGAGGCATGACAGCTGCCACTCCCCTCCGCGTCGGCCTCATCGGCTACGGCCTCGCCGGATCCGTCTTCCACGCCCCCCTGATCGCCGCCACCGAGGGCCTCGCCCTGGACACGGTGGTCACCTCGAACCCCGAGCGGCAGGCGCAGGCGAAGGCCGAGTTCCCCGAGGTCCGGACGGTCGCCGGCCCCGACGAGCTGTTCGACCGGGCCGACGACCTCGACCTGGTCGTCATCGCCTCCCCGAACAAGACGCATGTCCCGCTGGCGACGACCGCGCTCAAGGCGGGCCTGCCGGTCGTGGTCGACAAGCCGGTGGCCGGCACCGCGGCCGAGGCGCGCGAGCTGGCCGCCCTGGCCGAGGAGCGCGGCCTGCTGCTCTCGGTCTTCCAGAACCGCCGCTGGGACAACGACTTCCTCACCCTGCGCAACCTCCTGGAACAGGGCGAGCTCGGCGACCCCTGGCGCTTCGAGTCCCGCTTCGAGCGCTGGCGCCCGCAGCCCAAGGGCGGCTGGCGCGAGTCCGGCGACCCGGCAGAGATCGGAGGTCTCCTCTACGACCTCGGCAGCCATCTCGTCGACCAGGCCCTGGTCCTCTTCGGCCCGGCCACCGAGGTGTACGCCGAGTCGGTCATCCGCCGGGACGGCGCCGAGACCGACGACGACACCTTCATCGCCGTCACCCACGCGGGCGGTGTCCGCTCCCACCTGTACGCCTCGGCGACGGCGGCCCAGCTCGGCCCGCGTTTCCGGGTGCTGGGCTCGAAGGCGGGTTACGTCAAGTACGGCCTGGACCCGCAGGAGGCGGCGCTGCGCGAGGGCGAGCGCCCGGGCCCCGGATGGGGCGTCGAGCCGGAGTCCCTGTACGGCAGGATCGGCGCCGGGGAGTCCCCGGTGACCGGCGCGGGCCGTGCCGTTCCCACTCTCCCCGGCGACTACCCCGCGTACTACGCGGCCGTGGCCGGGGCCCTGCGGGGCGAAGGCCCCAACCCGGTGACCGCGCTGGAGGCGGCCGCCGCCCTGGACGTACTGGAAGCAGCCCGCCGCTCGGCGCGAGACAAGGTGACGGTGACCCTCTGATGCCCCACCCGCAGATCACCCCCCGGTCCACCCCCGAACTCACCCCGTCGGTGGAGGAGCTGGAGAAGCAGGAACGCCTCCTGGTCTTCCGGCAGTTCACCAACGACGACGCGTGGGCCCTCGGCTCCCTGCTGGTGGAGATGGCACGGGAGCGGCAGGCCCCGGTGGCCATCGACATCCACCGCGCCGGCCAGCAGCTCTTCCACGCGGCCCTGCCCGGCTCGACGCCCGACAACGACGCGTGGATCGCCCGCAAGCGCCGGGTGGTGGAGCGGTACGGCTCCGCGTCCTACCTGGTCGGAGCCCGCTTCCGGGCGAAGGGCACGACGTTCGAGGAGTCCTCCCGCCTGGACCCGGACGAGTTCGCGGCCCACGGCGGCTCCTTCCCGGTCACCGTGGAGAACGTGGGAGTGATCGGGACGGTGACGGTCTCCGGCCTGCCCCAACTCCAGGACCACCGCTTCGTGGTGGAGGCCCTGGAGAAGTTCCTGGAGGTGTGACGCCCTCACTGGAGCGCCCCGTCAGGGGCGCTGGGGGTACCCCCAGCCGAAGGCTGGGGGAGGAACTGCGCGAGCAACCACATCCGGCCCGCAGCCGAGCGACCTGCGCAGTTCCCCGGCCCTCCCAGCGAAGCGCCTACGCGTTCTTGAACTCCTGCCGCTGACGACCGAGGCCCGCGATCTCCAGCTCCACCACATCGCCGCCCCTCAGGTACGGCTTCGGCTCGGGCGCCCCCAGCGCGACCCCCGCCGGGGTCCCGGTGTTGATGACGTCCCCGGGGTAGAGGACCATGAACTGGCTGACGTACCGCACGACTTCCGCGACCGAGAAGATCTGCTCGCCGGTGGTCCCGTCCTGCTTCAGCTCGCCGTTGACCCAGAGCTTCAGCGACAGTTCCTGCGGATCGCCGACCTCGTCCGCCGTGACCAGCCACGGCCCGAGCGGGTTGAACGTCTCGCAGTTCTTCCCCTTGTCCCAGGTCCCGCCCCGCTCGATCTGGAACTCCCGCTCGGACACGTCGTGCGCGACCGCGTACCCGGCGACGTACGCCAGCGGATCCTCGTCGTCGGCCAGATAACGCGCCGTACGCCCGATGACGACCGCCAGCTCCACCTCCCAGTCGGTCTTCACGGACCCGCGAGGGACCAGCACCGTGTCATGCGGCCCCACGACCGTGTCCGCGGCCTTGAAGAAGATGACCGGCTCGGCCGGCGGCTCGGCGCCCGTCTCGCGGGCGTGGTCGTGGTAGTTGAGCCCGATGCACACGATCTTGCCGATCCGCCCCAGCGGCGGCCCGACCCGCAGCCCGGTCGCGTCGAGCGCGGGCAGTTCCCCGGCCTCGGCGGCGGCGCGGACCCGGCCGAGCGCGCCCTCGTCGGCGAGCAGTGCCCCGTCGATGTCGTCGACGATCCCGGACAGGTCCCGCAGGACCCCCTCGGCGTCGAGCAGCGCGGGCCGCTCCGCCCCCGCCGTACCGACTCGCAGCAGCTTCATGGTCGTCACCATCTCCCTTGATAGCGGGCGCCCGGCCGATGGGTGCAGCCATCGGAGGACTGATCGATCCTCTGAGATGTGGGTGCAGCGGGCAATACCCTGTTCACGTACTGGACCGTACTCCCGCACTCATCGGTACAGCACGGCACGCTCGACGGCACTCCACGTCGTGCTCGTCACCACGTACAGCGCGGCGGCCAGCGGTACCACGGCCACGGTGAACAGAGTGAAGTACGACAGGTAGGGCGTGACCTTGGTGACCGCGCCCAGCCCCGGCACCTGCTCGCCTTCCCCGCCGCTCACGACCGCCCCGGCCGTCGTCCGCCTGGTGCGGAGGAAGGTGAAGGTGGCGACCGCGGCCACAAGGACGAACAGCCCCAGATAGACCAGGCCGGCGCCCCCGGCCCCGCTGCCGAGCACGTCGACCCCCCGCCCGCCGAGCGGGGCGCCCAGCAACGAGTGGCTCAGCAGGCCGTTGTCCTGGCCGCCGATCGTGGAGCTGGAGAAGAGGTGGTACAGGAGGAAGAACGCGGGCAGTTGCAGCAGCCCGGGCAGACAGCCGGACAGCGGTGACACCTTCTCCTCCGCGTGCAGTTCCAGCACGGCCTTCTGCAGCGCCCCCTGGTCCTTGCCGTGCTTCTTCCTCAGCTCGGCGATTCTCGGCTGGAGCGCGGCCCGGGCACGCTGGCCACGGGCGGCGGCACGGGACAGGGGATGCACGAGCAGTCGTACGAGCGCGGTGAACAGGACGATCGCGGCGGCGGCCGCGGAGGCGTGGAAGAACGGCTGGAGCAGGTCGGCGAGTTGCTCGACCAGGGCAGCGAAAACGGACATGGGTGGGAGCCCTCCGGGGGTCTCGTCGTGCCGTGGGTGAAGAGGTGGAACGGCATGACGACCCGCGCGGGGTCACCCGGAACGGGTTCTCGGGTGCCTTACGCGGTGGTCGCCGGGAGGGCGTGTCCGGGGGCTCGGGGGCGGCTGCGGCCCTTGGCGTCCGGGTCCCGCTGCGGCAGGAAGGCGGTACGCCGGGCCCGGTCGCGGATCGCCGTACGGACCCGGGTGGGCGGCACGGCGGGCGCGGAGCGGGCGGCGAGCACGGAGGAGACCACGAGGGCCGAGCCGACGGCGGCGGTCGCGGCGAGCGCGACGGTGGTGAAGAGGCTGCCGGAGTCGAGCAGCAGGAGATCGAGCAGCACGAGCAGCAGGAAGGCGACGGGGCGCGACGGCACGGCCGACCAGCGGTTCACGCGCGTCCCTCCCCGTTGTCACTGCCGTGTTGTCACTGCCGTTTATACATGATCGGTTTCCAGCGGCTCCAGGAGCCTCTTGGGCTTCAGGAGCGCCCGGCTGACCGGATCCGCCGGGTCGGGGTCGAGTCCCGGTCCCGGCGTAATAAGAACGTCGGCGACGGGCACGACGGTTCCGCAGGCGGGACATTCGCCGTACGGACCGAGTTCGGTGCCGCAGTCCACGTGCCGGAAGTAGCGCAGCCGGGAGTCCATGAGGTGCTCGCGCCCCCAGACGGCGAGGGCGCGCAGGGCGGGGAAGAGCGCGATCCCGCGGTCGGTGATGACGTACTCGTCCCGGGGCGGCGACTCCTGGTACCGGCGCTTCTCCAGGATCCCCTCCTCGGTGAGCGTCTTGAGGCGGGCCGACAGGACGGCGCGCGGGATGCCGAGGTGGACGAGGAAGTCGTTGTAGCGCCGGACGCCGTAGAGCGCGTCGCGGACGACGAGCAGCGTCCAGCGCTCGCCGACGACCTCCAGCGCGCGGGCGATCGAGCACTCCTGCGTCACATAGTCCTTGCCCAGTGCCATGGGACCACCTTAGTCAGTTTCCCAGTCGTGGGTTCAATGAACGAACTCACGATGCTACGGTACCGCCATGGCTGAGTTCAATGAACGAACCCTAACGAGGGTCGAAGCGCCGAGTGCCCGGCACAAGCCCGCGGCACCCCACCCCGACACGACGCCCCACGCCCGCGCCACCCTGGCCCTGACCAGCGCGGCCACCGCCGTGAGCCTGATGACGTACACCGCGCCCGTGGTCACCCTCCGCGACACCGCGGCCGACCTGCACACCCCGCTCTCCGCCCAGGCCTGGCTGATCAACGGCACCCCGCTCGGCCTGGCCGCCCTCCTCCTGGTGGCCGGCAGCCTCGCCGACGACTTCGGCCGCCGCCGGATCTTCCTGCTCGGCACGCTGACGCTGGGCATCACCACCGCCCTAGGCGCGTTGACCGACTCCACCTGGCTGTTCACGCTGGCCCGTATCGCCCAGGGCGCGGCCAGTGCGGCCATCCTGGCGAGCAGCCTCGGCCTGCTGGTGCACGCCTTCCCGAGCCCACGCGGCCGGCTGCACGCGACCGGCGTGTGGGGCGCCTTTGTGAGCGGCGGTATCGCGGTGGGCCCGCTCCTGGCGGCCGTGCTGCCCAACTGGCGGGTGGCCTACGCCGTCCTGGCCGCGGTGACGCTGCTGGTGGCGGCCCTGTCACCACGGGCGCTCACCGAATCCCGCTCCCCGAGGGGCGGCCGCCCCGACATCCTGGGCGCCCTCACCTTCGGCCTGGCACTGGTCTCCCTGGTGGCCGCGCTCACCCTGGGCCGTGACGGCTGGCTGCGGTCCGAGGTGGGCCTGCTGTTCCTGGCCGCGGTGGTCCTCATGGCCGTCTTCGTCCTGGTGGAGCGCCGCACCACGACCCCCATGATCGACCTGAGCCTGCTGCGCCGCCCGAGCTTCCTGGCCTCCTCCGCCGGCGGCCTGTTCACGGGCTTCGCGGTGATCGGCCTCTTCAGCTTCCTGCCGGTCCTGTTCCAGCAGGTGCTCGGCCTGACCCCGCTGGACACGGCGTGGCTGTTCCTGCTCTGGTCGGGCCTGTCCTTCACGGTGGCGCTCCAGGCCAAGCGCCTGTCCGGCCGCGTCCCGCCCCGCCAGCAGCTGGCGGTCGGCTTCACCCTCCACGCGGCCGGCGTCCTGACCATGCTCGGCGCCATCGACTCGGGCTCCTGGCAACGCCTGCTGCCGGGCCTGGCCCTGGGCGGCATCGGCAGCGGCCTCCTGAACGCCGCCCTGCCCCTGCTCTCGGTCGAATCGGTCCCGGTGGCCCGTGCCGCCATGGGCTCCGGCGCCCAGCAGACCTTCCGCTACATCGGCTCCTGTGCGGGCGTCGCCCTGACGATCGCCATCGTGACCTCGTCGAGCGACGGCCCGGGCCACGGCGCGAACACCGCCCTCGCGGTGTCGGCGGGGCTGGCGCTGCTGGCGGCGGTGGCGGTGCTGGGGCTGCGGGAACGGGAGCGCTAGAGGGGGCGGTACGACCGGCCCAGGGCCCGGGGCATCCTCGTCGGAAAGCCCGGCAGATCGATCCGCAACCGCACCGTCGGCCCGCGCCAGTCGAGGTTGACGGAGCGGATCCGTATGCCGACCAGCGCATCGGGGAGGATCTCCCCATAGAGGGACCGCAGTACCTGCGGATTCACGAGGTGGTCGTCCAGGGCCACGAGACCGCCCCCTCCTCGGAGATCCCGGACAGCGGTCTGTGCCGGAAGGATTCGACGCTGTCGACGTACGCGCGAATCAGACGGTTCTCTCCAGCAGGAGGCGGGCTGCCGGGCGGCATGGTCGGCCGATCTGGGTGCACCGGCTCTCGAAGTCCGGCGGAAGCCAGCCTCGCCCCAGCAACCGTGGGTGGGCGGGGAACGCCGTGATCGCGGCCAGGACGAACAGCAGGGACGCCCACGGTGTGCGGAGCTGGACCGTCGTGTACCGGCCGTTGTTGATGTTCCGGAAGCTGGTCTGGAAGACGTCCGGTGCGACGAGGTCGACGGTGTCGAGGCCGCTCCAGGCGAGGTCGAGCGGACACTGCGGGTGGCCGAAGTAGACCTTGCGGGCGGTGACGGTGATTTCGCCGGATCCGTCAGCCGTCCAGCGGAGTTGGGCGTCGTCGGCCGCGGCACGGCGCCGGGCGGAGTTGCCGATCGCCGAGCCGACCATGCTGCCGATCACGAACGCGGGACTGCCGAAGGCGACGACGTTCTGGTGCGCGTAGCGGCCGTCGCCGACAGCCCTCCAGGTCAGACGCTGTGCAGGCCCGACGGCCAGTGCGCGGTCACCGGGTTCGAGCCGGGCGACGGTGGCGACCAGCGGACGCCGATCGATCCGCCTCTCGATCAGGTCGGCGACGATGTCGCACGAGTGCCACAGATACTCGTCAAGCTCGGACCAGGCAGGTAAACGCCCGTTGCCGGAAGGAGGAGGCGGGGCGAAAGGGTTGTCCACTGTCTCTCCGATATCCCCGCGCGGACGCGTCGTCGGTGACCTTCGTCTGGCCACCTTACTGACGGGCGGCCACGCTCACGCATACGAGGATCCGGCACCCGGTCCGCCCACAGGGCCGCTCCTGCCGGCGCACCTCACTGAAGGCTGACGCGGTGTCCGTGTACGGGATCCGCCGAGCAGACGAAGACGAGGAGCGAGCCGCCTCGCCCGACCACCACCCGCGTGGGGGTCCTGGCGGCGGCCCCTTCGGTGCCGGCCGGCGTGGCCTCTTCGAGCGGCCTCCAGCTGCCCCGCACCCCTTCCCACTCCGCCGACCCGATGGCGAGGAGCAGGTCCATGGGACTGCCGCAGGAACAGACCAGCTCCTGGGGACCCGTCACACCCCAGCGCGCGAAGCCGCCCACCTTCCAGCCGGGAGCCACGGCGAAGTCACCGTCGTAGGACAGGGCGTCGTCCGCATCGTCACCGTTCTCTTCTGCTTCCTCCCACAGCGCCTCCTCCCATTCCTCGATGCGCAGCCGCAGGTCCTCGGGCAGCAGCTCGGCCCACTGGTGCTCCGTGACCTGCTCCGGGTCGAGCACACAGGGTTCCGGTACGTATCCCTCGTCCCCCACCACCGCCGGCCGCGGAGGATCGGGGAACGGCACGCACGCGGCGGCGCTTCGCCAGCGCAGATGGACTCCGGGAGCCGCCTGTTCGCCGTGGGCGCCGAACGGACACCACAGGACCTGAAGCAGGTCACGGCCGTCGGGAACGACGAGCCCGGGAACGTCCCGCGCGAAGAGCTGGGCGACGGGCAGGAGCGGCACCGGGTCGGTGTCCTGGAGGCGACGGTGCGGCTCCCGGCAGAGAGGCCACGCCTCGCCGGCGGGCCACAGAAACGGGCCGCCGACGGAACTCCGGTCGGGTCCGGGGGCGCCGGGACGGGGATGCAGCCGTGTGGCGGTCTTCCGGTGACCGGCCAGTTCAGGGAATTCCGCCTCGATGTCCAGGGGGCGGGGAGGGGTGGTTCGGGGCATGAGCATCCTTGGTGGCACAACGAGGCCTCAGCTGTACATCCTTTCGCGCCGTCCGAGAATCGAACAGCTCGCGAAACCCACGCTCTCAGCTCCCTTCGGGAAGCGAGGCAAGAAAATTCTTCACATCCGGTTTCACATAAATTTGAGAGCGCGAAGTCGCCTCAGAGCGTCTGCCACGTGTTGTCGCAGTTCTCCGTCGGTCAGGTCGTCATCGTCCCTGAGACTCGGGTCGATGGTGTAGTCCTCCAGCGTGTAGAAGACCTCGTCCAGCGCGTCGGCGATCGCGTCGCTCACACGCTCTCCTGCTTCCATGGCGTTGCGGCGTTCGGCAAGCCACTGGCGGGCATAGGCCGGTCCGTCGACGGCATCCTCCAGGAGTGCCCGCATCAGCGTCAGTTGCCGTCCCGTATGGCTGTTCACCGGGATGTCGGCGGGAGACTTCCATGCCCTGCTCAGTGGGGGGAAGTCGGCAGCCACTCCCAGGATGTGCGGTTGTTCGGACCGTGTCGCCCGGGCGTACCGCCGGAAATCGGCCTTGGCCTTGTCGGGGCCCTCGGACAGCGCGCCGCGCATAAACTGCGCCGTCCCTCCGAGGAGGGCGTACCCGACCTTGGGCAGCAATACACCGTGGAGATTGTCGGCCGCCAGGAGTAGTTCGGAACCCTCCTGTGTACGGAAAGCGAGAGCCAGAAGTTCGTCCGTGCTGAGAGGGGCTTTGGTCACCTGGATGTCGCGGCGCTCGGGGGCGAGCGAGGCGGCGAGGACGGCCGTGGCTCCTGCTTCCCGCGCTCCGGCCACGACGCGCAGGGCTGTAGGGCGGCTCAGACCGGCGTGCACGGGGAGGGGCACGACGACTTTGCCGCCTGCGGAAGCCAGCCAGTCGCTACTGAAGTCCCCGTCGGCGGACAGGACCGTCTGGATCAGGTCACGGTTCTTCATGTTCGTCACGTGGCGTTCTATGTCAGGAATCCCTTGTCAATGATGCTCTGGAACTGTTTGTCGCCCAGTTTCCATGCTGACCAGAATTTTCCATCGGTGTGCAGCATGACCATCTTCTTCGTTCCGGGATCTATGAACCCGACGGCCTGGCCCTGGTTCCGGTAGCTGAAGCGGTAGATCTTCGTGTCGCCGGCGAGCATAAGGGTTGAGCTCGATCACGCCCGGATCAGCCCTTCTTTTCCCGGGCCGCGGCCGCGATCAGCACGTCCAGCAGATCGAAGGCGTCGGAAACCTCACCGATCAGCTTCGCCTCCGCGTTCCACTCCTCGTCCAACTGCCTGGTGAGCTTGGCGAGCGTGGTCATGCCCTCGCGTATCTCGTCCGTGGCGCTGAGCAGCGAGCCCAGCGCTCCCAGCGCCCCCAGGTCATGGGACTGCGCCTCGAACTGCTGCAACGGCTTCGCCGTGTGATGCCCCACGCCACGCAGCCCCGAAGCCGCCTTGTGTATCGACGCGGCTTCCTTCTTCAGGTCCGACATGCCACCCCACCCCCGTACTTCACGCTGTGCACATGCCAACCCAAGAGACTATGGAGAGCGGTTATTGCGGGAGGTATGGGTGAGCCCAACGGCTGGCAAAGATCGGCATGCGCGCACCGCCAACGAGACGGCACCGGCGCCGAGATATCGGAGGAGACGGCGCCGGCACCGAGATATCGGACGACACGGCATCTACGCCCGCGGTCGCATCGACACCAGCTTCCCCCACACCACCATCCGGTACCGCGAGGTGAACTCGGGCGTGCAGGTGGTGAGGGTGATGTAGTAGCCGGGCTCCTGGTACCCGTACGACGGCTTCACGATCGAGCGCGGTACGGCCCGGATGACCCCGGAGTCACGGGACGAGGTCTGCGGCAGGATCTGGTCCACGGTGTACGTGTAGGTCGCCGCCCTGGTCTCGACCTCGATGGTGTCCTTGCGCCGGAGCCGGGGGAGATACCGGAACGGCTCCCCGTGGGTGTTCCGGTGCCCGGCGAGCGCGAAGTTCCCCGCCTGGCCCGGCTGTTGGGTGCCGGGATAGTGGCCGACGTACCCGTGGTTGAGCACGTTCGGCTTGCTGACGCCCTCCGCGACCGGGACACGGAGGCCGAGCCGGGGAACGACGAGGATCGCGTAGGCCTGGGAGGCGACGACACGGGTGGTGTACGACGTCTGCCGCCGGCCGGTGCCGGAACGGGCCGACGGCGCGGAGTCCGTCGTACCGGAATCGCTCTTCGCTTCGCTGCTCAAGCCTCCGGACCCGCCGGAGTCCCCCCACTCCCGCTCCAGCGCCTCCACCTTCCGCTCGGCCCCCTGCCTGGCCTCCCGGTTGGTCCACCACAGCTGGTGCACGACGAGGAGCATCAGCACCACGCCCACGGTGACGAGGAGTTCGCCCCCGCTCCACAGGACCCGCCGGCGCCGGGCCCGCCACCGCCGCTCGCCGTGCCCCACGACTCGCACCGCGCACGCACCTCCCGCCGACCCCAGTCGGTACCGACGCGCGGCCGGTACCGCCGCCCAGCCGGTACCGACACCCAGCCGGTGCCGCACGATAAGGCGAACGCCGCCAAGTCACCAGAGCCGTAAGGGTTCCCGCTCGCGGGGTCTCGCCTCCGATGACATGTCGATCTTCTGTGGCCTGCTGGTTCTCTGTTGTCTCCGATGAGATTCCCGCGCCGCGCCGGTCTGTACGCGTGAGACCGACTCACGGAAGGCTGGCGCCATGCGGAAACTGATCTACGGCATGAACCTGACCCTGGACGGCTACATCGCCGCGCCCGGCGACGACATCGGCTGGGGCGGACCGCCGAGCGACGAGCTGTTCCAGTTCTGGTCCGACCAGTTGCAGGCGACCGACCTGTCGCTGTACGGGCGCAAGCTGTGGCAGACGATGAGCTCCTACTGGCCGACCGGCGACCAGCAGCCGGGCGCCACCACGGCGGAGATCGAGTTCGCGCGCCGCTGGCGGGACATGTCGAAGGTGGTGTTCTCCTCGACGATCGACAAGGTCGACTGGAACACCCGCCTGGTCACCGGCGACGCGGTCGCCGAGATCACCCGGCTCAAGGCCGAGGACGGCGGCCCGATGGACATCGGCGGCGCGACGCTCGCCGGGGCGGCCATGCGGGCCGGGCTGATCGACGAGTACGTGCTGGCCACCGCGCCGGTCCTGGTGGGCGGCGGCACGCCGTTCTTCACCGCGCTGGACAACTGGGTGAACCTGAACCTGGTGGAGACGCGGACGTTTCCCGGCGGCGTGGTCCTGACCAGGTACGAGACGAGGCGCTGAGCAGCAGCACCCACACGCTGGTCTCACGGTGGTGTCGTATACGACATCGGTACGACACGGCCCGCGAGATGACGACATCAGCCGCGAGACCCCACACCGCTCCCCCCTCACCACGATCACTTCCTACACTGGTTTTAGAAACCGCTGTCGCAACCCTCGACAACCTCACACGCCACACCCGATGCTTCGTCATGGCATGCGGGGGGACGAGTCAACGCCGGTCCGGGAACCGGTGCTTGAGCCGCAACGGAGAGGTTGAGAAGCAGCCATGATCCGACGCAGAACACTCCTGGCCGCCGCGGGAGGCGGCCTCCTGGGCAGCGCCCTGGCCACCGGCACGGCCCGCGCCGACGCCACCATCGCCGTCAGCCCGTCGACGTCGTACGGCACCTGGGAGGGCTGGGGCACCTCGCTGGCCTGGTGGAGCAACGTCTTCGGCACCCGCGACGACTTCGCCGACATCTTCTTCACCACCAAGTCGACGACGTACAACAGCACTTCGCTCCCCGGCCTCGGCCTGAACATCGCCCGCTACAACCTGGGCGGGTGCAGCTGGAACACCGTGAACGGCGAGAGCATGGTGGCCTCCGCCAACATCCCCGCGTTCAAGCAGATCGAGGGCTACTGGCAGGACTGGAACAACGAGGACCCCACCTCCTCGGCCTGGGACTGGACCGCGGACGCCACCCAGCGCGCGATGCTCGTGAAGGCGGTGAACCGCGGCGCGACAGCCGAACTCTTCGCCAACTCCCCGATGTGGTGGATGTGCCTCAACCACAACCCGTCCGGCGCCTCCGACGGCGGCAACAACCTCCAGTCCTGGAACTACCGCCAGCACGCCTCCCACCTGGCCGCCGTCGCCCTCTACGCCAAGAACAACTGGGGCGTGAACTTCGCGACGGTCGAGGCCTTCAACGAGCCCTCGTCCTCCTGGTGGACGGCGACCGGCACCCAGGAGGGCTGCCACATCGACTCGACGGTCCAGGCAGCCGTACTCCCTTATTTGAGAAGCGAGTTGAACAGCCGGGGCCTGACCACCACCAAGATCTCCGCCTCGGACGAGACCAGCTACGACCTGGCCCGCACCACCTGGAACTCCTTCTCCTCCACCACGAAGGGCTACGTGGACCGCGTGAACGTCCACGGCTACCAGGGCTCGGGCGGCCGTAGGGACCTGCTCTACACGGACGTCGTGACCACGGCCGGCAAGGCCCTCTGGAACTCCGAGACCGGCGACAACGACGGCACCGGCTACACCCTCGCCTTCAACCTCCTCTACGACTTCCGCTGGCTGCACCCCACCGCCTGGGTCTACTGGCAGGTCATGGACCCGTCCTCGAACTGGGCGATGATCGCGTACGACGCGAACACGCTCGCGGCGGGCGCCGTCACCACCAAGTACTACGTGATGGCCCAGTTCAGCCGTCACATCCGCCCCGGGATGAAGATCCTGGACACGGGCGTGAGCAACGCGGTCGCCGCCTACGACTCGTCGGCGAAGCGCCTGGTGATAGTCGCCCTCAACACCGCCACCTCCGCCCAGACCTTCACCTTCAACCTCTCCGGCTTCACCACGGTGACCGGCGGCTCCGGCGGCCTGGTCCCGCGCTGGAACACGGTGACGACGGGCGGCGACCTGTACAAGTCGTACTCGGACACGTACGTCTCAGGAAAGACGGTGGCGGTGTCGGTCCCGGCGAAGGCGGTACAGACGCTGCAGATCGACGGCGTGACGATCTAGGACCCCCGGCGCCGGGGGCAGGCAGCCCACCGCCCCCTCCCCCGGCGCCACTACCGCAACCGAACCCGCATCTCCACACTCACCTCATCCCCCGCCCCCAGCCCCTGCGGCGTGCGCACGGCGTTCTTGAGCGGCAGCAGATACTCCCCGTCCCGGGGAAACAGAGAGGTCTCGAAGGCCACCCCGCCGACCGCCGCCCGGACGGGAATGACGCCCCAGCCGTACGAGGCCATGGCGGCCACCTCCCGAATCTCCTCGGACTCCGCCTCGGGTACGGGAACGAAGTAGTACGGCGCGGGCCCCCGCCACTCGACCACGCGCCCACCGAACGTGAACTCCACGGAACGACTCCCCTCGCAACCGACTGCCCCCCATCTCTATCTCTTCTTTGACACCGACGGGCAGTACGGTGTCGTTCATGCGCCCCGACACGCCTGCCGAGAACGTCGACCACTCCGCCGAAGCGGCACGCCTGGAGCGGACCGCCGGCCTCTATCCCGAGGACGCCGAGGCCCTGCTGCTCCAGGCCGCGGCCCACCTGGAACTGTCCGACGCCCGCCCCGCCGCGACCGCGCTCTACGACCGCCTGCTGTCCACGCCGGACAGCCTGGAGAACGCGCCGCTGGTCCGAGCCCTCAAAGCCTCGAACCTGTGGGAGTACGACCACGAGGCAGAGGCCCGCGCGATCATCGACGGCATCCGCGCAACGGCCCCCCGGGACCCGGCCCCCTGGGTGATCGTGGCCGAATCCCTCGAATCCCACGACGAGCTCGAGGCGGCGCACGACACGTTCACGGAGGCGGCGACCCTCCTCCTCACGGACGTGACGGAACCCCCCTACGCCACGCATCCGGTACTGATCGGCCGCCACCGGGTCCGCCGCATGCTGGGCCTCCCCCACGACGACTGGGACGCCCGCGCAGACACCCTCCACTCGTCCTCGATCTCCCTGGACGAACTCCACGACCCCAAGCGCGTGTGGTCCCTGGGCTCGGACAACCCGGCCGAACTGGAGGCAGAGATCTCCCGCCTGCGAGCGGAGCTCGGCACCTACCGAGAGGCCCTCTCCCGCCCCTTCCCGGTAGCGGTCCTGCACTGGCCGGCGGGCGAACTGACGGAACTCCTGTCGGCGTACCCCGACCTGGCCACGGAGTACCCGTCCCACCCCGAGCACCTCGCGACCATAGAGTCCTCACTCCGCGAGCTGTCGGCATCGGGCACCCCGAACCTGGGCATCGTGACGGGGACGGTCCCGTCGTACGAGGCCTTCGCGGCGTCGGAGGGCTCGTCCCCGGGCGACACGACGCTACTCCCTCAGTACGCGACGACTCTGGCGGCACGGGGGCGGGCTGTGGTTTGGCCGCCGCAGCGGACGTCGGAGTGCTGGTGCGGCGAGACCCAGCCGTACGACGCGTGTCACGGGGGTCCCACCTCCTGAGTCGACCTCTGTGCCGACGATGTCAGGGACGACTGCCTCCGTCATGGGCGTCGCCCGCGCGATCGGCCGGGTTCACCGTCGTACCGTCTACGGCGGTGAACCGGAGACTTCGCAGAATGCCGGCGACGACCGGGGCGTAGCACTTCTCCCAATGGGCGACCCGAGATGTCGATCCGTTAACAGCCTGCACGGCCCCTCTTGCCGCCGTGGTGGCGCTGTGGCCGTGCGGGTAGTCGACGATCGCGACAGCAAGCGACCCGAGTGAGAGTCGACCCTCGAAGAACCTCAAACAGTTGGCCGCGTACACCACGCCGACATCGCTCAGGAAGCACGAGACGTGCCGCATGTCCCCGGCCGCCTCGTCCGACGGCCACTCGTCGTCACTGACTGTGGCGACCGGCTTCCGCTCACCAGGGCGGACCGCCCCGGCCCACGCCATGCCGAATTCCCTGCCCAGAGGGATCTCCTGGAACTCCACCGGTAGGGAGAAGTCGACCCGTATCACTGCTCTACCCTCCCTGGCCGAAGCCGCCGGGAGGCGATCCGGGTACCGGTCCGGGAGGCGGTGGTGGAGGGCCCACGCGGCCGGCCCGCTGCTGGTCGTAGAGATCCACCAGCCGCCGGTTCTTCTCGTACCAGCGCCTCGTCAGCGAGGGGACGAGTACCGCCAGGACGGCCAAGGCCACGGCGAACAGCGCCGCCAGCACAACGGCTGCCACAGGCCCGTGGCGCAGCGCCCAGGCAACGACGAGGCACCCCACGCTGAGCACGGCGACGAAGACGACCAGGCCTCGGATGCCATTGGTCTCGTAGGCGGCCAGGCCTCGGCGTTTCGACGCCAACTCGACGGCGGTGAGGGCCTGGGGCGCTGCTTGTCCCGCGCCGGGGTCCTGAATCGCCCACGCCATGAGCAGCGGGCCTCCGGCGCGCAATCGGTCATGGGTCTGCGCGGCCCGTTGGCGAGCTGTCGGGGAATCGTTCCGCACGAAGACCAGGCGCATCGTGCTCCTGCTCCGTACTTCGGTCGCCGCGAGGTCGTAGCCGAACTCGAACGCGATCGCCGTGATCGTGTCGGACTGTCCCGCCTCCAGACCGCTCAGGCTGAACTCGACGCGGCCTCGCCCGTCGAAGTGGCCCGGAATCTCCGCTTCCTTCATCGCGATGCCGCTCCTTCTCCCGAGCCGCCCTGTCCTTCTCGCTTCCGGCGTGCCAGGCGTTCTCGAAGGCCACCAGCAGCGCCCCACGGGGAACGACCACGTCCTCCGCGACCTGTCGCCCGTCTTCCGGTGCCCAGTACCCGAGTGCGGTCGGATCCCCCATGAATGCCGCGACGGTGTCCACGAGGCCGGAGTCGGCGGCTCCGACGGCCAGACGGCTTTCGGCGGCCACGCGGGAGACGCCTTTGAGGGCGCCACCGAAGGGAAGCACGCCCAGACCGTCCTCGGCCAGCGTCCGGTCGGAGACCACGGCATCTCCGCCGACGGCCCGTGCCGTACCGTGCAGCACCAGCGCACCGAGCGAGAAGCCTCCCGAGGCGAGCCCGATCGTCTCCGCCCCGGCGAGGAGCAGAGGTGCCAGCGGGCCTGTCTCCGGAGCGGCGAAGGCAAGGCCGAGCGAGATCGCGCCGAGGGCCGCGCTGACGGTCGCGAGCACGTCACCGAGCGCGGCGACGGAGTTGGCATGCTCAGTGAGCCGCTCGACGGCATCGCCTGCCCCGATACCCTATTCCTTCACAACTAACTCACGATAACGTCATATACAACCAGCTGAACCGGCATGCCCGCAGGCGTCCCCTGGCATGTCCTAGCCCGCAAGGAACATCCGCATGCCGCCCTACCAGCCCTCTTCTGACTGGCAGTTCGACGTACCCACCAGTGGAAGCAAGCGGCTGCCTCCGGCGGCGCGGTCGTTCGAATCACTCGCGCACCAGGGCTACGGCTTCGAGGCGGCCATCGCCGACCTGATCGACAACTCGATCGATGCGGGAGCTCAGAACGTCGTCGTGAGCTTCCTGCGGGACACCGGTGAGCGAGGCGGCCGCGACCGTCTCGTCGGCCTGCTGGTCGTCGACGACGGCCGAGGCATGGACGATGCGGACCTGGACACGGCGATGACCGTCGGCGGGCGCCAGGACTACGCCGCCGGCGCCCTGGGACACTTCGGCGCCGGGCTGAAGGCCGCCTCCCTCTCGCACGCCGACGCGCTCACCGTGATCAGCCGGACCAAGCTCAGCCCGTCGGCCGGCCGCCGCTGGCTCACCGCCCGCGCGCAGGCCGACTTCACCTGCGACATCGTGGATGCGACGTACTGCCAGAGCCTGGTCGACCGTTACGACGGCGTCATCGGCTGGCACGGCACGATCGTGCGCTGGGACCAGGTCCGCGCGTTCGAGACCATCACGGACGGGCAGACCGACCGCTACCTCAACGACGCGATCGAACGGCTGGAGACCCACCTCGGTCTCCACCTCCACCGGTTCCTCGCCCGCGACGGCTTCCACATCGACATCGTGGTCGAGGATGTCCACACCCGGGAGGAGCTGGACCACCGGGGTGTCGAGCCCATCGACCCGTTCGGCTACCGCGTTCCGGGCCGCGCCGGTTATCCACGCACGTACATCGCGCCCGTGGAGGGCGTCGGCGACGTCACGCTCACCGCGCACATATGGCCGCCCAAATCGCCGCTCGTCGCCTACCGGGGCATCGGCCCGCTCGCCGAGCGCCAGGGCTTCTTCGTCTACCGCAACGACCGGCTCGTCCAGGCCGGAGGCTGGAACGACACCCGCAGCGCCGAAGGCCACCTGGCGCTCGCCCGTATCGCAGTGGACCTACCCCCCGAACCCAATGATGTGTTCGCCCTGACCGTCAAGAAGGACGGCGTCCAGGTCACCCCGGCGTTCGCCCGGGGACTGGAGAAGGCAGCGACCCCCACCACCGGACACACCTTCACCGAATACGTCCATGAGGCCGAGGCGACCTACCGCGAAGCCGCCAAGCGGCGTACCGAGGTCAAGCGCATGGCCGTCATCCCGCCCGGCAAGGGCATCGACCCGAAGCTGAAGCGGACACTGCGGGACGAACTGCCGCAGCTGGAAGGCGATGACCCCATCACCTTCACCTGGGCCAGGCTCGACGTGCCACCCGGCACCGACTCCGCCGACCTGCTCTTCACGATCGACCACAAGGAACGCCTGGTCCTCCTCAACAAGGACTACAGGCACGCTTTCAACGGCGGTCGACGTGGCGGCTCCAACGATGCGCCGGTCCTCAAGAGTCTTCTCTACCTGATGCTCAACGAGATCTTCCAGAAAGAGCGGGTCTGGGCCAATCAGACCGACAAGGTCGCCCTGTGGAACAGCGTGCTCGTCACCGCGGCAAGGGCGGAACTCGCCCGCGCCGAGGGATAGTCCCATCCCTCTCCCCCCCGCATCTTCCCGAACACCAGAGAGGCCACCCAGCCGCCGTGCCGACCGAGAACACACCCGTGCCTGACCACCTCACCGACCTCCACGGCGAGGTCCTCGACGCGATGAGCCGGCGCGGCCCCAAGCACTTCGCCAAGCTCGCCTTCGTGCTCGCCGACACGGACGAACCGTCGGACACGGACATGTCCCACTTCCGCGACCACGTCCTGGCCGCAGGCCCCGGCGACGAACTGCTCGCCCTCTGGCGCCGCAAGCTCACCGCATGGGACTTCGAACAGTCCCCCACGTGGTCCGCCACCGCACCTCGCACCCCGGGGCGCCGCGCCGAGATCTACGACAAGCTCGCGTTCGGCGCGGACCTGCGCAAGGCGCTCAACGCGGCCGTCCCCGTCCACGAAGAACCCGGTCCTGTCACCATCAGTCGCGAGTTCCAGCCCTGGTACACCCGAGAACAGGCGGCGAACCGCTCCTTCTACTGGACCTCGTACGAGCGGCTGCTGCGTCGCAAGGGCTGGAACGACGCGGCGGTCTCCAGCCTGGACGAAGCCGCCCATGCGGTCGTGGAGCGGCTTGCCGACCCCACCCGTGACGATCCTTACGGCGCGCGCGGGCTGGTCGTCGGCTACGTGCAGTCCGGCAAGACCGCCAACTTCACCGGCGTCACGGCCAAGGCCATCGACGCCGGCTACCGTCTGGTGATCGTCCTTGGCGGCACTCTGAATCTGCTGCGCGGCCAGACCCAGCGCCGCCTCGACATGGAGCTGATCGGCCAGGAGAACATCCTGGGCGCCGCCGATCCGAACGACCCGGACGCCCTGGTCGACATCGACTACCAGGACGACGAGGACTGGCCCGCGAAGTTCGTCTCGTTCGGTGCCCGCCCCTCCGTGCTCGGCGCTTTCGACATCGAACGTCTGACATCCCGCGACCGTGACTACATGACGCTGGAACGAGGCATCAGCGCCCTGGAGTTCGAGAAGTCGGACCGCACCCGTCCCCTGCACGACCCGGCGAACCTGCACACGGCCCGCGCCCGCGTCATGGTCGTGAAGAAGAACAAGTCGGTGCTGGAGAAGCTGGTCAAGGACCTCAAGAAAATAGGCCCGATCCTCGGCGAGATACCGACCCTGATCATCGACGACGAGTCCGACCAGGCCTCGGTGAACACGACCGACCCCAAGAAGTGGGAGGACGGCAAGGTCACCCGCACCGCGATCAACGGCCAGATCAGCAAGCTCCTCAAGCTCCTGCCGCGCGCCCAGTACGTGGGCTACACCGCGACTCCCTTCGCCAACGTGTTCATCGACCCGGGCGACGAGGAAGACCTGTTCCCGCGCGACTTCCTGATCTCCCTTCCCCGCCCCGCCGGCTACATGGGCGTTCAGGACTTCCATGACCTGGACTCCGTCGACGGCGAGGAGGGCGAGGCCGAGAGGAAGCATGTCCGGGGCATCTGCGACTACACGGGCGATCCCGTCATGGAGGCGGAGTCCACGGGCGACCGCCTCCAGGAGGCCTTGGACGCCTTCGTCCTCACGGGCGCTCTGAAGCTCTACCGCGGGGACCACGGCGTTCCCTCCGCCCCGTTCCGGCATCACACGATGCTCGTGCACGAATCGGTCCGCATGGCCGAGCACGCCGCGCTCGCCCTGCGCATCAACACCATGTGGCACAACGCCGCGTACACGGGTCCGGAGGGTCACACCCGCCTGGCGTCCCTCTTCGACAAGGACTTCCACACCCACGCGGACGGCTCCCTGCCCACTCCCACGACGTACGCGGAGCTCAAGCCGTACGTTTCTCAGGCCCGCCGCCTCATCAACCAGGGCGGCAGCCCCGTCATGGTCATCAACGGCGAGAGCGAGCGCGACTACGCCCAGCCCGACCTGGACTTCGACCGCACGCCGAACGTCTGGAAGATCCTCGTCGGCGGCACCAAGCTGTCCCGTGGCTTCACGGTCGAAGGCCTGACGATCACGTACTACCGCCGCACGACGCAGCAGGCGGACACCCTGATGCAGATGGGCCGCTGGTTCGGCTTCCGCCCCGGCTACCGGGACCTCGTGCGGCTGTACATCGGCCGCGAGGAACAACTCGGCAAGGGCCGCAACGCCAAGATCGTCGACCTGTACGAGGCCTTCGAGGCGATCTGCCGCGACGAGGAACTCTTCCGCGCCGAGCTGGCCCGCTACGCACCCCTGGTGGACGGCCGCCCGCAGGTCACTCCCGCCCAGATCCCGCCCCTGGTGGCCCAGCATCTGCCGTGGGTGAAGCCATCGGCCCGGAACAAGATGTTCAACGCGGAGCTGGTGGAGGTACGGTCGCCGGGTACGCCGATCGAACCGGCGGCGTACCCGCAGGACGCCATGATGACGGCGCGGAACGCCGAGCGCTGGAGGCCCGTTCTCGCATCACTCCAGGGGACTCCAACAACTTGCCTGCTGCTGCCAGATGACACTTCACCGCTGTCCCGTAGTTTCCAGGCAGCTACAACGGTGATCTCGCACGCCCAGCTCCTTTCCGTCCTCAGCTCGCTGGAGTGGGAGGACGGCAACGTGCTCGCCCCGCACCTGACCTACCTGTCCCAGCTCGACGGACGCCTGGCCAAGGTCGACGACTGGCTGGTCATCGCTCCGCAGCGCACGCAACGCAACCCGATCGAGGCGACCGTGCTGGGCCAAGGCCCCTTCTCACTGTTCCGCCGAAGCCGCCAGTCCGGAAAGCTGTCCTTCGGCCGTATCTCGGGCCTGGAACATCGTTTGTACGCCCAGCAGTTGATCGACCGGCCAGATTCAGCCTCCGCTGGCGACAGTTCCTCCGTACTCGGAGCGACTCAAGGTGTAGTCCTCCTGTATCCCGTCGTAGAGGCCGCTCAGGACGATGAGGTGAAGGCCGTTGCCGCGACGGGCACCGCGGCGGCTGACCGGGTCATCATGGCGTTCACCGTGATTCCGCCGAAGGCGGCTATCGACACGCAACGGCAGCTCGTGCGCTTCCAGGCGAGGGACTCCAGTCGTCCGGATGCGGTTATCGTCGATGCGTCCTGAGATACCACAGCTGCATGCCTGACGGATGACTCACCAACGGGGGACAGCATGCTTCCTTTCGAAGAAGCCGACATCAGAGCCGCTTCCTCGGTGGCCCTACGCCAGACGGCGTCCGGGCCGGATCCTGAACTGGACAAGGTCTACGAGCACATCAGGGCGCTCGACCCTACGGGCCGACGGTTCGCAACGGTTCTTCGCGACACGATCGACCAGTTGCTCAACGGCGAGGTCACCGGGCGCTACGACTGGAAAACGCTCTTCAAGACCGAGAAGACCCACGCAGGCACTCTGGTAGAGATCAATTTGCAGCGCGAGTTCAGGTTCGCGGACGGCGACGCTATGGACTACCAGATCGCCGGCGTCGACGTGGACTGCAAGTACTCCCAGCAGTTCGGCGGCTGGATGATTCCGCCAGAGGCGGTGGGTCACCTCTGCCTGCTGGCTTGGGCGGACGACTACAAGTCGCTCTGGAGCATCGGCCTCGTCCGGATACGCAACGAGTGGCTGAACACCGGCAACAACCGTGACCTCAAGCTCACGATCAAGGCTGGCCACCGGGACAAGATCAAGTGGATCTGGCATGACGAGGGTCTCCCCGAGAACGTGCTACTCCACATGGATGCCGCGGACCGGGACGCCGTGTTCTCAGCGAACTCGGGGCAGGGCCGCTTGAACGAACTCTTCAGGCGCGTCCAGAAGCGACGTATCGGCCGTAACGTGGTGCGCACGGTGGCCCAGCAGAAGGACTACATGAAGCGGGTCCGCGGCAACGGCGGCAGCCGGTCGGCACTGAGGGCGGAGGGCATCCTCATCATGGGGGACTACGCCAGTCACCGCGAGATCGCCGGCCAGCTCGGTCTCCCGCTCCCAGACGACGGCGAATTCGTCAGCGCCCGGGTGGTCGCCTCAAAGCCTCATCACGGAGACGCCCCACGGGTCTCCCTAGACGGGGAGCAATGGGTCCTCGCCCGGCCAGATGACCCCGTTGAGCCCGCCCCAAGCCTGCCTTCACACACCCGACAGGACTGACGATGCACGCGCCGTTCGCAACTGGCCTCCTCGGGTGGAAACGACTAGAGAAGACCGGCAAGCTCGTCCCAAACAACGCGGACTCCGACAGCAACACATCAAAGCTGCTTGCGCGGCATGTCCTTGAGGCGCTGGGGGTGGAATCCGATGTCGTGCTTCCTGACACCCCTGACAGCCTTGGCCCCGCACTGGAGCACGCGGTCTGCGATCATCTGCGAACCGCGCTCCCTCATCTGTCCCCGGAACGTGCGTGGCACGTTGATCACAAGAAGACCGTGGCCTACTTCGCACAGTATGAGCACTTGGACAAAGTGGCCGAAGCAGTACGCAAGAACGCCACCCTCCGTGTTGATCTCGGCCGCGATTACCTCATCAAGCCCGATGTCACCGTAGGCGTCACGCGTCCCGCGACAGAGGCTGCGGCCCGTCCACATCTGCATGCCGCGGTATCCTGCAAGTGGACAATTAGGTCAGATCGCGTACAAAATGTGCGCCATGAATTTCTCCAGATGATCAGACACCGGCGCGGTCGGCTACCCCATCTGGTGGTGGTGACCGCGGAGCCTATGCCCAGCCGGATAGCCTCAATCGCACGAGGGACAGGTGAAGCCGATGCCATCTACCACATCGCCTTCGGTGCCCTGAAGGCCGCGGTTGCCGCTGTCGGCAGCCGCCAGCAGAAGGACGATCTCAGCGAGATCATCGAACAGGGCCGCCTCCTCCCCTACGAAACGCTGCCGACAACTCTGTCCGGCTGGTAACTCACCTCAGATGACTACTCCCACCCCAGAACCAGATCCGTCACAGACCGCCTGGGTGCCACCCGAGGGCTCATGGGCGTCGTCCGCCGCACGCCGCCGCAACATGCAGGCGATCCGAAGCCGAGACACTACTCCGGAGCGTCTCATCCGCCGGCTGGTACACGCTCAAGGGCTGCGATACCGGGTAGCGGCCCGCCCGCTTTCAGACCTTCGCCGTACCGCCGACCTGGTCTTCCGGCCAGCGAAAGTCGCTGTCTTCATCGATGGGTGCTACTGGCACGGCTGCCCTGAGCACTACGTTCCCCCGAAGACCAATGCCGGCTACTGGTCCGACAAAGTAGCCCGGAACATGGCCCGGGACCGCGACACGGATGAACGCCTCCAGGAAGCCGGCTGGCTCGTCTTGCGCTTCTGGGAGCACGAGGCAGCGGAAGCATGCAGCGAGGCGATCTGCCGCACCGTGACATCCAGGCGCCAGACTTCACCCGGCGGTACGCCGAGCGCCGCTACCGGGCAAGAGACATCTTGAGCACACGCTGGGCCATGACGTTGTTTTCTGGTCGCATGAACTCATAGGCAATTTAGGAGAGTTCACGCATGTCGCGCGCAGACTGTGCATACCTGCGGACGGCTTCGGCTTCGGGGCGCAGGCCGCGAGTCGTAGACACGATCACCGCGTGAGCCACTTCCTCCGGGCTTGCCGTCACACCAAGGCGCCGCAGGACGCCGACGACATCCTCGGCTCTTCCACTCCGCTTCATGGCCAACAGGGTCAGCACGGTGGCAACTGCTCCGCAAGACGCTCCTAAAACTGCCCGATCCGGCACCACTCGCGCGGTCGGCCCCAAGCCACCGGATCATCCACCCCGCCTGAAACTCAAGCGGCTGACCGAGCACGGCAGCCTGGTCGAGACCAAGCAGGGATTGTTCGCCCAGCCGCGGTCGCAGCACCCCGGCAGTCCCCCGACCAACCAGCCCACCTCAGTCGACACGGCAATACGGGCATCCGCTCACACACTACCCTCCCTGGCCGCCTTACAGTTGGGGCACTACGAGGCTATCCCCCCTGGTAGTGCTGATGTAACATACTTAGCGAATGTGCCGATTTTGTGAATACGTCGCATGTTATAGATCTAAGTGCGGCCACAACGGGAGTCTAGGGTGGGAGCGCCGGGGGGCCGCACGCAGTTGAACGGGGTGCTGTTGTGCACAGATGAGGGACGCCTTCCGCTCCCCACTTGGGCAGTCTGGCTCGCTGAACTCGGTGCCTGGGCTGTGGAATTGGCAACGCAGGGCGTCAGGGGCACGGTCGCGATTTCCGTTCCCGCCCGCGAGTTCACCAGCGTCCTCGTTGGTTGCGGAGCGGTGTTTGCCGCGTTTGAGCCGCAACTAGACGCCTCTCCTCAGGGCTCACAGTTCAACAGCGCGGCCAGACTTAAACCGAGGAGCCATGTTGTTCGCCTCATCTCAACCCAGAACACCACTCGATTCGTGGGTATCCTCAACGAGGCGATAATCAAGAACAATCGCGAAGTTTACAACGTCGGCGGAGGCTGGATTCCGGCAGACAGATATCGAATCGACGTCCTCCGCTGGCCGGATAACCCCGTGGAGTTCATGGGACAGAGCCGCATCCTGGAGCACATTGACATTCCCGTTGATGCAGATGCCCTGTTCCCCGGCCCACCCGCCGACTTCTGCGGGTTCAGCGCCCTCCACTGCGCGATCGTCGGCAACAGCACAGCAATACAGGAGGAGTCCGAGACTCTCATCGCAACCTCGATGGTGAGCAAGCCGGTGCCACTCAGTGCTCTGCTCCGTCCCCGCACCGTCCGCGAAAGAGCGCGCCAGTTCCGCAGTGTGCTGCTGCCAGCGCGGGAGGACCCCGAGGACTACCGTGAACTCGTTGCCGGGCGGAAGCCCAAGGTTGTGATCCTGGACGGCGCGGCGACGGTCTGCCGGTGGCTCGGCGCGGGGATGGCACCGATCACGGTCGCGCTGGTCGAGCGCACCGCGCCTTCCGGCGAAGCGGCGGCCGAAATCCTCGACCGTTACCGCGCCAGGAGCCCACAGTATCTACCGCTTCCGGCGTACCTCGCCCGCGTTCCCGCTGGGATTGAAGTACTTGCATGGCAGAGCAGAGCGGGGAACCCATGACGATGCTAGAACAGATCGACCAGGTATACGCCTGCGCGGCAGAGTGCGAGATCTGGGACCAGCCCGTCGAGCATCCCACCGCGCGGGCTTTCGTCTTCGCGGCGACTGGCTTCTTGCGAGGGCTCGGCGAAGCCGCGGACTCCGAGCTCTGGCGATCCAGCGCTGCTCTACTGCGCCGGTGCCGGAGGTTTGTCTGCACGGTTCCGCTCCCGTTCGACCATCCACTGCTCCAGTTCGAGGCCGCTGTCGGCCAACTCAAGGCGACAATCGCTCGATTGGAGGGGGTCGCCGATCCCGGGCACGTGGAGCGGTTGCGGGCTGTGGTGCCAAGTCTTCGGGGCCTCGCCGCTGACAGCGGAGACCCGCTTGGTGACTGCACGCGGGAATTCCTGACGCTGGAGGATCCTCGTGACGGATTTGTTGTCCTGTCCGACCGCAGGTTCACCGACGCGGTCGCTGAGGCCATGGCGCTGAACGGCGTCGAGGTGAGGATCGGAACCCACGCCGACCTGCTCGGGCACGACATTTATGCCTCCGCTGTGGTCGTCGGATCGCCTACCTGGATCCACCCGGGTCTCCTGAACGCGCCCCGGACCGAAAACCTCGCACTCGTGCACTATGGCTTCTTCCGCGAGGACCCTGAAGTAGCACCGCTTCTGTTCGGGCCAGCAGCCAGTACGAACGTCACACGCCCCATCAAGAAGTCGAAGCCCTTCCGGTGCGGAGCCCCGGAAACTCCAGGACTGGGATGGCAGCCGGTGGAACCGGCGGACGAAGCCGGCCTGCTCACTGCCGAGGAGTGCTCTCCCAGCGAGGAAATCCGGGCTTCGTTCCCCCGGTATCTCTCGGCAGGAGGCCACGGTGGTGTTCCCGATCAGGTCGAGGCACATGCAGCCATCCTCGCGGACGGCTCGCATGTGCTCCTGCCAACGGACCTCGACGCCAGGGTCCTTTCGCTGCGGGCCGAAGACCTCCCTGACGTCCGGGTAGAGCAGGTCCCTGCGTCTTCGGTGAGCCGCGGCGACTATCTCGCGCTGCGGAATCGTCCCCACCACCAGGACCTCATGGACCGGGCAGACGCCATCCTCGGTCCGGACGCGGCCTCGCTGCGAGTCACACAATCCGAGTGGAAGAGGTGGCTGTGGGAGCGGACCGAGCAGCATCCGCGAGGCATCCGAGGCGTCGCTGATGAACTCCGCAGCCGGGGAGCTGTCACGGCCAACGTGGGCTACTGGGTCAGTGACTGGTGCATCCGGCCCAGAAGTAAGGAGGACTTCGCTGTCGTGCTGCGCTACCTGGCAGCCGACGCTGATGTCGACAGCGTCTGGGAACGGCTACGGCGGATCGACAGCGCCCACCGCAGTGCCGGGCAGCGGTACGCGGACAACCTCCAGCGGGCGCTGACCCCGGACAGAGTGGGGCGGCTCGTCGCGGCTGGTTGGTGCACCGTCAGGCTGACCGGGTCGGACAGCGAGACACTCGTCGCCCGCATTGATTACATACTGTCCGACATCCTGCAGGTCCCGCTGAACGCTCTCTGCCGTCTCCGCACAACGGAGGACTCCCGATGACACGAATGATCCCGCCGTCCTTCGACCCTGAGAGCACAAGCCCCGGGGAACGCGAGGTCTTCGAGCGGTTGCGCGACGATCCGGCCACGGAAGGATGGATTGCGCTCCACTCCCTGGGTATCGCGAGGCACCCCAGGCAGATCCAGGGTGAGGCCGACTTCGTGGTCATCGTCCCGGGCAGCGGCATCGTCTGTCTGGAAGTGAAGTCGCACCTGCACGTCGCTCGCCTCTCAGACGGACACTGGAAACTCGGCAGCCAGCACCCGGAGGCCCGCGGTCCCTTCAAGCAGGCTGACGAGGCGAAGCACGCGATCGCCGCGCAGCTCAGGAAGTCTCATCCCCAACTGCCCTCGCTCCCCATCACCTCCGCTGTCTGCTTCACCCACGCCCGATTCCAGGTACCCAACCCCACCGAGTGGCACAGCTGGCAGTCGATCGACACGGTCGCCTTCCGCCGCAACCCCATCTCGGCGCTGCTGCGAGGTGTCCTGAAAAGCCATCGTGAGCACCTAGCCGAAACCCCGAGTGCCCGTGCCTGGTTCTCGCCATCACACGTAGAACCGACTCCGGCGACCTGCACTCGGATCGTGGACGTGCTGCGACCGGCGTTCGAGTTCGTCGAGCCGCCCAAGATCCGGCGCTACCGTCGTCAGGAGGAGGTCGAGCGGTTCACGCGCCAGCAGTATCAGCTGCTCGACATGATTGCCGAAAACCCTCGCTGCATCGTGAAGGGGGCGGCCGGGACTGGTAAGACCTTCGTCGCCTTGGAGGCCGCCCGTCGGCTCGCCGCCGACGGCTCACGTGTGCTCCTCTGCTGCTACAACAACCTCCTGGGCCAGGAGCTCAAGGAGGAGACCGCCGATGACAGCCTGATCACTGCAGGCACACTCCACAGCTATATGGGAAAGCTCGCGCCGAAAGCGCGGGAGCAGCACCGCATGGGCGATGGCGACTTCTTCACTGAAGTGCTCCCAGAACGTGCCCTCGGCACCCTTCTTGAGGGGCTCCCGCTCTTTGACGCCCTAGTCGTCGACGAGGCACAGGACCTCATGCTGGACGCCTATTTGGACGTTCTCGACATGTCTGTCCGTGGGGGGCTCGGCAGCGGCGAGTGGCTGTTTTTCGGCGACTTTACCAACCAGGCGATCTATGACTCCGGGCATGCAGGAATCGGCCTGCTGAAGGACCGGACGGGTACCGGTTCCGCTTCCTTCACCCTGACGACGAACTGCCGCAACGTCCCCTCGATCTCCCAGTACGTGGAGGAGACCTCTCACCTGGACCCCGGCTACAGCGGCACCCTCCGCGCGGAGAACGACCGCGAGGCCGTACGCGAGTGGTGGTCCACGCCTGCCGAACAGGAGCAGCATCTGGTCAAGCACCTGGCCAGGCTTCACGCTGATGGCTTCGCCCCGGATGAGATCGTCGTGCTGTCGGTCCGCGGGAAGGGAAGTGCGGCAGAGCTGTGCACCGAACCCCGCTGGTCCCGACAGCTGACCCCGTTCGCCAAGCCGCAGAGCGGCTCCATCACCTACGGAACGGTCCATGCGTTTAAGGGACTGGATGCGTCGGCAGTGATCGTCACTGACATCGAAGAGATAAAGGACGCCAGAAGCGAGGCTCTCTTTTACGTCGCCTCGTCGCGGGCGCGCGACGACCTCACCATCATCGCCCGGGACACAGCGCGCTCTGATTTCCGACGACTGGTACTGGGAGAATGACCATGGCCGAGAACGACAAGACAGCAGGCCGAGACAAGATCATAAAGGCCCTGCGGGCCGAACTCCTTGGTCCAGCACCTGCCGGCAAGCCCCTGGACAGGTTCACCTTCGAGAAGAAGGAGGAGTCCTATGGGCCCTGGACGAATGCCGCGACCGGCGAGGAGATCCTGGAGCGCGACCCCCTGATCCGCTATGGCGTCGGCGTTCTGTACCCCGTCCTCGGCGCGACAAGCTCCAAGATCGCCGACCAGGCCATCGTGCCCGGCCTGACTGCCGAAGATACCGAGGGGCCACAGACCGGGGCGTGGGAAGGATCCTCGGGACGACTTGGGGCGACCTCTGACGACGCCGACTTCGATCTCTCCGGCGCCAACGAACGCCGGCCCACAACCATGGGCATCTCGTTCCTCCTGGCCCCAGAACCGCAGACCGGTCTAACGATCGAGGTGACCGGCGCCCGATACGAGCAGATCAGGATCGACCTCCCGGGCGGCGCCCGTCGCACATGGTGGACCCGTGTCCCGGTCAAGGCCGTGTGGCGGCTGACTTCTGAGCAGTTCCAGCAGTCCCCCTGCACCCACCCCGAGCTCACCCCCGCAGCTGACGAATCCACGGGGCTGGAGGGGCTTGCTCTGCGGCTGACAGTGAACCTGCGACGTCACGCTGCAGGCACCTTGACGACCGTCGCCCTCGTGAACCGGTCCACACCGGGCACCAAGGCGGTGGATGCCACATGCCTCTTCCAGACTGGGATGACAGCGACTCCTGAGAACAGCTGGCTCGTCCCCTACCCCGAGGGCACCGAAGCCGGAGCGCACCCTGACGACGCCTCCTTCCGCCTCCTCTACAGGCGCGAGCAGACGTACGCCGTTGGACATGGCTGTTCCGCCGACTGGAACGATCCTGATCTCGCGGGACGGTCGCGGTGGGCGAAGGCAGATCCGCTCCCGGAATACGAGACGCCCAGTATCACCCCCGACATCGTTCTCGAGGACGGGACGGCACTGACCGTCTCCATGAGGCAGCTCGCCGGGACCGAGCCGGGCGGCATGGCCCAGCTCGAACGGGTCCTGGCAGAGTATGCAGGCTGGATTGAGAGGCGCAGGGCACAAGCGGCGGAACTGGAAGGGGATTTCCGTACGACCGCTGAGCGGCACATGGTTGACTGCGCCAGGGCGTTGGAGCGCATGCGCGAAGGGCTGGAGCTAGTCCGCGACCCGGACAGCAAGATCGGCCAGGCCTTCCGGTTGGCCAACGCAGCCATGTATAAACAGCAGTTGCGCTCCGGCGCAGAGCTGCGCACCACCCAACTCGTCGACGGGCGGATTCACGTCAAGGGCGAACCGCCCAACGAAACGACCGCCGCACAGCAGGGACGTGGGGCATGGCGTGCTTTCCAAATTGCCTTCCTGCTCGCCGCGATCCCCTCCACCGCCGATCCAGAACACCCCGACCGCTCTGTCGTCGACTTGATCTTCTTCCCCACCGGAGGAGGGAAGACCGAGGCATACCTCGGCCTCTCCGCTTTCGCGATGCTGCTGAGGCGGTTGCGTGAACCCAGCGATGCCGGTGTCACCATCCTCATGCGCTACACCTTGCGCCTGCTGACGGCCCAGCAGTTCCTGCGCGCGGCTGGGCTGATCTGCGCGCTCGAGGACTTGCGTCAGCGGGAGGAAGAGCTACTGGGCAGCGAGCGGTTCTCCATCGGCATTTGGGTCGGCAGCGACTCGACGCCGAACAAGAACACCGACGCCGTCAAGGCATTGAGAACGCTGGAAGAAGGCCGAGACAACCCCTTTCTGCTCCTGCGCTGCCCATGGTGTGCCGCCCAGATGGGGCCAGTGAAGAGCGTTGACAGTCCCAACTCGGCTACCGGGGGGCGAGGCCGGACCCGGCGCGGAAAGCAGAAGGAGAACCCCGTCGCCGGTTACGAGGAGTACCGGGGCCGGGTCCTCTTCCAGTGTCCGGACACGGAGTGCCGGTTCTCCACCACCAAACGCCCGCTGCCGGTCTATGTCGTCGATGACGACGTCTACGAGTGCCGCCCGTCCCTTGTCATTGGGACGGTAGACAAGTTCGCGCAGCTCGCCTGGAACCCCCGCGCACGAGCCCTGTTCGGACTCGGGGAGTCTGGGCAGCGTGACTACTCGCCTCCAGAGCTGGTCATCCAGGACGAGCTGCACCTGATCGCAGGGCCTCTCGGCTCGATGACCGGCTTGTATGAAGGCCTCATCGAGGAACTGTGCACCGACCGGCGCGCAGCCGCCCCGGCTCCGCCGAAGCTCATCGCCTCGACTGCGACCATCCGCCGTCACGAGCAGCAGATCCGTGCCTTGTACGCCCGCGACAGGGTCCTTCTCTTCCCTCCGCACGGCATCGACGCGGCGGACTCGTTCTTCGCGGTATACGCATGTGACAAGGAAGGGAAGCGTCTCCCAGGGCGGAAGTACATCGGGGTCCACGCACCCGCTCTCGGCTCCATGCAGACCACCCAGGTGCGCTCCTTCGCCGCGCTTCTGCAAGCGGCGAAGGACGCTCCAGAGGACGAACAGCAGGACCCCTGGTGGACACTGATGGCGTTCTTCAACAGCCTTCGGGAGCTTGGCAATTCCCTGTCACTGATGCAGTCAGACATCCCCGACTACCTCAAGACCATCAACAACCGTTCCAGCGCCGACCGTACAGAGGTCCGATACCTCAACCGCGTCGAGGAGATGACGAGCCGGCTCCGTCAGGACCAGATTCCCGAAGCAATGGAAAAGCTTGCTCAGAAAGCTAAGGACGGCAAGGCCATTGATGTCTGCCTCGCATCCAGCTTGATCGAAGTCGGTATCGACATTGACCGGCTTTCCCTGATGGCAGTGGTGGGCCAGCCCAAGAGCACATCCCAGTACATCCAGGTCACAGGACGGGTCGGCCGCAAGTGGGACAAGCGCCCTGGCTTGGTTGTCACTCTCTACGGTGCCGCCAAACCACGCGACCGAAGCCACTTCGAGCGTTTCCGCAGCTACCACCAGCGGCTTTACGCTCAGGTCGAACCCACCAGCGCCACCCCCTTCGCGCCGCCGGCGCTGGACCGCGCTCTGCATGCCGTCGCCGTCGCGTATATCCGGCAGACAGCCGATCAGTCGCTTCCGCCGTTTCCCTTCCCTGCGGCCCTGTTCGACAAGGCTGAGGAGCTCCTGCGCGCCCGGGTAGCGTTCTGCGATCCAGGCGAGGAGGACCGCGTCGTCTCTGTCCTAGGCAAGCTCCGCAAAGAGTGGGCCAACTGGCAGCCGACCGACTGGGGAACGCCAGGAGGAACCGCCGTGCTCGGCAGCCTTATGCGGGCCACGGGCCACTACGCGGATGGCGACGTTGAGGCAAGTACTTGGCCCACGCCTACATCCATGCGCGGCGCCGACGCCGAGTGCCGCGCCGAGATCACGCAGCAGTACGCACTCGAAGGAGCCAGACAGTGATCCGCGGCAAGGTTCGGCGCTCTCAACTCGTCGCCCCCTTCGGGCCTGGGGCCATGCAGGTCCTCGCGGATGGCACCTCTGTCATCACTGCCGGCCTCGACCATTGGTTCGTCCCCGGGGAAAGGCTGGACCAGGAGGAGTTCCGCATCCGTGAGTGGCGACTGGAGAGTCACCTAGGGGTGGACGCCCTTTATACCCCGCCGGACTACCGGGACAACTTCAAGGCGAGCCCCGACCAGTACAACACCAAGCTCCAGGTCCCCGTCCTGCGCTTCCCTGCCTGGAGCTTCTGCCCTCGGTGCCGCGCCCTGACACCGCAGCCGCTACACAAGGCGGAACGGCCGCGCTGCACCAACCCGGACTGCTCCGGGCAGAAGGCGTCCTGGAAACCGTTTCTCGCGCAGGTGCCCTTCGTGGCCCTGTGCGAGCGCGGCCACCTTCAGGACTTCCCCTGGGTCGAGTGGGTCCACGAGTCCGCCAACCCGAGCTGCCGGTCACCGAAACTCAAGCTTCGGACCTCCGGCGGCGGCACTCTCGCCTCACAGCGTGTTGTGTGCGAGACCTGCCACAAGGACCGGGATCTGAAGGGCATCACATCAGTAGAGCACCCCAACCGGGAGCGCGAGCAGGAGACTACGTACCTGACCGCTCACCTTGAGGACGGGGCCGAGTTCTCCTGCCGTGGAGCGATGCCCTGGCTCGGTCTGGAAACGGGTAAGGAATCCTGCGGAGAACCGCTGCGCGGCAGTCTCCGAGGCGCGTCCAACGTCTACTACGCCTTGGTCAAGAGTTCCATCTTCATCCCTGAAGCATCCACTGCGGAAGTGGATCCCCGTGTGCTTGAGGCCCTCGAAGAACAGACCATTGCCAGGGCGCGGGCGAACGTCCGCGATGTCCTGGAAGACGGCGACATACTGACTGCAAGCCGCCTGCGGCGTGCCGCGAAGAAGAACGCCTTCCGTCTGGAGAACTTCACCGATGAGCAGATCGAGTCGGCCCTCGCGATTCTGGAAGGCCCGGCGGAGGCCTCCCACCAGCTGACGACCGAACCCGTCGACGACCCGGCGTTGTTCCGCCACCAGGAGTACACGAGCATTCGGGACACGATCGACTCGGCCGAACTCGTGGTCAGGGAGCCGGAGGGCGACCGCGCGAAGGATGTCGGAGAGCTGGTGTCACGAGTGCGCCTCGTCGAGAAGCTGCGGGAGACCCGCGTCCTCTGGGGGTTCAACCGGATCTTCGCCGAGTCATCCAGCCGGGACGCCGCCACCCGCACAGCCCTTCTGCGCCGCCAGACCCCTGAGGACGGCGAGTCATGGCTGCCCGCCTACACCGTGCTCGGGGAAGGTATTTACCTGGAACTCTCCCCGGAAGCCCTCGCGGAGTGGGAGGCCGACCTTTCGGTGCAGAAGCGGCTGGTTCCTATGGCCCAGCGGTTCCAGTCGGTGGCTGAGGACCGCCACCTCACTCAACGGCAGGTAACTCCTCGGCTGGTCCTGCTGCACACGCTCGCGCACCTGCTGATCAACCAGCTGACGTTCGAGTGCGGCTACAGCTCGGCGTCGCTGCGGGAACGCCTCTACGACTCACCTGGGCCTGATGGGATGAACGGGCTGCTCATCTACACCGCCGCTGGTGACTCAGAAGGCACCCTCGGCGGGCTCGTGCGAATGGGACAGCCCGAACGCTTCGAAGAGGTCCTGCGGAACGCCATCACCAACGCTCGCTGGTGCTCCTCTGACCCGGTTTGTATCGAGAGCCTCGGCCAAGGGCCGGATTCTTGTAATCTCGCAGCGTGCCACAGCTGTGCCTTGCTGCCCGAGACGGCATGCGAGGAGTTCAATCGCTTCCTGGACCGCGGGCTGGTCGCAGGAACTCTGGATGAACCCGAACTGGGATTCTTCAGCCGCCTCGGGCTTCCATGACAGACAACTGACGGGCAGGACCACGTCGGCATGGTCCTGCCCGTCAGCCTCTCTCCGTCAACGGCTGGCGTCCCGTGCCCGGTCGGCCTTGAGCACCTCGATGATCGATTCGCCGATGGCCTGCGCAACGGGCGGCGGAAACGCGTTCCCGACCTGCCGGTACTGGGCCGTCTTGCCACCCGTGAAGTCCCACTCGGTCGGAAACCCCTGAATGATCGCGGCCTGTCGAACCGTGAGCATTGGGCCTCCGGCACGGAACAGATCCCGGTCCTCAGTGCCGGTCGGCTCACCGTTTACTGGAGCGTTGGCCACGCCCATGCCCGAGACCCCTAGCGCTCGCCATGCCTTCTTAGCCCGGCTAGGGCCGAGGTCGGCGCCTCCGTGTTTCTTCGAGCCGCCGACAAGCGTGGGAGCCACGTCCTTACGAGCTTCCTTCTTCCAGTCGTCGAACACCTGCTGTGCCTGGGCGGCCCGAGGCCCGCCCTCAAACGGCTTGATGCGCTCCTCCATCGTTTTCTTAAGCGCATCGAAGACGGTGACCCTCTTGGCACTGGGCGCTGGAGCTTCGTACTTCAGATCCTTGAGTACGTCCTTCCGGAAGGCGACGAGGATGGAGCGAGGCCGAAGCTGCGGAACGCCGAACTTCTCCGCCTCGTATACCTCCCACCCCACAACCTCATAGCCGGGCAGTCCGTCGCCGTCAGGCTCCATCTCCTCAAGGCTGGCCTGGATTCGTGACCTGTAGTCGTCGAACTTGGCGTCCATGAGGCCACGGACGTTCTCGATCATCACGGCCCGGGGGCGGATGAGCTCGGCCAGCTCCAGGATGCGCGGGAAGAGATCACGTTCGTCGTCCTCACCGAGCTGCTTGCCAGCGTGGGAGAAAGGCGGGCACGGGACGCCGCCGGCGAGTAGGTCAACCTCACCCCGCCGATACAGACCGGCACTCTTCTCCAGGTCACGCTCGGGATCAAACTCAAGCACGTCTTTGCAGAGAACATCGCAGTTGTCGCGCTCCCAGTCCCACTTCGGGTGCACCTCGATGTTTTCACGCAGGGTCGCCGCCGCGTACTGGTCGATCTCGACCAGGGCAAGGTGTCTGAAACCGGCCAAGTGCAGTCCGATCGCCTGTCCGCCAGCGCCGGCACAGATCTCGATCGACGTGTAGCCCCGGTCAGTCCCGGTCATGGCCCCTCCTCTTGCACGAATTCCACTGACGCCTCATACGGCAGCCATCACAGAGGGTGACATGACCCACTGACATTGCGACTCGACACGGCAGCACACACTAGTGTGCGGCATCCCCTGCCCCACCTTGGTCACCAACAGCATGGCAATTTCGAATGCCCGTACGATACCGCTGTGGCGAAAATCAACTGGGCGCGTGACGAGCTGCTGCTGGCCTGCGCCCTCGTCGTCGAAAACGGCTGGCGTGAGCTGCGGCCAGCCGACAAGCGGGTGCAGGACCTGTCCAAGATCCTCAGGAAGCTTCCGTTGCACGATGGTGCGGCGGCAGATCCAAAGTTCCGCTCTCCCGGCAGCGTCAGCCACAAGACTGGCGACATCGTGACAGCCCGTGTCGGATATCACGGGATCGCCACGAAGGGCGGCCAGCTGACCCGCGAGGTGGTGGCCGACTTCACAGAGCGCACCGACGAGATGCTCTCCGCCGCCCGGGCTCTGTACGCGGGCGTGACATCCGCCGAGATCGTCCGCATCCCCGCCCAGGAAGGCGAGACGGCCTTGGCACGTGAGGGGCAGCTCCTCAGCCGTTGGGCGCTTTACCGTGAACGGAACAAGCCCCTGCGTGACCGGAAGATCCAGGCGGCCCTGGAAGAGGGCACCCCTCTGCGGTGCGAGGTGTGCTCGTTCGACTTCACCGCCGCCTACGGCGAGCTGGGAGACGGCTACATCGAGGTCCACCACAGGCTGCCTCTCCACATATCGGGGGTGACGGAGACCCGGGTGGCGGATCTTGCCCTCTTGTGCGCGAACTGCCACCGCATGTGCCACAGGAGCTTCCGTGGAGAATCCTGGCGCACACCTGACGCCCTCCGGGAGCAGTTGCGGAAGTCCGACTAGGCAGCGCCCGCTAAGCCGCATCCGCATCCGCATCCGCCTCATAGTGCATCTGAGCCCGGTCGAGAACATCGTCCGGGTCGTGACCGCAGGCTGCGGACCAGTGGAGCAGGTCGGCGATCAGTGCGATCGCCGACTCCTCCAAGCCGGTTTCTCGCACCCTCCCTCCACGGTCGGCACGACCGGCCTGATAGCCCTCCAGCGTCTCGACCACTCGCTCAATACGACGGCAGTTACTCCCCGCACCGAGCCGGATCTCGCACCACACCGTCTTGCCGACGGCGGTCAGGACGGTTCCCCAGTCCTCCGAGAACGTCGCAAGGAGGTGCAGGCCCCGGCCGCACTCCTCTTCGCACTTCGCCGACTTGAGGACCGGGATCGTACGACTCTTGTCGTGGACCTCCACCCGCAGCCGTTCGCCTCTCCATTCAAGGACCAAAGTCGCCGACGTGCCCTCGCCGACGTGCTTAAGAACGTTCGTCGCCAACTCCGCCACCAGCAGCCCGGCCTCGCCGGTAGCCGCAGGCAGACCCCATCGGCTCAGTTGCCGTACCGCAGCCTTCCGAAGCAAGCGCACCTCCGTCGGCACCGCTTCAAAGGGCAGGACACAGCGGAGTTGAGGCTCAGGGACCTCGCAACCAGACATGTCGGCTCCTCCCTTCCAGGCCACGCGCATGCTGCGCCTGCCGTATCCGCACGACTGCAGCGCGTAGCGATCCGTAAGCGAGGATGACATAGAGAAATCTCTCTGTGTAACTTCTCATGAGAATCCATCGAGTGAACCTGCTGGCCGGGCGGTTCCCCGCTGCCTAGCCTGAGGGCGATCACCGGGCGCGGACGAAGGAGTCGTATGTCCGAGCGGACCACCACCCGCCGCCGCCAACTGGGCGCGATGATGCGCAAGTTGCGTGCCCGTAAGGGCCTGACACTTGAGGAGGCGGGAGGGCTCGTAGGCGTCTCCAAGGCCACCGTCAGCCGGTACGAGACCCAGGCAGGGCCGGTCAAGTGGATCGTCATCGACGCCCTGTGCCGCGAGTACGGAGCAACCGAGGCTGAGCGCCGCGCCGTTGTGGGACTGGCGAAGAATGCCAAGCAGCAGGGCTGGTGGAGTTCCTTCGCCGACTCCATCCCCGAGAGCATGAATCTACTGCTCACGCTTGAGGACGAAGCGGTGAGCGAAAACCACTTCTCCTGTGTCTACGTCCCTGGCCTTCTGCAGACCCGCGCCTACAGCACGGCGTTGCAGAAAGCGAACGAAGTACCCCTGGAACCGGGGGAAATCGAGCGGCTGGTCGACATCCGCCTAAAGCGGCAGGACATCCTCAGCCGGGCCAGGCCACTACGGCTCTGGGCGATCCTCGACGAGTCCGTGATCCGCCGGGTCGTCGGATCACCGCAGATCATGAAGGAACAACTCGACCGGCTTCTGGAAGCGAACGAGTCGCCCCACATCACCCTCCAGGTGCTGCCCTTCTCCCAGGGCGCCCACGCCGCCGCCTTGGGCAGCTTCGTCATCATCGGCGGGACCGAGCCGGCCCTTGACGTGGTGTACGTCGACTTCCACACGGGCTCGCTCTTCCTGGAGAAGGATGAGGAACTAGACCGCTACAGACTTGCGTTTGAGTACCTTCGCGCCCAAGCGTTGGACATGGAAGCTTCCTCATCCGTGATCCAACGCATCCGCCAGGAGCTGTGAATGCCTGTCAACACCAGAGCGGCCGATGAACCCAGATGGTTCAAGTCGTCGTACAGCGGAGGCAATACGACCGAGTGCCTTGAGGCTGCCCTCGGCCGAGTAGATGTGCTCATACGCGACTCCAAGCGGCCTGATGGACCTCGCTTGAGGATCTCCGTCCAGACGTGGGGCAGATTCGTGGCCGACGTGGCGGAGTGAGCGATCACCTGTCCCCTAGTCGGCGGCCGTTGACGCGCTGTTGGCAACACCCCGACTCCCTGCGACAGTTGGACGCGTCGGCTGAGACGCGGGGGAATGAGCGGGGCTGTGGTGCAGAGGCGTCGGCAGATCGTGCTGTGCGTGTGTGCTGTCGTACTCGCGGTTCTCGCCGTCGGCTATCCGCGCAGCGCCGATGACGTGGTGGCCGCGACCCAGTTCAGCATCGCCTTCTTCGCCACGTTGCTGACAGGCGAGGCCGTGATCTTCGCGCTCACGTTCTCGGCAGCCAGTTCCTGGCCGTCCCTGCGGGCGATAGACAGCCACATCGCCTTCCGGGAGTGGGTGCTCATCGGCTGGGCCGCCGCCCTCTTCACCGCCTGCGGCCTGCTGGGTGACAACAGGATCAGCGCCACCTACGGCGCGTTGCTGTTCCTGCTGGCCAACATCTTCGGGATCTTCTCGTTCATCCGGCTCTTCGGTCTGGCCAGCGTCGGCGGTCGTAACCGGCTGCTGTGCCGCACCCTCGCCGAGGCGCTCGGCCGGCCGGACATGGGTTCGGCGGCCCACAACTTCGAGAACGGCCCGGTCGTCAACGCCTACCTCGGCGCCATCAGTCAGGCCGTGACCAGCAACGATCCGACCGCTGTCCGGAACCTCGTGGACCAACTGGTCGAGGCCGAGGTGGCGGTGGAGGCGGCCGAGAACGCGATCGCCCTCCATGTCGACGTCCTGCACCGGCTCGCCCGCGCCGCCCTGGTCAGCGGGGCCGATCCGATCCAGGCGACGTCTTGTGCTCACGCCCTGGTCGATTCCGTCGTACGGCTGTGCCGGACCCTGCCCGAGCCCGCCCCGCCACTCGGCGCCCTCAGCCGCTACCTTGCATGGCTGGCCGACGCCGCGCTGCTGATGTCCGTACGAGGCGTCGCGTCGAATCGGTCCGCCCGTGAGCTGGTCGCTCTGAGCACCGACGCCCGGCTGAAGATCCTGCGCTGTGTGGACCCGGACCCCAAGTCCGCCACTGACCACGAAGAACTCGGCACCCTTCTCAGCGAGCCGCTCCAAGTCCTGCTGTGGAGCTCCGACTTCGCCGAGTTCCACGGTGCGCACCAGGCCAGCGCCATGTACGGCGTGTACGAGATCCTCACCGGCACGAAGTTCATGGGGAACTACTGGGACGGCGCGTCCATCCTCACCCAGTTACGTCAGTCGCTGTTCGGTGGCGACGACGCCGTGACCACCCCGGCGGCGGACGCCACTCGTGCCGCGTTCGGCGGCGTCGCGGAGTACGACCATTTCTGGGCGCTGGCCTCGGTGACCGCGCTGGCCACCCTGCGGGACTGCCGCGTCGCTCACCCGCCCGAGCTGGTACGTCCCGAGTTCACCCCTGACCATCAACTGCTGGGCGCCTACCTGCGGACGTTCGCCACTCACCGCTACTTCGCCACGGCCGAGCACGCACGTACGGCCCTGCTCGGGCTCCTCTCCCGGACGGCCCCGGCAGGATCGGTGAGCGACCGGGTACACCACGGCAGGGTCAGTCGCACGTACCGCGTTCCCGCCCCGCACGTGGAGCCGCATCAGCGACCCGCCGCGGTGATCCTCGCCGTCGCGTGCCGGCTGGCTCCGCTCGCGCCCGGCGAGGAAGACACAGAACTGCGTGGCTTCCTCGCCATGCTTCCCTCCGCCGGGCTGAAGGCCACCGCCGGTCTGGCTGCCCGCGTCCTTCCTGGTGCGGCCGAGGAGAACGAGCCAATCGAGGCAATCGTCGTCGGTCTCAAGGTCCTGACCCTGGTCGGGGCGCACACCCGGGAGGGGGCATGACGGAACCGGTCATAGACATGGCCATCTGGCGCGAGCGCATCGCCGCGCTCCGGTCGAGCGACGTGACGGCGACCGTCCTCGTGCAGTGCGGTCTGCTGTGGCTCCAGCCGGGCCTCGTCGGCCTCCGCAACGAGATCGATCAGGCCGTCATGAACGCTCAGTTGCAGCGCGGGGCCGCCCTCACCGTCGACCGCGTGATCCTGCACAACCTGCCTGTCGTTTCCGGTACCGCTGCCCGTCCCGCCTCTGTCGACCGGGCGTTCGAGGAATGGCACCACCGGCTGTCGGCCACCAGTCTCCTGCTCTGTGCGTCCGACCGGCCGGCGCCCAGGATCCACCGTCTCATCCTCGACGGTGACCAGTCGTCCGCCCCTATCCCGGATATGGTCGAAGTGCTGGACAACGGCGACTGGACCGACCACCAGCGGGCCGGGCTGGCGCTGGACATCATCCATATGGTCGGCGCAACCACGCCCCTCACCGGCTATGACATGGACCTGGACGGCCCCTTCGGCGACGCCGATCCCTCCATCTACATGTGAGCGTGGCCGCGCGCGGCCCACCAGAAACTTGGAGACCAGGTGCCCTTCTCCCCCGAGACCCCCGAGGACCACGTCTTTCTCGCCCAGGCCATCGAGCTGTCCCGCCATGCCCTGGAGGACGAGGGCAAGACTCCGTTCGGCGCCCTGGTCGTCATCGACGGGGAGGTCGTGGCCACCGGCACCAGCTCGGTCGTCGAACTGCGGGACCCGACGGCACACGCCGAGGTCATGGCCCTCCGTGCCGCCGGCGGCAAACTCGGCCGCCACCTCATGGAGGACGCCGTGATGTACTCCAGCAGCGAGCCCTGCCCCATGTGCCTGGTGGCCTGCTACTGGGCCCGCGTCTCACGCCTCGTCTACGCCGCCACCAGCCATGATGTCGGGGTCAACGGATTCGAGGACCTCCAGTACTACCGCGAACTCGCCGTCCCCAACGCGGAGCGCACCCTTCTCGCGGAAACCCCCGTCGGAGGCGAGTCCCGGGAGATCGCGGCGGGGGCGCTGGCCAGTTGGGCCGACAAGTTGGCGTTCCCGGTGGAGCCCAAACTCTGAACCTGCGGACCGACGAGACTTGTTGATGAGTTGCCCGGGCTTTGCAGCTGCTTCCGGAGAGGTCGGCCTCGCGGGAACGGCAAGTCCCCCGCGGCAAATCACCGCGGGGGACACTCTCCATGCGGGGTCGGTCAGAGCGCGTTCTGCCCCACGTCGAGGCGGTCGATCCAGCCGCCGAGGGACTCCCAGCCGGACCAGCCGTTGCTGGGCGCCGTCTGCCACATGTGCCACACCGCCTGGTCCGCGCCCCGGGCGAAGACCTCAAGCCTGCCGTCGTTGTTCTGGCTGACGGACAGGTCGTCGATCCAGCCGCCCAGGGATTCCCAGCCCGACCAGCCGTTGTTCGGAGCCGTCTGCCACATGTGCCACAGGGCCTGGTCGGAGCCTCGCGCGAAGATCTCCAGTCGGCCGTCCGCGTTCGGCACAACCTGGATCATGTCGATCCAGCCGCCCAGGGACTCCCAACCGGACCAACCGTTACTGGGTGCCGTCTGCCACATGTGCCACACGGCACCGTCGGCACCGCGTGCAAAGATCTCCATGCGGCCGTCGGCGTTGCGGGCTGTGGTGAGCTTGTCGATCCAGCCCCCGAGGGATTCCCAGCCCGACCAGCCGCCGCCGGGTGCCATCTGCCACTTGTGCCATACGGCCTGGTCCGAACCGCGCGCGAACATCTCGAGGCGTCCGTCTGCGTTGTGGTCGACGCTGATCAGGTCGACCCAGCCGCCGAGGGACTCCCAGCCGGACCAGCCGTTGCTGGGGGCGGTCTGCCACTTGTGCCACACCGCCTGGTCCGCGCCTCGGGCGAAGATCTCCATGCGGCCGTCGTTGTTCTGGGCGACGGACAGCTTGTCGATCCAGCCGCCCAGGGACTCCCAGCCCGACCAGCCGTTGTTCGGAGCCGTCTGCCACATGTGCCACACCGCCTGGTCGGCACCCCGGGCGAAGATCTCCATGCGGCCGTCGGCGTTCCGGCCGTGGGTGATCATGTCGACCCAGCCGCCCAGGGACGCCCATTCCGACCAGCCGTTGTTGAGGGCGGTCTGCCACTTGTGCCACACCGCCTGGTCTCCGCCGCGGGCGAGGATCTCCATGCGGCCGACCGCGCTTTGCGAGGCCTCCCGTACGGCCGCGCCCACGTTGAGGAAGGTGCCGACCTGCTTGGCCGGGTCCGGGTCCGCGGAAACCGGCGTTCCCGTCGCCCGGAGGATGCGGCGCGCGTCGGCGTGGGTGAGACCGGGATTCGCGGCCAGCATCAGCGCCGCCGCACCGGCGACCTTCGGCGTCGCCCCCGACGTACCGCCGAAGCCGTTGCGGTACGCGGTGTCGGAGCCGCTGTCGCACGTCAGGTCGTGCGAGCTGTCACCGGGGGCGCAGACGACGATGCGGGAGCCGTAGTTGCTGAACCAGGCGCGCCGGTTGACCGAGGCGTCGTACGCGGTGGCGCCGACGAGGATCGAGCCCGTCTCCGGGATCGGCGAGCCGTCGTCGGCCAGTGAGGCGTCCCTGTCGCCGTTGCCCGCCGCCACGCACACGACCACGCCCTCTGCGATCGCCGTCCTGATGGCCGCGTTGACCGACGGCACCTGCTCGTAGTTGCCGAAGTCGCCCGTCTGGACCTCGAGGATCACGACCTTGCGCCGGCCGCCGCTGTCGGTGGTGCGCACCCAGTCGATGCCGCGCGCCCAGGAGTTGCCGCCGACGCCCGGGCCCGTGCCGGAGTCCGCCTGGACCGGCCACAGCGAGGAGTCGTACGCGATACCCGCCATGCCGACGCTGTTGGTCGAGGCACCGCTCAGCCCCAGGACCGCGGTGCCGTGGCTGACGGAGCCGCCGTGGGTCACGTCGGTGGTGCCGTCGAAGGAGTTGAATGTGCGGGCGATGTTGGGCGCGAGATCCTGGTGCGAGGTGCGGCAGCCCCAGTCGACGTCGGCGATCACCACGTTGCGGCCGGTGGAGCGGCGCCATGCCTGGTCGACCCCGCAGCGGAAGATGTACCACTGGTTCTCGAGTCCCGTGGCCGTGTCCACGACCACGGTGCCGCTCGTCCCCACCAGCGGCTCGGTCAGCGGACCCGCCGGGGCGAGCGGCCCCGCGGCGGTGACCGTCGGGGGCAGCGCGGTGGGGACGGCCATGGCCCGCTGGACCTCGGGCAGCGCGTCCAGGCGCTGTGCGATCGAAACGGTGTCGGCGTCGTCGGCGAAGTGCAGGGTGAGGAACCGTGCCAGATGCGGGATCTCGTGGCCCTGCGCGGCCGCGTTCGCCTGGACCGCGGTGGCTTCCTCCGGCGTGATCTGGAACGTCGGCTCCGCGCCGACGAGGTTGTTGGCCTCGAGGATTCTGTTGAACCCGGTGAGCGTCGGCCCTTCGGTGAGGCTGCGCACCTCGGCGGGCGCGCCCTCGCCGCGCTCTGCGAGTGCGGGGGTGACGCCTTCGCGGAACTCGACCTCCACGACACCGGGTTCGTAGGACGGCCCGTGGGGGGATATGCCCTCGGGGCCGCCGAAGCGTGGGAGCGGGGCAGAGCCGTCGTCCGGCGTCGCGGACGGGCCGCCCGCCGAGGGTGTGCCGTCCGGCCGCGCCCGTTCGACCGGCTCCTTCCGGCCGGTCATGGCGGTGGCCGGCGTCGGCATCGCCGCCCCCGAGGGTGCGGGCATGCCCGGTGTCGGCATCCCGTCCGGCCTTCCGGAGGCGGGCGTCGGATTCATGCCGGGCGCCTGCATGCCCCCGGCCTCGGGGCGTGCGGCGGCCGTCTTGCCGCCGGGGACCGGCATGTCACCGGGCCGCCCGGCGGCTGTGCCGGACGTCGAGGGGACGGGCATGCCGGACGCCTGGGCCGAGGGCTTGTAACGGCCGTTACCGGCGTCGGATCGGTTGCCGTGATGTGCCATGGTTCCTCCGAACGATGAGCGGAAGCCGCCCTGGGCAGGACGAACTCGCCGTGACGACATCAGGGCGAGTTCGGAAGGCGTGAACAGGAGTCGGGTCGGGTCCCGGAGTGGTCACGGGCGCCGTATGCCGATGCCGGGCACCACACAATGTGCGCATCGGCACATAAATCGACAGTACCTCTGTTCGAGTCACCCTGCCCGCGCAGCCATGCGAGCTCCGGCCGATGCGCTTTCGACCCGCACGGTCTCGGGCGGGTTCCGGTCATCCCCTGCGAGGCCGACTGCGGTGGCCCCGGACGGCCTGGCCGGCCGAGTGCTGGTCCAGTCGCCTTCTCAGGAGCCGGACGCGCCCAAGAGGCCGTTCGCCGCCCGGTCGATCTTCGTCAGTGCGCTCAGCAGATGCCGCCGCTCGGTGTCTCAGAACACGAAGGGGCCCGGGGACAACGGCGTGGCCGCCCGGCAGGAGAACGTGATGCCGAGCATCACGAAACGCAGGCCGTAGACGCCGCCGACGGTGTCCAGGCTCTGCCCGAGTTCGACCGTGCCCTCGAGCGGGCCGGAGTCGAGCGGGTCGCCTGCGAAGAGGGTCGGGTTGGAGAGGGTTCCGGTGAAGGTGGTCGGCTCACCGGTGATGGTGTCGTAGAGCACCAGGGTGGTGGTCATGGTGTACGCCGGGATCGTGACGGGGGCGGTTGTCCCGGGCAACTCGACTGTGATCGTCGCGTCGGTGCCGTTCTGGGTGGCCGTGAAATCGGCGGTGGTCCACCCCAGGGTTCCGCAGTCGTACTGGGCCGTGGCCCACATGGGTGTCACGGCACCCGCCCCGGGGGCCAGTGCCACCGTGCCGGCCAGCAGCGCGGCGGAGGCGGCAGTGATCACCGCGGCGCGTAACTTCCCCTTCGTGCGTCTCATGGCTCACTCCTCTTGCGGAGATCCTCGCGCCTGACGTCGTGTCAGACATCGGCCACATTGACGCGCAGGGAGCACGAGAAGGCAAGCGACACGAGCTCCGCCGCATGCTCAAGTTCCTCTTTCTGAACCGAGGTTGACGCGCGTTCGCCCAGAGAGGGATCATCCACTGCCAGGCGCCGACGGACGAAGCCCCGCGTAGGTCGCGGAGCCGCGCGCATACCGGCCCGGTCGGTGGACCGATGAACCGATGTCCCGTCGCGCGCATCCTCCATTCCGTCACTTGATCCTCCGAGGTCTGAGGACCCATTCATGAGCGCAAGCAATCCCAGACGCGGCGACGCGTCGAAGTCCCGCCGTCCGGCCCTGCTGACCGCCGTCGCCGCGCTCGCCGTCGCGGGTGGGACGGCCGTGCCGGTGCCGGCGCTGGCCGCCGGTGGAACCCCGGTGGCGGCGACCTCGCTGCAACAGGACTTCACGGCCGCCGCCGACGCGTACCACGTGCCGCGTCAGGTGCTGCTGGCGGTGGCGTACCAGGAGTCGGCCTGGGACACGCACGCCGGGCAGCACAGCACGGACGGCGGCTACGGTCCGATGCATCTGACGGACGTCACCCCGGCGATGATGGCCGGCGGCGACGCGGGCGCGGCGGGCCGTGGGGAGTTGGCGAGGCTTGCCGGTGCTCCGGCCCTGCACACCCTTCAGGCCGCCGCGAAGCTGACCGGTCTGTCGGCCCAGAAGTTGCGTACCGATCCGGCGGCCAATATCCGCGGTGGTGCGGCCCTGCTCGCCTCGTACCAGAAGGCCGTGACCGGGTCGGGCTCGAAGGACTCCACCGACCCCGGCAACTGGTACGCGGCCGTGGCCCGTTACAGCCAGTCCACCGCGCGGCAGGGCGCCACGGCCTTCGCCGACCGTGTCTTCGCCACCGTGAAGAAGGGCGTGCACCGCACCACGGCCGACGGCGAGCACGTGAAGCTGGCGGCTGACAGCGATGTCGCCCCGGCCACCCGCCAGTTGGCCTCCCTGGACCTGAAGTCCGCGGCGGACACCGCCACCGAGTGCCCGACCACCGTCGCCTGCACCTTCGTGCCGGCGGCGCCGTCCAACGGGCAGGTCTCCAACCGCCCCGCCAACGGTATCCGGATCGACAGCATCGTCATCCACGACACCGAGAGCTCGTACGACGCCGCCATCACCACCTTCGAGCAGGCGGGCGGCGCCGCCGCGCACTACGTCATGCGGTCCTCCGACGGCGCGGTGACGCAGATGGTGCCCACGAAGGACCTCGCCTTCCACGCGGGCAACTACTCGACCAACATGCACTCGATCGGCATCGAGCACGAGGGCTACGCCGCGCACGGTGCCACCTGGTACACCGAGGCGCAGTACGAGGCCACGGCCGAGTTGGTGAAGTACCTCGCCGCGCGTTTCGACATACCGCTGGACCGGCAGCACATCATCGGCCATGACAACGTCGCCGGGCCGAAGTCGTCCCTCGTCTCGGGCATGCACTGGGACCCGGGCCCGTCCTGGGACTGGAACCACCTCATGAGCCTGCTCGGAGTGCACACCGGGCGGCACGGCGTCGGTCCCGTCGGCTCGGTGGTCACGATCGCCCCCCGTTTCGCCGACAACCTGCAGACCGTCCAGATCTGCCCCTCCGACGACCCGACCGGCGCCACCACCGCGTGCACCGAGACGCAGCAGGCGTCGAACTTCGTCTACCTGCGCACCGGGCCCAGCGACACCGCTCCCCTCTTCGGGGACCAGGCGATTCACCCCGGCGCGGCCGGCACCGACCGGATCAACGACTGGGGCAGCACCGCGGCGGCGGGACAGCAGTTCGTGGTCGCCGATCAGGATGGCGACTGGACCGCCGTCTGGTACAGCGGCGCGAAGGTGTGGTTCCACAACCCGCACGGCTGCAACACCGCGCCGGCCCACGGCGTGAAGGTGATCACGGCGGCCGGCAGCTCCCCGGTGGCGGTGTACGGCTCCAGCTACCCGGACGCCGCCGAGTACCCCGCGGGACTGTCGCCCTCGACGCAGGCCGCGCTGAGCATGTACTCCGTACCGGCCGGCCAGGCCTACGTGGCCACCGTGGCGCCGTCCCTCACGGACGACTTCTTCCCGTCCAGCGGCACGGTCGTCACCGGCGCCAAGGCGATGTACACCATCCAGTACAACCACCGGGTCGCCCTCGTGTACGCCTCGGACGTCACGTCCACGGACTCATGACGGTCCTCTGACCGCACCCCGAAGGGGGTAGGGGGTGCCCAGGGAGGTTCCGGCCTCCTGGGCACCCCCTGGCTGTATAAGGCATGGACATGCACGGCCGCGGTGCCAGGATGAGGGCATGACGACAATCAACGGGGAAGTCGCGGTCGGGTTCGAGGGCGTGCGGGAGGCGTTCGCCGCCAACTTCGAGCAGCGTGGGGATGTCGGGGCCGCCGTATGTGTGTATCGGGACGGGCGGCCCGTGGTGGACCTGTGGGGTGGGGTCGCTGATCCCGATACCGGGCGGCTCTGGGAGCGGGACACCCTGCAGCTGGTGTACTCCGCGACCAAGGGGGTCACCGCCACCGTCGCGCATCTGCTCGCCCAGCGTGGGGAGTTGGATCTCGATGCGCCGGTGGCCGCCTACTGGCCGGAGTTCGCGGTGAACGGCAAGGCGGAGATCCCGGTGCGGTGGCTGTTGTCGCATCGGGCCGGGGTGGTGACCGTGGAACCGCCCGTGCCGTTGGAGGCCGCGTTGCGGTGGCAGCCGATGGTGGACGCGCTCGCCGCTCAGCGGCCCGCGTGGGAGCCAGGGACCGCGCACGGGTACCACGGGCGGACCTTCGGGTGGCTGGTCGGGGAGGTGATCCGGCGGGTGTCCGGGCGTACGCCGGGGCGGTACTTCGCCGAGGAGGTCGCGGGGCCGCTCGGGCTCGACTTCTTCATCGGGCTACCGGCGGCCGAGCGCGGTCGGGTGAGCCGGATGGTGTATCCGAAGCCGGAGGTCGACCTGAGCACCGTACCGCTGGATCTCGTGCCGCCGGAGGTGCGGGAGCTCGTCGCCGCGTTGCAGGATCCGGACTCGCTGAGCAACAGGGCGTTCGCCGTCACCGATCCCGTCGAGATCGACTTCAACTCGGCCGAGGTGCAGGCCGCGGAGCTGCCCGCGTCCAACGGGATCGGTACGGCGCGGGGGCTGGCGCGGATGTACGCCGCGCTGATCGGGGAGGTGGACGGGGTACGGCTGTTCACGCCGGAGACGCTCGCGTCCGCGGCCGCGGAGCAGGCCGCCGGGGTGGACAAGGTCATCATGCTGCCGATCCGGTACGGGTCCGGGTACATGTTGCCCGTCGAGACCAACCCGATGACCGGTCCCCGCGCGTTCGGGCATCCCGGGCGCGGCGGGTCGCTGGCCTTCGCCGACCCCGAGCACGGCATCGCCTTCGGTTACGTCATGAACAGCATCGTGGAAGGGGCGGAGGACCCGCGGGCGTCCGCCCTCGTCGACGCGGTGCGGGAGGCGCTGGCCCGCTGACCGGGAGACGAGAAGGAGAGAACGGAAGCAATGAGCCGCCCCTGAGAATTCTTTGAAACATTTGGCCCGGCCCACCGCATCAATGAGGTGGAACGGCAGGGCGATGGGGACGGGGGAGACTGCGGATGGGGCAGGGGCCTGGGGAGGACTTCGCCGAGTTCGCCGCGGCGCGGGCCGGACATATGTACCGGTCCGCCTGCCTGCTCACGGCCGGGGACACCCATCTCGCGGAGGACCTGGTGCAGGAGGCACTCGGGCGGATCTACCTCCGGTGGGGCCGGGTCTCCCGGGTCGGGAATCCCGCCGGGTACGCGCAGACCGTGCTCACCCGGACCTTCCTCGCGCACCGGCGCCGGTTCAGCAGCAGTGAGCGGGCCAGGGACTCGTTCCCCGACCTCGCCGACACCGGCGCCGATCCCTCGCTCCGGCTGACCCTCCTCGACGCGCTCGCACGGCTGCCCGCCAAGGACCGGGCCGTCGTCGTCCTGCGGTACTGGGAGGACCGGTCGATACACGAGACCGCGGACGCGCTCAACGTGAGTTCGGCCGCCGTCCGTACGCGGTGCGTGCGCGCCCTCGCGCGGTTGCGGGAGCTGCTGGGCGAGGACCTCGCCGAGTACGCCCGCTCCTGACCTCAAACTCGTGGAAACGGTGGTTCGTCATGCCCGTGGAGCAGCAGCACAGCGACGGCAACAGCGGTAGCGATCCCTTCGAACTCCGGCTCGCCGCCGCCCTGCACGACGCCGGCGACACCTTCGACACCGACCGGGGCGCGCTCGCCGCCGCCGGTACGGTGCGGGGTCGGCGGCTACGGCTGCGGCGGCGGACCACCGTGCTGGGCGGCGCCGCCGGTGTCGCGCTGGCCGGCGTGGGCGGTGCGCTGCTGGTGCCCTGGGGCGGGTCGTCGCCCGCACGGCCGCTCGCCGCCGTGAGCACCACCCCGCGCGTCACCCAGTCCCCGACCGCCTCCGCCACCCGGGCCGTCACCTCGGACGACATGATCCGCACGCTGGAGAGGCTGCTGCCGAAGGGCACGTTCAGCAAGGCGGAGGGTCGGGGCGTCGACAAGGGCGCGCCGCTCGTGGCGCCGTACGCGCAGCTCGTGTACGACGACGGGCACGGCGCCGCCGCCATCAGCGTCGCCGTGAACCGGGTGCTGCCCGGCGGGTCCGACGCCCGGCAGGCCGTCCAATGCCCGGACAAGGTCTTCATCCCGTACGACAGTTGCGCCACCAGCCATCTGCCCGACGCTTCCGTCGTCACCGTCGTGAAGGGGTACGAGTATCCCGACCGGCGCGTGGACACCAAGCTCTGGACCGCGAACCTCGTCACCCCGGACGGCCATCACGTCACCGTGAGCGAGTGGAACGCCGCCGCCGAGAAGGACGCGCCGATCAGCCGGGACCAGCCTCCGCTGTCCGCGGCACAGTTGAGGACCCTCGCGGCCGCGGCGGACTGGCGTGGGGTCGTCGACGCCATTCCGGAGGATCCCCGGCAGACCCAGGAGCCGCCCACGGGGCAGGACGACGGCGACGGGGGCAAGGCGATCCGGCAGACCCTCGCCTCGCTGATTCCCAAGGGGCTCAAGGTCGTGGCGCACGGGGCCGATGACGACGACCAGTTCACCTACGTCGTCGTCGACGACGGCAAGGGCAGGAGTCTCGTCCAGATCAATGTGCAGCCGGACATGTCCGATGTGGCCGATGACTTGTTCGGCAGCGGGTCCGAAACCCTGTCCGACGGGACGAAGGTCGCCGAGCGGCAGGGGCCCGGGGAGAAGGGGGGCGACGGGGTTGTCATGTGGACCGTCGACACCATGCGCACCGACGGCTTCCGTGTGGTGATCAGCGCCTTCAACTCCGGCTCCCAGCAGACCGCCGCGACCCGCTCCGCGCCGGCGCTGACCATGAAGCAACTGCGCGCCATCGCGCTCAGCCCGAAGTGGCGGTCATGACGGCCGCGGTCGTCTCCTGGGCGGAGCAGGGTTGACACGGGTCGACTCATGTTCGGTCCGTGCCGCCGCCCCCGGGTTAGCCTCGGGAAATCCAGCCAGAAGCTGGCAGAAGGTGGCAGAAGGAGACGGGCATGGCCAGGGTTCCCAGTTCGGTGATCGCCGCGAGCGGGCTTGTCGGAGGGTACGGCGTGGCCCGGTGGACGAAGAAGCGGCCGCTGGGCGGGGCCGTGCTGGCCGTCGCCGGGGCCGCGGCCGCGCAGCAGTGGCGGCGGCGGGCGGGCGGGAAGGCCGCCGGGGCGCTGTCCGTCGCGTACGTCGCCGCGTTCGCCGGGTCGCATCCGCTGGCCAAGAAGGTCGGCGCGTGGCCGTCCGTCGTCGGCGTGGCGGGCGCGGTGGCACTGGCGTCCTGGGCGGTCGCCGACCGGCGCGCCTGAGCGGCGTCCACGCCAGGCGCTCCGCTGGAAGTGCCGTGCTCGGCCGTCGCCGACCGCGGCACCGTCGTAGCCGGTCGCGCGGTTCCTCCCCCAGCCCTCGGCGGGGGTACGCCCAGCGTCCCTTCGGGGCACGGCCGCACCGCAGCGGACTTCACCGGCCCTGCTCGGCGCGGACTCCCGCCAGGAGGCGTCCGCGCTGCCGAACGCCCAGCGGTACCCGGCGAAACGCCTAAGACGCGTCCGCGCTGCGGAACGCCCAGCGGTACCCGGCGGAACGCCTAAGACGCGTCCGCGCTGCGGAACGCCCGGCGGTATGCCTGTGGGCTCGTGCCGACCACTCTGCGGAAGCGTTCCCGGAAGGCCGTCGGGGAGCCGAAGCCCGACTGGGTCGCGATGCGTTCGACGGGGTGCGCGGTGGTCTCCAGCAGGTGCTGCGCCCTGCGCACCCGCGCCCGGTGCAGCCACTGCAGCGGGGTCGTGCCGGTCTGGTCGCGGAAGCGGCGGTTAAGGGTACGGGTGCTCATGCCGGCCCGCGCCGCCACCTCCTCCAGGGTCAGGTCCCGGTCGCAGTTGTCCTCCAGCCAGCTCAGCAGGGGCTCCAGGGTGGCACCGGCCGGGGCCGGCGGCTGGTCGTGGGCGATGAACTGGGCCTGGCCGCCCTCCCGTTCCAGCGGCATGACCGACATCCGGGCCGCGTGGGCGGCGACCGCCGAGCCGTAGTCCCTGCGGATCAGGTGCAGGCACATGTCCATGGCCGCCGCCGCGCCCGCCGAGGTCAGGAACTGGCCGTTGTCGACGTACAGGACGTTCGGGTCGACGTCGATGTCCGGGTGCAGCGCGGCCAGGGTGTCGGCCGCGACCCAGTGCGTGGTGGCGCGCAGGCCGTCCAGCAGGCCGGTGGCCGCGAGGACGAACGCCCCGACGCAGACCGAGGCGATCCGCGTGCCGTCCGCCGCCGCCGCGCGCAGGGCCTCGGCGACCTCGGCCGGCAGGGCGCAGGCGGGATCCGCGACGCCCGGCACGATGATCGTGTCCGCTTCGGCCAGGGCGTCCAGCCCGTACGGCGCCCGGACGGTGAACGCGCCGCCCGCCGCCGTCACCTCGTCCGCCGGCCCGCACACCCGCACCCGGTAGGCGTCCCGGCCGTCGGGCAGCCGGGCCCAGCCGAAGGTGTCGATCGGCACGGTGAAGTCGGACGGGATGACCTGGTCCAGGACCAGTACGGCGACGGTGTGCATGGCAGGAACGTACCTCTTCGACGGGTTGCCGCCAATCCGGGGCGGCTGCCCGCAGCCCTTGGCGCGTACTCCTGGCGAGAATCCGTCGAGTGGTGGCAGTATTGCCGCTTCTGCGAGATCTTCCGGCCGCCTACGGTCGAGGCCGTGACCAAGTTCCTCCTCGCCGTCCATGTCCTCGCGGCGATCGTCGCGATCGGTCCCGTCACCGTCGCCGCCAGCATGTTCCCGCCGGCCGCCCGGCGCGCCATCGAGGCACCGGACGACGTCCGGGCCGCCGAGACCCTCCAGTTGCTGTACCGGATCTGCCGGGTGTACGCCGTCGTCGGTGTCGTCGTCCCCGTGTTCGGGTTCGCCACCGCGAGCAATATGCATGTGCTGGGCAGTGCCTGGCTGATCACGTCGATCGCGCTCACCGCCCTCGCGGCCGTCGTCCTCGCCGCGCTGGTGCTGCCCCGGCAGAGCGCGCTGGTGGAGGGCACCACGGAAGGCGGCGCGAAGGGTGCCACGCTGCAGGCTACGGCCCGACTCGCCATGTTCACCGGGGTGTTCAATCTGCTCTGGGCCGCCGTGACGGTTCTGATGATCGTGCGGCCGGGGTCGACGACCGGCGCCTGAGCGACCGGTTCCGGGTTTCTGTTATCGGGACCGTGCCGGTCCGTCTCCCAGGGCATGCACATGACTCGACAGATCAGCCGCCGGAGTCTGCTGAAGGCCTCGGGAGCGGCGGTGGGGGCCGCCGCGGGGATCGCCGCGGCGGACCGTCCCGCCGCGGCGGCCGACGGGGCCTTCGCCCATCCCGGCCTGCTGCACACCCGTACCGATCTCGACCGCATGGCCGCCCGGGTGAAGGCGGGCGCCGCGCCCTACGCGGCCGGGTTCGCCCGGCTCACCGCCAACCGGCACGCGCAGAGCGGCTGGCAGGCGCGGCCGCAGGCCGTCGTGTACCGGGGCTCGGGCACCCCGGAGAACTACGCGCTCCTCTACAACGACGTCCACGCCGCGTACCAGAACGCCCTGCGCTACCACGTGACCGGCGAGAGCCAGTACGCCGACACCGCCGTCGCCGTCCTCAACGCCTGGTCGTCCACCCTCACCGCGGTCAACGGGTCAGCCGACCGGTTCCTGGCCGCCGGACTGTACGGCTACCAGTTCGCGAACGCCGCCGAACTCGTCCGTGACCACGGGGACTTCGAACTCGCCCGCTTCCAGGAGATGCTGAGCAAGCGCTTCGGCGCGGTCAGCGACGACTTCCTCGTCCGGCACAACGGCGCCGTCGTCTCCAACTACTGGACCAACTGGGACCTCGCCGCCATGGCCTGCGTCCTGGCCACCGGCATCTTCTGCGACGACCGCGCCCAGGTCGCCCGCGCGGTCGACTACTTCAAGCACGGCGACGGGCTCGGGGCGATCAGGAACGCCATTCCCGTCGTGTACGACGAGGAGGCGGACGGCGGGCTGGGCGAGTGGCTGGAGGCGGGGCGCGACCAGGGGCACGCGCTGCTCGGGGTCGGGCTCATGGGCACGTTCTGCGAGATGGCCTGGAACCAGGGGATCGACCTGTACGGGTACGACGACAGCCGGTTCCTCAAGGGGGCGCAGTACGTCGCCAAGTGGAGCATGGGCGGACAGGTGCCGTTCACCGCGAGCACGCGACGCAAGGGAGCGATCGGGGGGTGGTCGGGGAGTGAGACGGTGACGGCCGCGGCGGGCGTCGATCCGTCGATGACGCGGCCCATCTGGGCGATGATCGCCAACCACTACACCAGGCGGCGGGGCCTGCCGGCGACGTACGTCACCCGGATCGCGGCGAAGGCCGCGCCGGAGGGCGGCGGCGGGGACTACGGGCCGAACAGCGGGGGGTACGACCAACTGGGCTTCGGGACTTTGACGTTCACGCGGGACCGGACGGAGGCGGCAGGGGGTGCGACGTCCTCCCCGAGTCCGACGGCACCGGCATCGGCACCGCCTTCCGCGTCCGCTCCGGCGTCCGCGTCCGCTTCGGCGTCCTCCTCCCCGTCGGTCATGGGCAAGGGCGGCGACCTCGCCGCCACCGGCTCCGGTGACGTCGTCGGATGGACCGCGGCCACGGGGATCACCGCGCTGGCGGGCGGGCTGCTGTTGCTGCGGAGGCGAGGGCGGGAGCGCGGGCGCCGGGCCGGCTAGGGGCCGTCCGCCGGGGCCGGAGGGGCCCCGGGCTTGCTCCACTCGTGGGTCCTGATCGCCCGTTCGGCCGTACGGCGGGCGGCTCAGGGCTTCTCTCCCCGCTTCGAGCGGCCAGGATGGCCGGAGAGTCAGCCATGGTGCGGGGGAACCGCGAGCGTCTGGAGACACACACAGGTGACCGTTCTCAACGACCCCGAGCACTCGGCCGTCCCGCATTACGACAGCGAGGTGCCGCTGCGAGGCCGGCAGCCCGGCAACGTGATGGTCAAGTGGTTCACCACCACCGACCACAAGACGATCGGCACGCTGTATCTGATCACGTCGTTCGCGTTCTTCCTGATCGGCGGTGTGATGGCGCTGCTCATGCGCGCCGAGCTCGCCCGTCCCGGCCTGCAGATCATCTCGAACGAGCAGTACAACCAGGCGTTCACGATGCACGGCACGGTGATGCTGCTGATGTTCGCGACGCCGCTGTTCGCCGGCTTCACCAACTGGATCATGCCGCTCCAGATCGGCGCGCCGGACGTCGCGTTCCCGCGGCTGAACATGTTCGCCTACTGGCTCTACCTGTTCGGCTCGTCCATCGCGGTCGGCGGCTTCCTCACCCCGCAGGGCGCGGCCGACTTCGGCTGGTTCGCCTACACCCCGCTGTCGGACGCGATCCGCTCACCGGGCCTCGGCTCCGACCTGTGGATCATGGGTCTGGCCTTCTCCGGCTTCGGCACCATCCTCGGCGCGGTCAACTTCATCACCACGATCATCTGCATGCGCGCCCCCGGCATGACCATGTTCCGCATGCCGATCTTCGTGTGGAACGTGCTGCTGACCGCCGTCCTGGTCCTCTTCGCCTTCCCGGTCCTCGCCGCCGCGCTGTTCGCGCTGGAGGCGGACCGCAAGTTCGGCGCCCACGTCTTCGACGCGGCGAACGGCGGCGCGCTCCTGTGGCAGAACCTCTTCTGGTTCTTCGGCCACCCGGAGGTGTACATCATCGCGCTGCCGTTCTTCGGCATCGTGACCGAGGTGCTCCCGGTCTTCTCCCGCAAGCCGGTCTTCGGCTACATGGGCCTGGTCGCGGCCACCATCTCGATCGCCGGCCTGTCCATCACCGTCTGGGCGCACCACATGTACGTCACCGGCGGCGTCCTGCTCCCCTTCTTCGCTTTCATGACCTTCCTGATCGCGGTACCGACCGGGGTGAAGTTCTTCAACTGGATCGGCACCATGTGGAAGGGCTCGGTGTCGTTCGAGACGCCGATGCTGTGGGCGACGGGCTTCCTGGTGACGTTCCTGTTCGGTGGTCTGACCGGGGTCATCCTGGCCTCGCCGCCGATGGACTTCCACGTCTCCGACTCGTACTTCGTGGTGGCCCACTTCCACTACGTGGTCTTCGGTACGGTCGTCTTCGCGATGTTCTCCGGCTTCCACTTCTGGTGGCCGAAGATGACGGGCAAGATGCTCGACGAGCGGCTCGGGAAGATCACCTTCTGGACGCTGTTCATCGGCTTCCACGCCACGTTCCTGGTCCAGCACTGGCTGGGCGCCGAGGGCATGCCGCGCCGGTACGCCGACTACCTGGCACAGGACGGTTTCACCGCGCTGAACACGGTCTCGTCGATCGGTTCGTTCCTGCTCGGCCTGTCGATGGTGCCGTTCCTCTACAACGTGTGGAAGACGGCCAGGTACGGCAAGCCGGTCGAGGTCGACGACCCGTGGGGCTACGGCCGTTCGCTGGAGTGGGCGACCTCCTGCCCGCCGCCGCGGCACAACTTCGTCACCCTGCCGCGGATCCGCAGCGAGTCCCCGGCGTTCGACCTGCACCACCCCGACATCGCCCTCGCCGAGGCCGAGGCCCACGGCGTCCACTCATGACCGACGCGGAACACCGGGTGGGCGGCAGGCCGCGGCAGGAGGCCGAGGGGGACCTCGCCAACCAGGTGGAGGGATACCTGCTGTGGCAGGCCAGGATCGCGGAGGCCGAACAGCGGGCCCGGGAGTTCACCGGGCGTCTGGACTGGCTGACCACGTCCCAGCGTGACGAGGTCGAACGCCACTACGTCGAGGACAGCCTCAAGCGCGCCCGGCAGGACCTCGAACGGATCGCCGCCCGGTGCGTCTCCCTGCGGGGCGAGTACGAGCGGCGGTACCGCGGGCTGCGGACACGCTGTGCGGGATGGGCCATGGCCGTGTGCACAGGCGCCGCCTGCCTGGCAGCAGCCGTGTCACTGGGCCGCTGAGCACCCTCTTCGGCCGCGCGGCCGGGTCGCCGGGGCGCCGAGCGGCCCGAAGGCCCCCTGTACCCCGCCCCACCACCCGTACCGCCTCCGCCGCCCCTACGCGGGGGCCTTCGCCGTCCCGCCCGGTGGCGTCGCCGCCAGTGGTGTCGCGATGTCCTCCAGGGACCGCCGCTCCGCGTTCACCGCGCACAGCGCCGCCACCAGCCCCGCCGCGCACATCAGCCCCGCCCCGATCTGGAAGGCCAGCACCGTGTCGCCCACCTTCCCCGTCCCCGTCAGGTCGGCGAACAGCAGGGGCCCGCTGATGCCGCCGGCCGCCGTGCCCAGCGCGTAGAAGAACGCGATCGACATGGCCCTCGTCTCCATCGGGAAGATCTCGGACACCGTCAGGTACGCACTGGACGCTCCCGCCGACGCGAGGAACAGGACCGCGCACCAGCACGCCGTCAGCGTGCTCGCCGTCAGCGCGCCCCGGCCGAACAGCCAGGCCGTGAGGAAGAGGAGCAGTCCCGACCCGAGGTACGTCGAGGAGATCATCACCTTCCTGCCCACCGTGTCGAAGAGCTTGCCCAGCAGCAGGGGGCCGAGGAAGTTGCCGACCGCGATGACCGCGAAGTAGTAGCCGGTGTCCCCCGTCGGCACGTCGAAGAACTTGGTGAGGATCACGCCGAAGCCGAAGGTGATCGCGTTGTAGAGGAACGCCTGGCCGATGAAGAGGGAGAAGCCGAGGACGGCCCGGCGGCGGTAGTCGTGGAAGACCGTGCGGGCGATCTCCCGGAAGCTGACACCGGACCGCTGGTGGATCACCAGCTCGCTCGCCGGTTCGGGGAGCGGCTCGCCCTTCTCGGCCTCCACCTGACGCTCGATGGAGGAGACGATCTCCTCCGCCTCCCGCTCCCTGCCGTGGATCAGCAGCCAGCGCGGGCTCTCCGGGACGTTCCGTCGTACCAGCAGGATGACCAGGCCCAGGACCACCCCCAGCGCGAAGGTCAGGCGCCAGCCCACGTCCTTCGCCAGGAAGTCCGTGTTCAGGGCGACGATCGAGAGCAGCGAGCCGCCGACCGCGCCCACCCAGAAGCTGCCGTTGATGATGAGGTCGACGCGGCCGCGGTAGTACGCCGGGATCAGTTCGTCGATCGCGGAGTTGATCGCCGCGTACTCGCCGCCGATGCCGAAGCCGGTCAGGAAGCGGAAGGTGAAGAACCACCAGGGAGCGAAGGAGATCGAGGTCAGAGCGGTGGCGGCCAGATAGACCACCAGGGTGATCATGAAGAGCTTCTTGCGGCCGTGGCGGTCGGTCAGACGGCCCCAGAAGAGGGCACCGAAGCAGGCGCCGGCCACGTACAGCGCGGCCGCCAGGCCGGTGACCTGGGAGGAGGAGATCGCGAGCCCGCTGCCCGGCTCCGACAGGCGGCTCGCGATGTTGCCTACGACCGTGACCTCCAGGCCGTCCAGGATCCAGACCGTGCCCAGGCCGATGACGATCGTCCAGTGCCAGCGGGACCAGGGCAGGCGGTCCAGGCGGGCCGGAATGCGGGTGGTGATCGTCCGACCGCTGCCGCCGTCCACCCCGTCCACGCCCACGTCCGCACCCGTAGCCATCCGCGCCTCCTCGGCCGGGAAGGAAACCGAAACCTCCGGCCGAGTGCCCAGCTGCGGGCCCCTGAAGCGCCCAAAAGCGCGCTACGCGCCCAGCGCCCGCGACACCGTGAAGATCAGCACTCCGGCCAGCGACCCCACCACCGTGCCATTGATCCGGATGAACTGCAGATCACGCCCGATGTGCGCCTCGATCTTCCGGGTGGTGTGCTCGGCGTCCCAGCCCGCCACGGTGTCGGTGATCAGGGAGGTGATCTCCTTGCGGTAGGTCGACACGACGTGCACGGCCGCGCCCTCGACCCAGCTGTCGACCTTGTTCTGGACCTTGGGTTCGTCGGCCATCCGGGCGCCCAGGGAGATCAGGGAGGCGCGGACGCGCAGCCGCAGCTCGCTGCGCTCGTCCTCGGCCGCCGAGACGATCATGGACCGTACGGCCGTCCAGGCGGACGCGATCAGGTCCTGCACCTCGCCCCGGCCCAGGACCTCGCCCTTGAGCCGCTCGACCCGGGCCCGGGTGTCGGTGTCGGACTGGAGGTCGTTCGCGAAGTCGGAGAGGAAACGGTCGAGGGCGCCGCGTGCCGGGTGCGACGGCATGTCACGCATCTCGGCGCAGAAGCGCAGCAGTTCCTTGTAGACGCGCTCGCCGACCCGCCGGTCCACGAACCGGGGCGTCCAGCCGGGCGCCCCGCCCTGGACGGCGTCCATGACGGAGTCCCCGTGCTGCACCAGCCAGTCGTACGCCCGGCTGACGACCAGGTCCACGACCCGCTTGTGACCGCCGTCGGCGACGACCCGGTCCAGCATCTTGCCGATGCCGGGGGCGATCTCCTGGGCGTCGGCCCGCCGGGTGATCGCCTCGCCGACCACGGCCTGCACGTCGGAGTCGCGCAGCACGGTCAGGGCGCCACGCAGCGCGGTCGCCAGCTCGGCCGTCACCCGGTCGGCGTTCTTCGGCTCTGCCAGCCACGCGCCGAGCCGGCCGGCGATGCCGACGGCGTGCAACCGCTGTCGTACGACGTCCTGGGAGAGGAAGTTCTCGCCGACGAACTCGCCCAGCGAGACCCCCAGCTGGTCCTTCTTCGTCGGGATGATCGCGGTGTGCGGGATGGGCAGGCCGAGCGGGTGGCGGAACAGGGCGGTCACCGCGAACCAGTCGGCGAGCGCGCCGACCATGCCCGCCTCGGCGGCCGCGGCCACGTAGTCCGCCCAGGAGCCCGCGCCCGCGCCGGACGCCCACTTGGCCAGCACGTACACCAGGGCGACGAGCAGCAGCAGGCCGGTCGCCGTGGTCTTCATACGCCGAACCCCGCGCTGGCGCTCCTCGTCGGCGGGCGTGAACGCGTTCATGGACTTGTAGGACGGGGCCGGCGGGGCCGGGGTGCCCCCCGTCCGGGCGCCCGCCCGACCGTCGCCAACCGGCGATTCCGTACGTTCCTCCATCTGCTCCACCCGTTCGCAGCCGGTCTCACCCTCATGGTGATCCCGCACATATTGTCCCTTCCTGACCTACTCCCGGAACGGAACAAGAGTTCCCGTCGTCTGTCTGTTCGGGAAATTCCGGCAGGCTGGCCCGTCAGAGGCCTGCCCTCGGTCGAGGAGAACTGAACACGCATGACCCGGCGTCACCACGGTTACGCCCTGCTCGGTGCGATCGTCGCGCTGATCGTGGCCCTGTCCACCGCCCTCTACGCCGGCGTCGCAGCCGACGACACGTCCCGGCCCACCGCCGACGCGGACGGAGCCGGCCGCCACCACGGCGTCTCGGCGGCACCCGTGTCGGCCGGTACCTGGGTCGGCGCCTGGTCGGCGTCCCCGGTGGGCGGCGAGCCGGGCACCGAGACGAACGGGCTGGCGGGCCGGTCGGTGCGCAACGTCGTGCACACGACCGCGTCCGGTACGAGTGCCCGGGTCACGCTCTCCAACCTGTACGGGCAGTCGGCGCTCACCCTCACCCACGCCTCGATCGCCCTCGCGGCCGGCCACGACACGGCCGCGGCCGACGCCGGGACGATGCGGCGGCTCACCTTCGGCGGCTCGGCGTCCGTCGTCGTACCGGCGGGCGGGCAGGTGGTCAGCGACGCGGTGGCGATCCGGGTGCCGCGCGGCGCGGACATGCTGGTCACCACGTACTCCCCGACGCCGTCCGGGCCGGTGACCTATCACCCGCGGGCCCGTCAGGTGTCGTACGTCGCGGACGGCGACCGTACGGAGGACGCGGGCGCGTCCGCGTACACCGGGCAGACGCCGTACTGGCGGTATCTCACCGCGCTGGACGTGCTGAGCGACGACTCCGACGGCACGGTGGTGGTGTTCGGGGACTCGCTGACCGACGGGATCACCTCGACGCAGGGGGCCAACCGGCGCTGGCCGGACGTGCTGGCGGGGCGGCTGCGAAGGGCTGTGGCGGGGGGTTCCGACGTGCCGCGCTACAGCGTGGTCAACGCGGGGATCAGCGGAAACCGGGTCCTCGCGGGCGGGCTCGGGCGGCCGGCGGAGAACGAGAGCGGTGTCGGCCGCTTCGCCCGTGACGTCCTGTCCCGTCCGGACGTCAAGGTCGTCGTCATCGATCTCGGGATCAACGACATCCTGCGCGACCGTCGGCTCGCCGACCCCGACGCGGTCGTCGCCGGGCTGCGCTCACTCGTCCGCGCGGCCCATGCGCGCGGGCTCGAGGTGGTGGGGGCGACGCTGATGCCCTTCCAGGGCCACCGGGGCTGGACACCTGCGAGGGAAACGGTTCGCCAGGAGATCAACGAGCGGATCCGGTCGGGGCGGGTGTACGACGCGGTGACCGACTTCGACAGGGCGCTGCGGGACCCTTACGCCCCGAACCGCCTCCGCCCCTACTACGACTCCGGCGACCACCTCCACCCCAACGACAGCGGCTTCGCGAAGATGGCCGAGGAGTTCGACCTGACCGACCTGAGGGGCGCCGGCACGACGGAACTGTAAGCAAGCCGCCCCCGCGGGCCGGTGGTCCCCCGCGGGCCGGTGGGGGCCGTTCGCGCAGTTCCCCGCGCCCCTGGGCCGGCTGGGCCGCCGTCGGTCGACAGTCCCGACACCCACTGCCTCGCCCCCCCAACTCCCGCCGCAACGGCGATCAGCCGCGACGGCGGTATCCGGCGGTCCCGGACCCGCCGGTGGTGCCCGCGAACCGGTGGGGGCCAGTGGTCCCCCGCGGGCCGGTGGGGGCCGTTCGCGCAGTTCCCCGCGCCCCTGGGCCGGCTGGGCCGCCGTCGGTCGACAGTCGCCGCGCCGAGCTAGTGGTGGCCGTGCCTTCGGCGGTCGCGTTCCTCGCGGCGGTCCTGCCGTTCGGCTCTGCGGTCCTCGCGCAACTCGTGGCGGGCCGCGTGCAGTTCGTGGCGGGAGGATCTGCGGTCCAGTTTCTCCTGGCGGCGTTCCTCCTTGAGGCGTTGGCGTTCTGCCCTGGTGACCTTGTGCTCCACCTGGACGCCGCCCCAGAAGGCGAAGCCCGTCACGATCACCCTCGGCGCGGCCGGGTCCGGCGGGGTGCCCTCCTCGCGGTGGTCGAAGCCGCCCATGATCCCGATGCCCCGCATCACGACCTCGACGCCCGGCGGCACGATCACGCTCATCCCGCCCATGATCGCGACACAGTTGATCTCGATCTCCCGGTCCGCGAAGTTCGCCTCGCGCAGGTCGATCTCGCCGCCGCCCCAGAACACGAGGCTGTTGAAGCGCTTGGGCGCCGTCCAGCGGCCCTTGCGCTGGAAGCCGGACATCACGGCAACCGCCCACGAGGACGAGCCCTCGCCGCCGACTATCCGGCTTCCCCAACTGCCGCTCTCCGCCGGGGGCTTGCTCAGCGACACCGGCACCGCCGGCGAACCGCCCGTCGCGGGGAGGTCCCTCGTGATCGGCGTCAACTCACCGTACGTGCGGGCCTTGTACGTCGCCTCCAGCCGCTCCTCGAACTCCTCCATGTCGAGGCGCCCCTCGGCGAGGGCGTCCCTGAGGATCTCGCTGACTCGTTCGCGATCGGCGTCGGAGGCGCGCAGCTCCGGGGCATCGTCGGTCATGGGTGCAGACTACGAGTTCCGGTCGCCGGGCACTATGCCGTCGTGCGCTCCGACGGGGGTCGAGGGGCATCCCCCGGTGCCCCTGATGCCCCCGGCGTCTCCAAGGAACGCAGCATCTTCGCGATGACCGTCTCGATGTCCGGTTCCCGGACGGAGAGGTCCGCCAAGGGGTACTCCGCCGCGATCCGCGCCACCAGCGGCGCCGCCGACTGGGACGCCGGGAACGCCAGCCACTGCCGCGGCCCCTCCACCTTCACCACCCGCGCCGACCCGCCCGCCTCGACCGGCGGCAGCTCCCGCTCCAGGTCCACCACCAGCATCCGTTCGCTCTCCCCCGCCTCGTGCAGGCCGGCGAGCGGACCGTCGTACATCAGCCGCCCGTGGTCGATGACCATCACGCGCGAGCACAACTGCTCGATGTCCTGGAGGTCGTGGGTGGTGAGCAGGACCGTGGTGCCGCGTTCGGTGTTCAGTTCGCGGAGGAAGTCGCGGACCTTGGCCTTGGAGATGACGTCCAGGCCGATCGTCGGCTCGTCCAGATACAGCACGTCCGGGTCGTGCAGCAGCGCCGCCACGATGTCGCCGCGCATCCGCTGGCCGAGCGAGAGCTGCCGTACCGGAACGTCCAGCAGGCTCTCCAGGGAGAGGAGTTCGACCAGACGGTCCAGGTTCTCCCGGTAACGCGCGTCGGGGATGCGGTACATGCGGTGCATCAGGCGGTACGAGTCGATCAGGGGGAGGTCCCACCACAGGGTCGTGCGCTGGCCGAAGACGACGCCGATGCGGTGGGCCAGTTTCGTACGCTCGCGGGACGGGTCGATGCCGGCCACCCGCAGCCGGCCGCCACTCGGCGTCAGGATGCCCGTCAGCATCTTGATCGTGGTCGACTTCCCGGCGCCGTTCGGGCCGATGTAGCCGACCATCTCACCGCGCGCCACCGTGAAGGAGAGCGAGTCGACCGCCCGTACCTGCCGGCGCTCCCGTTTCAGGAACCCGGCCTTCCTACGGACCTCGAAGACCTTCTCCACCTCGTCGACCTCGATGAACACCTCGCCGGCTGCACCGGCCCCGCCGGACACGTCCGACATAAGATCAGCTCTCCCCACTCCGGTCATCGGATCAGCTGCCCGTACTTCGATACGCCCTGAGGCCCGCCCGCCATGCCAGCCCCGCCAGCACGCAGCACACCACCGCCACCAGCGGCGACGACCACGCCGTCCACGCCGGCAGCCGCAGCGGATACGGCCGCCCCAGCACATACGCGGCCGGCACCCAGTTGACGAAGGCCAGCGGCAGCATGAACGTCACCCCGCGCACGAGGTCCTTCCCGAACACCGTCGGCGGGTACTGGAGCAGCGTCGTACCGCCGTACGTGAACGCGTTCTGCACCTCCGCCGCGTCCTGCGCCAGGAACTGGAAGGCCGCGCCCGCCACGAACAGAGCGCAGAAGATCGCCGCGCCGGAGGCCAGCATCAGCGGGATCAGCAGCACCTTCGCGGGCGTCCAGGCGATGCCGGCGGAGACCAGCGCCCAGCCCAGCGCCACCGCGCCCTGGGTGATCCGGCCGAGGCGGCGCAGCGCGAAGTGGTCCGCGCCTATCTGGGCCAGCACCGGGGCCGGCCGGACCAGCAGCATGTCGAAGGAGCCGTCGCGGATCCGGGTGCCCAGCACGTCCATCGAGCCCAGCACCAGGTCGGCGACGCCGAACGCGGTCGCCGACAGGCCGTACAGGAAGGCGACCTCGGGCAGCGACCAGCCGCCGAGCGAGTCGACCTGCGTGAACATCAGCAGGATCGTGGCGAGGTCCAGCCCCGTCATCAGCAGGTTCCCGGCCGTCGTGAGGGCGAAGGAGGTCCGGTAGATCATCGTGGAACGGATCCACATCGCGGCGATCAGCCGGTACGCCCGCAGCCCCGCCAGGGCACGCTCACCCACCCTGCACCACCACCCGTCGCGTCGCCGTCGACTGGAGCAGCCGCCCCGCCGCCAGCAGCGCCACCGCCCACGCGGCCTGGAAGGCCAACGCCCCCGCCACACCGGTCTCCCCCATCAGCACGTCCGCGGGCATCTGGATCTGCGCCGCCCAGGGCAGGGCGCGCGCCACCTCGCCGAGGGCGCCCGGGAAGACGTTCAGCGGCAGGGTGATGCCCGAGAAGAACACACCCGTGATCATCAGGGTCTGGGTGGCGCCCATCCCGTCCATCAGCCAGAACGCGCTCAGCGCGACCAGGTAGCGGATGCCGAAGCTGACGACCATCGCGAGAAGCAGCGCGACCAGGAAAGCGGCCCAGGTACCGGCGTCCGCGGGCAGCGCCATCGGGAAGAACACCGCGCCGACCAGGAAGGGGATCAACCCCCGTCCCAGCAACTGGAACAGCGAGCGACCCAAATCGGTCGCCAGCCACCACAGTTGAAGATCAGCCGGACGATACAGGTCGATCGCGATCGCGCCCGTACGGATACGCTCCATCAGGTCTTTTTCCATGCCCCCGCCCTGGATCGCGAGGGTCGCGTAAAGGCACTGTCCGAGCCACACATAGGTCACCGCCTGCGCCTGGTCATAGCCTCCGAGGTGCGGTTTCTCGTCCCACAGCGCCAAGTACGTGTAGACGAGGATGATCCCGAAGGCCGTATTGGTGAACACCCCGGCCGCGGTAGCCGCCCGATACGTCGCGTACCGTCTGAAACCCCCCGCCGCGACGGCCGTGTACAACCGTCCAGCGCCCACGCCAACCGACCTCCCGGACCGCCCGACACCGAAGCGCAGGAGCCTACTGCGCTGACGACATCGCAGGCCACGCAATTTCCGTGACCGAAGCGTGCCGGAATCCGGGAACGGAACGCACGGTGCGAGAGTCTTCAACAGGGGGCGCAGAAGCGTACGAGGTCGTACGGGAACGAACGTACGACGCGAAACAGGAGTCCGTGCACTACATGAGCGACGAGCCGCAGCCGCAACAGCCGAACCAGGGCGGCGGAGGCCCGACGGAACCGCCGGCCGCGGCCGAGGAGAAGCAGACCCCACCGCAGCCGGTGACCGAGGCGAAGCAGCCGGAGCCGCCCGCGGCGGCCGGGCAGGCGAGGACGGAGCAGCCACCGGCGGGCGACGGGACGACCACACCGCCGAAGGCGGCGGCCGAGGCCAGGCATAACCCGCAGGACACGCAGGACACGCAGACGCGTCAGCTCACGGCGGTCACGGTGCCGAGGGCGCGCCCGCCCGCGGCGGCCGAGAACAGACAGGACACACAGGACACGCAGGACCGGCAGGACAGCCAGGACACGCAGACACGACAGCTCGCGGCGGTCAGGACGCCGAAGGCGGAAACGCCCACGGCGGTCACCGCGGTCACCGCTCCCCTCGCGCCCACGGCGCCCGGGGCGGAGCCACCCGCGGCCGACGTGCCGACGAACGGGGGCAAGAAGAAGATGAAGCGACCCAAGCGGACCGGATGGCGGCGGATCCTCCCCACCTGGCGCATGCTGCTCGGCACCTTCGTGATCGGGGTACTCCTGCTCATCGGCCTGTTCTTCCTCGGCTACTCGATGGTGAAGATCCCGGCGGCCAACGCGTTCGCCACCAAGCAGTCCAACGTGTACCTGTACGCCGACGGCTCCCAGCTCGCCCGCGACGGCGAGGTCAACCGGGAGAACGTGGACCTCTCCCAGGTCTCCGCGGACGCCCAGCACGCCGTGCTCGCCGCCGAGGACCGCGACTTCTACACCGAGTCCGCCGTCGACCCCAAGGCGATGCTGCGCGCCGCCTGGAACACCGCGACCGGCAAGGGCACCCAGTCCGGCTCGACGATCACCCAGCAGTACGTGAAGAACTACTACCTCGCCCAGGAGCAGACCGTCACCCGCAAGGTGAAGGAGTTCTTCATCTCGATCAAGCTGGACCGCAGCGAGTCCAAGGACGAGATCCTGGAGGGCTACCTCAACACCAGCTACTTCGGCCGCAACGCCTACGGCATCCAGGCCGCCGCACAGGCCTACTACGGCAAGGACGCCACCGACCTCGACCCGGCCCGCGCCGCCTACCTCGCCGCCCTCGTCAACGCGCCCAGCGAGTACGACGTCGTCGCCCACCCCGAGAACAAGGCGGCGGCCGTCGCCCGCTGGAACTACGTCCTGGACGGCATGGTCAAGAAGGGCTGGCTCAGCGAGTCGAAGCGGGCCGGCATGAAGTTCCCGATGCCCAAGGAGCAGACCGCCTCCACCGGCATGTCCGGACAGCGCGGCTACCTCGTCGAGGCCGTCAAGAGCTACCTGATCAAGAACAAGATCGTCGACTCCGACTCCCTGGAGGCCGGCGGCTACCGCATCACCACCACCATCGAGAAGGACAAGCAGAACGCCTTCGTCAAGGCGGTCGACGACAAGCTGATCTCCCAGCTGGACAAGAAGAACAACAAGGCCGACAACTACGTGCGCGCCGGCGGCGCCTCCGTCGACCCGAAGACCGGCAAGGTCGTCGCCATGTACGGCGGCATCGACTACGTGAAGCAGTACACCAACGGCGCGACCCGCGGCGACTTCCAGGTCGGCTCCACCTTCAAGCCCTTCGTCTTCGCCTCCGCCGTCGACAACGACTCCACCACCCAGTCCGGCCAGACCATCACCCCGAACACCTACTACGACGGCACCGACAAACGCCCCGTCCAGGGCTGGAACGGCGGCACCTACGCGCCGGAGAACGAGGACGAGAAGTCGTACGGCCAGATCACCGTCCGCAAGGCCACCGACCTGTCGGTGAACGCGGTGTACGCGCAGATGGCCGTCGACGTCGGCCCGTCCAAGGTCAAGCAGACCGCCGTCGGCCTGGGCATCCCCGCCGACACCAAGGACCTCCAGCCGTACCCGTCCATCGCCCTGGGCACCGCCACCGCCAGCGTCCTGGACATGGCGGAGGCGTACGCCACACTCGCCAACCACGGCAGGCACGGCACGTACACGATGGTCGAGAAGGTCACCAAGGACGGCACGGAACAGATCAAGCTGCCCCGGTCGGTGACCAAGCAGGCCATCAGCCGCCAGGCCGCCGACACCACCACCTCGATCCTGCAGAGCGTCGTCGAGAACGGCACCGCCACCGCCGCCCAGGCCGCGGGCCGCCCCGCGGCCGGCAAGACCGGCACCGCCGAGGAGGACACCGCCGCCTGGTTCGCCGGCTACACCCCCGACCTCGCCACCGTCGTCTCCGTGATGGGCCAGGACCCGGTCACCGCCGCCCACAAGTCGCTCTACGGCGCGCTCGGCCTCGCCCGTATCAACGGCGGCGGCGCCCCCACCGAGATCTGGTCGCAGTACACCAAGGCCGCCCTGAAGGGCACCATGACCTCCGCCTTCGACCTCGACCTTCAGCCCGGCGCCGAGACCGTGGCCCCGTCCACCCAGAACCCGGCCACCCCGGGCACCGGCGGCCAGGACAACGGCGGCACCACCGGCGAGAACCAGGACAACGGCGGCACCACCGGCGACGGCCAGGACAACGGCGGCACGACGGACGGCTCCACCACCGCGGGCACCACCGACGGAGGCACCACGGACGGCTCCACCACCGACGGCTCCACCACGTCCGGCACGACGACCTCCGGCACCGACGCCGGCACGACGACCTCGGGCACCGACGCCGGCACCAACACCGGCACCACCACCGACGGCACCAGTACGGGTACGACGTCCGGGAACACCGACGCCGGCACCGACACCGGGACCACGGCGGGCGACGACGGCGGCGGCTTCGGCTTCCAGTAGCCGACCGGCATCATGCCCGGTCAGTGACTGCTGGTCGCCTTGAGTCCCACCACGGCGACCAGCAGCAGGCACACGAAGAAGATCCGCGCGGCGGTGGCCGGCTCCCCCAGCACCACCATCCCGAACACCGCCGCCCCCGCCGCCCCGATCCCCACCCAGACGCCGTACGCGGTACCGATGGGCAGGGTCCGGGCGGCGTACGAGAGCAGCAGCATGCTGGCGACGATCCCAGAGCCGGTGAACAGGCTGGGGACGAGCCGGGTGAACCCGTCGGTGTACTTCATCCCGACCGACCAGCCGACTTCGAGCAGACCGGCCACGACAAGCAGAACCCAGGCCATGAGAGACACCTCCGAGACGTTTCACTCCACGGGGTGCGTCGTCTTTGCCTTCACGGTCCCGGTACGGCGCGTCTCGTCGGGCTGGCTCCTTCGAAGATAGCAAAGGAACGACAAAGGGGCCTGGTGACCGCAGCCACCAGACCCCTTTCGGTCACTGAATCACAGATACAGGCCGGTCGAGTCCTCCGAGCCCTCGAACCGGTCGGCGGCCACCGCGTGCAGATCCCGCTCACGCATCAGGACATAGGCCACCCCGCGCACCTCGACCTCGGCACGGTCCTCCGGGTCGTACAGCACCCGGTCACCGGGCTCCACCGTCCGCACGTTCTGCCCGACCGCGACCACCTCGGCCCAGGCCAGCCGGCGCCCGACGGCCGCCGTGGCGGGAATGAGAATCCCTCCGCCCGACCGCCGCTCACCCTCACCGGTGTCCTGCTTGACCAGGACCCGGTCGTGCAGCATACGGATGGGCAGCTTGTCGTGATGGGTGTCGTTTCTGTTGGCGCTCACGCCTTTGAACCTACCTGTTTCCGCTCAGCTCTTACGCCGCCGGCTACCGAACACGAGCAGACCGACCACGCCCACGGCCACGAGCGCGACGGGCACGATACGCTCCAGGCGCGGCGCGCCCTCCTCGTCCACGAACTGGGCCCGCACATCGCTCACGACCCGGTTGACCTGGACGTAGGCCCGCCCGAGGGTGTGATCGACGTTGGCCGCGACCTTGGCCTTCGCATCGCCGACGATGGTCTTCGGATGCACCCGCACCCCGATCTCGTCCAGCGTCTCGGCCAGCACATCGCGGCGGAGCTTGATGTCCGCCTCGATCTGCGCCGGGGTTCTGGTGTCCGACGTGTCCGCCACCGTGGGCCCTCCGAAGTCTCCCGTGCTCCCTGTCCTGGACAGTCTGTCAGTTCTCGCCGCCCCCGCACTGTCAGGACCCCCCGTTACGCTGGACCGATGAGCGAGCGACTCCAGCCCGGGGACGTAGCCCCCGACTTCACCCTCCCCGACGCCGACGGCAACGAGGTGTCCCTCTCCGCCCACAAGGGCCGCAAGGTCATCGTCTACTTCTACCCGGCCGCGCTGACGCCCGGCTGCACGAAGCAGGCCTGCGACTTCACGGACAACCTCGACCTGCTGGCCGGCGCGGGCTACGACGTCATCGGCGTCTCCCCCGACCAGCCGGAGAAACTCGGCAAGTTCCGCGACAAGGAGAACCTCAAGGTCACCCTCGTCGCCGACCCCGACAAGAAGGTCCTGGACGCGTACGGCGCGTACGGCGAAAAAATGAACTACGGCAAGACCTACCTGGGCGTCATCCGCTCCACGATCGTCGTGGACGAGGAGGGCAAGGTGGAACGAGCCCTCTACAACGTCCGTGCCACCGGCCACGTAGCCAAGATCATCAAGGACCTGGGCATCTGACCCCGCACCCGCCGCCGACGGCCCGCACCAGGAACGACCTGGCGCGGGCCGTTCCCTCTTCTCCGGGCGCGACTGTCCGATAACCGGTTCGTTACTCCGTACGGGCTGCGAACGCGCGGCCGGGACGGAGGGGGCTCGATGGGGGCCAGTGCGTACACGAAGGAGCGGCTGGAGGCAGCGGCTCGGGGAGCGCGGACGCTGTCGGAGGCGCTGGGGAGGCTGGGGGTGGATCCGAAGAGCTGGAAGCGTAGATACGTCCACGAGCGGATGAAGAAGCTCGGAGTGGACGTCTCACACTTCGAGCGGGAGGGGGTCAGATGGACGAGGGAAATCCTTGAGCCAGTAGTCGCGGCGTCGACGAGCGTGAATGAGGTCCTACGGAAGCTCGGGCTCGATCCAGTCGGCGGACACCACACGAACATCTCCCGGCGTATCAGGTCCTACGGATTCGACACCTCGCACTTCACACAGGTGATCCGCACGGAACGGCAGCGGTACAACCGACGCCGCCGGACAGCCGAAGAGATCCTTGTCGAAGAGACGTCCGCACACACCACTCGCACACCTGGCACCCGCCTCAAGCGGGCGCTGCGCGAAGTGGGCATGGAGGAGCGGTGCGCCCTGTGTGGCATGGAAGGGGTTTGGCTCGGCGAACCACTCCCCCTTGAGGTCGATCACATCGACGGTAACTGGCGGAACAACCGGGTGCAGAACCTGCGTCTACTGTGTCCCAACTGTCACTCGACGACAGACAGTTATCGTGGCCGCAGCAAAGGTAGGGCTTCATGAGCGGGGGCAGGCGGTACACCCGGGAGCAGCTGACCGAGGCAGCCCGCCAGTGCACCAGTATCGACGAGGTCATCGTCCACTTCGGCACGCGGCCGTACGGCAACCTCCGCACCTACCTCCTAAGACGCTTCGCCCACTTCGGCATCGACGTCTCTCACTTCCGCCCCAGCGGCAGACTCCCTCGCCCCTCGGAATGCGACCTGCGAGCGGCGGTCTCCAACTCGACATCCCTGGCAGAAGTGCTGCGTCGCCTGGATCGCCCGGGCAACGGTTCACAGCGCGCCCAGTTACACAAGTGGATCGCCGAACACCACATCTCGACCTCGCACTTCTTGGGTCAGGCCCATCAGCGGGGCCGAACAGCCAAGAACGCCAAGCTCCCTGAGGACGTGCTGGTCCAGCACAACCGCGCACACCGAACAGCGGGCAAGCGCACACGACGTGCGCTTCTCGAAGTGGGCGTGGCCGACGAATGCGCCCGATGCGGTATCGGCCCCGAATGGCTCGGCAAGCCCATGACGCTGGAGGTCGATCACATCAACGGGGACTGGCGCGACAACCGACGGGAGAACCTGCGGTTGCTGTGCCCGAACTGTCACGCGATCACCAGCACGTGGTGTCGGGGAGGGCGGCGCGCCCCTCGTATCGCCCAGTAGAGTAGGCGGAGCTTGAGGGCCCGTATCCCAGCTGGCCAGAGGACGCCGGTTTAGGTCCGGTGTGTCGTGGGTTCGAGTCCCACCGGGCCCACAGGGAAGATTGGCCCCGCACCTTGGATTCTAAGGCGCGGGGCCTTTCTGTAAGGCTCAGCCCAACAGCTCCCGCACCACCGGCACCAGCCCCCGGAACGCCTTCCCCCGGTGGCTGATCGCGTTCTTCTCCTCCGGGCTCAGTTCCGCGCACGTCCTCGTCTCGCCCTCCGGCTGGAGGATCGGGTCGTAGCCGAAGCCGTTCGTGCCGGACGGGGTGTGGCGGAGGGCGCCTCGCAGTTGGCCCTCGACCACGCGTTCCGTGCCGTCGGGCAGCGCCAGTGCCGCCGCGCACGCGAAGTGTGCCCCCCTGTGCTCCTCGGCGATGTCCGAGAGCTGGGCCAGGAGGAGGTCCAGGTTGGCCTTGTCGTCGCCGTGGCGGCCGGCCCAGCGGGCGGAGAAGATGCCGGGCGCGCCGTTCAGGACGTCCACGCAGAGGCCGGAGTCGTCGGCCACCGCGGGGAGGCCGGTGGCCTGGGCGAGGGCGTGGGCCTTGAGGAGGGCGTTCTCGGCGAAGGTGACGCCCGTTTCCTTGACGTCGGGGATGTCGGGGTACGCGTCGGCGCCCACCAGCTCGTGGGGCAGCCCCGCCTCGGCGAGGATGGCACGGAGTTCGGTGATCTTTCCGGCGTTGCGGGTGGCGAGGATCAGGCGGGTCGTCATGACACGCAGTATCCCAAGGGCCAGGCCGGCGGGTTACGGCGTGCAGACCTTGGTCAGTTCGCCGGCCGCGTCGGTGACGGGGGTGACGTCGGGGGTCGAGTCGCCGTTCCTGATGGCCGTGCGGACGTTGTCCACGGCCTTGTCGAGGTCGTCGACGGCCTTGTTGACGTCGGCGTCGTCGGTCTTGTCGCCGATCTTCTTCAGGTTGCTCTGGATCGAGTCGAGGGAGGCGTCGGCCTGGGTGGGGTCGTTCGCGGCGTTCTCCACGGCCTGCTGGAGGTCGGTGACGCTGTCGGCGATGGAGTCGGCGGTCTGCACGCAGTCCAGGGCCTTGTTGACGGCGTCGCAGCCGGTGAGGCCGATGGTGAGTGCGGTGGTCGCGGCCACGGCGGCGATGGCGATGATGCGACGGCCTCGGCGTCGGCTGGCGGCCATGACGGTGTTCCCCTCCCGTTGTGTACGACTGGCCGGGCGCACGGCTGTTCAGGCCGTGCGCCCGTACCTATGGGGACGCGGTGTCGCCCGCTCTGGTTGCCCCGTCGTACCTCTGCTTTTTGGGTTCCCTTTACTTTGCCGGGAGGGTGGCTTCGAGGGCCGCGCGCTGGATGGCGGCGAGGTCGGTGCAGCCGGCGACGGCGAGGTCGAGGAGGGCGTTGAGTTCGTCGCGGGCGAAGGGTTCGGCCTCGGCGGTGCCCTGGACCTCGACGAAGCGGCCGTCGCCGGTGCAGACGACGTTCATGTCGGTCTCGGCCCTGACGTCCTCCTCGTAGCAGAGGTCGAGGAGGGGAACCTTGCCGACGATGCCGACGGAGACGGCGGAGACCGTGCCGGTCAGGGGCTGGCGGCCGGCCTTGATGAGCTTGCGCTCCTTGGCCCAGGTGACGGCGTCGGCGAGTGCCACGTATGCGCCGGTGATCGCCGCGGTGCGGGTGCCGCCGTCGGCCTGGAGGACGTCGCAGTCGAGAACGATGGTGTTCTCGCCGAGGGCCTTGTAGTCGATGACCGCGCGCAGGGAGCGGCCGATGAGGCGGGAGATCTCGTGGGTGCGGCCGCCGATCTTGCCCTTGACGGACTCGCGGTCGCCCCGGGTGTTGGTGGCGCGGGGGAGCATGGAGTACTCCGCGGTGACCCAGCCCTCGCCGCTGCCCTTGCGCCAGCGGGGGACACCTTCGGTGACGGAGGCGGTGCAGAAGACCTTGGTGTCGCCGAAGGAGACGAGGACGGAGCCCTCGGCGTGCTTGCTCCAGCCGCGTTCGATGGTGACCGGGCGGAGTTGTTCGGGGGTGCGGCCGTCGATTCGAGACATGGCCGTGAGCCTATCGGGAGCGGCAGAAGGGGCTCGTCCCGAGGCGGGAGGAGCCCCTTCGGGGTGAGCGGGGAGGCTCACATCATGTCCTCGATCTCCGCGGCGATCGGGTCGGCGTCGGTGCCGATGACGACCTGGATGGCGGTGCCCATCTTGACGACGCCGTGGGCTCCGGCGGCCTTCAGGGCGGCGTCGTCGACCTTCGAGGCGTCGTGGACCTCGGTGCGCAGCCGGGTGATGCAGCCCTCGATCTCATCGATGTTCTCGATTCCGCCGAGGCCGGCGACGATCTTCTCAGCCTTGCTGGCCATGTTCTTTCTCCCTGATCCGAACCGCTTTGTCGCAGTAACCCACAGTTGGCCCAACTTTTCGAGCGGCCGTGCCGCGCCTGCCGAATGATGGCGAGCACTGCGGCGGAACCGTCGTCAACTGGTCTACACCAGCGGGCGGGCGGTCGCCAAACCCCTGCGGTGGAGCCGAGCGGCCCGGAGGACGTGCCCATGAGTGCCGAGAGCGCCGACAGCACGGCGGGTCCCGCGCGGGAGCGGTGGAACGCCCTTTTCCAGGGGTTGCAGAAGATGGGCCGGAGTCTGCAGCTGCCGATCGCGGTGCTGCCGGCGGCGGGGATCCTCAACCGGCTGGGGCAGCCTGATGTGTTCGGCGACCAGGGTCTCGGCTGGACGGTTGTCTCCCAGGTGATGAAGGGCGCGGGCGGCGCGCTGCTGGACGGGTCGGTCGGGCTTCCGCTGTTGTTCTGTGTCGGGGTTGCGATCGGGATGGCGAAGAAGGCGGACGGTTCGACGGCGCTGGCGGCGGTGGCCGGGTTCCTCGTCTACTACGGGGTGCTGCACCAGTTCCCGGAGGACTGTCCGGGTGGGTCCAGGACCCTGCCGGGGATCGGCTGCCAGGTGCGCGACGGGTCGGTGTCGACGTTCACGTTCCAGAATCCGGGCGTGTTCGGCGGTATCGCCCTGGGGTTGCTGTCGGCCTTCTTCTGGGCTCGTTACCACCGCACGAGGCTGGTGGACTGGCTGGGGTTCTTCAACGGGCGGCGGCTGGTGCCGATCATCATGTCGTTCGTGGCGATCGTGTTCGCGGTGCTGTGTCTGTGGGTGTGGCCGCCGGTGGGGAGCGCGCTGGAGAGTTTCAGCCACTGGCTGCGGGACGCGGGTGCGTGGGGTGCGGGGGTGTTCGGGGTCGCGAACCGGGCGTTGCTGGTGATCGGTCTGCACCAGTTCCTGAACGTGCCCATCTGGTTCCAGTTCGGCAGTTACACCACGCCCGACGGCCGGACGGTGCACGGGGACATCAACATGTTCCTGGCGGGCGATCCGCATGCAGGCCAGTTCACCTCGGGGTTCTTCCCGATCATGATGTTCGCGCTGCCGGCGGCGGCGCTGGCCATGACGCACTGTGCGAAGCCGCATCGGCGCAAGGAGATCGGTGGTCTGATGCTGTCGGTGGCGCTGACGTCGTTCGTCACGGGGATCACCGAGCCGCTCGAGTACTCCTTCCTCTTCATCGCGCCCGTCCTGTACGCGGTGCACGCGGTGCTGACGGGGGTGTCGATGGCGGTGACCTGGGGGCTGGGGGTGCACGACGGGTTCAGTTTCTCGGCGGGGCTGATCGACTACGTCATCAACTGGAGCCTGGCGACCAGGCCTTGGGCCATCATCCCGATCGGGCTGTGCTTCGCGGCCGTCTACTACGTGATCTTCCGGTTCGCCATCACGAGGTTCGATCTGAAGACGCCGGGAAGGGAGCCGGAGGACGAAGTGGAGGATGTCACCAAGGTCTGAGGGACGGTCCACGCATGGCGTACAAAGCGTAGTTCTCCGGTTGCGGAATTGACGGGTTCCTTATAACGCCCCCATCGTGTACAACAGGTCTACACCACTGAGTGGTGTAGACCACCACCGATGGAGGAAGTATGACAACCGCCACCGCGACGGCGGCTCCCACAAAGAAGTGGGGATCCGGTCTGTTCCAGGGCCTGCAGAAGGTCGGCCGCAGCCTTCAGCTCCCGATCGCCGTGCTGCCGGCGGCGGGTCTGCTGCTCCGCTTCGGCCAGCAGGACATCCACGACAAGCTGCATCTGCCCGACAAGGTCACCGCGGTGTTCGCGACGGCCGGTGGCGCGATCTTCGACAACCTTCCGATGCTGTTCTGCATCGGTGTCGCGATCGGCTTCGCCAAGAAGTCGGACGGCTCCACCGCGCTGGCCGCCCTGGTCGGCTTCCTGGTCTACAGCAATGTTCTCAAGGCGTTCCCGGTCACCGAGGCGAAGGTCCAGGCCGGCGCGGACATAGCCGCGACCTACAACAACCCCGGTGTGCTGGGCGGCCTGGTGATGGGTCTGCTGAGCGCGGTGGTCTGGCAGCGCTTCCATCGGACCAGGCTGGTGGACTGGCTCGGCTTCTTCAACGGCCGCCGGCTCGTCCCGATCATCATGGCCTTCGTCGGCACGGTCATGGGTGTCTTCTTCGGTCTGATCTGGAAGCCCATCGGTGACGGCATCTCCAACTTCGGCGAGTGGATCACCGGTCTCGGCGCCTTCGGTGCCGGTCTGTTCGGTCTGATCAACCGCGCGCTGATCCCGGTCGGCATGCACCAGTTCGTGAACACCGTCTCCTGGTTCCAGATCGGTGACTTCAAGGACGCCTCCGGCCAGATCGTCCACGGTGACCTCACCCGCTTCTTCGCCGGTGACCCGACGGCCGGTCAGTTCATGTCCGGCTTCTTCCCCATCATGATGTTCGGCCTGCCGGCCGCCGCCCTCGCCATCGCGCACACCGCCCGCCCGGAGCGCCGCGCGGCCGTGATGGGCATGATGATGTCGATGGCGCTGACCTCGTTCGTGACCGGTGTGACCGAGCCGATCGAGTTCACCTTCATGTTCATCGCGCCGCTGCTGTACGTGATCCACGCGGTGCTCACCGCCCTGTCCATGGCGATCACCTGGGCGCTCGGGGTGCATGCGGGCTTCACCTTCTCCGCGGGCGTGATCGACTACGCGCTCAACTGGAACCTGGCGACCAAGCCCTGGCTGATCATCCCGATCGGCCTGGTGTTCGGAGCGATCTACTACTTCGTCTTCCGCTTCGCCATCGTCCGCTTCAACCTCCCCACCCCGGGCCGCGAGCCCGAGGAGGAGATCGAGGACCTCACGAAGGCGTGAGTCCGGCCACGGCATGACGAGGCCCCTGCAGCCCGGCGGCTGCGGGGGCCTTTGCCGTATCCGCACCTCTGTCGTACCTGCGCCTCGTCGTGGTGCGTCGGTCAGATCTCGTACGTCACCCTCGGCGCCGCCAGGTCCACCGGGCCGTCGAAGACCTCGCGGGCGTCGGCGAGGTTGACGGCGGGGTCGGTCCACGGGGGGATGTGGGTGAGGAGCAGCCGGCGGGCGCCGGCGCGGGCGGCGCTCTCGCCGGCCTCGCGGCCGTTGAGGTGCAGGTCCGGGATGTTCTCCTTGCCGTGCGTGAAGGCCGCCTCGCACAGGAACAGGTCGGTGTCCCGGGCCAGCGAGTCGAGCGCGTCCGTGACGCCCGTGTCGCCGGAGTACGTCAGGGACTTCCCGGCGTGTTCGACGCGGATGCCGTAGGCCTCCACGGGATGGCGGACCCGCTCGGTGTGGACCGTGAAGGGGCCGAGGTCGAACGTGGACGGCTTGACCGTGTGGAAGTCGAAGACCTCGCTCATCGAGGAGGCGGTGGGGGTGTCGGCGTAGGCCGTGGTGAGGCGGTGCTCGGTGCCCTCGGGGCCGAAGACCGGGATCGGGGGGCACGGTCCGCCGTCGTGGCGGTAGTAGCGCGCCACGAAGTAGGCGCACATGTCGATGCAGTGGTCGGCGTGCAGATGGCTCAGGAAGATCGCGTCGAGGTCGTAGAGACCGCAGTGGCGCTGCAGCTCGCCCAGGGCGCCGTTGCCCATGTCGAGAAGCAGCCGGAAGCCGTCGGCCTCGACGAGGTAGCTCGAACAGGCCGATTCCGCGGACGGGAACGACCCCGAGCAGCCGACGACGGTGAGCTTCATGAAGCAGAAACCTCCGTTGGCGGAACACCCGGAACGACCGGGAACTGGAGTCGGAGAACAGAGAGGTGAGCGGGGGTCTTGCGGTTTGTCGAGCGTAAGGCGCAAAAGGGCCGGTCGCTCCTCCGCCAGGGGCCGTTGTGGGCGAACTCACCTGTGCTGTCACCGGTTCGGCTGGACCAGGGGCGCGTAAGGATCGCGCAAGGGCGCGCGTCGATTATCTCGCGCCGGTAACGTCGTCGTATGGACACGTCATGGTGGCTCGCGCTCGCGGCAGTCGTCCTGCTGGCGCTGGTCGCCACGCTCGTGGACGGGTGGGGCCGTGGGCACCGTCCGCGTGGGCACCGCACCCGCCCGCCGGGGTATCCGCGCGGCCCGCGCGTGCAGACGGGCCGGCCCCATCCGGGGGACATCTGGTGGGCCAACGTGCCCTACGAGGACGGCCCGGGCACCAAGGACCGGCCCTGTCTGGTGCTGGCGGTGCGCGGCAACCACGCGACCGTCGCCAAGATCACCAGCAAGTACCACGACGAGCGGGCCGGGGTGATCCCGCTGCCGCCGGGCGCGGTCGGGGACGCCCAGGGCCGGCCGAGTTTCCTGGAGACGGACGAGCTGCGCGAGGTCTCGGTGTGGGAGTTCCGGCGCCGGGTGGGCGTGGTCGACCCGGTGCTGTGGGACCAGGTCCGGCACCTGGCCCCCTGAGGGTCACTTCACCCTTACGGTGACCTGCCATTCCTGGATGCCCTTGCAGGAGACCTCGCCGGGCGCGGTGGGCTCGGCGCACAGCGGGCGGGACGAGGTGAGGGTGACGGTGCCGGAGGCCACGGCGGTGTAGGCGGCGGAGGCGTCCCCGGGCTGGAGCACGATCCCGGCGTTGGTGGCCCGCAGCGCGGAGCCGCTCACCGTGACCGCCTTCCAGGGGCGTTGCCGGGTGCCGTCGAGGGTGAGCCGGAGCTGCCCGCCGACCGCCACGCAGACCGTGTCGCGGTTGTCGGCGGCGGTGAGTTCGGAGGTCAGGGGCGTGCAACCGCCGGAGGAGCCGCTCGCACCGGGGCTCGTGGCGGGGCTCGTACCGGGGCTGGAGGGGGACGGCGTGGGGGACACCGCGCCGCTGCCCTTGTCGGTGCTCCCGCTCTGCGAGCCGCAGCCCGCCAGCAGGAGGAGGGTCGCCGCGGCGAGCGACGCGCGGTGGACCGTCGTACGGCGCATGGGGTGTCCGCCTTTCCGTGGGGGATCGGAACCCTTGGTGCCGATGTGACGTATTCCCCGGACATACGGATCCCGCCCCCGGACGGCTTCCGGGGGCGGGATCAGGTCACTCGGCGGGCGGGGTCAGCTGGTCGTGACGGCGGTGTCGTCGACGACGAAGCTGGTCTGCAGGGAGGAGTCCTCGACACCGCTGAACTTCAGGGTGACGGTCGAGCCCGCGTACGACGACAGGTCGAAGGACTTCTGGGTGTAGCCGGTGGCGGCGTTGAGGTTCGAGTACGTCGCCAGGGTGGTCGAACCGGCGGTCACCGTCAGCTTGTCGTACTGGGTGCTGGTGGTGGTCTCGGCGGTGTCGACGTGCAGGTAGAAGGTGAAGGTCGCCTTGCAGCCGGACGGGACGGTCACCGACTGGGAGAGCGTGTCCGTGTGGGTGGAGCCGTAGCCGTCGAGCCAGGCCTTGTAGGAGCCGGCGTGCGCCGCCTCGCCGGTGTCGTTGGTGATGACCCCGCTGGAGGCGGTCCAGGTGGTGTTGCCCGACTCGAAGCCCGGGTTGCCGAGCAGCTGGGCGGAGGTGCAGGTGCCGCCGCCGCTGGTGCTGACGGTCCAGGTGAAGGAGGCGGAGCCGGAGGCGCCGGTGGAGTCCGTCGCGGTGACGGTGGCGCTGTAGGTGCCCGCGGTGGACGCGGTACCGGAGATCAGGCCGGTGGAGCTGGAGATGGACAGGCCGGTGGGCAGGCCGGAGGCGCTGTAGGTGAGGGTCGCGCCCGCGCTGTCGGAGGCCGAGATCTGCAGGCTGACCGAGCTGCCGGTGACGGTGGACTGGCTGCCGGGGTTGGTGACGGTCACCGTGTTGCCGGTGCTGGTGCCGGAGGTGAAGGCGGCGGTGCCGTTGGGGGTGCCCCAGCCGGTCGGGCCGTCGTAGCCGGTGCCGGCGGTGCAGAAGTACGACGTCGAGCAGGAGCCGTTGTTGCCGCTGGTCACGTCGTACAGGTTGCCGGTGTGGCTGTAGGGGTACTTCGCCGGGTAGTCGCTGGAGCCCGGGGTGCCCGCGAGGGCGTAGACGCCGGCGATGATCGGCGAGGAGGCGCTGGTGCCGCCGTAGACCGCCCAGCCGGAGCCGCCGTAGGTGTCGTAGACCGCCACGCCGGTGGCCGGGTCGGCGACCGCGGAGACGTCGGACTCCATGCGCTTGGTGCAGCCGGTGTCGGTCTGCCAGCTCGGCTTGGCGTCGTAGGCGGAGCAGCCGGAGCCGGTGCCCTCGGAGGAGCTGGTCTTCCACACGGACTCGGTCCAGCCGCGGGTGCTGGAGGAGGTGGAGAGCGCGGTGCCGCCGACGGCGGTCACGTACTGGGAGGTCGCCGGGTACTCGGCGCCGTAGTCCTCGTCACCGGAGGAGACGGTGATCGCCACGCCCGGGTGCTTGAAGTAGGAGGTGTCCTCGCTGGTCTGTGAGGAGGACTCGGAGCCGCCCCAGCTGTTGGAGACGAACTTGGCGCCGAGCGCGACGGCCTCGTTCTCGGCGGTGCCGAGGTCGGAGTCGGTGGCGGAGCTGGCCTCGACGAGGATGATGTTGCAGTTGGGGCAGACCGCGCTGACCATGTCGATGTCGAGCGCTTCCTCACCGGCCCAGCCGGAGTCGTTCGACGGCAGCGAGGTCGTCGAACCGGTCTGACTGACCTGCTTGAAGCAGCCGTTGGCGACGGTGCACGCGGACAGGCCGTACGTGGAGCGGTAAGTGGCCAGGTCGGAGGCCGCGTTGGGGTCGTTGTAGGCGTCGACCACGGCAACGGTCAGGCCGGAGCCGCCCGTTGAGGGCAGGTTGTAGGCGCTGTGCAGGTTCGAGGGGCTCAGGCCGGAGGGGGCGGCGGCGAGCGCGGACGCCAGCTGCTGCTTGATGTCGGTCCGGCGCTGCGCGAAGCAGGAGACCTGGCCGGCCTTGGTGGCGGTGGCGCACAGGTGCTTGGTGGGCACCTTCTGGCCGGCCTTGCCGGTGCTGTGCACGGCCTGGCGGGCGGGGTCGGTGAGGGCCTTGGCGTTCTGGGTGACCTTGGTGGTGGCGTGGGGTGCCACGGCCGCGGGCTGGACGGCCCCGGCGGTGGGTGCCGCGACGAATCCGGAGACCGCGAGGGCTAGGGCGGGGAAGGCGACGGCCAGGAGTCTTCGCAGGCTCCGTCGTGATTCACGCATGGGGGTACTGCCTCCATCGGTGGGGTTACAGGCAGGCCCGTGACGCGCGTAGCGGCGGCAGAGTGCGCGCAGTCATGAGCATGACATTCCGAACACCCTGCGATGCCGACATGCATGGCATGAACAGGACGGAGGAGAAGCTAGTCGGGTTCGGCCGAGCCCGGTCCCCCCGGAGGAAGATCTTTGCTCCGGCATGGACAGCGCTTAGCCCCCTCATAGGAGGGGGTTGGCGCGTCCATGATGAGCGCTATGCCCAGAGCTGACCCTGGAGGGTCTCGATGGCTTCCTCGGTCGTGGCGGCCGTGTAGACCCCGGTCGACAGGTACTTCCAGCCGCCGTCGGCGACGACGAACACGATGTCGGCGCTCTCGCCGGCCTGGACGGCCTTCCTGCCGACGCCGATCGCGGCGTGCAGCGCGGCGCCGGTGGAGACGCCCGCGAAGATGCCCTCCTGCTGGAGGAGTTCCCGGGTCCGGGTGACGGCGTCCGCCGAGCCCACCGAGTAGCGGGTGGTGAGCACGGAGGCGTCGTACAGCTCGGGTACGAAGCCCTCGTCGAGGTTCCTGAGTCCGTACACGAGGTCGTCGTACCGGGGTTCGGCGGCGACGATCTTCACGTCCGGCTTCTGCTCGCGCAGATACCGGCCGACGCCCATGAGGGTGCCGGTGGTGCCGAGCCCGGCGACGAAGTGCGTGACGGAGGGGAGGTCGGCGAGGATCTCCGGACCGGTCGTCGCGTAGTGCGCCCCCGCGTTGTCCGGGTTGCCGTACTGGTAGAGCATCACCCAGTCCGGGTGCTCGGCGGCGATCTCCTTGGCCACCCGCACGGCGGTGTTGGACCCGCCGGCGGCCGGGCTGGAGATGATCTCCGCGCCCCACATGCCCAGCAGGTCCCGGCGCTCCTGCGAGGTGTTCTCGGGCATCACGCACACCATGCGGTAGCCCTTGAGCTTCGCCGCCATGGCGAGGGAGATGCCGGTGTTGCCGGAGGTCGGCTCCAGGATGGTGCAGCCCGGGGTGAGCCGGCCGTCCTTCTCCGCCTGCTCGATCATGTGCAGGGCGGGACGGTCCTTGACCGAGCCGGTCGGGTTGCGGTCCTCCAGCTTGGCCCAGATCCGGACGTCGGCGGACGGCGAGAGCCGCGGCAGGCGCACCAGGGGGGTGTTGCCGACCGCGGCCAACGGGGAGTCGTAGCGCATGCCGATCTCAGGCCATGCCGCCGGCGACCGCCGGCAGGATCGTGACGGTGTCGCCGTCGGTCAGCTTGGTCTCGATGCCGTCGACGAAACGGACGTCCTCGTCGTTCAGGTACACGTTGACGAAGCGGCGCAGCTTGCCGTCGTCCACGATGCGGGCGTGGATGCCGGCGTGCCGGGTCTCGAGGTCGTTGAAGAGGTCGGCGATGGTCTCACCGCTGCCCTCCACCGCCTTCTGACCGTCGGTGTACTGGCGGAGGATGGTCGGGATGCGGACCTCGATGGCCATGGTTGCGGGCTCCTGTCGGAAAGTCTGGGTGGTTGGGCGCGCACGGCAGCACGCCGCGGCTCATGGCCGTACGGCGGCAGGGAAACGTCAACAGATGGCGCTGTTCAGCCTGCACAGGTCGACGTGCAGCCGCGCCACGAGCAGGGTGCCCGCCGCCTTCTCGCTCACGTCGTAGGAAACCATGGGGTCATCGTATCGATTCCCAGTGCTGGTTCCGGAGTGTGATTCCACATCCCGGACGGTTTCCGGCCGAGGGCTGAGACACCCCCTGGAGACGCGGGGCCGTATCGACATGCGGCTCCGCCGCGTGGGCCCGACCAGCCCGCAGCGAACGGCAGCCATTCGGCCCTGGCCCGGGCAGCCGACCCAGGGGCGCGGGGAACTGCGCGCTCAGCCCCCACCGGCCCGCAAGTGACCACCGGCCGGTCCGGCACCGCCTGAATCGCGGCAGGACAGGCGTCGCGGCAGCGGAGGGCGTCGCCGCGAGGGTCAGTACGCCTCGACGATGGTGATCTCCTCCTCCGTGACCTCGCCCTCCACGATGCGGAAGGAACGGAACTGGAAGTCGCCGCCGCCGTCCGTGTCGGCTGTCGAGACCAGGACGTAGTGGGCGCCGGGCTCGTTCGCGTAGCTGATGTCCGTCCGGGACGGGTATGCCTCCGTCGCCGTGTGGGAGTGGTAGACGATCACCGGCTCCTCGTCACGGTCGTCCATCTCGCGGTAGAGCCTGAGGAGGTCGCCGGAGTCGAACTCGTAGAACGTCGGGGACATCGCCGCGTTCAGCATCGGGATGAACCGCTCGGGCCGGTCCGAGCCCGCCGCCCCCGCGACGACGCCGCACGCCTCGTCGGGGTGGTCCTTGCGCGCGTGGGCGACGATCTGGTCGACGAGGGCCTGGGTGATGGTCAGCATGTCGGCCAGGATAAGCAGAGGGCCGCCCCGTACCGAAGGCTGGTACGGGGCGGCCCATATGCCGGACGCCCTGAGCGGCCGCCGCAGGGGGCGCCACGAGTGCTCCCTGCGACGGGACGTCCTGGGGGGTGGTCAGTTCACCTTCTCCAGCGGCGCCGACTCGCGCCGCTCGGCGATCTCCGGGTTGCGGGACTTGAGGACCAGCCAGCCGATGCCGAGCGCGGCGGCCCAGCCGGCCATCACGTACAGGCAGACCCGGGAGTCGCCGTCGTACGCGATCAGGCAGGTCACGAAGAGCAGGAAGGCGATGGCGATCCAGCTGCACACCGCCCCGCCCGGCGCCGGGAAGGAGGACGCGGGCAGCCGGCCGGCGTCGACCGCGCGGCGGTAGAGGACGTGGCTGATCAGGATCATCAGCCAGGTCCAGATGCCGGCCGCGGTGGCGACGGAGGTGACGTAGCCGAACGCCTTCTCCGGGACGACGTAGTTGAGGACCACGCCGATGCCCATGAAGAGCACCGAGACGGCGACGCCGAGCGCCGGGGTCTTCGACGCGGACAGCTTCCGGAACGCGGCCGGGGCCTCGCCGCTGTCGGCCAGGTTCCGCAGCATCCGGCCCGTGGAGTACATGCCGGAGTTGCAGGAGGACAGCGCGGCGGTCAGGACGACGAAGTTGACGATGCCGGCGCCGGCCGGGATGCCGATCTTCGCGAAGGCCGCGACGAACGGGGAGACGCCCGGGGCGAACTCGGTCCACTTGACGACACACAGGATGACGGTGAGCGCGCCGACGTAGAACAGCGCGATACGCCAGGGGAGCGTGTTGATCGCCTTGGGGAGGGTCTTCTCCGGGTTCTCGGACTCGCCGGCGGTGACACCGACCAGCTCGACCGCGAGGTAGGCGAACATGACGCCCTGGAGGGTCATCAGGGAGGAGCCGACGCCCTTGGGGAAGAAGCCGTCGAACTGGTAGAGGTTCGCGACCGAGGCCGTGTCACCGGCGCTGCTGAAGCCGAAGGTGAGCACGCCGAGACCGATCACGATCATGCCGATCAGGGCGGTGACCTTGACCATGGAGAACCAGAACTCCAGCTCTCCGAAGACCTTCACGGAGATCAGGTTGACCCCGAAGAGGATCACCAGGAAGACCAGCGCGGTCACCCACTGGGGGACAGACGGGAACCAGTAGTTGACGTAGATCGCGGCGGCCGTCAGTTCGGCCATGCCGGTGACGACCCACATCAGCCAGTACGTCCAGCCGGTGAAGTAGCCGAAGAACGGGCCGAGGAACTCCCGGGAGTACTCGGCGAAGGAGCCGGAGACCGGGCGGTAGAGCAGGAGCTCGCCGAGGGCCCGCATGATGAAGAAGATGATGCCGCCGGCGAGGGCGTACATCAGGATGAGGCTGGGGCCGGCCTTGGCGATGTTCGCCCCGGCACCCAGGAAGAGGCCGACGCCGATGGCGCCGCCGATGGCGATCATCTGGACCTGGCGGCTGCCGAGTCCGCGCTCGTACCCCTCTTCCGAGGCTTCGGAGCTCTGCTCCGACGTGTCGACCTGAGCGGAGGTCATGTGTGGTGTGCGCCTTTCTCCATGCCGACCCGGGCCTCTGGTCGGCCGCGGATCGGGTTTCGATCCCCCCGGATTGCTGGAGTGGTGCCTGGCCGACGATGGTCGGCTCGGTGGCGCACCCGGACGGACACGTGGGTGGTGTCGCCGGGCGGTCGTGAAGATTTATCACGGCCGCAATATTGATCACCGGGTTCCACCGAGAGGGATTGTGGCGCACACCACTGGAAGAACCGGACAAAGTGCGGCCGAAAAGGTCATAACAGGCCGCAACGGTGACTGGATCGTTATCCGGATTTGAGCGTCCTCTGAGCGAACGCGAAATCGGGACGGATTACGGCATAAGGGTGGTGACCAGGGTCTCCTGGAGGCCTCCGAGCCACAGGTAGGCCATCACCATCGGCTTGCGCGCGTCCTCGTCGGGGAGCCGGTAGAGCAGGTCGGTGTCGTCCTCGTCGGTGATGTCGAGGCGGGAGCCGATGGCCAGGCGCAGGTCGTTGAGGGCACCGAGCCACTGCCGGGACTCCCCGGGCGTCAGCTTGAGGACCGCGCCGCCCTCCCCCACCGGGGCCAGCGCGTCCAGGGAGCGGATCACCGCGAGGGCGCTCTCCCGCTTGCCGGCCCTGAGGTCGTTCTCGGTGTAGCGGCGGAACTCGGCCGAGTGGGCCTGCTGCTCCTCGGCCTCCTGCGAGGAGCCGGGCAGCCGCTCCGGGTCGCCGTAGGCGTCCGGGAAGAGCCGGCGCAGCACCGGGTCGGTGGGCGCCTCGCTCGGCCCCTCGGCGAACAGCTCGGCGAGCGGGTCGTCGGGGGCGTCCTCGGCGGGGCCGGGGCCGATGAGCTCCAGGAGCTGGACGGCCAGCGTCCGGATGATGGAGATCTCGACGTCGTCGAGCGCGACGGCCGCGCCGCCGCCGGGGAGCGGTTCGAAGATTCCTGGCATGGAGGGGGTTCGCTGCTTCCGGTGCTGGTCGAGGAGTCTGGCTACGTCCGGTCCGGCCGGCGAGGGGTCATTTCCGGTCCTGCTGGAGGGTGGCCCACAGGCCGTAGCCGTGCATCGCCTGTACGTCGCGCTCCATCTCCTCACGGCTGCCGCTGGAGACGACCGCCCGGCCCTTGTGATGGACGTCCAGCATGAGCTTGGTGGCCTTGTCCTTGGGATAGCCGAAGTACGTCTGGAAGACGTACGTCACATAGCTCATGAGGTTGACGGGGTCGTTGTGCACGATCGTCACCCAGGGGACGTCGGGCTCGGGTACGGCGAAGACCTCCTCCGCCGACTCGGTGCGTTCGATCTCTACGGGAGCGGGTGACGTCACAAGGCCCATGCTGCCACGCGTCCCACAAATCGTCACACTGACGAGATGGGGGTAGCATCTTCAGTCATGAACACAGCGGACCTTGGGCTGCCGGTGGACGTTCCCTCGACGGCGCTCTTCACGGACCAGTACGAACTGACGATGCTGCAGGCCGCGCTCAAGGCCGGTACGGCCGAGCGGCGCAGCGTCTTCGAGGTCTTCACCCGGCGGCTGCCGGAGGGGCGCCGCTACGGCGTCGTGGCGGGCACCGGGCGCGTCCTGGACGCCGTGGAGAACTTCCGGTTCGACCCGGACGTCCTCGGCTTCCTGGAGGAACAGGGCATCGTCGACGGCCCGACCCTGAAATGGCTCGCCGGCTACCGCTTCAGCGGTGACGTCTGGGGCTACCCCGAGGGCGAGGTCTACTTCCCCGGCTCGCCGATCATGCGGGTGGAGGGCTCCTTCGCCGAGTGCGTACTCCTCGAGACCGTGATCCTCTCCATCCTCAACCACGACTCGGCGATCGCTGCCGCCGCCTCCCGGATGGCCTCGGCCGCGGGCGACCGCCCGCTGATCGAGATGGGCGCCCGCCGCACCCACGAGCTGGCCGCCGTCGCCGCCTCCCGCGCCGCCTACGTCGGCGGTTTCGCGACCACCTCCGACCTGGCGGCCGGCTTCCGCTACGGCATCCCGACGGTGGGCACCTCCGCCCACGCCTTCACCCTGCTCCACGACCACGAGCGCGACGCCTTCCGGGCCCAGGTCGACTCGCTCGGCGGGGGGACCACCCTGCTGGTCGACACCTACGACGTGGCCGAGGCGGTCCGTACGGCCGTCGAGGTGGCCGGGCCCGAGCTGGGCGCGGTCCGCATCGACTCCGGCGACCTGCTGCTGGTCGCCCACCGGGTCCGGCAGCAGCTGGACGAGCTGGGCGCGCGGGACACCAGGATCATCGTCACCTCCGACCTCGACGAGTACGCCATCGCCTCGCTGGCCGCGGCGCCCGTGGACGCGTACGGCGTCGGCACCCAGCTGGTGACCGGTTCCGGGCATCCCACCTGCTCCATGGTCTACAAGCTGGTCGCCCGTGCCGGTTCCGCCGACCCGAAGGCCCCGCTGCTGCCGGTCGCCAAGAAGTCGTCCGGCGGCAAGACGTCCGTGGGCGGCCGCAAGTGGGCGGCGCGGCGGCTGGACGCCGACGGGGTGGCGGAGGCGGAGGTCGTCGGCACCGGGGAGGTGCCGGCCGGCCTGGTCGAGCAGCAGCTGCTGGTCGAACTGGTGAAGTCCGGCCAGGTGGTCGCCCGCGAGCCCCTGGACGCGCCCCGCGCACGCCATATGGCGGCCAAGGCCAATCTGCCCCTCTCCGCGACCCAGCTCTCCCGAGGTGAGGCGGTCATTCCGACGGAGTACGTCCACGGGCGCCCGGGTAGCTAGAGCGGGTGCCCGCGTACGCGCCCCGCGAAGCCCCCTCCCCTACGCCCCCGTAAGTCTCTACGCTCGGAGGTTCAGGCCGGGCCCGCACCCCGTTTTTCCGCGTCTCCCCCCTCGACAGGCCCGCTCCCGACTGCGAAGGACACCGACCATGCGCCGCGCCTTGATCGTCGTTGATGTGCAGAACGACTTCTGTGAGGGGGGCAGCCTCGCGGTGGCGGGCGGTGCCGACGTGGCCGCCGCGGTCACCGAGCTGATCGGGCAGGCGCCCGCCGGCTACCGCCATGTGGTGGCGACCCGCGACCACCACATCGCGCCGGGCGGTCACTTCGCGGACAACCCCGACTACGTGCACAGCTGGCCGGCGCACTGTGTGGCCGGCACGGAGGGCGTCGGCTTCCATCCGAACTTCGCCCCGGCGGTCGCCTCCGGTGCGGTGGACGCGGTGTTCAGCAAGGGCGCGTACTCGGCGGCCTACAGCGGCTTCGAGGGCACGGACGAGAACGGGGTCCCGCTGGCCGACTGGCTCCGCGCCCGGCAGATCACCGAGGTGGACGTCGTCGGGATCGCCACGGACCACTGCGTGCGGGCCACCGCGCTGGACGCCGCGAAGGAGGGCTTCCGTACGCAGGTCCTGCTCGACCTGACCGCCGGGGTCGCCGAGGAGACCACCACGGCGGCTCTCCAGGAACTGCGCGAGGCGGGCGTGGAGCTGACCGGGAAGCCCGTCGTCTGAACCGGCTTCGAACGGCCCGGCAGGGGCGTCAGGCCGACGCGGCCGGACGGCGCAGCAGGGCCCGGATCGGATGCCACAGCTCCGTCACCGTGACACCGTTGTCAGGGGCCGTTCGCCATATCAGGCCGTCGGGGTGGTGGAGGACGGCGGTGATCTCGTCCGGGGTCGGCGGGGCGGCGTTGCCCCGCAGGTAGATCGCTCGCATGCCCAGGTTGCGGAGCCTGGTCAGGGCGCGGGCGCGGTTCTGGGCGAGGACCAGGACGCGCACCCCGGCGGTGCCGCCGGCGGGGGCGGGGCTGGGCAGGTTCAGTGCCACCACCACGCTGCCGTTCGGCAGCTTGCAGAACCCTCCTGCGGCCATGCGGTCATACCCCCGTACGAGTCGGTGTCAATAAGAAAGCCACAGGACGCACCTAAACACGATCGGCGGCGACCCGCCAGGGGGTCGCCGCCGATACGTCTCTGACCTGCGAAGATGCGTGTTACTTCACCGCGGGGCCGACCTGGAGGGAGATCGTCGAGCCGTCTCGGGCCTCCGTCACGATGTTGATCTTCGTGTTGGTGTCAGTGATCTTGACACCGGCGGCCGGGTTCGAGGCGTCGTAGTAGGTGCTCTTGTGGTCGTTGAAGACCGACACCCCGGACGACTGCTTGATCTTGGTCGCCACGTCCGCCTTGTGGAGGGTGATGCCGTCCGAGGCGTAGAGGCTGAACGGCGAGTCGTAGGCCTGGATGCGGTTGCGCATCAGCGTGCCGTCGGACCACTTCAGCGCCGTCGGGTGCGAGTCGACCGGGAGGATCAGACCGGTGCCCGGGTGGACGCTGGTGTTGTCGTCGGCCTCGGAGAGGTCCCACTTCCAGATCAACAGGCCGTTCTGGTACGGGTAGTGCTCCACCCAGTCCGGACGGGTCGTCGAGAAGCCGAAGTTGTACGGGCCGACCTCGAGGGTCTTGTCGTACGACACGTACTGGCGGTTCTCCGCGATGTAGTACTGCGCGTAGTCCTTGGTGAAGGACGCGCCGATGCGGGAGAAGCCGGACGCGGTCCAAGCCGGGTCCGCCGACTCCGCGTTGTCGGAGAAGAGGGCCGAGCCGTCGGCCGTCACCGTGATCTCGTCGGCCGCGAAGCCCTTGAGGGCGACCCCGCCGTCGGTCTGGTAGCGGAAGCGCAGCTGGACCTTCTGGCCCGCGTAGGCGTCCAGCGGGTACGACAGCTTGGTGTACGCGTCGACCGAACCGGTGAGCGCCGGCTTGTCGCTGCCGTCGCGCGGGAGTGCCTCGCCGTTGACCGTGCCGTCCAGGGCGGTCCAGTTGGCGCCGCCGTCGGTGGAGACCTCGGCGTAGAGGTAGTCGTAGCCGGACTCGATGTCGTACCAGCCGTCCAGGCTCAGCGCCGCCGAGGACTTGCCGGTCAGGTCGACCTCACGGGTCAGCGTGTTCTTGAGGTTGTCGCCGCTGCCGCTCCACCACTGGGTCGAGCCCTCGGCCGGGGTGACGACGGTGGTCGTGACCTCCTTGTCGGGCAGCGAGACCACCAGGGCCTGCTTGTCCGCGGTGTTGTACTCGGCGACGCCCAGCTTGTGCGAGGACTTCGTGCCGGCCTTGGCCACGCCGTAGTTGAGCCAGCCGAGCTGGAGCTTGTCCCAGGCGTTCATGTCGCCGGGCAGGTCGCCGATGGCTTCCTTGCCGGTGCCCAGCCAGGAGCCGGAGGACATCAGGGTCCAGAAACCGGTGGAGTTCTCGCCGCCGTTGGTGTCGTACTCGTCCGGCAGGCCGAGGTCGTGGCCGTACTCGTGGGCGTAGACGCCGAGGCCGCCGTTCTCCGGCTGCATGGTGTAGTCGCCGACCCAGATGCCGGTGTCGCCGACCTGGGTACCGCCGAGCTTGTTGTTGTCCGGGCCGGTGGCGCCGGCGTCGGTGCCGAAGGCGTACCAGCGGTGCGCCCAGATGGCGTCGGTGCCCTGGGCGCCGCCGCCCGCGGACTCGTCCTCGCCGGCGTGCACGATCTGGAAGTGGTCGACGTAGCCGTCGGGCTCGTTGAAGTTGCCGTCGCCGTCGTAGTCGTAGCGGTCCCACTGGTCGTACTGGGCGAGGTCGGCCTTGATGGCGGCGTCGGACTCGCCGGCCGCCTTCTGGCCGGCGACCCAGGACGTCAGGCCGTCGCGGACCAGGTTCCAGACGCTGGAGCAGGTGGTGGAGCCGCAGGCGTTGTTGCCGTAACGGGCCTCGTTGTAGGGGACCTTGACCCAGTCGGTGACCTCGCCGTCGACCGAGTAGCGGCCCGAGGACTGCTTCTCGTAGTACTTCTTCAGCGACTCGGTGTCCTTGCCGGTGCCGAAGTAGAGGTCCTGGAAGTGGGCCTGGTTGTAGTCCGCCTGCCAGGCCGTGGAGTTGTCCTTGGCGCGGTCCGGCTCGGCTATCTGGTTGTGCAGCGGGCCGACCGTGCCGCCGTAGCGGGGGTCGCTCTGGTCGCCGAACTCCACCAGGATCGTGAAGATCTTGTCGGTCTTCTCCCGGCCGAGCTCGACGTACTTGCTGTCGCCCTTCGTGCCCTTGAGCTGGACGACCTTGGAGCCGTCCCGGTCCTTGACCTGGGCCTTGCCGGATATGACCTGGTCGAGGGCCTCCTGCCGCTGGGCGTCCTGGGTCTTGCTCAGCGGGCCGTCGAGGTCGTGCTCGTCCTGCTTCGTCGACGGGTCCTTCCGGTCGACGGTGGCGCTGGCCGACTTCGTCGCGGCCTGGGCGGCCGCGAAGGTGGTGAAGCCCGCCGATGCCGTTGCGAGTGTCACCCCTATGGCGAGCGCTCTCAACGTCCAAGATCTGTTGGTCACTTGAGGTCCTCCCCTGCGCCCGCGCGCACGGAAGGGGGGTCCGGATGCATGGAGGGATCCGTGCGCGCACGATCAACGCGTCGATTCAAGTGACGTCATTTGACTACTGGTTTACGAGAAAAGACAGACCTTGACTTGGACAGTTCAACTGCACTATGCGGAGAGGAAGTTCGCTTTACGGACACCGTGCTATGAGCGACCCCGACGGACCTCGCTCAACCGGCGCGCATATGCCTCCGGTTGCCGTATGCCATGCGACCGTGCGCCCCCTGTGCACCGGTACCGTGGGTTAGGTCACGCTTACCGGCCGTTCCGCTCGGGCATGCACGCGAATAGAGTCGAACGGTGGAACGCCCGGAAGCCGGTGGAAAGCAAGGCCGGCTCCCCGTCTCACCCCCACATCTTCCGAGGACACGATTGCCATGCCTCGTCCGACCCCGGCACAGCTCGTCTACGGTTCGTGCACCGTGATCTGCTCGACGCTCGCCATGCTGCTGCTGTCACAGACGAGTTCGGGCATCGGGGTCGCGGTCATCGCGCTCGCCGCGCTCGGTCTGGGACTGCTGGTCGCCATGACGGTCCCGCTCCCCGGGCCGCGCACGGTCGCACCGTCCGAGCCCACCCCGACCGCAATCCCCGAGGTGCGGATCCCCGCGCACCGGGAGACCGTGGCCGCCGCCACGGCCGAGCCCGTCCGGGAACGCACCGCGCCCTGACGCACGCACACACGAGAAGTCGGCGGGTCCGTGAGACTGACGGACCCGCCGACTGCTTGTGCGCCCCCCGGTGTCAGTTCCTCGTGCTGACCACGACCGTCTTCGCGGCCTTGTCGTGCAGCCCCTGTTTGTACGGCTTGTCGAAGTAGCTCCAGCCACCGCAGATGATCGTCCACACACAGGCGCAGCAGAACGCGAACGGCAGCCACAGCACCAGGGCGCGCACCAGCGAGGTCTGGGCGGAGGGCGTGGAGCCGTTGCTCAGGTCGGCGACCCGCATGCCGAGCCACTTCTTGCCGAGGGTCTGCCCGGCTTTGACGGTCATCAGGGTGTCGTACCCGACGAACAGGACGGCGGCCACCAGCGACTGCGCGAAGGACCTGCCGACCTCCATCTTGTCGCCGTTGACCTGGTACTCGCGCACCCCGAAGGCCCAGGTGAGCAGCCAGACCACGATGAGCACCAGGACCATGTCGATGATCCGGGCCAGGGTGCGTCTGCCGCTGTCGGCAAGCGGCGGCATCCCGGCGAGCGGATCGGCGGGATAGCCACCGGCTCCGCCGTAGGGGCCGCCGCCTCCGCCGTAGGGGCCGTCGCCGCCCGTTCCGTAGGGGCCGCCGCCGTAGGAGGGCGGCGGGGGCTGCGCGCCGCCGTACGGGGTGTCGTACGGCGAGCCCGGCCCCTGGCCCGCGCCCGGCTCACCGGACGGGGGCCGCTTCTTGAACGGGTCGTCCTCCGGCGGCTGTCCGGAGCCCGGGGGCGGTTCGGTGCTCATGGCCCGAGTGGACCGCGCAGCGTCCGGATCCGCATCCGGCGAGCGGCCGTACGGAGTACGACGTCCCGTCAGCCGGCGACGAAGGTGTGCGCCGCCTTGTCGTGCCAGCACTGGTGCCAGGGCCGGTCGAACAGGCACCAGGCGACGCCGACGATCCCGATGCCCAGCAGCCCGGGCACCGTGTACACCAGCCAGCGGCGCAGCGAGGCCCCGAAGGCCGGGGGTTCGTGGCCCTCGATGTCCCGTACCTCCAGGCCGAACAGCCTCTTGCCGAGCGTGCGACCCCACCTGGCGGTGGGCAGCACCTCGTAGAGGACGCCGACGAGGAGCAGGACGGCGAGCACGATCCCGAGGTAGAGGCCGGTCGTGCCGTCGAGCAGCCAGACGGTCTCGGTACGGCCGGAGAGCTTGGCCGCGTCGATCTTGTCCTGTACGTGGTCGGCCGCCCGGGTGCCGAACGGTACCGCGGCCGCGGCCGTCACCGCGCCGACGACCAGGCTGTCGACGAGCCGTGCGGCGAACCGCTTGCCGAGTCCGCCGGGGCGGGCCGACGCCTGCCGCCGGGCGGCCGCCTGGAAGGGGTCCTCCACCGGCGGCTTCCAGGGCGCGACCTGCTGGTCACCCGCGAGCTGATGCACCTGCTGCGCCCAGGAGGACTGCCCCCCGCCGACCCCGGCGGTCATCGGGGCGGCGGGCTGCGGGCCACCGGACTGCGGGGGTACGGCTGGGGCGACGGCCTGGGGTGCGGCGGGAGCCGGGGCTGCGGCGGCACGGTCGGCGGCGGCCTTTCCGGCGCCGAAGCCGGGGCGGCCACCGCCGGGGGCACCGACCGGCCCCTGCGCGCCGTAGCCACCCGCACCGGCCGCACCCGGACCACCGGCCTCCGGAGCCCCGAACCCGCCGGGACCCGAACCCGCCGCACCGGACGCACCGGCGGGGCCCTGAGCGCCGTAGTCACCCGGCCGGGACGCACCGGCCGCACCCGGACCACCGGACCCCGGCGCCCCGAACCCGCCGGGACCCGAACCCGCCGCACCGCCGCCCTGCCCACCGGCACCGGCACCCGTGTCAGGGGTGTTCTCGGCGCGGATCGGGCGGAAGGTCATCGTGCCGTCGTCCATGGGCGGTCGGTCGGCCGGCGGGGTGCCCGCGGGGCCCAGCGTCGGCCTGCGGAAGATGAACGTGCCGCCGGAGTCGACGTCGCCCTGGTCCGCCGGCGGGACCGTCGCCGAGCCGTCCGTGTGGGACGACCGGCCGTCCGGCCCGGACTGCGGACCCGCCGCCCGGGGGTCGGTGCCCCAGGCACTCCCCTCGGCCGCCCAGCCGGATCCACCCGGCCGCGGGTCCTCGTCGAAGAAGTGCGGGCCGGTCTCCTCGACCGCGGGGCTCGCGGGGCGGGAACCGGGCGGCGGGGCGAGCCGTTCGCCGTCGGACGGGGCCGGGCGGCTGGTGCCCGGCACCCACGCGGCGCCGTTCCAGTAACGGACGTAGCCGGGGATGGACGGGTCCGGGTAGTAGCCCTCGCGGGGCCGTTCGTCACCGGGTGCCGGGGTAGGGGCGGTCATGTCCGTCATCCCGTATCTGCTCGGGGGTCGTGTGGGAGGCTCCACATCTATCAGACGCGCGTGCCCACCACCGCCAGTCCCGCAGGACCCGCCCCTTTCCGGGCACCCCTGTGCGCCCCCTTCACCGCACCGGGAAAAATTTTCCCGGAACCCGCGTAATGCTCGCGGCTCCAGGCCCTCTCCCTCGTACGGGCCCGTCCACAGGCGCCCGTACGACCGACCGAGAGGAAACGAACGCCATGCATCACACCGTGGTGGAGCGCGAACTGGAGTTGCGGCTCATCCTGTCCCCCGAGCGGAGCATCCCGGTCCCGGCCCGGCTCGGCTACCGCTCCGACGACCCGTACGCCGTCCACGTCGGCTTCCACATCAACTCGCAGTCCCCGGTCCACTGGACCTTCGCCCGCGACCTGCTGGTGGAGGGGGTGTTCCGGCCGTGCGGGCACGGGGACGTGCGGGTGTGGCCGACGAAGGTGGAGGGCCGCAGCGTCGTGCTGATGGCGCTGAGTTCACCCGACGGAGACGCCCTCCTGGAGGCGCCGACGGTCCAGGTGTCCGCCTGGCTGGAGCGGACGCTGCGGGCGGTGCCCCCGGGGACCGAGGGCCGGCGGCTGGGGATCGACGACGCGCTCGACCAGCTGCTCGCCCAGTGAGCGCGGATGACCCGTCTAGAAGAGCTTGCCGGGGTTGAGGATGCCCAGCGGGTCGAAGGCGTCCTTCACGGCCCGCTGCATCTCCACCCCCACCGGTCCGATCTCCCGGGCCAGCCACTCCTTCTTCAGGACGCCGACGCCGTGTTCGCCGGTGATGGTGCCGCCGAGCTCCAGTCCGAGGGCCATGATCTCGTCGAAGGACTCGCGGGCGCGGCGGCACTCGTCGGGGTCCTGGGCGTCGAAGCAGACCGTGGGATGCGTGTTGCCGTCGCCCGCGTGGGCGACGACCCCGATGGTCAGCCCGTGCTTCTCCGCGATGCGCTCGACCCCTTCGATCAGGTCGCCGAGCCGGGAGCGGGGCACGCACACGTCGTCGATCATCGTGGTGCCCTTGACGGCCTCCAGGGCGACCAGCGAGGACCGCCGGGCCTGGAGGAGGAGTTCGGACTCGGCGGCGTCGTCGGCCGGGACCACCTGGGTGGCGCCCGCTTCCTCGCAGAGCGCGCCGAGCGCGGCGAGGTCGGCGGCCGGGTCCGGGGTGTCGAAGGCGGCCAGCAGCAGCGCCTCGGTCGACTCCGGCAGGCCCATGTGCGTGAGTTCGTTGACCGCCTTCACGGTCGTACGGTCCATCAGTTCGAGGAGGGACGGTACGTGCCCGCCCGCCATGATCCGGCACACCGCGTCGCAGGCGGCGGTCGCGGAGCCGAACTCGGCGGCCAGCACCAGCTGCCGCGGCGGCTTGGGCTTCAGGGCCAGGACGGCCCGTACGACGACACCGAGCGAGCCCTCGGAACCGACGAACAGCCGGGTCAGGTCGTACCCGGCGACGCCCTTCGCGGTGCGCCGGCCGGTGGACATCAGCCGCCCGTCGGCGAGGACGACGTCCAGGCCGAGGACGTACTCGGCGGTCACCCCGTACTTCACACAGCACAGCCCGCCCGAGGCCGTGCCGATGTTGCCCCCGATCGTGCACATCTCCCAGCTGGAGGGGTCCGGCGGGTAGGAGAGGCCGTGTTCCTCGACCGCGCGGGAGAGGGTGGCGTTGATGACGCCGGGTTCCACGACGGCGATGCGGTCGACCGGCGAGATCTCCAGGATGCGGTCCATCTTCGTCAGGGACAGCACGATGCAGCCGTCGACGGCGTTGGCGGCGCCGGACAGGCCGGTGCGGGCGCCCTGCGGGACGACCGGGACCCGCAGCTCGGTGGCGGTGCGCAGGACATGCTGGACCTGTTCGACCGTGCGCGGCAGGACGACGACGGCCGGGACGCCGGCCGGGCAGAAACTCGCCATGTCGTTGGCGTAGGAGGTGGTCACATCGGGGTCCACCAGCAGCGCGTCGGCCGGCAGGCCCGCCAGGAGCCGGTCGGTGAGGTTGCCGGTGGTCTCGTCCCTGGGGGCTTCGATACGGCTCATGATCACAGCGTCGCACCCGGGGCCATCGGTGTGAACCCCACAGGCGCCCTCCTTGGGCCGCCCGGGCACGGTCGTCGTATTGACGCACAGTACCGGCATGTGCGCGCTCGATAACCGACCGTCAGGGCCCACCACCTCGCTGCTCACCGAGCCGTCGCCACCGCGCCGTCGCCGCCGGGTGCTGCGGCGGCTGCTGGTCGTCGCGCTGGCGGGCGGGGCGGCGGCCGGCACGGCGCTGATGCTGTGGCCGCACGAGCCGCAGGCGCGGCGCGCCGCCGCGCCGCCCCCGGCGGCCGGGCCGCAGGCCCGGGCGAAGGCCCAGGCCGCGGCCAAGGCCGCGCAGGCGGCGGCGCAGACGGCCGTCCTCAACGGCCTGCCCGCCGCGCTGCCCGACCTCACCTCGCTCATCGGCGCACGGCAGAGCCAGGTGCGGGCGCACCCGAAGGACGCGCGGGCCTGGGCGGTGCTCGGGGCCGCGTACGTGGAGCGGGCCCGCGGGACCGCGGACAGCGCCGACTATCCGCGGGCCGAGCGGGCGCTGCAGACCTCCCTCCAGGTGGCCGGCAAGGGCAACACCGACGCGCTGGCCGGTCTCGCCGCGCTGGCGAACGCGCGCCGGGACTTCCCGACGGCCAAGCGGTTCGGCGAGGAGGCGCAGAAGGCGGCGCCGAAGCGGTGGTCCACGTATCCGGCGCTGATCGACGCCTACAACGGGCTCGGCGACTACAAGGCGGCGCGGTCCGCGCTCGACAAGCTGATGGCGCTGAAGGTCGGGGCGGCCGTGAAGCCGGCCGTGATGGCACGCGCCTCGGCCGTGTACCGGGACCGGGGCTGGCGCGAGGACGCGGTGGCGCAGGTGACGGACGCGGCGGCGGCCGCCGGGACCCCGGCCGAGCAGGCCGCGTATCTGACCCAGGCCGGGCAGCTGGCCTGGGAGCGCGGCGAACGGGACGACGCGCTACGGCACTTCACGGCGGCCGTGCGCCTGGACCCAGACCGGTGGGCGGCGCGGGCCGGGCAGGGGCGGGCGCTGGCCGCGCTGGGCCGCACACAGGAGGCGCTGACCGCGTACCAGGGGGCGCTCAGGCACCGGCCGGCTCCGCAGGTCTCCCTGGAGCTGGCCGAGTTGTACGAGTCGCTGGGGATGGGGCAGCAGGCGGAGACGCAGTACGCGCTGTTGCAGACGCAGGTGCGGCGGGAACTGGACGCCGGGGTCGACGACGAGTTGCTGATCGGGCAGTACGAGGCGGACCACGGGGATGTCGAGGAGGCGGTGGAGCGGCTGTCGGCCGAGTGGGACCGGCAGCCGGGCATCGAGGTCGCGGACGCGCTCGGGTGGGCGCTGCACCGGGCCGGCGACGACAAGGAGGCGCTGCGCTACGCCTCGATCGCGACGGACTCGACGAAGGGCGGCGGGGTCCGCAGCGCGTCGTACGCCTTCCACCGGGGCATGATCGAACGCGACCTGGACCTGGACTCCTCGTCCCGCCGCCACCTCCAGGACGCCCTGCGCATCAACCCGTACTTCTCCCCCCTGCAGGCCCCGGTGGCCCGGGCCACCCTGACCACCCTGGGCGACCAGCCACCGAACGAGGAGGCGCCCCAGTGACCCACCGGCACCCGGGCACCGCCGGGGACCACCGTCGTGGCCGGGCGCCGTCGCGGCGGAGAGAGGTCTGACCGACCTCGGTTTCGTTCCGCCGCGGCGGCCCGTCGAGCCCCCTGCCTACAGGTTGCCGCGGCGTTCCTGTTCGCGTTCGATCGCTTCGAAGAGGGCCTTGAAGTTGCCCTTGCCGAAGCCCATGGAGCCGTGGCGTTCGATGATCTCGAAGAAGACCGTCGGGCGGTCCTGGACCGGCTTGGTGAAGATCTGGAGCAGGTAGCCGTCCTCGTCGCGGTCGGCGAGGATCTTCAGTTCGCGCAGGGTGTCCAGCGGGACGCGGGTGTCGCCGACCCACTCGCCGAGGGTGTCGTAGTAGGAGTCGGGGGTGCCGAGGAACTCGACGCCGGCCGCGCGCATGGTCCGTACGGTCTCGACGATGTCGTTGGTGTTGAGCGCGATGTGCTGGACGCCCGCCCCGCCGTAGAACTCCAGGTACTCGTCGATCTGGGACTTCTTCTTGGCGACGGCGGGCTCGTTGATCGGGAACTTGACCTTGAGGGTGCCGTCGGCGACGACCTTGGACATCAGCGCGCTGTACTCGGTGGCGATGTCGTCGCCCACGAACTCCTTCATGTTCGTGAAGCCCATGACCTTGTTGTAGAAGCCGACCCATTCGTTCATGCGGCCGAGCTCGACGTTGCCGACGCAGTGGTCGACGGCCTGGAAGGTGCGGCGGGCGGGCGGCTCGACGATCGGGGACGCGGCGACGAACCCCGGGAGGTACGGGCCGTCGTAGCCGGTCCGCTCGACGAGGGTGTGGCGGGTCTCCCCGTACGTGGCGATCGCGGCGAGGACGACGGTCCCGTGCTCGTCCTTGAGCTCGTACGGCTCGGCCAGCGACCGCGCGCCGTGCTCGACGGCGTACGCGTACGCGGCCCGCGCGTCCGGGACCTCGATGGCCAGGTCGACGACCCCGTCGCCGTGCTCGGCCACGTGCCGGGACAGGAACGTGCCCCACTCGGTCTCCGGCCGGACGACGGAGGTCAGGACGAACCGCGCCGAGCCGTTCTCCAGGACGTAGCTCGCGGTCTCGCGGCTGCCGTTCTCCGGTCCGGAGTACGCGACCAGCCGCATGCCGAAGGCGCTGGAGTAGTAGTGCGCCGCCTGCTTGGCGTTGCCGACGGCGAAGACGACCGCGTCCATTCCCTTGACCGGGAAGGGATCGGCCTGCCGGGCGGTCACGTCGGGAGTGTGCTGTGTGGTCTGCGTCATGCTCGAAGGGTGACCCCGGCACACAAGGTGCGCAATAGTTCCCTTTTTCACTGGGCAATATGTTCAGCTGTACGGTCGCTTCGGCGGACTTTCTGTGCAGGATGACCATCCGGAGGCGGGCATGGCGATCGATCATCTGGACGGCCGGATCCTGGTGCTGCTGGCCCGGGAGCCGCGGATCGGCGTGCTGGAGATGTCCCGCCGGCTGGGGGTGGCGCGCGGGACCGTGCAGGCGCGGCTCGACCGGCTTCAGTCGAATGGAGTGATCCAGGGATTCGGCCCGCAGGTGGATCCGGCGGCCCTCGGCTATCCGGTCACCGCGTTCGCCACGCTGCAGATTAGGCAGGGCCAAGGCACGGACGTGCGGGCGCACTTGGCGACCGTGCCGGAGGTGCTGGAGCTGCTCACCACCACCGGCACCGGGGACATGCTGTGCCGGCTGGTGGCCCGCTCCAACGCCGATCTCCAGCGGGTGATCGACCGGGTCGTCGGTTTTGATGGCATTGTCCGGGCCTCCACGGCGATCGTCATGGAGAACCCCGTTCCGCTGCGGATCATCCCGCTGGTGGAACAGGCCGCGGCGGACAGCGAAGGGACGACCTGACCGGTTCGGAGTTCGGGGTGAGGGCGCGTGAGCTTCTGGGAGTACCTGGGCAACCGGCACCAGACCCTGCTCACGGACGCCTACCAACACGCCAGCGCGGTCTTCCAGTGCATGGTCGCGGCGACGCTCATCGGCGTGGTGATCGGTGTGGTCACCTACCGCAGCGAGTGGGCGGGCAACCTCGCCACCACCGCGACCGCCACCATCCTCACCGTCCCCTCCCTCGCCATGATCGGTCTGCTGATCCCGATCGTGGGCCTCGGCGTCCCGCCGACGGTGATCTCCCTGACGCTGTACGGACTGCTGCCGATCGTGCGGAACTCGATCGTGGGCCTGCGCGGGGTCGACCCGATGCTGGTGGACGCGGCCCGGGGCATCGGCATGTCCCGGCTGACGCGGCTGCTGCGGGTCGAACTGCCGCTGGCCTGGCCGCCGATCCTGACCGGCATCCGGGTCTCCACGCAGATGCTGATGGGCATCGCCGCGATCGCCGCGTACGCCTCCGGCCCCGGCCTCGGCAACGAGATCTTCCGCGGACTGGCCTCCCTGGGCAGCAAGAACGCGCTGAACCAGGTGCTCGCGGGCACCGTCGGGATCATCATCCTCGCGCTGCTGTTCGACGCCGCGTACGTCCTGATCGGACGGCTGACCATTCCGAGGGGGATCCGTGGCTGAATCCCATGGGGCCCCGATCGAGCTGGAGAACCTGACCAAGCGCTACCCGGGCAGCCCGCAGCCGGCCGTGGACAACGTGAACATGGAGATCGGGGCGGGCGAGACGGTGATCTTCGTCGGGCCGTCCGGCTGCGGTAAGTCGACCACCCTGAAGATGATCAACCGGCTGATCGAGCCGACCGGCGGCCGGATCCGGATCGGCGGCGAGGACGTCACCGACATCGACGCGGTGAAGCTGCGCCGCAAGGTCGGCTACGCCATCCAGTCCGCCGGGCTCTTCCCGCACATGACGGTCGCCCAGAACATCGCTCTGGTCCCGAAGATGCTCCGCTGGCCGAAGGCCCGGATCCGCGCCCGCGTCGAGGAACTGCTCGACCTGGTCGGCCTGGACCCCGGCGAGTTCCACGGCCGCTATCCGCGCCAGCTCTCCGGCGGCCAGCAGCAGCGGGTGGGCGTGGCCCGGGCGCTGGCCGCCGATCCGCCGGTGCTGCTGATGGACGAGCCGTTCGGCGCCGTGGACCCGATCACCCGTGACCATCTCCAGGACGAGCTGATCCGGCTCCAGCGCGAACTGCACAAGACGATCGTCTTCGTCACCCACGACTTCGACGAGGCGATCAAGCTCGGCGACCGGATCGCCGTACTCCGCGAACGCTCGCACATCGCCCAGTTCGACACCCCGGAGGCGATCCTCACCAACCCGGCGGACGACTTCGTCTCCGGTTTCGTCGGCGCCGGGGCGGCCCTGAAGCGGCTGAACCTCACCCGGGTCCGGGATGTCGAGATGGGGGACTATCCGACGGTCACCCTGGACACCCCGCTCCAGGCGATCTTCAACAAGCTGCGCGGCAGCGGTACGAACGAGATCCTGCTGCTCGACAAGCGAGGCCGCCCCTACAAGTGGCTGCGGCGCGGCGACCTGATGCGGGCCAGGGGCTCGCTGGCCCGCGCCGGCACGCTGGTCCACGACACGGTGACCCGGGACGCGACCCTGCGCGACGCGCTGGAGGCGGTGCTCACCGACAACGCGGGCCGGGTCGCGGTGACCGGGCGGCGCGGCGAGTTCATCGGGGTGGTCGACATGGAGACCCTGATGAACTCGGTGCACGAACTCCTGGAGGCCGACCGCCTCGAAGCGATGGAGCACCAGCACGAACTCGAGGAGGCCCGGGCCGCCCAGACCCATGCCGAACAGGAGGGCGAGGAAGGGGAGCAGAAGGCGTGAGCACGTCCCCCGACGCCCGCCCCGAAGGCGAGCACGAGGTCAAGGGCCTCGCCTTCCGTGACGAGGGCGAGGCGGAACAGGAGGCCCCGCCGCCGCGGCAGGGCCCGCCGGCCCGCCGTATCACCTGGCGGAAGCTGACGTTCCTGCCGGCGTTCCTGGTGGCGCTGCTGCTGGCCACCTGGCTGTGGTTCCAGCAGGCCCACCTGGACACGATCTCCGCGAACGCCCTCTCCCACGGCCAGGTGTCCAAGTGCCTGTGGCAGCAGGTGAAACTGACCGTGATCTCGACGTTCTTCGTCCTGATCATCGCGATCCCGCTGGGCATCCTGCTGACCCGCAAGGCCTTCCGGAAGGCCACCCCGGTGGCGATGGCCTTCGCCAACATGGGCCAGGCGACCCCGGCGATCGGCCTGCTGGCCCTGCTGGTCATCTGGCTGGGCGTCGGCGAGAAGCCGGCCCTGATCGGCATCATCATCTACGCGATCCTGCCGGTCCTCGCCAACACCATCGCGGGCCTGAAGGCGAACGACCCCACCCTCCTGGAGGCGGCGCGCGGCATCGGCATGTCCCCGCTGGGCGTGCTGCGGAAGGTGGAACTGCCGCTGGCCGTCCCGCTGATCCTCGCGGGCGTCCGTACGGCCCTGGTCCTCAACGTCGGTACGGCGACGCTGGCCACCTTCGGCGGAGGCGGCGGTCTGGGCGTCCTGATCACCACCGGCATCACGAACCAGCGCATGCCGGTCCTGGTCCTCGGCTCGGTCCTCACGGTGGCCCTGGCCCTGCTGGTGGACTGGCTGGCCTCGCTGGCGGAGATCCTGCTCCGGCCGCGTGGCCTGGAGGTGGGCCGGTGAGAAGGCTCTGCGTACCGCTGGCGCTGCCGCCGGCGCTTCTGCTGGCCCTGCTGCCTGCCGCCGGCTGCGGTCTGACGAGCGGCTCCCCCATGGTCGACGACGTGACACCGGGCTCGATCGGAGCCGGTGAGCCCCTCAAGGGCGCCCATCTCACGGTCACCTCCAAGGAGTTCACGGAGCAGCTGATCCTCGGCGCGATCATGGGCATCGCCTTCGAGGCGGCGGGCGCGGAGGTCCTCGACCGCACCGGCATCCAGGGCTCGATCGGCGCCCGCGAGGCGGTCAGGTCCGGGGAGGCCGACGGGATGTACGAGTACACGGGCACGGCGTGGATCACCTACCTGGGCAACAGCCACCCCATCCCCGACCCGCAGCGGCAGTGGCAGGCGGTCCACGACGCCGACCTCGGCAACGGCCTGACCTGGCTTCCGCCCTCCCGGCTCAACAACACCTACGCGCTGGCCATGAACCAGGCCAACTTCAAGAAGTACGGCACGAAGACCCTGTCGGAGGTGGCCGCGCTGGCCAAGTCGGACCCGGGGGCGGTGACCCTCTGCGTGGAGGGCGAGTTCGCCAACCGCGCCGACGGTCTGCCCGGCATGGAGAAGGCGTACGGCATGAACGTGCCGGCGAAGAACATCACACAGATGGACACCGGGATCATCTACACCCAGGTGCAGAAGGGCAGTTGCACCTACGGCGAGGTCTTCACGACCGACGGCCGCATCAGGTCCATGAACCTGGTGGTGATGCAGGACGACCGGAAGTTCTTCCCCAACTACAACGCGGCGCCCGTGATCAACACCAAGGCCCTGAAGAAGTGGCCGGCGATCGCGACGGTCCTGGACCCGGTGACGGCGAAGCTGGACAACACGGTGGCCCAGACGCTGAACGCGAAGGTGGACGTGGCCGGGGAGGACCCGCACCAGGTGGCGCTGGACTGGATGAAGGCGGAGGGGTTCGTGAAGTAGGCGGGCGCCGGGGGGAGTTACAAAGAAGTCGATGCAAAAGATGCGTTGCAAAGGAGCCTTTGCATAGCTATCTTTGTACGCATGGACGAGCCCCAGGACTCCCAGGTCCGCAATCTCGACGCCCGCTCCCTGCGCGGGCTCGCACACCCGCTGCGGATGCAGCTGCTGGACGCGCTGCGCTTCGGCGGTCCGGCCACCGCGTCCCAACTCGCCGAGAAACTGGGCGAGTCCAGCGGAGCCACCAGCTACCACCTGCGCCAACTGGCCGCGCACGGCTTCGTGGCGGACGCCCCCGAGCGGGGCAAGGGACGGGAGCGCTGGTGGAAGGCGGTCCACAAGGGACTGAGCTTCGACGACTCCCTGCTCACGGACACCGATCCGACCGTGCGTGGGGCGGCGGACGTGTACCTCCACGAAGTGGCCGGCAGCCAGATCCAGAACCTGTCCACCTGGCTCGGCAACCGCACGGCCTGGCCCGGGGAGTGGAACCGCGTCTGGGACATGAGCAGCGCGACGCTACGGCTCACCCCGGACCAGGCCCAGGAACTCATCTCCGAACTGCACGCCGTGGTCGACGGCTACCGGGACCGCGCCCCCGAGGCGGACACCCCCGACGCCGAGCAAGTACGCATCCACACGCACCTGTTCCCCATCGAGACGGACTGAGAGGCCCACGCCGATGCTGCACCCCGAGACCCACCTCGCCCTGCACCACACCCGCACCGCCGAACTCCGCGCCGAGGCCGACGCTCACCGTCTCGCCGTACAGGCCCAGCACCCCCGCGCCCTGCGTACCCGCGTCGGCTGGACGCTGGTGGAAGTCGGCCTGCGGCTGGCAGCTCCGGCCCCGGCATCAGCGTCCCTTTAGGGGCGCGGGGCTGTATCAATATGCGGCTCCGCCGCGCGGGCGCGACCAGCCCCCACGCGCCGCGCCCAAAGCTCAACAGCTAGGGACCTTCGTCCCCTTCTCCAACGCGACCAGGCCGGACACAGCCCCCTTGAGGCTGGTCACCGGCACCAGCCGCAACCCCTTCGGCAACTCCGCCTTCGCGTCGGCGCACTCGTCCTTCGGCACCAGGAAGACCGTCGCCCCGTCCCGCCGCGCGGCCTGCGTCTTCAGCGCGACCCCGCCCACGGCACCCACCGTGCCGTCGGCGCTGATGGTTCCCGTACCGGCGATGTTCTTCCCCCCGGTGAGGTCTCCCCCGCTGCCGTTCCCGTCCAGCTTGTCGACGATCCCGAGCGAGAACAGCAACCCCGCGCTCGGCCCGCCGACATCCGCCAGCTTCAAGGTCACCTTGACCTTGTCGGCGCCGAGATCCAGGTACTTCAGCGCGGCCTGCGTCGCCGCGTCCTGCGACTGCTCCATCTGCTCGGTGTTGTGCTGCTCGATCTCCTTGACGTTGTCGCCGCTCGGATACACCGAGTCGCGCGGCATCACCGCCCGGTCCGTACGGAACCAGTTGTCGATGACGTCGCCCAGCGACACCCGGGTGTCCGGCCCGGTCGCCTCGATCGTCGTCATCCGCAGCTGACCGCTGGTCGTCCGGGTGGGCGCCCCGGAGACGGTGATCACCGGGGTGCCCTGGTTGTCGCCGAGCACGTTCGCCGTCATCCCGGGCTGGGCCACCGAGAACGGCAACGGCGCGAAGACGGCCGTACCGATCAGGGCCACGACGGGAACCGCACAGACGGCGACGGCCTGGAGACGCGTGAGACGTGAGAGCACGGAGTCAATCTAACGCGGCAACGTGGCAACCACTTCAGGCCATCGCCCCCGGCCCCTCGCCGACCCCGCGCCGGCCCCTCAGCGCAACGCCTCCGCGACCTCCCGCGCCGCGTCCATGACCCGCGCCCCCACCCGCTCGGGCACGGCGTCGGCCAGCATCACGACCCCGACGCTCCCCTCGACCCCGGTGACCCCGAGCAGCGGGGCGGCCGCACCGCTCGCGCCGGCCTCCAGCTCGCCGTGGGTCAGCGTGTAGCCGGGGTCGTCCTTCGGCGAGTGCCGCGCGGACAGGATCGCCTTCCCGGCGGCCCCCCGCTCCAGCGGGTGCCGGAACCCGGCCCGGTACGCCACGTGATAGTCGGTCCAGGTCGGTTCGACGACCGCGACGGCGAGCGCCTCGGTCCCGTCGACCAGCGTCAGATGTGCCGTCGCCCCGATGTCCTCGGCGAGCGACCGCAGGGCCGGCAGAGCGGCCTCCCGTACGAGCGGATGCACCTGCCGTCCCAGACGCAGTACGCCGAGGCCGACCCGGGCTCGCCCGCCCAGGTCACGCCGTACCAGCGCGTGCTGCTCAAGCGTGGCGAGCAACCGGTACACCACGGTCCGGTTCACGCCCAGTCTGGTGGAAAGCTCGGTGACGGTCAGCCCGTGGTCCGTGTCGGCCAGCAGCTTGAGGACCCTGAGGCCCCGGTCGAGCGTCTGAGAGGTCTCCGCGGTCACGACGCCCACTCCTTAAGTGGTGAGGTCGGCAGCCTCCGACGCGGCGGATGCGTCGCCGAGTCCCGTCAGCGACGCGCTTCAGAGGCCGCCGATCGGCAGAACGGCCCGGCGGCTCCGGGCTCAGTCGCTTCACGGCTGCGCTCCGCGGCGGCGCTGCCACGGGGCGTGTGCGTAGCCGGACAGTAGCGAAGGGGGTTCGCTGAGCGGAAGCCTCCGTCCAGAATCCGGTCACGCTCCGGTACGGACTACTTCGGTATGTGACGGTATGCGCTTCAGGTATCGCGCCGAAAGGGACGCGAGGCCAGGTCGATGCGCGGCTCCGCCGCGTGGGTACGACCGGCCCCCGCTCACCCGCAGCCGGCCGACTACCTCATACGCGTGGCCCACTCCTGCACCTTGGCGATCCGCTGCCGGAGCTGTCCCGCCGTGGCCTCCGCGCTCGGCGGCCCCCCGCACACCCGGCGCAGCTCGGTGTGGATCACCCCGTGCGGCTTGCCGCTCTGGTGCACATACGCGCTGACCATCGTGTTCAGCTGCTTCCGCAGCTCCATCATCTCCTTGTGGGAGACGACGGGCCGCCGCTCCGCGGGCAGTTCCAGCAGGTCGGCCTCGTCGTCCGGCTTCTTGCGGCTGTGCGCGATCTGCCGGGCCTGCCGCTTCTGCAACAGCAGCTGCACCTGGTCGGGCTCCAGCAGTCCCGGGATGCCGAGGTAGTCCTGCTCCTCCTCGCTCCCGGGGTGCGCCTGCATACCGAACTCGGCGCCGTCGTACAGCACCCGGTCGAAGACGGCCTCGGACTCCAGCGCCTCGAAGGCGAACTGCTCCTGCTCGCCGGTGTCCTCGTCCTGCTCCTTGTTCGCCTCCTCCATCTCCTTCTCGGACTCGGCGTACGGGTCCTCCTCGCCGTCCTTCTTCGGCTTGTCGAGGGCGTGGTCGCGCTCGACCTCCATCTCGTTGGCGAAGGTCAGGAGATCCGGAACGGTCGGCAGGAACACGGACGCGGTCTCGCCGCGCCGCCGGGACCGCACGAAACGGCCGACGGCCTGGGCGAAGAAGAGGGGAGTCGAAATCGTCGTCGCGTAGACCCCCACCGCCAGCCGGGGGACGTCGACGCCCTCGGACACCATCCGCACCGCGACCATCCACCGGTCGTCGCTCGCGCTGAAGTCGTCGATGCGCTTGGACGCGCCGGTGTCGTCGGAGAGGACGAGGGTGGCCTTGTTCCCGGTGATCTCGCGGATGAGTTTGGCGTAGGCGCGGGCGGATTCCTGGTCCGAGGCGATGACCAGGGCCCCGGCGTCCGGAATCCCCTTGCGCACTTCCGTCAGCCGCTGGTCGGCGGCGCGCAGCACGGCCGGCATCCACTCACCGCGCGCGTCGAGCGCCGTACGCCAGGCCTGGCTGACGGCGTCCTTGGTCATCGGCTCGCCGAGCCGGGCGGCGATCTCGTCCCCGGCCTTGGTCCGCCAGCGCATGTTGCCGCTGTAGGAGAGGAAGATGACCGGCCGCACGACATGGTCGGCGAGCGCGTTGCCGTAGCCGTAGGTGTAGTCCGCGGCGGACCGCCGGATCCCGTCCTGCCCCTCCTCGTACGTCACGAAGGGGATGGGGTTGGTGTCGGACCGGAAGGGCGTACCGGTCAGCGCCAGCCGCCGGGTCGCCGGCTCGAACGCCTCCAGGCAGGCCTCGCCCCAGGACTTGGAGTCACCGGCGTGATGGATCTCGTCGAGGATGACGAGCGTCTTGCGCTGCTCGACGCGGTTGCGGTGCAGCATCGGCCGGACCCCGACACCCGCGTACGTGACGGCGACCCCGTCGTACTCCCGGCTGAGCGGTCCGGCGCTGTACTCGGGGTCGAGCTTGATCCCTATCCTCGCCGCGGCCTCCGCCCACTGCTTCTTCAGATGCTCGGTGGGGGCGACGACGGTGACCTGCTGCACGACGTGGTGGTGCAGCAGCCAGGACGCGAGGGTCAGCGCGAACGTCGTCTTGCCGGCGCCGGGCGTGGCGACGGCGAGAAAGTCACGCGGCTGCTCCTGGACGTACTTCTCCATGGCCCCCTGCTGCCAGGCACGCAGCTTGCTGGCGGTACCCCAGGGCGCCCGGCCGGGGAAGGCCGGCGAGAGGTGATGGGAGGACGAAGCGGAGGAAGCGGAGGAAGCGGCGGTGGTAGTCACGGTCTCCGTAGTAAGGGGGTCGGGCGGCTACGTATGCGTATGACAACCGGGCCACCCTACCGGCGCCCCATGGCGGTCAACGCGCGGACAAGGCCGCCTCACCCCCGGGTGGGACTCACGTCACAGATCACGAAGCCGGGTCGTCACCCAGACCCCGACGAGCGCCACGGCGGCCATCGGCAGGAACACGACGGCGAAGGCGACCGGATGGGAACCGGAACCGGCCGTCCCCGTCATGCTGCCGCCGCCGAGGGAGGCGAAGGCGGCGCCGGCCACGGCGAGCAGCACCACGTTCGACAGGGCGTCGGAGATCTGCAGGGCGGCCGAGTTGGCGCCGGCCTCCTGCGGGGCGGAGAGCCGGAGCATCAGCACGCTGGACGAGGCGATCACCAGACCCATCCCGAAGCAGCCGAAGGCCCAGGCGACGGCGACGATCCACACGGGCACGCCGGGCACGAGCACACTGGGCGCGGCGGCGATCGCCATGGCGACCAGCACCATCCCGAGAGTCATCAGCCGTTCCCGGTACGGCGCCACGCGCGGCCGCGCCTGCACCCACGAACCCAGCGCCCAGGTCACCCCGCCCGCGGCCAGCGAGAACCCCGCGAGGGTCGGCGACAGGCCCCGCTGGGTGACGAGCATCAGCGGCACGAAGGACTCGGCGGAGACGAACGCGCCGGCCGCGACCCCGCGCAACAGGACCACCGACGGCAGCCCGCGGGCCGCACGGTAGGTCCCGCGCGGCAGCAGCCCGAGCACGGCCGGGACCAGCAACGCACCCCCGACGGCCGCCGGCAGCAGGGACACCCACCGCAGGTCCTGAGCCGCGTACTGCAGCAGCCCCGCACCGAGAGAGATACCGAACGCGAGCCGGATCCGCCGCCGTGCGAAGGTCTCCCGCGCCCCTTCCGCGACCGGCCCGCCGGCCCGCCGACGTATCTGGGGAAGGGCCAGCGCCACCGGAAAGACCACGAGCGCCGGGATTCCGAGGAACACCCACCGCCACCCGAGGTGCTCGGTCACCGCCCCGGCGGCCAGCGGCCCGACGATGGACGGCACCACCCAGCCGGCGGCGAAGGCGGCCATGATCGCGGGCCGCAACCGCTCCGGATAGGCCCGCCCCACGACCACGTACAGCGCGACGATGACCAGCCCGCCCCCGAACCCCTGCACGGCCCGCCCCAGGATGAACACCCACATGACCTGCGCGGTCCCGGCGACGACCAGCCCCGCGGCGAAGGCCCCGATCCCGGTCGTCAGCGCCCCGAGCGGCCCCCTCCGGTCCGACCACTGCCCGGCCAGCACCATCCCGAACAGACTGGTCGTGAAGTACCCGGAGAAGGCGAACGCGTACAGCGGCACCCCGTGCAGGTCCCGGGCCGCCACGGGCATCGCCGTCCCGACGGCGGTCGCCTCGAAGGCGATCAGCAGCACCACGGACACGATCCCGACGCTCAGCGCCCGGTACGACCGCCCCAGCACACCCTCGCCACGGGCCGCGTCACGGGTCGTCTCATCTGCGACAACGGCGTCGCTGGGCTCAAGGGCGGTCATGCTCACCACGGTAAGGCCCAAGCCCCACTTTGACCCCTGTCACGAGCCCCACCTCACCTCGGACCTTGGTCGTAGACCCCCCGTTCGCCCCCCCATTCATGAACGCCACATGGCAGTCCCGTTGCAGCCCCACCGCCCCTCTTGAGCCCCTCCCCCACCCACCCGTACCTTCGAATCACCGACACGGCCGTGTGCCCGAGTGGTTCAGGGGCTCGCCTGCGCTGCATCCGTCAGCGAGCTCCGCTCGCGGGGAGTCACGCGGGTTCGACCCCACCACGGCCGTGAAGGAAGAAGCTGTTCCCGGCCGTGTGCCCGAGTGGTTTAGGGACTCGCCTGCAAAGCGAGTTACGCGGGTTCGATTCCCGCCATGGCCTCCACCTGCCTGACCAGGCGGAGCGAAGGGCGGCATCCCCGAAGGGGTGCCGCCCTTCGGCCTGCGCGACCGCGTCCGGGCGGTCGTCCACGCCTACCGCCGGGGCCTGGTGAGCTGACTCCTCGCCCCTTGCCCACGGCCGCTCAGAGCACCCCGCCCGCCTCGTCCTGGAAGAGTTCGGTCCAGTAGTGCCAGTCGGCGTCCATCGTCGTGGGGGTCGGGTCGATCGTCGCCAGGGTGTGGAGCATGGTCGCGGCGAGCTGGTCGTAGGCCTCCGTGGTGAGTTCGTGGCCCAGGTGTTCGTCGATGGTGCGCTCGTGGTGGAGGAGCCACAGGGTGAAGGCGAGCGTGGAGATGTCCGTGTTGAGGGGGTAGAGGGTCGCCTCGGGCTGGGAGAAGTTGAGGATCGCGCCCGTGGTGCCGTCCACGACCAGGCTGTTCTCCTCGACCAGGTAGCCGAGGCGTATGAGGTGGTCGGCGTGGGGCGGCAGGGCGTCCAGGGGGAAGCGGCCCGGCTGTATGTCGGTGAAGTACTCCTTGAGGGTGGGCAGCGGGGCGTCCGGGTCGAGGAGGAAGAGGACCGCGTCCTCCGGGAGACCGGTCTCGCGCAGGAAGCGGCGGGTCGGCTCGTGGGTGAGCGTCGGCGGGAAGTCGACCTCCTCGAAGCGGGCCACCCGGCCCTGCCCGAACTCCTGGTCCAGCAGCCGGGCCGGCAGGTCGACGGCGAGCCCGGAGTCCGTGCCGGGGCCCGCGACGAGGCTGAGCGGGCGGATCAGCGCCGTCGCCTTCCAGTACGGCGGGACCCGGCCGGCCGTGCCCTCCTCGAAGAGCTCCAGGAGCTTGCGGGAGGCCTCGGTGGCCGCCTTGGTGCCGTAGGTCCCGGCGAGGGAGGCGAAACGGCCGCGCAGGCCGGTCAGTTCCTCGGTGACCGCGGCGAAGCGCAGCAGCGTCTCCAGCGAGGGCGCCAGCGGGCGCGGCTCGGTCGGATCGACCAGGTAGGCCGTGGTGATCTCGCCGGTGCCGCCGTCGAGGAGGATCGACTCCGTGTCCAGGCCGGCCGGGGCCAACAGCTCGCCTATCACCAGGCGGTCCCGGAGTTCCTCCGCGAGCCGGGACGGGCCGGCCGTGATGTCCGCGACGTCGGCGAGCGTGCGCAGGCCGGTCGTGCGTAGCGGTTCGAACGTCAACAGGCCGCCGGTGTCGGGGAGTCCGGGGCCGGTGAGCCACATGCGGGTCGGTTCGTGCGTGATGTAACGGTCCAGTTCTGCCTCGGTCAGCGTGATCGCCGCCGCACCGCTGCCGGTCGTGCTGGTCGTGCTCATCGCTGCCCCCGCGATCAAAGAGTTCAGGAAACGCAAGTGGGTCGGAGTGGTGTGCCGTAGGTCGTCCTGAGCAGGGCATGGCCTGCCGTCCGGGCTTCCCCTCCGAAACGGCCGTCCCCACTGCCCAGAACACTACGCCGCGCCACTGACAACGCCCCGTTGAAAAGGACGTCAGGCGACCCTCGCCCGTTCCGTCCCGGTGAGAATCGCCGCCACCGTCTGTTCCACGGTCAACGCCGAGGTGTCCAGCCACAGCCCCAACGCCTCGGTGTTCAGCCGTAGTTCGGCGTCCAGGTCGGCGATCGTCCACGCGGGTCCGTAGCCGGTCTTCGGCCGCCCGGCCTCCCGCTGTGCCACCGCCTCGGGGCTGGGGGCGAGGACGACGACGTACAGCGGGCGGGTGCGGATCCGTTCGACGTACGAGGTCAGCTCGGGGCCCAGCAGCACGTCCTGGACGATCGCCGTGAAGCCGGCCGCCGCGTAGGCGTCCGCCGTCGCCGCCGACAGGTCGTAGCGGAGGCGGAGTTGGGCGGTCGCTTCCGCGGAGGCCCCGGGCGTGTACTCCGCCCGGCCGGAGACGATCATCCGGCGGAAGACGTCGCCGCGCACGTGTGCGGCGCGGGGCAGTCGCTCCGCCAGCGCCTGGGCGACCGTCGACTTGCCCGACGCCATGATCCCCGCGATCACGACGACCCCGGACAGGCTCACTGGCCCGTGACCACCGCCGCCTGCGGGCGGATCGGGAGGCGGTTGACCGGGCGGCCGGTCGCCGCGCGGACGGCGGAGGCGATGGCCGCGGGGGAGGTCACGACCGGTACCGCGCTGACCGACTTGGCTCCGAAGGGAGCGACCACGTCCCGTTCCTCGACGAGCCTGACGATCCGGATGTCCGGCGCGTCCAGGGCGGTCGGCAGGGCGTATCCGGTGAGGTCGGGGTGGCGGATCAGCCCGCGCGGGGTGCGCAGGTTCTCCGTGAGCGCGATGCCGACGCCCTGGGTGACACCGGCCTCGATCCGCGCGTTGAGCTGCGCCGGGTTGAGGATCCGGCCCACGTCCTGGGCGACGGCCAGCTCCACGACCCGCACCGAGCCGAGTTCGATGTCGACGTCGACGACCGCGCGGATCGCGCAGAAGGCGAGGCCGACGAAGGCGTCGCCCTGGCCCTCCGCGTTCAGCGGCTCGGTCGGGTGCGGGCGGCACTGTGCGGTGGCCCACAGTTCCTTGCCGTCCATCGCCTCGGTGACGGTGGTCGACAGGACGCCGTCGTACGACGTGATCTTGCCGTCGGTGATCTGGAGCAGTTCGGTGGACATGCCGAACTTGTGGGCGAGGGGCTGGAGGAGCTGGGTGCGGACCATCTTGGCCGCGCGTTCGACGGCTCCGCCGGAGACCCAGGTGTGGCGGCCGCGGCAGCCGGGGCCGGCCGGCGGCTGGTCGGTGTCGACGGGGGCCACGTGGACCTCGTCGATGCCGAGGGTGTCCTGGACGATCTGGCGGGCCAGGGTGGTGAAGCCCTGGCCGGTCTCCACGGCGGCGCAGAGCACGGTCGCGATGCCGTCGTGGACCTTGACGGTGGCCGTCGAGACCTCGTCGGCGCCCTCGGCGCCGAGCATGTGGACCATGCCGAGGCCGTAGCCGACGCCCCGGCGCACCGCGCCCGGCTCGCCCGCGCCCTCGGGGCCGCCGGGCAGCAGCCACTCGTCCTCGGGGGTGTCCTTGGGGAGCGCGGGCAGCGGGAAGTCCCGTACCGCCTGGAGCAGCTCGGCGACGGGGGCCGGGCAGGTCACCGTCTGGCCGATGGGCAGGACGTCGCCGGTCGCGAGGGCGTTGCGCAGGCGGATCTCGGCGGGGTCGATGCCGAGCTTCTTCGCCAGCTTGTCCATCTGCGCCTCGTAGGCGGCGCACACCTGCATGGCGCCCTCGCCGCGGACGTGGCCGGAGGGCGGGTTGTTGGTGCGCACGGCCCAGCCCTCGATGAAGGCGTTCGGGACGACGTACGGGCCGCAGGCGAAGGAGACCGCGGCGGCCAGGGACTCGGCGGAGGTGTCGGCGTAGGCGCCCGCGTCGAGCAGGACCTGGGCCTCGACCTTGACCAGCTTGCCGTCGGCGTCGGCGTGGTGCCGGTAGCGGAGCAGGGTGGGGTGGCGGTGGGCGTGGCCGAGGAAGGACTCCTCGCGCGTGGCGGTGAGTTTGACCGGGCAGCCGGTCTTCAGGGCGAGCAGGCCGAGCGGCAGCTGGAAGCCCTGGTCCTCGCGGTCGGCGGTGGCGCCCGGCACACCGGTGACGACGATCTTCACCTGTTCGAGCGACAGGCCGTAGCAGGCGGCGGCCGTGTTGCGGTCGGCGTGCGGGTCGGTGGAGGCCAGGTACAGCTCGACCCCGCCGTCGGGGCGGGGCACGGCGAGTCCGGCCTCGGCGCCGATGGGGGCCGGGTCGGCGCGGCCGATGCGGTACTGGCCCTCGACGACGATCTCGCCGGCCGCGTCCGGGTCGCCGTGGCGCAGCGGGATGTGCCGGATCAGGTTGCCGTCGGGGTGCAGCGGCTCGGCCTCGAAGGACTGCTCGGGGTCGATGACCGGGTCGAGTACCTCGTACTCGACGATGACGGCGGCGGCGGCCATGCGGGCGGTGTCGGGGTGGTCGGCGGCGACGGCGGCGATGGGCTCGCCGTGGTGCCGTACGACGTCGGCGGCGAACACCGGGCGGTCCGGGGTGCCCCGGCCGTGGCGGGGGGTGCCGGGCACGTCCTCGTGGGTGACGACGGCCCGTACCCCGGGCATCTCGCGCGCGTGGCTGGTGTCGATCGACACGATGCGCGCGTGCGGGTGCGGGGAGCGCAGCACGGCCGCCCACAGCAGGCCCTCGGCCCACAGGTCGGCGGCGTACGGGAAGGTGCCCTCGGTCTTCGCGCGCGCGTCGGCGGGCGGCAGCGACACGCCGAGGCCGTGCGGCGGCGGCTCGGGGACGGGGTCGGCGCTGTCCGCGGCGGTGGTCGTGGTGACGGTCTCGTTGGTCACGCCTGGCCTCCGTCCGAGCCGTAGGGCTGGTCGCCGTAGCTCTGACTCTGGTCGCCGAACGTCTGGTCACCGCCGTACGCCTGGTCGTACGACTGCTCGCGCCGGGCGTCGTACGACGACTGCTCGCGCTGGGCGGGAGACGCGAAGGTGCCCGGGGAGTCGAACGCCGACGCGTTGACGCCGCCGGCTCCCGGTCCCGCCTGATGCGGAATACGGGCCTCGTCGCCGTCCGTCTCAGCGTCGGCGGCGGCGTGTGCCTCGCGTTCGGCGACGACCTCCTGGACGGCGTCCAGGACGCCCCGGTAGCCCGAGCAGCGGCAGAGGTTGCCGCACAGGGCCTGGCGGGTCTCCATCTCGGTGGGGGCCGGGTTGCCTTCCAGCAGGTCGTGGACGGTCATGGCCATGCCCGGGACGCAGAAGCCGCACTGGACGGCTCCGCGGAGGGCGAGCGCGCGTTGGACGTCGGAGGGCCGGCCGTCCTGGGCGAGGCCCTCGACCGTGCGGACCTCGCTGCCGGCGGCGGTGACCGCGGGGACCAGGCAGGAGGCGACCAGGCGGCCGTCGACCTGGACGTTGCACGCGCCGCATTCGCCCTGGGAGCAGCCGTCCTTGGCGCCGGCCAGGCCGAGGCGTTCGCGGAGGACGTAGAGGAGCGACTCGCCGATCCAGGCGTCGGTGACGGGGCGGTCGGTGGCGTTGACGCGGAGGACGTAGGAGGCGAGGGGGTGGTCGTCGACCGCCTCGGCTTCGCCTTCGGCGTGTTCCTCGCCGTGCGCGGCACCCGTGCGGCCTTCGTCGTCGGGTGCGGGTGGCCCCTGCGGGGGCGCCTCGCCGTCGGCGGCCCGCGGGTCGGCGGTGGGGTGATGCGGGTCGAAGCGTCCGGCGGGGTGCTGGGCGGGCGCGCCGTGGGGTTCGCCGGCTTCGGCCGGGCGGGTGGCGGCCGCGTTGTCGTCGATCAGGGCCGCGTTGCCCGCGGGGGCCGGGTGGCCGGCCGCGGCCTCGTCTCCGGCCGAGGTCCGTTCACCGGTGTCGGCCGGACCGCCGGGCGCGGCCGGCCGGCCGGTGCCGTGCGACTGGCCGGCGCCGTGCGGGGCGCCGGTGCCGGGCGACTCGCCGACCGCGCGGCGTGCGGCGGCGTCAAGTGACGGGCCGACCGCCCGGAGTTCGCCCGTATCGACCTGTTCGCCCGGTTCGTTCGCCACGACCGCGCCGGGCGCAGGCGCCGCACCGGCGACCTCGAGAGGGAAACCCGGGGCCGGAGTGCCGTCATGGCCCACCGGGGCGCCTGAGGGCGCTCCAGGGGCCTCCGTGGAGTGCTCCCAGGCGTGCGCCTCGGTGGCCCAGGGTGCGGACGCGCCGCCCGGCAGGGTCGCCGGCGGCGTGCCGCCCCACTGCTCCATGAGGGCGGATGTAGTGAACTCGCCCGATTCGTCCGGAACATCACCGCTCGCGACCGGGATGGACCACTGCCCGGTCACATCGTGACCGGGCGCAGGCGGCGGCTCCTCGTACGTCCACTGCTGGGTCGCCGCCGGGTGGTACGTGAACCGGTCGTCGGCGGGCCGCTCCTGGGGGACCGCGTTCGGGTCGGGCCACTGGGCGCCGTCGGCGGGCGTGCCCCAGGTCTCGGTGCCGGGGGCGACCGCTATCTGCGGCGGCACGTAACCGTGCCCGGGCGCGGCCAGGGGGCTGTCACGGGCCAGCAGGGCCTCGATGCCGCCCTCGGGGAGTTTCACGAAGGCGGTCGCGCCGTCGTCGTAGTCGCCCTGGGGCAGCGGGTCCCAGCGGCCGCCACCCGAGGGCGCGCCCTCTCCGTGCTGTTCGTCGGTCATGACAGCGCCCTCCCCAGTGCTCGTCGGGCCAGCGCGGCGACGGTGCGCCGCAGGTGCAGTACGGCAGGCGGAAGCGGGGGCACCGAGCCGTCCGGCTCGGGTGCCGGGTCGGGGATGCAGGCGGCCGCGACGTACTCGCCGAAGGCGTGCAGCGCCTCCGGGACGAGTGCGCGGTCGTTGTCCCAGTCGATCAGCCGGGCCACCCACTGCTCGGCCTCCAGCGGCCGCAGCGGCATCGGCGCTATGGCTCCGACGGCGCATCTGACCCCGCGTCGGGCGGGGTCGAGGACGAGCGCCACGGAGGCCACCGAGCGGCCGGGTCCGGTGCGGCCCGTGGCCTTCAGGAAGACCTGCGGGGCGTGCAGCAGCGGCACGCGCACAAAGCCGATCAGCTCGCCGCCGCGGAGCATCTCCACCCCGGCCAGCAGGTGCGACACCGGGATCTCCCGACGGGATCCGCCCGGTCCGGCGATGATCAGCGTCGCCTCCAGGGCGGCGAGCACCGGCAGCGCGTCGCCGGTGGGCGCGGCCGTGGCGATGTTGCCGCCCAGGGTGCCCGCGTTGCGGATGTGCGGCGGACCCGCGGCCCGCGCGGCGGCGGCGAGCGCCGGGATCAGGGCCGCGAAGTCGGGGCGGCCCATGCGCGCGTGCGTGAGTCCGGCGCCGAGCAGCGCGTTGCCGTCCTGGTACTGCCAGCCGCGGATCTCGCTGATCCGGCCGAGGCCGACCAGGGCGGCGGGCCGGAGCTGCCCGGAGTTGACGGCGGCCATCAGGTCGGTGCCGCCCGCCACGGGGACCGCGGCGGGCATGGCGGTGAGGGCCGCCACGGCTTCGTTCAGCGTCGTGGGCAGCGTGACGGCCTGCGCCGCCTGCGGTGCGTGCGTGGTCAAAACCGGCTGCCCCTTCCCGCTGCCCCCACCTGGTCCCACCTGTGTGGCCGTACGGTACGTGCTCACAGGGCGGACGTGGCAACTCTGGCACATCTTCGCAAGCCTCGAACGCACGGGTCCGCTAGGAGGCATTCGCCCACCTCACCGGCAACTTGGTCCGTTTTCGTACACCATCACCAGTGCGTACCGATTGACACTCTTCGGTGATCCTTGGGGTCTTTTTCCCTTCCGTGTTCGGAGCGGGGAGAGGGGCGGACAGGGGCCGGGAGGAACCGCGGGAGGGGGAGCCGGAGCGAGGCCGGGCAGGGGCTAGCGGTTCGGGGGCGGACCGTCGATCGGGCGGCCCGGCACCCCGGGGCGCCGCTGCCACGGCAGCGGTCCGGCCGGCCGGCGGTAGGCGACCCCCAGGGCGTCCAGCCTCCGGTAATGGGCGGCCATACGGTGCTCGAAGCCGGCGAAGTCCCGCTGCTCCGGGGCCGGGAGGGCGCTCCAGGCGACCTCGGCGAAGGCGGCCAGCCGGGGGAAGGCCTGGTAGTCCACGCGCGCGTGGTCCTCCATCACCTCGGTCCAGACGTTGGCCTGGGCGCCCAGCACCTGACCCGCCTCGGACGCGTCGAGGCCCGGCGGAACGGGCTCGAACCGGTACACGTCCTCCAGGGTGCGGACGTATCCGATCGGCACGGGCTCGTCGGCGCCGTCGGCCTGCCGGTGGTCCAGGTACACGTGCTGCTCGGGGCACATGACGACGTCGTGTCCGGCCCGCGCGGCCGCGATCCCGCCGCCGTAACCGCGCCACGACGACACGGCCACGCCCTCGGCGAGCCCGCCCTCCAGGATCTCGTCCCAGCCGATCAGTCTGCGCCCGCGCGCGGAAAGCCACTTGGCGAAGTGACGGATGAACCACGACTGCAACTCGTCCTCGTCGGCGAGCCCGAGTTCCTTCCTCCGCGCCTGCGCGGCCGGCGAGGCCCGCCACTGGTCCTTGGGGCATTCGTCACCGCCGACGTGAATGAACGCCGAGAACTCGGCGGCGTCGGCCGGGAACAGCTCCAGCACTTCCTCGAACACCCCCTCGTAGAAGCGCAGGGTGTTGTCAGTGGGGGCGAGTACGTTCGGACAGATCCCCCAGGAGTCCCAGACGGTCAGGGAGGCGGTGTCGATGACGTCGGTGTTGCCGAGTTCCGGATACGCGGCGATGGCGGCCTGCGAGTGGCCGGGCACGTCGATTTCGGGGACGACCGTGATATGCCGTGCGGCCGCGTAGGCGACGATCTCCCGGATGTCGTCCTGGGTGTAGTAGCCGCCGTGCGGCTTCTCCTCCCACAGCGGTGAGGCCCGGTGGCCGAATTTCGTGCGGGCCCGCCAGGAGCCGACCTCGGTGAGCCGGGGGTGGCGCTCGATCTGGATGCGCCAGCCCTGGTCGTCCGTCAGATGGAAGTGGAAGACGTTGAGTTTGTGCGCCGCCATGAGATCCAGGTAGCGCAGGACGCCTTCCTTCGGCATGAAGTGCCGGGCGACGTCGAGCATGAGGCCGCGCCAGCGGAATCGGGGGGCGTCCTCGATGATCTGGTGCGGGATTCCGAACCGGATCCCGGGACGCACGGGCGCACGACGGAAGGCCTCCGGCCCCAGCAACTGGCGCAGGGTCTGGGCGCCCCAGAAGACCCCGGCCGGACCGCCGCCGCGGATCTCGACCCCCCAGTTCGCGATCACGCTCAACCGGTACGCCTCGGGCTCCAGCGAGTCGTCCAGGCACAGCCGTACGGAGTCGCGGGCGTCCTCGGTGCCGGGCCGCAGCGGCAGCCCGAGGGCCGCGCCGAGAGTCGAGCGCAGCCAGCGTTCGGTCCCCTCGGTACCCGGGGCGGCCCACAGGGCGGTGTCCTCGTCGAACAGGACACCGCATCGCATCGGCCCCTCGATCGCGCGCGGCGCCGGAATCAGATCCACTTCGGAAGTCATGTCAGTCCTTGACCGCTCCGGCCAGTCCGGAGACCAGCCGTCGCTGTACGAGTACGAAGAACACCAGCACCGGAACCGTCATCACCGTGGACGCCGCCATGACCCCGCCCCAGTCCGGGTCGTCCGGTTTGAAGAACACCAGCAGCGCCATCGGCAGCGTGGACTGCGAAGTGTCGCTGATGATGAAGGACTTGGCGAAGAGGAAGTCGTTCCAGGCGGAGATGAAGGAAAACACGCTCGTGGCCACCAGACCCGGCAGCACGAGCGGGAAAAGGATCTGCCAGAGAAAGCGCGACCGGCTCGCCCCGTCGATGTACGCGGCCTCCTCCAGCGCCTGCGGCACCCCTTTCACGAACCCCCGCAGCATCCAGATCGCGAAGGGCAGCGAGAAGGCGATGTGGGGCAGGATCAGCGAGCCCAGCGTGTTCAGCAGACCGAAGTCCCGCATCTGGAAGAACAAGGGGATGGTGAGGGCCTCCACGGGCACCATCTGGGCCACCAGAAACATGATCAGCAGGGTGGTCCGGAAGCGGAACCGGAATCGTGTGACGGCGGTCGCGGCGAGAAAGGCGATCAACGCCGAGACGATGACCACACTGCCCGCGACGACAAGGCTGTTGACGAAGTAGCGGCCGAATTCCTGCTGCCCGAAGACCCGCCGGAAGGAGTCCAGAGAGGGCGCGAGAGTCCATGGCCGGGGCCGGTCGGACTCGATCTCACCGGCCGGTCTGAAGGCGCCCAGCACCATCCAGTACAGCGGAAAGGCGACCACGGCGGCGATCGCCAGCGCCGCCGCCTCGGCGGCCAGCCGCCCCGGCCGCCGGACCAGATCGCGCACAAGATTCACGACGGTCACAGCTCCTCCCCCTGCCGGCGCAGCAGCCGCAGATAGCCGAGGGTCACGGCGAGCAGGATCAGCAGCGTCACGACACCGATGGCGGCGCCGAGCCCGTACTGCGAGGACGCGAAGGCCTGCTGATAGGCGTACACGTTGAGCACCAGGTTCTGCCCGGCGATCCCGCCCCCGCCGGTCATCACATAGATCTGCGTGAAGATCTTGAAGTCCCAGATCACCGACTGGATGGTGACGACCGTCAGGATCGGCCGGAGCATCGGCGCCAGCACCGACCGCCAGATCCGCCACTGCGAGGCACCGTCCAGCGCGGCGGCCTCCAGCACCTCGGACGGTACGGCACGGATCCCGGCGTACACGGTGACCATCACGAACGGGAAGGAGCACCAGACCACTTCGAGCAGGACGAGGAGGAAGGCGCTGTACCGCCCGTACGTCCAGGAGTGGTCACCGAGCCCGAGGACACGGTCGACGGGCCCGAAGTCCGGGTCGAAGAGGAACAGCCACACGGTCGACCCGGTGACCGCCGGGGTCGCCCAGGCCCCGAGCGCGGCGAGCATCAACGCCAGCCGGGGCACCGCCCGCACCCGCGTGAGCAACAGGGCGAGCGCACACCCGACGGCGAGCGTCGACACGACACAGGCGGCGGCGAAGAGGACGGTGGCGAGCAGGACCGACCAGAACTGGTCGTCGCCGAAGACCTCCGAGTAGTTGTCGAGCCCGACAAAGGCGGTCGGCTCACCACCACTGACCTGGGCCTGGGTGTACCGGAAGACGGAGATCAGCCCGAGCTGGTAGACGGGGTAGAGCAGCAGCCCCCCGAGGACCACGAGAGCGGGCGCGAGATAAAGCCAGGGCACACCCCGACTTGCCAGGGGGCGCGGGGAACTGCGCGACCGGCCACGACGGTCCCGCACCCGCCCACGCGCCGCAGCCCCCACCCCCGTGGACGTCACCCGGCCGCCCCGAACGCCGCATCCATCTTCTCCGCCGCCTCCCCCGAGGCCGCCGCCACACTCTTCTTGCCGCTGATGACCTCCTGGAACATCGTCGGCAGCACCAGCGAGGAGTCGACCCCCGACCACCCGGCAGAGGCCGGCACGAACTTCGTCCCGGCCGCCAGCGTCGCCACGAACGGCTTCACGAACGGCTCCTTGGCCGCCGCCTGGTCACGGACGTCCTTGAACGTCGGCAGAAAACCCATCGCGTCGAACATCGCCGCCTGCGTCTTCTTGGCGGTCAGCTCCTCCATCAGCTGGACGGCCAGCGTCCGGTGCGTCGTGCTCTTCAGCACCCCGATGTTGTTGCCGCCCGCGAAGGCCGGCGCGACGGATCCGGCCGTGGCCCCCGGCAGCGGCACCACCGCGTACTTGCCCTTGACGGTCCCCGCCTCCACGGCCGCATGGCTGAAGTCGCCGCCGATGGCCATGCCCGCCTTGCCGGCCGCGAACGCGGTGACCGTGTCGTTGCCGCCGAAGCCCGCGCACTTGGCGGCCGGGCAGTTGTCGTCGCCGAAGAGTGCCGTGTACTCCTTGATGCCCTTCTGGGCGGCCGCGCTGTCGATCGCCGAGGTGTACGAGGTGCCCTTGGCCGTGGCGAGTTCGCCGCCGGCGGCCCAGATGAAGGGCATCGCGCCGTAGGTGTAGGCGCCGCCGACGACCAGGCCGTACAGGTCGGGTTTGGCCTTGCGGACGGCACGGGCCGTGGACGCCAGCTCGGCCAGGGTCGCCGGCGGCTTCAGGCCGAGTTCCCTGAAGACGTCCGTGCGGTAGTAGAGGGCGCGGACGCCGACGTAGAAGGGGGCGCCGTAGACCTTGCCGGCGACGGTGACCGACTGGCGTGCGGTCGGGTCGGTGTCCTTGGCCTGGGACCACGCCCCGAAGTCCTTGGTGACGTCGAGCAGCCCGCCGTCCCGTACGTAGCCGGCGGTGTCGGTGTTGCCGTACTCCATCACGTCCGGAGCCGACTCCGGGTCGTTGAACGCGGCCTTGACCCGCTGCGCGCGGGTGTCGACCGGGATGTACTCCACGTCGACCTTGGTGCCGGAGTGCGCCTTCTCGAAGTCGGCGACGACCGAGTCGACGACCTTCTGCTTGGGGTCGTTGCCGACCTCCTGGAAGAGCCACACCCGCAGGGTGCCGCTCTTGTCGTCCTTGTCGGAGGCGGAGTTGGAGGAGGTCTGCGGGGCGCAGGCCGCCAGGAACAGGGCGGCGACGAGGAATGCGGGGACGGGGAGCTTCATGGAGTGACCCTCCGGGGCGCGCTGAAGCGTAAGCGTTCAAGGCACTGCACACACTGCATTCGTTGCAACATATGCAACGACGGTTTCGCTCTGCACAACACCACGGAGGGTAGGGACAACATGAACATGCCGACAAGAGGTCTCGACCACTCTGTGACCGGCGGACGCACCCTGTGCAACGCACGGGTACGACAAAGGCCCCGGAGCACGCCAAAGCGCGCCCGGGGCCTCAGAAGATCCGGGGGTGTTACTTGTCCTTGCCGCCCTCGCCGTCGCCGCCGCTGCCCATGGAGTCGTAGATCTCCTTGCACATGGGGCACACGGGGTACTTCTTCGGGTCGCGGCCCGGCACCCACACCTTGCCGCACAGCGCAACGACGGGAGTGCCGTCGAGGGCGCTCGCCATGATCTTGTCCTTCTGGACGTAGTGGGCGAAGCGCTCGTGGTCGCCGTCGCCGTGGGACACCTGTGGCGTCGGCTCTACGAGGGTCCCCGTACCAGTCCCGCGCTCGGGCTCAAGAGTGCTCATAAGTGCCAAGGGTACTGAAGCGTCCGGGCAACGGTTGAGAGAAGGCCCGCCGTCAGTTGAGCGAGGCGTCGTCCGGGTAGGTGGCGACCATCGCCAGCTCGTTGCGCTGGCGGCGGAGCACCTCGCGCCAGAGTCTCTCGGGGGACGGCGAGGAGACGTCGCCGGGCTCCGACTCGACGACGTACCAGGCGCCCTCGACCAGTTCGTCCTCCAGCTGGCCGGGGCCCCAGCCGGCGTAACCGGCGAAGATCCGCAGGGAGCCGAGGGCCGAGGCGAGCAGCTCCGGCGGGGCCTCCAGGTCGACCAGGCCGATCGCGCCGTGCACCCGGCGCCAGCCGAGCGGGGCCCGGTCGCCGTTGCCGCCGCCCGGGATGACCGCGACGCCGAGCGCGGAGTCCAACGACACCGGGCCGCCCTGGAAGACGACCCCGGGCTCACCGGCGAGAGCGGCCCAGCCCTCCAGGATGTCCCGGACGTCCACCGGGGTGGGACGGTTGAGGACGACACCGAGGGAGCCCTCCTCGTCGTGGTCGAGAAGGAGCACCACCGCGCGGTCGAAGTTCGGGTCCGCCAGGGCGGGCGTGGCCACGAGCAGCCGCCCTGTGAGCGAGGACACCTCGGTCATGCCTGACATGATCCCGCATCTTTCCCTCGCGTGGGGAGCCAACGGGGGTGTGGGAGTGAACGCAGCTCAGGGAGGAAGGAAGCACTCCCGGCGCACGGCGGCGGGCGGTGACCCCATGTGCCCGATTAGGAACCGTTCGTGTTGTGACACAGCTATGACGTAGCTGGGCGGTCCTTGGGCATACGGCAGGGGACCGATGGGCGATTACTCTGTCTCTCCGGCCCTGCCCCACTCCACGGAACGCGAGATTCATGACCGTCAACGACGATGTCCTGCTTGTCCACGGCGGCACCCCGCTGGAGGGCGAGATCCGTGTCCGCGGTGCGAAGAACCTCGTACCGAAGGCCATGGTCGCCGCCCTGCTGGGCAGTGCGCCGAGTCGGCTGCGCAACGTTCCGGACATCCGTGACGTGCGTGTCGTACGCGGCCTGCTCCAGTTGCACGGGGTGACGGTCCGTCCGGGTGAGGAGCCCGGTGAGCTGGTGCTGGATCCGACGTACGTGGAGAGCGCGAACGTCGCTGACATCGATGCCCACGCGGGTTCGAGCCGGATCCCGATCCTGTTCTGCGGCCCGCTGCTGCACCGGCTCGGGCACGCCTTCATCCCGGGTCTGGGCGGCTGCGACATCGGCGGCCGGCCCATCGACTTCCACTTCGACGTGCTGCGGCAGTTCGGCGCGACCATCGAGAAGCGGGCCGACGGGCAGTACCTGGAGGCGCCGACCCGCCTGCGCGGTACGAAGATCCGGCTGCCGTACCCGTCCGTCGGCGCGACCGAGCAGGTGCTGCTGACGGCCGTACTCGCCGAGGGCGTCACGGAGTTGTCCAACGCGGCCGTCGAGCCGGAGATCGAGGACCTCATCTGCGTGCTGCAGAAGATGGGCGCGATCATCGCGATGGACACCGACCGGACCATCCGCATCACCGGTGTGGACGAGCTCGGCGGCTACAACCACGGCGCCCTCCCGGACCGTCTGGAGGCCGCGTCCTGGGCATCGGCGGCGCTGGCGACCGAGGGCAACATCTACGTCCGGGGCGCCCAGCAGCGCTCGATGATGACGTTCCTGAACACCTACCGCAAGGTGGGCGGCGCCTTCGAGATCGACGACGAGGGCATCCGCTTCTGGCACCCGGGCGGCCAGTTGAAGTCGATCGCCCTGGAGACGGACGTGCACCCCGGCTTCCAGACCGACTGGCAGCAGCCGCTGGTGGTCGCCCTGACCCAGGCGACGGGCCTCTCGATCGTCCACGAGACGGTCTACGAGTCCCGCCTCGGCTTCACCTCCGCGCTGAACCAGATGGGTGCGCACATCCAGCTCTACCGCGAGTGCCTGGGCGGCGCGGCCTGCCGCTTCGGGCAGCGCAACTTCCTGCACTCCGCGGTCGTCTCCGGGCCGACCAAGCTCCAGGGCGCCGACCTGGTCATCCCCGACCTGCGCGGCGGCTTCTCGTACCTGATCGCGGCCCTGGCGGCCCAGGGCACGTCCCGGGTCCACGGCATCGACCTCATCAACCGCGGCTACGAGAACTTCATGGAGAAGCTCGTGGAACTGGGCGCAAAGGTCGAACTGCCGGGCAAGGCACTCGGCTGACCGCCACCTCATGACCCCGGCCCGGGCCAGCGCCCCCCGACCGGGGGTCCGGGGGTTGCCCCCGGGCAGACACAGCATGGAGAAGCTCGTGGAACTGGGCGCAAAGGTCGAACTGCCGGGCAAGGCACTCGGCTGACCGCACCGACCACGGCTCCCTGAACCCCGGCCCGGCGCAGCGCACCCGGCTGGGGCAGTTTCCGGAGAGTCTCGCGTACGACGATGGGGCGGCCCCTGGTGGAGGGGCCGCCCCATCGTCGTGTTACACGCCGTACGCCGTCCCGTGGCCTACGGAAGGCAAGGTCACTTGCCCTTCGCGGATTCCTTCAGCTTCGAGCCCGCGGAGACCTTCACGCTGAAGCCGGCGGGGATGTTGATCGGCTCGCCGGTCTGCGGGTTGCGCGCGGTGCGAGCGGCACGGTGGGTCCGCTCGAAGGTCAGGAAGCCGGGGATGGTGACCTTCTCGTCGCCCTTGGAGACGATGTCACCGACGACGTCGGCGAACGCGGCCAGCACGGCGTCGGCGTCCTTGCGAGTCACCTCGGCACGGTCGGCCAGCGCGGCCACCAGCTCACTGCGGTTCATGTTGTTACTCCCGTGTTCTTCTTGCCATTGAGGCGTGCCACGCGGCGGAGCCGCATGTTGGGCCGGGACGCATCCTGCCCCCACCTGCGGCGGGAACGCCAATCCGTTGCCGCCCATACCCTACGGGGGGGCCGAAGGGGGGGTTTCACGACGCGCCGATTGGATGGCGTGGCAAGTTTCACAGACGTTTACTGGGGGCTGCTGCCCCCAGACCCCCGCATCATGCGGGCGCGTCGCGTCGTTTCGGGTGCCGGCCCGGTGGGGGTTGCTCGCGCCCACGTGGCGGTAGCCGCACGTCGGCACAGCCCCGCGCCCCTTACGGGGCGCTCCCGGCGAGGGCGTTTCAGGCGCCCTTCGCGGCCTCCCGTACCGCGCCCGCCACCGCTCCCGCGACCTTCTCGTTGAAGACGCTCGGAATGATGTAGTTCGGGTTCAGCTCGTCCTGGGTGACCACGTCGGCGAGGGCCTTCGCGGCCGCGAGCATCATGTCCGTGTTCACCGTGCGGGACTGCGCGTCCAGCAGGCCACGGAAGACACCCGGGAAGACCAGCACGTTGTTGATCTGGTTGGGGAAGTCGGAGCGGCCGGTGGCCACCACGGCGGCCGTCTGGCGGGCGATCGCCGGGTCCACCTCGGGGTCCGGGTTCGCGAGTGCGAACACGATCGCGTCGTCGGCCATGGCGGCCACGTCGTCGCCGTCGAGGACGTTCGGGGCCGAGACGCCGATGAAGACGTCCGCGCCCCGCACGGCCTCCTTCAGCGTGCCGGTGAGGCCCTCGTGGTTGGTGTTGTCGGCGATCCAGCGCAGCGGCGAGTCGGCCTGGGCGTCGACCAGGTCCTCGCGGGCGGCATGCACGACACCGCGGATGTCGGCGACGACGGCGTTCTTCAGGCCGGCCGCGAGCAGCAGCTTGAGGATGGCCGTACCGGCCGCGCCGGCGCCGGACATGACGACCCGGATGTTCTCAATTGCCTTGCCCGTGCAGCGAAGTGCGTTCGTGAGGGCGGCGAGGACGACGATCGCGGTGCCGTGCTGGTCGTCGTGGAAGACGGGGATGTCGAGGGCCTCACGCAGGCGCGCCTCGATCTCGAAGCAGCGCGGGGCGGAGATGTCCTCCAGGTTGATGCCGGCGAACCCGGGGGCGATCGCCTTGACGATCTCGACGATCGCGTCGGTGTCCTGGGTGTCCAGGCAGAGCGGCCAGGCGTCGATGCCGGCGAACCGCTTGAAGAGGGCCGCCTTGCCCTCCATGACGGGCAGCGCGGCCTTCGGGCCGATGTTGCCGAGGCCCAGGACCGCGGAGCCGTCCGTCACGACCGCAACGGAGTTGCGCTTGATGGTGAGGCGGCGCGCGTCCTCGGGGTTCTCCGCGATCGCCATGCACACGCGGGCCACGCCCGGGGTGTAGATCATGGAGAGGTCGTCACGGTTGCGGATGGGGTGCTTGGACTGCATCTCGATCTTGCCACCGAGGTGCATGAGGAACGTACGGTCCGAGACCTTGCCGAGGGTGACGCCCTCGATCTCGCGGAGCTGCCCGACGATCTGGTCGGCATGGGCGGTGGAGCTGGCCGCGATGGTGACGTCGATGCGGAGCTTCTCGTGGCCCGACGCGGTGACGTCGAGGCCGGTCACCGAGCCTCCGGAGGACTCCACGGCGGTGGTGAGCTGCGAGACGGCGGTTCCGCTCGCGGGCACCTCCAGCCGGATGGTCATCGAGTAGGAGACGCTGGGCGCCGTTGCCATGGCCGACTTCCTTCGTTTCACCGTGTAGCGAGTTGTGCCGTCCGATCGTCGCACCTACCGCCGGGTAGGCGTTAGCGGGGCCTGGTTTCGTGCCTATTGTTCGCGCGAAAAAGAGGCCCACATCACAACGTGATGTGGGCCTCTTCGACGTTCATGACACCGGCCCGCCATGCTCGCCTCGCGGCAAGTGGTCGCTCGTAGCGACGAAGGTTGGGCCCGGGGGCTTGGATCGAGCCGGTGTCACGACAAGGCTAACAAACAGATCCCGCAGGGCCATTCCCGTCCGGGGACTTCACAGGAAACCTCCAGCCGAACGGCCCCGCGCTCACTCCCTGAGAAGGTCCGGCACCCCCGCCGCGTCCGGCTCGTCCCGCTCCGCGGAGACCACCGTCAGCTGCTGGGTCGCCCGGGTGAGGGCCACGTACAGCACGCGCAGCCCGGCCGGGGACTCGTCGGCGATCTCCGCGGGCGACACGACGACCGTGGCGTCGTACTCCAGGCCCTTGGCCTCCAGGCTGCCCAGGGCCACCACCCGGTCGCCGAGCCCGGCGAGCCAGCGGGCGGCCTCGGCGCGCCGGTCCATGGCGACGACCACGCCGACCGTGCCGTCGACCAGGTCGAGAAGCCGCTCGGCCTCCGCCCGCACGGTCTTCTCCAGCGAGTCGCGGACGACCGTGCTGTGTCCATGGTTCGTTGCCACGAAACGCGGCTCGACGCCGGTGGAGCGGACCGCCGACGGGGACTTGGAGCCGGGCATGGCGAGGGCCAGCACCCTGGCCGCGAGCTCGGCGATCTCCGCCGGGTTGCGGTAGTTCACGGTGAGTTCGAAGCGGCGGCGCGGGCGGCTGCCGAGGGCCTCGTCCCGCGCCTCGGCCGCCTCGTCCGGGTCGGACCAGGAGGACTGGGCGGGGTCGCCGACCACCGTCCAGGTCGCGTGCCGGCCGCGGCGGCCGACCATCCGCCACTGCATGGGGGTGAGGTCCTGCGCCTCGTCGACGATGACGTGGGCGTACTCGACGCGCTCCTGGGCGAGCCGTTCGGCGCGCTCGCGCTGGGACTCCTCGCGCGTCGGCATCAGCTCCTCCAGGCCGGTGAGCTGGTCCAGCGGGTCCAGTTCGCGCTTCTTCCGGGGGCGGACCGGGGCGCCGAGGATGGCCTCGAGCTCGTCGAGCATGGCGATGTCGTGCACGGTGTGGCCGTCCCGGCGCAGCGAGCGGGCGACCCTTCGGATCTCGCCGGGGTTGAGGATGCGGCGGGCCCAGCGGCCGAGGCGACGCTCGTCGGCCATCGCGGTGAGGACCGCCTGCGGGGTCAGCTCGGGCCACCAGGCGTCGAGGAACCCGATGAAGGAGTCCTCCGTGACGATGTCCTCGTCGAAGGAGGAGCGCAGTTCGGCGGCCAGCTCCGGGTCGCTGTGCCGGCCGGCCGCGCCGGAGCGGGCCCACAGGGCGTCCAGCAGGAGCCTGCGGGCGCGGGGCCGCAGCAGGTTGACGGGGGCCGTGCCGCCGAGCGCGTTGTGTCTGATGCGGTCGAGTTCCTCTGCCTCCAGCTCCAGGCGGCGGCCGAAGGCGACGACTCTGAGCCGGGTCGGTGAATCGTTCAGTTCCAGGGCTCCGCGGGCGGCCTTGCGCAGTACCCGGAGCATCCGAGAGGAGCCCTTGGCGCGGGCGGTGGCCGGCGTGTCGTACAGGGTCGCCTCGGCGCCGTCGACGAGGGAGCCGATGGCGCGGATGGCGACCTGGCCCTCCTCGCCGAGGGACGGGAGGACCCCTTCGGTGTAGGCGACCAGCAGCGGGGTCGGGGAGACGATCAGGATGCCGCCCGCGTACCGGCGCCGGTCCTGGTAGAGCAGGTAGGCGGCGCGGTGCAGCGCCACGGCCGTCTTGCCCGTCCCCGGGCCGCCCTCGACGTAGGTGACGGAGGCGGCGGGGGCGCGGATGACCAGGTCCTGCTCGGCCTGGATGGAGGCGACGATGTCCCGCATGGAGTGGGTGCGGGCCTGCCCGAGGGCGGCCATCAGGGCGCCGTCGCCGATGACGGGCAGGGTGCCGCCGTCGAGGAAGGCGGTCAGCTCCGGGCGCATCAGGTCGTCCTCGACCCCGAGGACCCGGCGGCCCTTGGAGCGGATCACCCGGCGTCGTACGACACGCCCGGGATCCACCGGAGTGGACCTGTAGAACGGCGCGGCGGCCGGGGCCCGCCAGTCGATGACCAGCGGAGCGTAGTCCTGGTCGAGAACGCCGATCCGGCCGATGTGCAGGGTCTCGGCGATGTCGGCGGTGTTGTCCGCACGGACCGCGCCCTCGGCGGGCTCCACGGCGGTGTAGGCGCCGTCCGGGCCCTTCTTGCCGTCCTTGCCGAGGAGCAGGTCGATCCGGCCGAAGAGGAAGTCCTCGAACTCGTTGTTGAGCCGGTTGAGGTGGACCCCCGCCCGGAACACCTGCGCGTCCCGCTCGGCGAGGGCACCGGGAGTGCCCACCTGGCCGCGCTGGGCCGCGTCGTTCATGAGGAATTCCGCCTCGTGGATCTTCTCCTCGAGGCGCTGGTACACCCGGTCGAGGTGTTCCTGTTCGACGCTGATCTCACGGTCCCGAACGGAGTCCTGACTGGAGTCCTGTTCCGAGCCGTGAGGGCCGACCGCGGATTGTTGAGCCTGAGCGGCCACCGGGCCCCCTTCTGACGTGCTGGGCAGCCGTCAACCGTACGCGAAGGGGGCCCGCTGAAGCTACGCGCTGACCGAGACCAGCTTCTTGCCGTCGAACGTCATGACTTCGAAGTGGTCGATCTGGTTGGGGGTGAAGGCCGCGCCGCCGTGCACGTAGAGAGGCTCCTTGGCCTTCTCCGACTTGGCGTCCGTGATGCCGTATCCCCAGGTCGGGACGGACCAGGAGGTCACCGTCTCGCGCTCGCCGTTCTTGCCGACGGCGATCAGTGAGCACTTCTTCGGGCCGGTGACGTTCTTGAGCTGGAGGACCGCGTGGGTGCCCCAGTCCTTCTTCTCGACGGCGACGGTCGCGGTGACGTGGGTCGTCGGGTCCGTCGCCGACTTCTTGTCGGACATCGTCTGGAAGGCCGTCTGGGCGGGGCCCATGGCCATGTCCGTGCCGCCGCCGCCGCTGTCCGAGCCGCTCAGCGCCACGCCGGCCGCGGTGCCGCCGGCGATCAGCACGACCGAGGCCGCCAGTCCGAAGAGGCTGCGCCGGGTGCGGACCTTCCGCTTGTCGGCGACCTCCACGACCAGCTTCTCGACCATCCGGGGGCTGGGCCTGGCGGACAGCGACTCGCCGATGGACGGCGTCGATCCGGAACCCGGCAGATCGGCCAGGGCCGCTAGCATGGGCTCCATTCCGGCCAGCTCGTCGAGCTGCTGGGCGCACCATTCGCACCCGGCCAGATGGGCCTCGAAAGCGGTTGCCTCGGCGTCGTCGAGAATCCCCAGCGCGTACGCGCCGACGGTCTCGTGCTCATTGGGAACCGGAGATTCCTGCATAGCACCAGACATACCCGAACCACCTGTGCCGAACCCGCCGTGTCCCCCGTACACACTCATCACGCCGTCACCCCCCGCTCCTCCAGTGCCAGCTTCATCGACCGCAGGGCATAGAACACCCGTGAGCGCACGGTGCCGCTGGGTATACCCAGCGTTTCGGCCGCCTCGTTGACGGTACGCCCCTTGAAGTACGTCTCGACGAGCACCTCCCGGTGGGCCGGGGTCAGGTCGTCGAGCGCGTCAGACAGCGTCATCAGCCACAGCGCCTTGTCGATCTCGTCCTCCGCGGGGATGACCTCCAGCGGCGACGGATCGACCTCCTGCGGCCGGGCCTGCCGGCTGCGGTGACCGTCGATGACGATGCGGCGAGCGACCGTCACCAGCCAGGGGCGTACCGATCCGGTCGCTCGATTGAGCTGGCCGGCGTTCTTCCAGGCACGGATGAGTGTCTCTTGCACGACGTCCTCGGCGCGTTGCCGATCACCGGCGACCAGCCGAAGGACATACGCAAGGAGAGGTCCGGCGTGCTCTCGGTAGAGAGCACGCATCAGCTCCTCATCGGGCTCCGAGGGCTGGGACATGCGATGTCGGGCCCTCGATCCACGTTCATTGGCCACGGCCGCATCCTTGCGCACGCCCACCTCCGGTGTCCGGGGGTTCCCCCAGTCGGTCGCTCCCCCACCGGTACGGAAGTGACCCGCGGTGTGTTCAACAAGACCTCACATTTTTCTGCGAGGTGACATGACGAGCGGGACATGACCGCACATTCCCACCGCGTGATCTTTACATTTCCGACACATCGCCGAACGCCCGAGCGATGCCCGGGGGTTGCCGCCGACAAACTGAATGTTGTCGAAATCACTTCCGGGGAGCTTCGATGAAGATCCGGCAGATACCGTAAATGGGGCGGGGGTTGGGGGGCAGGTCGAGCGATTGCGACCCTCCGGGGCGGCGGGAGGGCCACTTCGCTCGGGCGAGAGCCTCCGCCGGGGGGCGGGCGTCGCGGTCGAGCGGAAACCGTACGGACGGGACCCGCTCGGGCGAGGGACGCTCGGCGGTCACGCACGGGCGAGGGACGCTCGGGGTCACGCACGGGCGAGGGACGCTCGGCGGTCACGCACGGGCGAGGGACGCTCGGGGTCACGCTCGGGCGAGGGACGCTCGGCGGCGGTGGCGGGCCACTCGTTCGCGGTTGCCGCAGATCTCGCTGGAGCACCAGCGGCGTCTGCGCCCGCGGGAGGTGTCCAGGTAGACGATGGGGCAGTTGTCGCCCTCGCACTCCCGGACGGCCGCCCGCGCCACGGGGTCGGTGAGCAGCTCCACGGCGTCCCGGGCGACGGCCGCGAGCAGCGCGGCGCACTCCGGAGGACCGGCCAGCTCCCGGACCAGGAACCCGTCCGCGCCGGGTACGGCACGCGGGGCCGGGGGCGCGGCGGCACGCGCGAGGTCGTTGACGCCGGCGAGCGCGAGGTCGTACGACCGGGGGCGGGGGCTGTCACAGATGCCGTTCTGGACGCTTTTGCGAATTTCATTACGCTCGCGCACCAATTGCTCCACATATCCCCTCAGTTCGCGGAATGCGACGAGCCAGCCGGTGTCGGCGTGCGTCAGCGGGGTGTCCGGCGGGACGAGTCCGGAACCGGTGATCCACGCCCGCAACGGTTCGAGCGCGTCGAGCCGTTCGCCGGGATGCGTGGTCGCCAGCAGATCCAGACAGATCCGCCCCGCGTCGAAGCGCAGCTCGTACGGGACCGTCGCCGTACCCAGTGCCATGTGCCTGTCACCGCCTAGGACAGGGAACCGTGTCCACTCACAGTGCCCGGCCCGGCGGGCGGCCGGAACCCCTCGCACCCGTGTTCCGCGAGGTTCCCGTCCGACCCGCACCCGGCGGGGACGCCGGTGCGTGCGGCGCGGGCCGTCCCCGTTCGGTCCGGATACCCCGGCAGGCCTCGCCGCGGCGCCCCGCGGCCGTAACCCTTTGTCCTGCGAACGCACGGCGAGCCGCCCCAGGGGGACCACGGGGGACGGCGGTTCAGAGAGGACACGTTCATGAGCATGCGCATCAGGGTCGTCGCGATAGGGACGGCCGTACTGCTGGGCGGCGGCGGCCTGGCCCTGGCACCCGCGGCGAGTGCCGCCGCGCCCTACCACGGCATCGACGGCGGCGGAGCCGTCACCGACGACTGGCAGGACGAGGAGAACCTCGGCGTCGACGACTACGCCACGAGCAACGCCACCGCCCTGTGGGAGACCGTCCTGTGGGCGGACGGCGCCCAGTGGCAGGACGACGACGGCGACTGGCACCCCTTCACCAAGAGCCAGATCGACGGCTCGTTCGGCCCCGAGACCGAGTCGGCCACCCAGTGGTGGCAGGAGCACTTCGGCCTGTCGGACAACGACGGCGTCGTCACCGACCAGACGTGGACGTTCGCCCAGCAGCGGCTCACCGGCCCGACCTCGCTGCAGACCGTCACGTTCCACGGCACCGCGCACAACGCCCCGCTCAAGCGGATCAGCAGCAAGTACCGGGTGCGGATCAAGGGCACCGGCTCCTACCGGATCGCGTACTACGACAAGCTCGGCTGAGCACCCCGCGGGGCAGCGCCCACAGCAGCCCCGCGGCCAGCAGCACGATGACACCGAACGCGGCGAGGGCGGCCGTCCGCCACCGCCGCGTCTCCGGTTCCGGTACCGGAAGCGGCTCCGCTACAGGCGGCGGCTCCGGTATCGGCAGCGGTATCGGTAGCGGTAGCGGTTCCTCCGGTGGCTCCGACGCGCCCTGCGGCCACGCCTGTTCGGCCAGCTCCCACAGTGCCAGCAGCCGCGTCTGGTCCCCGCCGCCCAGCCGGCACAGCACCTGGGCCGCACTCCTCGGCGGCAGTCTGTCCCCGCTGAGATAGCGCTGCCACGACGACTTGCTGTACGCGGTACGCCGGGCCAGATCGGCCAGGCTGAGCCCGGTACGGCCCTTCAGGACCCGCATTTGCTCGACCAGCTGCCGGGCCTCTCCCGGCAGTGCGGCCGGCAACGGCTGCCAGCGTGTCATGTCCCGTTCCCCCCATGTGCCTCGCTCCGGCGTCAGCGTGCCGCCCGCCCGGCGGGATCCGGCAGAGCGCACGCCCGCGGACCGGGGCACACGAGGTCCCGCGTGCGCGTCCGCGCGGGACGCCCCGGCGCGGACGGGGAGGAACGGACCCGAGTGACGGCCCGAGTGGCGGCCCGGGATGCCGCCGATTACGGCCGGTTGCCGGGAGACGGTCCCCAGAACGTCGTACGGCGGTCAGCCGGACCGCTCATCCCCCGTGGCGAAGAACCGCCGTACGTACTCCCCCGAAGGCAGCGCGCTCTCCCGCATGAGGGAGAAGACCTCGACCCCTTCGCCCGGCACGTCGTCCATCCGGAACGCCTCGGCGAAGTCGACGTAGTCGACGTCGTCCAGCACCTCGCAGTACTCCCGCGCCTCGGTCTCGGCACGGTCGATCGCCTCGTCCGGCGACCGAGCGGTCCACAGCGTGACCCGCTCCTCGTACACCCGAGCAGACGATCACCCGAGCAGACGATGCCGGAAGACGCACCGAACGCCGTACCACTCGATGGCCTCGATGGCCTCGATGGCCTCGATGGCCTCGATGGCCGGAGTCTCACACGTCCGCGTACTTGGCGTCCGCAGCCGGGTCCAGGGCCAGCCGGTAACCCCGCTTGACCACCGTCTGGATCAGCTTCGGCGCGCCCAGGGCGGTCCGCAGCCGGGCCATCGCCGTCTCCACCGCGTGCTCGTCGCGGCCCGCGCCCGGCAGGGCCCGCAGGAGTTCGGCGCGGGCCACCACCCACCCCGGCCGCCGCGACAGCGCCCGCAGCAGGGACATCCCGGCCGGCGGCACGGGCTTCAGCGCACCGTCGACGAGCACGGCATGCCCCCGGATCTCCACCCGGTGCCCGGCGACGGGCAACGCCCGTGCGCGCGAGGGGAGTTCCTGGCAGAGCAGCTGTACGAGGGGCCCGAGCCGGAAGCGTTCGGGCTGGATGGTGTCGACGCCGAGGGCCTGGAGCGGGAGCGCGGTGACCGGGCCGACGCAGGCCGGGACGACGTCGTGGTGGAGGGCGGCGAGCAGGTCGTCCTGGAGCCCCCGTTTCCCGGCGCGGGAGAGGAGGGAGGCCGCGGCGGGGGCGCTGGTGAAGGTGACCGCGTCGACGGAGCGGGAGACGACGGCGTCCAGGAGCCGGTCCACCGGCCCGAGGTCCTCCGGCGGCATCCACCGGTACACCGGCACCGGCAGCACCTCCGCTCCCGCGGCCCGCAGCGACTCCACGAACCCCGGCAGCGGCTCGCCGTGCAGTTGTACGGCGATCCGGCGGCCGTCGACGCCCTCCTCCAGGAGCCGGTCGAGCACCTCAGCCATGGACTCGGAGGACGGCGACCACTGCTCGGTGAGCCCGGCGGCCCGGACCGCCCCCTTGACCTTGGGACCGCGGGCAAGCAGTTCGACATGGCGCAGCCGGTCCAGCAGCTGCTCACCGAAGCCCCAGCCGTCCGCGGCCTCGATCCACCCCCGGAACCCGATCGCGGTGGTCGCCACGGCCACGTCCGGCGCCTGGTCGATGATCTGCTTCGTGGCGGCGAGAAGTTCCCCGTCGTCGGCGAGCGGAACGATGCGCAGGGCGGGCGCGTGCAGCACGGCGGCACCGCGCCGCTGGAGCAGCGCCCCGAGCTCGTCGGCCCGGCGCGCGGCCGTGACCCCCACGGTGAACCCCGCGAGAGGGCCGGGCCGGGCGGGGTCCGGCCGCTGCTGTTCCTCGTCCATGGCTGCTCTCCTAGCTGACCTGCATGCCGGCCGAGCCTGTCAACGGTGCGTGACAGGCTCGGTTCGGCCCCATGTCACCCGTGTTACGTCACACCTCGGCGTAGCTGAGCTGAGCCTTTTTCTCGTCGGCGGCTTCGGGACGCCCCTGCTCGGCGGGCCGCCGAAGGTATACGGCCCAGGTGACGGCGAAGCACAGGCTGTAGAAGACCAGGAAGGCGACGAAGGCGCCGGTGCCGGAGCCGGAGGAGAGGTAGGACTGCCGGAAGGCGAGGTTGATACCGACGCCGCCGAGCGCGCCGACCGCTCCGATGAGTCCCATGGAGGCCCCGGACAGCCGCCGCCCGTAGGCCACGGCCTCCTCACCGGTGAGCCCCTTGGCGAGGGCCTTGGCCTGGAAGATGCCGGGGATCATCTTGTACGTCGACCCGTTGCCGAGGCCGCTGAGCACGAACAGCACGACGAAGAACGTGACGAACAGCGGCAGTGACTTCTGCAGGCCGGCGACGACGAGGAGGGCGGTGGCGGCGGCCATGCCGACGTAGTTCCAGAGCGTGATCCGCGCCCCGCCGTACTTGTCGGCGAGCCAACCGCCGACGGGCCGGATGAGGGAGCCGAGCAGCGGACCGATGAAGGTGAGGTACGCGGCCTGGAGCGGCGTACGGCCGAACTGGACCTGGAGCACCTGGCCGAAGGCGAACGCGTACCCGATGAACGACCCGAACGTCCCGACGTAGAGGAAGGCCATGATCCAGGTGTGGGCGTCCTTCGCGGCGTCGATCGCGGCGCCGGTGTCGTTCTTCACGGTGGCGAGGTTGTCCATGAAGACCGCGGCGAGGACGGCGGCCAGGAGGATCAGCGGGATGTAGATGCCGAGCAGCACGCGTGGGCCGCCGCCGGCCCCGATGACCGCGAGCGCGACCAGCTGGATGACGGGCACACCGATGTTGCCGCCGCCCGCGTTGAGTCCGAGCGCCCACCCCTTCTTCTTGAGCGGGAAGAAGGCGTTGATGTTGGTCATGGAGGAGGCGAAGTTGCCGCCGCCGATACCGGCCAGCAGGCCGACGAGGAGGAAGGTGTCGAAGGACGTCCCCGGCTTCATCACCACGAAGGCGGCGACGGTCGGGACGAGCAGCAGCGCGGCGGAGATGACCGTCCAGTTCCGGCCGCCGAAGAGCGCGACGGCGAAGGTGTACGGCACCCGGGCGACGGCGCCGACCAGGGTGACCACGGAGGTCAGCAGGAACTTGTCGGCCGGGGTCAGGCCGTACTCGGGGCCCATGAACAGCACCAGCACGGACCACATGGTCCAGATCGAGAACCCGATGTGCTCGGACAGGACCGAGAAGATCAGGTTCCGCCGTGCGACCTTCTCGCCGGTCGCGTTCCAGAACGCCTCGTCCTCCGGATCCCACTCCTGGATCCAGCGACTGCGTGAGGTAGGGGCTGGGGCTGTCATGACGCCTCCACGGTGCTCCGCGTGCTCGGTCTTCCGACTCCGGATGAGTGACTGAGCCCGAAGGTAGGGAGACGGAGTTTCCGCACTGTGGCTGTGGGTGACCGGAAGGGAACGTTGCTCTCACCCTGGGGGGAGGGCGGGTGAGAGGTCGGGGCGGAGGCGGCGGGAAGAGGGACTCAGCGGGAGGAGGGAGGGGAGGGAGGGGAGGGATAGGGAGGCTGCGGGGGTGGGGTGTAGGGCCCGTAGGGGCCGGGAGGCTGCTGCGGGGGCGGGCCGTAGGGGCCGGGGGCGGGCGGCTGCTGGCCGTAGCCGGTGGGGGCGGGCGGCTGCTGGCCGAAACCGGTGGGGGCGGGCTGGGCGCCGTACGGGGGCTGAGCGCCGTACGGGGGCTGGGCGCCGTACGGGCCGTAGGGGCCGGGCTGCTGCGGCCATGGCTGCTGGTACTGGGGCTGCTGGTACTGGGGCTGGACCGCGGTCGGCTGCATCGGCACCGGCCCGGGCATTGGCATCGGCGTGCCCGGTGGCAGATACCGCACCCGGCCGCTCTCCTCCGTCACCGGTATGAACCCGGCGGCCTGGAGGCGCTGGGCGAACTTGGCGTTGCGGCCGCGGGTGACGAAGACCCCGAGCCCCATGACGGCCATGAGGATGACCCATACGACACCGGATACGAAGAAAGCCCCCGCACCCCCGCCGGCCCGCGCCGCGGCCAGCACCAGCCCGAGGGTGATGCCGCCAGCCGCGAACAGCATCCGCTTCTCGGCGTTCTTGCCGGTGAGGTCGAACTGGATGCGGGCCTTGAGGAGTTCGACGGCGTCCGGAATGACGGGCGGCAGCGAGACACCGTCGGCGGCGTTCGGATACTGCGCCCAGTTCTGCGCGGCGCGGGCCCGGCCCTGCGGGCTGTGGTCGGGCACGATCAGCATCTTGAGGACGTTGTTGCGGGAGCCGGTGTAGCGGGCGTCGGCGTACTCGTACCCGAACTGCTGGGCGATGAAGGCCAGCCGGGCGAGCTTCTTCACGGAGGACCAGGCGTTGGTGAGCTCCACGGGCTCGCCGCCGGCCATCAACCGGAACATCTTCCGCACCTGCCGCGCGCTCACAGCATCCACTCCCCGTCGGCCGAGCCACTCTTTTCACTTCCGCAACCGGGAAAGTTTTCCATGCGGCAGGCCACGAGGGGACGGCTACCGAGCGGATTGACCGGAGCTTGACCTGTCCACCTCGAACCACAACAGCTTCCCGGCGCCACGGTCCAGCGGGCCGCCGTCCCCGATGGGCCAGCCACCCCAGGAGTCGGCGTACTCCTGCAGGAGATACAGCCCGCGCCCCTTTTCGGCATCCGCCGGGGCGAGCGGGACACGGTCCCACGGCGGTGCACCGAAGGGGGCCGGGACGCGCGGATGACTGTCCCACACACCGACCCGCAACCGGCCGTCGGGCAGGGCGGTCAGCCGGAGGGAGGCGGGGCCGTTCGTGTGCCGGTAGGGGCGGGAGCGGGCCGGACTCACGGCCACCAGCGCAGGCAGCCTCCTGGGCGTCAACCAGGCGCGCGTCAGCATGATCGAGACTGGCCGTACCCCCATCAGTGCCGACCGGTTGCGGTCCATGACACGCGCCTACGCCTGCCCGGACGAACAACTCGTGGACGCACTGGCCGCGATGACAGGTCGGCGCACTCGCGGCTGGTGGGACAGCTACCGCGACCACCTGCCAGTCGGCCTCGTCGACCTTGCCGAATTGGAGTACCACGCGGCGGCACTGCGCGTTGCCCTGGTGATCCACATCCCCGCGCTGCTCCAGACGACCGACCACGCGCGGGCCCTCTTCAAGGAGGCTGTGCCGGCACTGCGGCAGTACGAGATCGAGCATCGGGTCAGCCACCGGATCAAGCGACAGGAAATCCTGCACCGGGAAAACCCTCCGCCCTACACGGCGGTGATCCACGAGTGCGCACTGCACATGGGGTACGGCGGGCCCGCCGTCGTGCGCGCTCAACTCAATCACCTGCTGGAAATGAGCGAGCTGGAGCACGTGACCGTGCGGGTCATCCCGTTCGGTAAGGGCTCGTTCCCCGGCACAGGACAGTCCGTCGACTATCTGATGGGGCCGGTGCCTCAGCTCGACACCGTTCAGTTGGACACCCACCACGGGTGTGACTTCCTGGATGCCGAGGCCCAGCTGGAAAAGTACCGACTCGTTCTCGACCGCATGCAGGAGAACGCTCTCGAACCCGCAGAATCCCGCGACCTGATCCGCCGCATCGCCAAGACCATCTGAGGGAACCGTGTCCGAACTCCATTGGCAGAAGTCCACTTACAGTCCCGACGCCTCGAACTGCGTCGAAATAGCCACCACCCCCTCGGCCGTCCACATCCGCGACTCGAAGACCACCCCCGCCCCCCACTTCACCGTCACCAACGGCGCATGGGCCAGCTTCCTCCCATACGCGACGCAAGCCGCACGCCGGCCCGCTGCGCGTTGACGATACGAGGGCAGTGATTGGCGGACCTGTGCCGCGCCGGGAACCCGACATCCGATCTGACCTGCCGAAATAGGCAGTCGCCTGCCCATCCAGATGGCACAGATCCACCAATCACCTCACCCCGCCAGGACCGTGCGGCGACGCGCCTCGCTTCGGCAACAGCTTCGGGGCAAGGTCACGCCCTCCGCCTGAGCCCACTTCATCCCCGGGCACAATCAGCGCATGGGAACGGACATCCACGGCTGGGTCGAGTGCCGCACCTGGCGGGAGGGCCTGAACCACGACGGGACCGCATGGTCTGCAGCGATCAGCTTGTCGATGCTGGGGATGCCGAGGGACTACGACGCCTTCGCCTGCCTCTTCGGCGTACGCGACTTCCACGGCACGTGGCGCCCGGTGGCGGCGAACCGGAATCTCCCGGCGGACCTGTCTCCCGAGGTCCGGGAGGATCACGCCACCTGGTCCGGTACGACCTTCGCGGAGACCTGGCTGTCCTGGCCGGAGGTGAGGTCGATCGACTGGACGGAACCGGCACTCGCCCGCGTCACGGTGGGCTCCTGATGTGGCGGGCGATGGGGCGCAGAGGGGCCAACCAATGGACCCTGATAGGGCAATTGACGCCTTGCTGTGACATTGCGACAGCGGTTCGTGACGACCGGGTTGACCCCTGCAAACGGGTTCTGGGCGAGATCAGACCCCTCGGCCGGGACCCCCGTCCGCCCCAACCGCCTGGTTACGGCTGGCACTTGTCGGACCCACGAGTAGACGCGATCTTCATGAGTTCCCAGACTCCGGTCCTGTTCTTCTCGACCTGGACGCCGTACGCGACATAACTGTCCTTGTTGGGCTTCGTCTTCTGGACCTCACCGGTCTCGACGACCTTGTCGAAGCCCTTGCTCTCGTCGCCGCAATAGGTCAGCGACGCCTTGGCCTTGGACTCGACGGTGACCTGTCGGTCGTAGTAGCGGACGGTTCCGGTGATCGTCAGTCCCCCGTCCACGAAGGACTGCACCCACTGCTGAGCCGCCGCGGCGCCCTCTCCCTCCGTGTAGTACTCCAGAGCGGGGAGGCGGGGATTCCGGGCAACGATGGCCATGTCGAGGGCCCGGACGAACTCCGCGTTGTCCTTGAGGATCGCGTCCTTGACCGGGTCGGAGTCTCGTTCGGGAGCGAAGGTGAGCGTGTCGTCGGCGGGCAACTCGATCTTCGGCTTTCCCGACTCGGCCGGTGAAACCGAAGCCGACGCCGAAGCCGAAATCGACGCCGAAGCCGAAGCGCCGGCAGAGACCGACGCCGACGTCCCCGTACTCGCCCCCTTGTCGTTCGACCCCGTGCCGTCCCCTCCCCCGCACCCAGCCAGCAGCAGCGCGGCCGTCATACCAGCCGTGGCAGTCGTCAGCGGGCGGAGGCGGTAGATCACAGTGGGCTCCTGGTGTGGCGGGCGATGCCGAAGAAAGCAACGGAAACGGTAGGCGGGAGCGTCCCAGGAGCACCAACGCAATTGGTCGTTCGGCGGCAGCCGGGTCGGCGGGGGTCACTTCCAGTGCAGCGACTTGGCGACCGCCTCGAACAGATCGACCATGGCATCGGCGAACATGTCCAAAGAGGTCGAGAACGTGAGCAGCAGGACGGCCTGGGTGTTCGGCACCCTGACCGCGTAGTCGACGACGGTCACCGGCAGTTGGTTTCCGGTCGAGTCGTCGGCGTCGGGAACGGCGCGGGTGCGCCGCATCGTCGCCGGGCCGGCGAAAGGGAGAACGACGTCGGCGATCTGCTGTGAGCGGCCGCTCGCCACGAGGCGGAGGTCCTCCCCCATCGGGGCCACAGTGACGAGGAGAGAGGAGGAAAGGGGCACCGGACCGATGGAGGTCGTCGAGATGTAGAGTTCGACGCCGCCGTTCTCGTAACCTTCTTCCGCGCGGGCACCTACGGTCTTGGTGAACTCCCGCTTGAGCAGCACCGCGTCGTCCTGACCATCGAATACCCGCTCGGCCAGGGCGCGAATGGGCGCTTTCCAGCCGTCGGGTTCGAGTGGAATCCTGAACCAGCCGTCCGGAACGAGCAGGCCGTAGTCACCCGGAGGGTGAATCTCACCGTCGGTGCGGCCGTCGGCGACGGTGTCCGGCATTCCTCAGCCTTCCTTGATCTCGGCGAGCTCCAGCGACTCAGCCAGCGTCTGTGCCAATTCCAGGAGCGCTTCGCTGAAGACGAGATTCGTCCATGCCATCCGGAGGACAAGGATGTTGTCGACCTGCGGCGGAATCGCCGCATAGGTGACCGTCTCCATCATCGTCTTCTTCTTGAAGAGCGAACCGGTCTCGACCGAGAGGAGTTCCTGGACGCGTACACCGGGGCCTGCCGGCAGGTTCACCTCGGTCACGCTGCGACGTTCGGGGGAGGTGGGCAGCACGGCTTCCAGGAGATCCGGAAGACGGTCCGTGGACCGGTATCCGTCCCCGTCGAAGTCGTGCACCTCGTAAACGGCGGTCAACGCCTTGGCCGCGTCGATCACATAGGCATAGGCGAAGGTGGGGTCGCCCAGATCGGCCGTGGCCGCCACCCGAGCCAGTACCGAGGTCAGTTCGCGGATCTCGCCCCGGGGAGCATCTGTGCCCAGGTATCCCCGGGCAGCCTGCTTGGCCCACTTCTCGAACTCGGCGTTCTCTCCCACGGGGAGTCTGATACTGCCCTCGGGCTCGGAGATCAGGCACTGCCACATCACGTCGTCGCTCACGTGGTATTCCTTCTGGCCGTCACGAGCCCGTGGTCCAAGCGGTCTTCCACCTGTTGTACGGATTGTCCCACTCCGTGAGGCCGTGGAGTTTGTCATTCCCATCGATGGCCGTCGCCGCGGCAGTGTAACCGAGCCACCTCTGCCCGGCGGATCGTACATAGTCGGTGAACTTCACGCCGCCCATGCTTTCGAACTTACCGAGAATTGGCACCTCTTTGAGTGCATTGCTGGACTCGACCCACTCCGGATTACCGAACGGCCGGGCCCCCCGCCAAGCATCCCTTCCGAAGAGCTTCCCGACGTCCTTGAAGTCCTTGAGGCCCTTCACGGCGTCGGCCGTGTCCTGATAGATCACCTTGGGATTCAGGACGTGCTTGAACTCTCCGAGCCTCCCGAAGGTTCCCGGCAAGTCGCCCGCGAGTCTCCGTGACGCATCTTCGGCGGCCTGGTTGGCGAGCTTGGTGGCCTTGCCCTTCAGTGTGTTGGCGGCCTTCGCCGATCTGCCGCTCAGCGAGTTGGCGGCGAGGAAGTCCGCGCGGGCGGAGCGGCTCGCAGTCTGCACACCCCGCACGCCCGCCGCAGCCGCCTTGCCCGCGCTCAGCGCTGCACGGCCCAGTCCGAGCGTGAGCAGGGCCACGCCGTCCAGGACCAGGTCGGCGATGCTCGCGTCTCCCGAGAAGACGAGTACCAAGTGACAAGCGAGGGACACCACAGTCGCGAGCAGAGCGATCGCGTCCAGTACACCTGCCAGCGCCCAGCCGATCACCGGGATCCAGCCGACCAACAGTGAGGCGAGGGCGCAGGCCGTCGCCACCCAGCCGGCGATGTCCGCGATGCTCTTGAGCGCCCCCTTGAAGTTCTCCCAGGTGGAGTCCTTCAGTTTGTCGTGGTCGATGAGCGCCTCAAGGGCCCGGGCAGCCTTCTCCCCGGCCCGATTACGGGCGTTCTTGGCGGCGTGCACCCGCTTGACGGCATCGTTGATACGACCGTCGACCTCGTCCCGCTTCGTGGTCAGGTCGTGTTTCTGCTGCTCGTAGTCGCCCGCGGACTTGTCCAGGGCGTCGAGCGACCTGTCGAGACGGTCCCGTTCCGCGCGGTCGTGCTCGGCGTCGTTGCGGGCCTTGTCCGCCGCCTGCTGGGAGGAGGCCAGGACGGAGGCGTACTTCTCGTCCGGCCGGTCCGTCTGCTCACCCAGGAGATCGGCGGCCGTCTCGAAACGGTCCAGGACCTTCTTCAGCCGTCCGACAGTCCCCTCGGCCGTCTTGCGGAACTCGTTCGCGGCATCGCTCTGCCAGCCGTCCACACCGCAGAGGGCCTCGATGTTGCCCGTCTGCCTTCTGATGGCATCGGCCACGGAGCGGAATCGCCGGCCCAGCTTCGCCACGGCATCGGGGTCGCCGGACACCGGGTCGGAGTCCAGCTCGACCGGTGTCCAGTCCTTCGGTCGGGACATCATCCCCCTTGCCGCTAGGGCTGCTTCTCCTGCTTGCGGACCGCGTTGGCGAGGTCGGTGTCTATCTGCTCGTAGGCCTGGGCCGCGGCCTTCGTGATTCCCGCGAGCTTGGACAACTCCCCTTCGAGTTTCCCCCGCTTGTAGTCCCAGTTGTCGGCGAAGTCGTCGAGCCGGTCCGTGAGTTCCTCATGACCGACGACTTCTCGGCTCCAGCCGTACTTGTCCTTGTCGTCGAGCCCCTGCAGCTCCTCGACGATCTTCTCGATGCCCGTGGCAACGCTCTTGAGCACGTCGAGATCGTCGATCCTGGTCCTGTCACCCACGGCGCCCCCTACGGCCGGAGGGCTCCGGCCGGCCATCGCTCACCTGTTGACGGACTGGATCTCCTGCACGATGACATCCTGAGCCCGGCCGAAGGTGCCGTCGGGCAGGTTGTGGGGGCCGCCGCCGTCGCTGCCGGTCCAGCTGATCTGCCAGGTGACCGTGGCCTTCAGCTGGTACGAGCCGTCGCCGGACGAGTGGAGGTACTTCACTCCGCAGGGTGGCGTCCTGTCGGCGTCACCCGCGCTGTACTTCTCCCCCACCGTGCCGTTGTTGATCTCGCAGACACCCGACGCCGGGTAGGTGACCGCGTCGGACGTACCCGGGTCGATCTTGAGGGCGACGGGTTTGGCGGTCGTCGTCGCCCACATACCCAGGGCGTCGATGCGCGCGGTGACCGATACCGGCTTGAACGTCGCCCCGTCCAGCCACGCCCACGTCGGGAGGTTGACCTTTGTCGTGTTCGCGGGCGCCAGACTCACGTCCTTGGAGGGCACGCGGATTTCGTTGTACGCCAGTTTGGCAAGAATCTCAGGCGTGACGGTGTTCGCGATGTTGGCCGGCGGGTCGTCGCCGGTAGCCACCCAGAAGTAGGGCTCATTGCATTTGTCCCAGCCGGGCGGGAAGGACTTGTTGACGTACGAGTCCCACCAGTAGCCCTTGCCGGTCTCGTCCTTGTTGAAGTCCTTGTAGGGGTGCCCGTTGACGTACCGGTCGCGCTGAGTCGCGTCCCACGCGTCACCGGTCGAACCGGCCTCCCAGATCGGTTCCAGGTACGCCTGCAAATCCGCCGGGGAGTACTTCGGGGCGTACCAGCACGCCGGCGGGGTCCAGGACGTGATGGGAGTGACGGAGCCGACGGAACTACCCGAGCCGTTCTTGGAAAGGTCGTAGTGGATCACGCCGACGGTCGAGGAAAGCTTGCCGTCATCAGAGGAGTCTCCATGCTCCTGCGTCTCGGAGGTCGCCGTCCCGTCATCCCCTCGCCCACCCGCATAAGCGGTCTGCGAGATGAAAACCGACACCCATGCGAGCGAAAAGATCGCTGCGCCTCTCGCCAACTTGCTTACGGCTGACACGCCTTGTCCCCCCGATTCGACACAATGTCAGTAGTCTGCCAAACACCCTTGGCGTTCTTCGTGAGCTTGGTGTGGTACAGCACGTAACTGTCCGCAGTCGTTGGCGTGTTCTTGACCTTGCCGGTCTTCCTGTTCTTCAGAAACGACTTACTCTCGTCAGAACAGTAGGTGACGTATGCATTCTTGGCCCCGGACAGCGTCACGCTGCGGTCGAAGTACCGGGTCTTGCCGATCCACGTGTCACCCTTGTCGATGTACCCCTGTACGTACGTGATCGCCGCACCCAGGGCCTTGTCCGCGTTGTAGAAGCCGAGGGCCTTCGTGCTCGCGCTTCCCTGGAAGATCGCCTCATCCATGGAGTTCACGCTCAGGGCACTGTCCGCGAGGATCGCGTCCTTGGTGGCATCGCCGGACTTCTGGTCTTCGAAAACATTCGAGGCGTAAGACGGGAACGTGATCTTCGGACGCCCCGCAGGCTCGGATGACGAGGCCGAAGCACTCGGAGATGTCGAAGCCGAAGCCCCCGTGTCCGCACCCGCGATCTTGCCGTTCGAGTCGGACTTGTCGCCGTCGCCTCCGCCGCAGCCGGCGAGCAGGAGCGCGGCCGTCACACCGGCGGTGGCTGTCGTGAGCAGGCGGCGGGAACGGCGGGTCACGGTGGGCTCCTGGTGGGGCGGTTGGGGTCTGCGAAGCAGCGAATACGGTATCGGGGTCCATCCGGAACGCACCAGAGCGATTTGCTGCGCCCCGGTCGAACGAAATCCGCATAGCAAAACATAGTCGGGCAACTCAACGTCCTCACCACAGCTTTGGTGCCGTCCCGTGACATCGCGACGCCCCTCGGTTGATCCACCCGAAGGACTGTTGACCGGGTCAGGCAGCCCGGGGACGGTGTCGGCTCCCGCATGTCGATCACGGACCACCCTTCGCCTCAAACCGGCCAGACCTGTAACTTCACGTGTGCACAGATTTGTTGATGAGGCGTACGCGACGGGGGTTGCGGGGTTATGGCGGGGTATCGACCGGCGGACTGGCATCCACTCGACCTCGACAGGGACCCGACCCCGGGCGACCCGCAGCGCGTCCGCACTCTCGCCACGCAGCTGCACGACTTCGCCGACGACGTCTCCGACGCGCTGCGTCTGGTCAAGGGCATGGCCGGCGAGGACACCCTCCTGCAGTGGGCCGGCAAATCCGCCGAGGTGTTCAAGGAGCAGTTCAAGGACGTTCCGAAGAACCTGAAGAAGCTGAAGAAGTCGTACGAGATGTGCGGCGACGCGCTCGCGGACTACTGGCCGAAGCTGGAGCGGGCGCAGGCCCTGGCCGACAAGGCCCTCGCCAAGGCCAAGGAAGCCCAGTCCGACCTCTCCTCCGCCAAGTCCCGCCTCTCCTCGGCCGATTCATGGGTCACCCGGGCCGGCAAGGAGGCGGACAAGTACAAGGACGACCCCACCGGCAGCAAGTCCACCGCCGACAAGCCGGACGAGGCGAAGGTGCGGGCCGCCACCCGGGACGTGCAGAGCGCCAAGTCGGCCCACACCAAGGCGCAGTCGGACGTCACCACCGCGCAGAACGCCCTCGACGCCGCGAAGAAGATGGCCGAGGACGCCCGGAAGATGCGGGACGACGCGGCGGGTGAGGCGAAGCGGAAGATCGACGAGGCCTCCGACGCGGGGATCCCCAACCGGCACTGGTGGCAGGACGTCGGGCACTGGTTCGAGGACAACTGGGACACCATCGTCACCGTCTGCAAGGTCGTCGTCGCGGTCGTCGGGATCATCGCGTTGATCATCGGCGGGCCCATCCTCGGCGCGATCGTGCTGGTGGCCGCCCTCGTCGTGCTCGCGGACACGCTCTACAAATACTCCAAAGGCCAAGCCTCCTTGTGGGACGTGGCGTTCGCCGCCCTGGACTGCATACCCGGCGGCAAGGGCATCACCAGCCTCGGCAAGCTCGCCAAGGGGCTCAAGGAGATGAAGAACCTCCGCGGCGGCATGAAGGCCATGAGCCTCGCCCTCCGCGGGCTGGGCAAGAACGCCCGCGGCATGCTCGCCGACGGAGCCGAGGGTGCGTTCAACCGGCTCAAGAGCGTCGTACGGTCCAAGGGCAGCGACCCCGTCGACATGGCCACCGGCGCCATGTATCTCCCGCAGAGCGACATCGAGCTGCCCGGCCTGCTCCCGCTGTCCTTCACCCGCCGCGTCGCCTCCGACTACCGCTGCGGCTGGTGGTTCGGCCCGAGTTGGGCGTCGACGCTTGACGAACGCCTGGAGGTGGACGAGCAGGGCGTCATCCACGTCACCGAGGACGGCCTGCTGCTCGCATACCCCCATCCCACCGCATCCCAGACCCCGGCCATGCCGGAGGCCGGCCCCCGCCGCCCCCTGACCCGCCAGGACGACGGCGGCTACCGCATCGAAGACCCCCTCACCGGCCACACCCGGCACTTCGCCCGCCCCACCCCCGATGGCACCGCCCTGCTCACCCGGATATCCGACCGGAACCAGCACGCCATCACCTTCGATCACGACGAGCACGGCACCCCGCTCGCCATCCGCCACTCCGGCGGCTACCACCTGCGCATCACCATCGACGAGGGCCGGGTCACCGCCCTTTCCCTGGCCGGCGCCGCCGACGACGGCACCGACGTCGTCGTCAAGCGCTACGGCTACACCGACGGCAACCTCACCGAGACGGTCAACTCCTCCGGTCTGCCCCTGCGCTTCACCTACGACGACCGGCTGCGCGTCACCTCCTGGACCGACACCAACAACAGCCGCTACGCCTACACCTACGACGACCACGACCGCTGCATCGCCGAGGGCGGCGAAGCCGGCCACATCGCCATCGCCCTCGACTACGACGGCACCGACCCCGCCTGGCCCGGCACCCGCGTCACCACCCTCACCACCGCCCAGGGCGCCGTCACCCGCTTCGTCGTCAACGACAACAGCCAGGTCATCGCCGAGATCGACCCCCTCGGCACTACCACCCGCACCGAGTACGACGAGCGCCACCACGAGATCGCCGTCACCGACCCACTCGGCCACTCCACCCGCTACGTCCGCGACGGGTTCGGCAGGCCGCTGGTCATCACGTATCCGGACGGCGCGACCGCCCGTTTCGCCTACGACCGCCTGGGTCGGCAGACCGAGGCGGTCCAGGCCGACGGCAGCACCTGGCGGCGGACCTACGACGAACGAGGCAACTGCACCACGGTCACCGGTCCCACGGGCGTCACCGTGGGGTACTCCTACGACGACTCCGGCCGGCTCACGTCGGTCATCGACGCCCTCGGCAACGTGACCCGGCTGGAAACCAACGCGGCCGGGCTCACCACCGCTCTCGTCGACCCCCGTGGAAACCACGAACGGCGTCGGTACGACGCGTTCGGCCGCGTCCGCGCGGTCGGCGACTCGGCGGGCGGCGAGGCGCGGCTGTCGTGGACCGTGGAGGGTCGTATCGCCCACTGGACGGGCCCGGACGGAACGGCGGAGAGCTGGGAGTACGACGGGGAGGGCAACTGCGTCCGGCACACCGACCCTTGCGGTGGGGTCACGTCGTACGAGTACACGCACTTCGACCTCCTCGCGGCCACGACAGGTCCGGACGGAGCGCGTTACACCTATGATCACGACGCGTCGCTGCGCCTGACCCGGGTCACGAACCCACGGGGGCTGACCTGGACGTACACATACGATCCGGCGGGTCGCGTCGTGTCCGAGCGCGACTTCGACGGCCGTGTGCTGCGCTACGAGTACGACGCCTCGGGCCGGGTCACCGCCCGCGCGAACGCGCTCGGGGAGCGGATCGCCTATGAGCGCGACATGCTCGGCCAGGTCGCCGTCAAGACGGCCGGGGGTGTCGTCACGCGCTACGAGCACGACGCCATGGGCCGCCTGCTGAGCGCGGGTACCGACGAGTCCTCCGTACGCCTCGAGAGGGACGACTGGGGAAGAATCGTCGCCGAGTCCGTCGATGGCCGTGCGATCACCTTCGCTTACGACCCGCTCGGCCGACGGACCCGGCGGACCACGCCGTCCGGGCTGGTGACGGAGTACGTCTACGACGCCCACGGCCGTCGCTCCTCGCTGAGCACGGCGGATCACACCCTCCGGTTCGGTTACGACGTCGCCGGACGTGAGATCACCCGCGAGGTGAACACCGCACTGACCGTGCGCAGCGGCTGGGACCTGTCCGGACTGCTGGCCGAGCAGGTCGCGGACACGGCACGCGGTACGGTGCAGCACCGTGGCTACAGCCGCCGTCCCGACGGCCAGGTGGTCGGGGTGGAGGAGCTGACGGGGGGTCGGCGCCGTATCGAGCTGGATGCGGTGGGCCGGGCCACCTCGGTCAGCGCGCAGGACTGGGCCGAGTCGTATACCTACGACACCGCCGGCGACCAGACCGAAGCCGACTGGCCCGACACGCATCCCGGCGAGGAGGCGCGCGGGCCTCGCGGCTACGAGGGCACTCGCGTCACCAGGGCCGGACGTGTCCGCTACGAGTACGACGCGGCCGGCCGGCTGGTGACCCGGCGCCGGGCCCGGCTCTCCGGACAGACGGAGACCTGGCGCTACACCTGGGACGTCGAGGACCGTCTCACCTCCGTGGTCACTCCCGACGGGACACTCTGGCGCTACCGGTACGACGTCTTCGGGCGCCGTATAGCGAAGCAGCGGACGGCGGCCGACGGCAACGGCGCCCGGGTCGTCGAGGAGACCCGCTTCACCTGGGACGGGGACACCCTTGTGGAGCAGACGACCACGGGAGAGGCGCTCGCGCACGCCGCCACCGTGACCTGGGACCACGACGGTCTCCACCCGGTCGCCCAGACCGAGCGTCTGACGGACACCGTGACCCAGCGGGAGATCGACTCCCGATTCTTCGCCATCATCACCGACCTGGTGGGCACCCCGACCGAGTTGGTGGACGAGCGGGGCGACATCGCGTGGCGCGCCCGCTCGACACTGTTCGGCGCGACGGCGTGGCCGAAGCCGAGCACCGCGTACACACCGCTCCGCTTCCCCGGGCAGTATCACGACAGCGAAACCGGACTCCACTACAACCGGCACCGCTACTACGCCCCGGAGACGGGGCACTACATCAGCCCCGACCCGCTGGGGCTGACCGCCGCACCGCACCCCACGGCGTATGTGCCCAACCCCTGGACGGGCACGGACCCACTGGGGCTGTCGCCCTATGAGCCCTTCTACCGCGTGATGTCGGAGAAGGAGTTCTCGCGGCTCGGCCCGAAGGGCGAGATCACGCCGCGTGGCGAGAACTTCGTGACGCAGGAGGAGGACTACGTCCGGGGCATCGCGGAACGCTTCGGCCGACGCGGCGGCAGGAACGCCCAGAAGTACACGCACCTCGTCCGCTACGAGATGGAGCCGGGCACCAGAGAGGCTCTCATCGCCGCGGGGCGCGGCTCGGGCGACAATATCGCGGCGATCAAGGAAGCGTTCGGTCTGCATCTGGACGAGATCGGGGAGAGCACCCAGTTCGTGCACGTGAAGATGGAACGGGGAGGGCTGAACTTCGGGCTCCGCGAGGGCTCGGCGGGTGTGTTCAACTCGAACATCCTGAGAATGACGTACGAACGGATCTGACCCGGTGCGTGCGTCAGCAGCACCAGGGCCTGGAAGGTGGAACGACACACATGTCAGCTGGATCAGCGGCCGACCGCGCTCTCCTGGAGCAGGTGGACTCCCTCATCATCGGCGGGTACGTCAGCGCCGAGCGGGCCGAGGAGACCGCAGCCGCGGTGCCTGCGGCACGGCAGCGCGTCCTGGACTGGCTGCGGATCACGTCCGCCGAGGGCGACTGGCGGCGCTTCGAACGGCTCGCGGCGCTGGCGCTGCACCTCCATCCCGAAGGGCTCGGGCCGCTCCTGGCGACGGTGCTGGCCACGCGGCCTGCCGGCGTGAACACGGAGGACCTGGTCGACCTGCTCGGAGAGCTGCGGGCCCCGGAGGGAGTCGAGCCGGTCGCCGCCCTGGTGGGGGAACGGAAGTCGACCGACGGCCCTTACTTCACGTTCTGCGTCAAGGCCCTCCAGACGCTGGGTGAGATCGGCACCCCCGAAGCCGTCGACTTCCTGCGCGGCATCGCCACCGGAGATCCCGCGGCCTGGCCCGACCCACTGCGCTGGCACGCCGCGGAGGAACTGGGTGTCGAGGACGAACTCGGTTTCGACGAGGACCGGATGCTGGGCGGATCGTGACCGAAGAGCATCGGCCGGGTGGCGAGGACGAGGACCCGAGACGGCTGAAAGCTCCCTCGCGTCCACGCATTCACGGGATGATCCGGTTCGAGTTCTCCGCGGACGAGAACGAGGCACCCCCGCCGTCGGGATTCGACCTGGGGCACATGGACGTCCGGGGCGATCGGGGAGAGGCGAGTTCACGGGACCGCACCCCGGACCAGGCGATGATGATCTATCTCTCGCTGCCCCTCCTCATGGACGGTCTGCGCCGTTTCCTGCCGGGCCGGGACCGGTCCTTGACGACGTCCGCCGTCGACTCGTCCTTCTCGCTGACGTTCCGGCGCGGAAGGGACGGTTCGATCGAGACCCTCCACGACGGTACGGTGTTCGACCGCTCGTCCGCGGCGGACCTGGCGAGCGCCGTGCACACAGGAGCCGAGCGCTTCGCGCGACCCCGGCTCCCGCTGCTGCCCGAGGACGACGCGGGGCGAGAGGACCTGGAGAATTCCCTCGCCGCATTCGGCACCTTCGTACGCAACTGGCCTCGACCGAGCGCCGGTGAGTGACGTGTTCCGGCCCGCTCCGCAGAGCAGTGGCCCTTGTCGGGCCGCAGGTGCCTGCGGCCCCTGGGTGGTCCTTGTCCCGGAGAAGTCCGCCGGGATCCGACGGCACCTGTCGGAACTGACCGCGAACGGCGGCCTCGTGCACCACTTCGACGCCCGCGATCTGATGACCGAACAGAAGGTCTACCGCTTTCTTCGCGCAAGCCCCCCGTTTCCCCGGCTACATCGGACGGAACTGGGACACCCTGGTGGACTGCCTGGGCGATCTGTGCGGCGAGGTCACGGGAGGCATAGGGATCGCGGGCGTCGTGCACGGTGCGGACACTGAGGCAACGGCCGCTCAGGAGGTCCGTCGGCGAGCCCGCCCCCCTCGCCTCCCGTCCGGCCACACCCGTGCCCGCCTCCCCGCCGCCACGTCCTCCACCCACCCGAAGGCCACCACCGCCACCGCGAGCAGGGGCCAGACCACCACGAACATCCAGAAGCCGTAGGTGGAGTCCAGCAGCCCCGCCGCCCGGTCCGACGCCATGAACGGCAGGTTGTACGCCTGGTCGATGACCGGGACCGTTGCCATGATCAGCATGTTGTGCCAGAGGTAGATGGTCACCGCGCGGTTGTTGGCGAGGGTGATCGGTCTGTCCCAGCGGCGCAGGCGGCCCGGCAGTTCCCGCCAGGACGGGGCGTACTGCAACAACAGCACCACCGCCCCGAACGACCAGCAGGCCTGCGCCAACGGGATGTCGTTCAGGTCCCAGCCGTCGGGGCCCTGGTGGCCGGACGCCCACCACAGGCCCACCGCCATCACCAGGCAGGACAGCGAGACCGCCGCATAGCGCGGGACCCGCGCCAGGGCGCCCTCGTGGTGGGCGAAGCCCAGGATCCAGCAGCCGCCGTACACCGCGAAGTCGGTCACCGCGTTGCCCGTCTCGCCGGGGATCCGCACCCATCCCGTGCCCACCACCGCCGTCAGCGCCAGCGGCGCCAGCACCGTCGGCAGCGGCGCCCTGCGGAACGCCCACAGCAGGAGCGGGGACAGGAGCACGAACCAGAGGTAGGCGCGCAGGTACCACAGCGGGCCCGCCGCCTGTTCCGCCCAGGTGTCGTCCAGCAACCCCGAGGCCGAGCCGAGGTGTTCGGGGTACGGCGGGGCGCCGATCGGGAGGAAGTAGTCGATCAGCCTGCCCCAGCCGGCCCAACCGCTCCCCACGTCCGGGTCCTTCAGCGGGTGCCAGCCGGCCGTCAGCATCATGGTCAGCAGGACCGCGCTGAACAGCCAGAGCGGGGGCAGGAGTCGGCGCAGCCTGCCCCGGATCACGTGCGCCGCCGGGCGGTCCAGGCTGCGGGCCATCAGCGAACCCGCCAGCGCGAACATCACGCCCATGGAGGGGAAGAGGACGGTCAGCCAGGGCCAGCCGAACAGGTGGTAGACCACCACGCGGAGCAGGGCCAGGGAGCGGAGCAGGTCCAGGTAGCGGTCCCGGCCGGGTCCGCCCTTCCGCGTTCCGACCGCCGGGGCCGTCTCTGCCTGTGTCATGCCGCCTGCCTCCCCTTCGCCTTCGCCTGGTCGGCGCCGCCGCCCGGCGCCTCCACCACCCCCGTGCGCCGCAGCTTCTGCCAGCGCAGCCGGCCACCGGTGAGGGCCGTGATCCAGGACTGGAGGAGTACGACGTACATCAGCTGGCGGTAGAGGATCTGTTGCAGGGGGAGCGAGACGAGGTGGGTCATGCGTTCGCGGTCCAGGCGGAAGGCGTAGGCCGCGCAGACCGCCTGCACGGCCAGTACGCCCAGCCAGGCACCGATCGTCTTCTGCGTCGGGCCGAAGACGATGCCGTAGAGGAGGAACGCGTCGATCAGGGGGGCGAGCAAGGGGGCCACGACCATGAAGAGGGACACCAGGGGGAGGCCGACGCGGCCGAAGCGGCCCGACGGGCCCCGGTCGAGGAGCGCCCCGCGGTGTTTCCAGATCGCCTGCATCGTGCCGTAGGACCAGCGGTAGCGCTGGGACCAGAGCTGGGAGACGGACTCCGGTGCCTCCGTCCAGGCCCGTGCCCGCTCCGCGTACACCACCCGCCAGCCGTCCCGGTGGATCGCCATCGTGATGTCGGTGTCCTCGGCGAGGGTGTCGTCGCTCATGCCGCCGACCCGTTCCAGGGCGGTACGGCGGAAGGCGCCCACCGCGCCCGGGATCGTCGGCATGCAGCGCAGCACGTCGTACATCCGGCGGTCCAGGTTGAAGCCCATCACGTACTCGATGTGCTGCCAGGCGCCGATCAGCGAGTCCCGGTTGCCGACCTTCGCGTTGCCGGCGACGGCGCCGACCCGTGGATCGCCGAAGGGCTGGACCAGCTCCCGTACCGTGGCCGGTTCGAAGACCGTGTCGCCGTCCATCATCACGACGATGTCGTGACGGGCGTGGGCCAGACCGCGGTTGAGGGCGGCGGGCTTGCCCGCGTTCGCCTGGCGGATCACCCGGACGTCCGGCAGGTCCAGGTCCGCCACGATCCCCGCCGTGCCGTCCGTCGAACCGTCGTCGACGACGAGGATCTCGATCGGGTGCTCGCTCGCGGTCAGTGAACGGACCGTGTTCTCGATGCACTTGGCCTCGTTGTAGGCGGGGACCAGGACGGAGACCGGCTCCGTCACCGGCCGGCCCCAGCGGAAGTTCCTGCGGCGAACCTTGCGGGCGTGCACGAAGGAGAGCCAGAGCATCAGGGCGAACCGGGCCAGCACCGCCGCGCCGACCACCGCCAGGCCGGCCACCAGCACGTTCGTGATGCCATCCGCCGCCTGGACCACGGAGATCCAGGCCCTGCCCTGCCAGAGGTCGGGGCCGGTGACCGGGGTGTGGGCGCTCGGTGCGTTCAGGGCCTCGGTGAGGTTGCCGAAGGTGTAACCGCGGTGCCGGAGTTGCGGAATGAGGCGGTCCAGGGCCTGGACCGTCTGGTGGCGGTCGCCGCCCGAGTCGTGCATCAGGACGATCGCGCCCTTGCTGGCGCCCGGGGTCGCGTTTCGGACGATGGCGTCGACACCCGGCTTGCGCCAGTCCTCGCTGTCCGTGTTGTTGACGACGGTGATGTAGCCGCGGCTGCCGATGTACCGGGTCACCGGCCAGGAGCTGTTGTCCATCGCGTCGGCGAAGGAGGAGTAGGGCGGCCGGAACAGGGACGTCCGGATGCCGGCCGCCCCGGTGATCGCCAGCTGGGTCTGGGACAGCTCCCAGTCGATGCGCTTCTTCGACTGGTACGACAGGTCGGGGTGGCTGAAGGTGTGCACGCCGACCTCGTGGCCCTCGGCCACCATGCGCCGGACCAGCTGTGGATAGCGGGAGGTCATGGTGCCGGTGACGAAGAAGACGGCGTGCGCGTGGTGCTTCTTCAGGACGTCCAGGACCTTCGGGGTCCAGGCCGGGTCGGGACCGTCGTCGAAGGTGAGGACCAGGTGGTGGTCGGGGATGCGCAGTGACGTCGTACGGCCGCCCCGGGTGTCGATGACCGGGCCGCCGTCCAGGATCTTCTCGGGGACCTTGTCGGTGGCGGCCTCGGGGCGGACGCGGTGGTCGGCGAGGATCTCGCTGTGGACGTAGCCGCGCAGCATCAGCATCGCCATCACGGCGCCGAGCACCAGCACGGGCAGCGTCAGACGCATGGACAGGCGACGGCGCCGGGGACTGGCGGCGGGCGGTGCGGGGGCGGTCCCATGACGGCGGGCACGGGTGCCGGTACGCGTGCCGGTACGGGTGCCAGTACGCGTGCCGGTACGGGTACGGCCGTGGGTGCGGGGCGCCATCACAGGACAGGGGTGGGAGAGGTGCCGGTCCCGGTGCGGGGGGCCGCGCCCTCCGCGACCGGGCCGCCGGTCGGGGCGGCCGAGTCGCTGGGCGAGGGCGGCGGCGGCGACGCGGGCGGGGTCGGGGTGTCCGACGTGGGCGCCGGCGAGGACGGCGAGGGTGCCACGGACGACGACCCTGGCTTCGGCGAGGAACCCGCCGTCCCGGCGGACGACGTCGGCCGCGCGGACGCCGACGCGCTCGGCCGGCCTGCCCCCTTCTTCCCCGCCCCGGGCGCCCGGGAAGAGGCGCGGGCCGACGGGGTCGTACCGTCGCTCACGGCCGGAGCGGCCACCGAGTCACCGTCCCCCGAGGACCGGGCGGACCGCGCGGGCTGCGGCGAGTCGTCGACCTTGCCGGCCGGCCGGTCGTGGTTCTGCCCGGGTACCGGCAGCCAGGGCGCGTCGGAACTGCCGGACAGCAGCGTGACGACGATGACCACCGCGTAGACCGCGCAGGCGAGGCCGACGGCCATCCCGATCCTGCGGAAGCGGCGGCTGCGGCGCCCCGACGCGTCGACGAAGACCGGTGCGTCGGAGACCTCCGCCGCACCGGTCGGCCGTATCCGCACCGCACCGACGTCGTCCGGGGCGGGCACCAGGTCCGGGTCCCGGACGGAGGACGGGTCCTCCGCGTCGGCCGGGACCGCGCGCGCCGCATCGCCGGGGAGCACGCCCCACGGATCCCGCAGCGCACCGAACCGCAGCACCTCGGTCGCCCCGGTCGTGCCCGTCGTCCCGGTCACGCCCGTCGTCCCGGTCGTGCCGGTCCTCCCGGTCGTGCCGGTCCTCCCGGTCGCCGCCGAGTCGTCGGCGGCCTGGGCGGCCTCCCCCGGCTCGTCTCCTCCCGCCAGTGGCACATCCCGGGCATCCAGGGCCACCTGGGGCAATTCCGGTTGGGTTTCTTCTCGCCAATTTTTCACGCGCACGCATCCCCCCACGGGACTGTTCCGGGCGCGCTGACGAACCCGAGCTCACGTCACCGGATCCGGGCCCCCACCCGGTTCCGAACGCCCCCTTCTAGCTCTCCGCGCTCGGGGCCCTGAAGCTAGCGCACGAGGGGACGCCACGTTCCCGATGTGTCATTTGTGGTCGTCCATCACCTCTTGATCACTGGCTGGAATCCATCCATCGGCCGGCCGCTGAAGCCAACCTTCCGCCCGCCCGATCTCGACGGCCGCCCGCCGCAGCGCGTCCACTCCCGGATGGACCAGCCCCTTTCGCCACACGAGCGACACGGGCGACACGGGGACGGGATCAACCAGGGGCCGCGAGACCGTCCCAGGTATGGCCGGAAATCCCACTACCCCGAGGATCGGATTCCGGTTCTTGGCCATGATGCGCTCGAACTCCTCCTCCCCGACGGCCAGCGGCAGGGGCGGCGCGACCGCGATGTTCCGCCCCTCGAAGAGACAGAAGGCCAGGTCAGTCCATTCCAGCGTGCGCTCGTTCCCCGCGCCGGCGTACACCGTCTCGCCCGCCAGCGCGGCCAGCGGCACCTCCTCCAGGCCCGCAAGCCGGTGATCGGAGGGAATGATTACGGCCATGCGTTCGAACCGTACGGGCTGTTGTTCGAGCCCGGAGCGCAGTGCCGGATCCAGTCCCGCGAACCGTCCGAAGGACGCGTCGAGCCGCCCGGCGAGGAGTTCGGCCGCCGCTCCGGTGAGCCCGCTCTCGTAGCGGGCCATCAGCTCGCAGTCGGGGGCGAGTTCGCGGGCGCGGTACAGCACCCGACGGCCGGTCTCCAGGCCTGGGGAGTTGAGGTCCACCAGCAGCGGCCGGGCCTGCCCGAACGCGGCGAGCAGCGCTTCCTGGGCGGCCAGCGCCCGGCGGGCGTACGGCAGCAGCCGGGCGCCGTCGGCGGTCAGGGCGACCTGCCGGGTGGTCCGGAGGAACAACTCGGCGCCCAGCTCCCGCTCCAGCCGCCGTACATCACGGCTCAGGGCCTGCTGGGCGACGTACAGCCGGGCGGCGGCTCGGGTGAAGTGCAGTTCCTCGGCGACGGCGACGAAGACACGCAGGAGCCGGGGGTCGATGTGGGCGGGCGCTGACATCACGCGAACTTACAACACAGGTGCGTGAATCGGCACCGAGCAGGTGTTGGACCCCTCGATCGGCCCTGCGCGACGGTGAGGGACATGCCGCATCCGACCGAGCCGACTCCCCCGGGGCCCCGCCCGCAGGCCCACCCGCGCCCTCTTTACACCGTCACCACCGACACCCTCGTGGCCGTCGACTTCAGCCCCCGCACCCGCGACCGCGCCGACGACCGCACCGGCGGTCGCTCCGGCTCCAGCGCCGCCACCCGCTCCCACCGCCCGCGCCGCCCGCCCGGCCCCTACCGCCGTCTCTTCGCCCTCCCCGGCACCCGTGCCTTCAGCGCCGGGAATCTGCTGGCCCGGCTGCCCATGGGCATGTTCAGCGTCAGCGCGGTCGTGATGATCGCCGGTGCCCGTGGCTCGTACGCCCTCGCCGGTGCCGTCACCGCGACCGGCCTCGCGGCGACCGGGGTGGCCGGGCCCTGGGTGGCACGGCTCGTCGACCGGTACGGCCAGGCGCGGGTCGCCGTACCCGCCACCGTCACCGCCGTGCTCGGCAGCCTCGCCCTGCTGCTCTGTGTCCGCTTCGGCGCCCCGGACTGGACCCTGTTCGCCGCCTACGCGGCCACCGCCACCACCCCCAACCTCGGCGGCATGTCCCGCGCGCGCTGGGCCCACCTGTTGCGCGACGACCCGGACGCCCTGCACACCGCGAACTCCTACGAACAGGCCGCGGACGAACTGTGCTTCATGCTCGGCCCGGTACTGGCGTCCTTCCTGACCGGCACGTTCTTCCCGGAGGCCGGCACACTCGTCGGCGCGGTCCTGCTGCTGACCGGCATGCTGCTGTTCACCGCCCAGCGGGCCACCGAGCCACCGCCCCGGGCCGGAGGCGGCACCGCGAGAACTCCGCTGCGCATCCCCTCTCTCCTGGCCTGCTTCGTCGCGACCGGCGCGGTGTTCGGCTCGATGGAGGTCGTCACCATCGCCTACGCCGACGCCCAGGGCCACCGTTCGGCGGCCGGTGCCGTGCTCGCCCTCCAGGCGGCCGGCTCCTGCGCGGCGGGCCTGGTGTACGGAGCGCTCAAGCCGCGGGGACCGGCCGAACGACGGTTCCCCGTCTGCCTGTCGGCGATGGCGGTCCTGATGTCCCTCCCCCTCCTCGCGGCCCGCACGGCCGACAGCCTCTGGGCCCTGGCGCCCGCCCTGCTCGCGGCGGGCATGGCGACCGCGCCGACGATGGTGACCGCGATGACCCTGGTCCAGGACCGCACCCCCGCGGACCGCCTCAACGAGGGGATGAGTCTGGTCGTGACCGCCCTCCTGACCGGCGTCGCGGCGGGCTCCGCGCTGGGCGGCTGGGCGGCGGACCACCTCTCGCCGACGGCCGGTTTCGCCGCGCCCGTCGCCGCGGCCGTCACAGCCCTGTTGCTCAACACCGTCAGTCGAATCGCTTCCCACAATTCCCGCCGCACCCATTGACGGCCACACAGCCCGCACCTACCTTCCTCCGTCGAAGCGCTTCGACGTCCCGCATCGAACCGATGCGACGTGGGACGAGCACCATCCATCCGACTCCCCTGGAGGCACTGGATGTCGACGGCACGAAGGCGGACGGCGGCCGCGGCGGTGATCCTCTCCGGATCGCTGCTGCTGGCCTCCTGCGGCGGCTCGGGCGGCAGCACGTCCGACGGGAAGACGCTGCGGCTGTGGCACTACGAGGGTCCGACCAGCGCGATGGGCGTCGCCTGGAACGAGGCCATCAAGGAGTTCGAGGCGTCCCACCCGGGCGTGCGCGTGAAGTACGAGGAGAAGAGCTTCGAGCAGATCCAGAAGACCGCCCAGATGGTCCTGAACTCCTCCGACGCCCCCGACATCATGGAGTACAACAAGGGCAACGCGACGGCGGGCCTCCTCTCCAAGCAGGGACTCCTCACCGACCTGACCGCCGAGGCGACGAAGCGCGGCTGGGACAGGAAGCTCAGCGCGGGCGTGCGCACCACCAGCCGGTACGACGCCGACGGCGTGATGGGCTCCGGCAAGTGGTACGGAGTGCCCGACTACGCCGAGTACACGATGGTCTACTACGACAAGGACCTGTTCAGGAAGTACGGGATCGCCGAGCCGAAGACGTTCGACGACCTGACGGCGGCGATGGACAAGTTCGTCGAGAACAAGGTCACCCCGCTGGCGAACGCGGGCTCCGAGTACATGGCCCAGCAGTACCTGTACCAGCTGGCGCTGTCGAAGGCCGACCGCTCCTGGGTGGACCGCTATGAGCTGTACAAAGGCAAGGTCGACTTCCACGACACCGCCTGGACGTACGCGGCCACCACCTTCGCCGACTGGGTGAAGAAGGGCTACATCGCGAAGACGTCCAGCGGTACGACCGCCGAGCAGGCCGGGGTCTCCTTCATCCAGGGCAAGGCGCCGATCCTGTTCTCCGGCAGCTGGTGGTACGGCCGCTTCCAGTCGGAGGCCACGTTCGACTGGGGCAGCTTGCTGTGGCCCGGCTCGGACCTCACCCTCGGCTCCGGCGGCAACCTCTGGGTCGTACCGAAGAACTCCGAGAACAAGGATCTCGCCTACGACTTCATCGACATCACCCTGTCGAAGAAGATCCAGAACCTGCTCGGCAACAAGGGCGGAGTCCCGGTCGCGGCCGACGCGAGCGCCGTCACCGATCCCAAGGCCAGGGAGCTCATCGGCAACTTCAACACCCTCAGCAAGCGCGACGGCCTGGCCTTCTACCCGGACTGGCCGATCGCCGGCTTCTACGACACCCTCGTCTCCGAGACCCAGAAACTGATCACCGGGAGCGAGAAACCGGACGCCTACCTGAGCAATCTCCAGACGGCGTACGACAAGGGCTCGAAGTGACGGTGACCTTCGAAGGGCGGCGCACCACAGGTGACGGGCGCCGCCCCCGGGACTCCTACGCCCTCTTCCTCCTCCCCGGCGTCCTCGCCTTCCTCGCGGTCGTCGTCATCCCGTTCCTGATGAACACGGGCGTGAGCTTCACCGACTGGCAGGGCGTGGGCGGTCCGAAGTGGTCCGGGCTCGCCAACTACCGTGAGCTGCTGCACGATGCCGAGTTCTGGGCGTCCTTCCGGCACAGCCTCTTCATGGTCGTCGCGATGGCCGTGCTCCCGACGGCACTCGGACTGGTCCTGGCCGCCGCCCTGTTCGACTACGTCGGCAAGCACTTCGGCACCCGGATCGCCGCCGTCCTGCGCGCCTGCTTCTATCTCCCCCAGGTGCTGCCGGTGGCGGTGGCCGGCATCGTCTGGAGCTGGATCCTGGCCCCGGACGACGGCACCCTCAACGCCCTGCTGAAGGCGGTCGGGCTCGGCTCCTGGCAGCAGGACTGGCTCGGCGACCCTGACCTCGCCCTCTACACCGTGATGGGCGTGCTGGTCTGGGTGCAGATCGGCTTCCCGCTCGTCGTCTTCATGGCCGGGCTCGGGCGCGTCGACCCGCAGCTGTACGAGGCGGCCGAGCTGGACGGCGCCGGCTGGTGGCGCCGCTTCCGGCACATCACGCTGCCGCAGCTCCGCCCGGAGGTGTACGTCGTCCTGACCTGGTGCACGATCGCCGCACTCAAGGTCTTCGGCGCGGTGTACGTCCTGACCAAGGGCGGCCCGGGCGGCGCCACCGACGTCCCCTCGTACTTCTCCTTCACCACGTTCTTCGAGAAGACCCAGGTCGGCTACGGCTCGGCGATCTCCACGGTCCTCACGGTGATCATCCTGGCCCTGTCCCTGACCGGCCTGAAGCTGCAGAACCGCGCGGAGGACGGAGACCTCTGAATGACCGCACTACGCCGTTACCCCGTCCTCCTCGCCCTCTGTCTCGCCGCGCTCTTCATGGTCGTCCCGTTCCTGATCGTGGCCGTCAACGCGGTGAAGTCCCCCGCGGAGTACTCCCACAACGGCCCGCTGAGCCTCCCCCACGGGCTCTACCTGGACGGCCTCGAGAACTTCTGGCAGCGCGTCGACTACACCCGGAAGCTGATCAACTCGGTCCTCGTCAGCGGCTCGGTCGCCCTCCTCGCCACCGCCCTCTCCGTCCTCAACGCGTACGCGATCGGCATCGGCCGGATCAGGGGCCGCACCTGGGTGCTGGCCTTCTTCGTCCTCGCCACCATGCTGCCGCAGGAGGCGCTGGTCTATCCGCTCTACTACCTGAGCAAGCAGGCGGGTCTCTACGACACCAGGCTCAGCGTGATCATCGTGTTCACGGTGATCCAGTCGGCGTTCGGGACGTATCTCCTCTCCGCCGTCCTCGGCCGGTTCCCGCGCGAGATCGTCGAGGCGGCCCGGATCGACGGCGCGAACAAGTGGCAGATCCTGGTCCGGATCGTCGTACCCGTCAGCCGCCCGACCCTGGGCGTGCTCCTGGTCTTCTTCTTCGTCTGGACCTGGAACGAGTTCCTGCTCCCCCTGGTCATGCTGATCTCCAACGACAACCAGACGGTGTCCGTCGCCCTCGGCGTCCTCCAGGGCCAGCGCCTGATGGACGCCACGATGACCAACGCGGCCGCCCTGCTAGGCGTGCTCCCGGCCATCGTCTTCTTCCTCGTCTTCCAGCGCACGCTCACCCAGGGCATCGCCGTGGGCGCCGTCAAGTAGGAGGTACGTGAGTGAAGTTCACCGACGGCTACTGGCTGCTGCGCGAGGGCGTCGGCGCGGCCCATCCGGTCGAGGTCCTCAACGTCACCGCCGCGGACTCCGGTCTGGAGATCCACACGCCGACGCAGCCCTGACCAGCCGCCCGGCGCTCCCGCCCGCCCGGCCCTTCGGCCTGTGGCTCTCCACCTCCTTCCCGACGTCGTACGACGAGAAGACGGTCACGTCCTTCATCGAGGGCATGCGGGAGCGCGAACTCCCGCTCTCCGTCTTCCACTTCGACTGCTTCTGGATGCGGGAGTTCAACTGGTGCGACTTCCGGTGGGATCCCCGGGTGTTTCCGGATCCGGAGGGGATGCTGGGGCGGCTGCACGAGCGCGGACTGCGGGTGTGCGTGTGGATCAACCCGTACATCGCGCAGCGGTCGCCGCTGATCGCCGAGGGGAAGGAGCTGGGCCACCTGCTGCGGCGACCGGACGGGAGCGTGTGGCAGTGGGATCTGTGGCAGCCGGGGATGGCGTTGGTGGACTTCACGTCGGCGGCGGCCCCCGACTGGTACGCGGGCAAGCTGGAGGCTCTGCTGGCGCAGGGTGTCGACTGCTTCAAGACCGACTTCGGGGAACGGGTACCGGTGAACGTGGCCTGGCCCGACGGCTCGGACCCCGAGCGGATGCCCAACTACTACACAGCAGCCGCGCCAACGTCCTCGCCCTGGTGATCCCGCTGCGCACCGGCATCCACGTCCCGGTGGTCATGCATTTCGCGGTGTCGGTGGTGACGACGGCCCGCCGCCACGACCACGACGTGCTCCTCCTCACCCAGGAGGAGGGCGAGGAGGGCCTGCACCGGGTCACCGACACGGCGCTGGCCGACGCGCTGATCGTGATGGACGTCCAGCGGCACGACCCCCGGCTGCCGCTGGTGCGCGCACTGGAACGGCCGTCGGTACTGATCGGTTTCCCGGCCGCCACCAAGGGCCTGACCTGCGTCGACCTGGACTTCCGGGCGGCCGGTGAGCTGTGCGTGGAGCGGCTGGCGGGGCTGGGGCACCGGGTGGTCGCGCTGGTCGGCTCGCCGCCTGAGGTGTACGTGCGGGAGACGGCGTTCGCCCAGCGCGTCGTCCAGGGCTTCACGGCCGCCGCCGACCGCAACGGGATGGCGTCCTCCGTCCACCCGTGCGAGGCGACACCGGCGGCGGGGCTCCGCGTCCCGGTGTCCTCGGTCGCGCTGCCGGCCGCGGAACTCGGGGAGCGGGCGGCGGAGTTGCTGATGCGCAAGCTGGGCGGGGACAGGGAGGTGCCGGAGGCGACGCTGCTGGCGCCCCGGCTGACGGAGCGGGCGAGCACGGCGCCGCGGGAGGCATTCTGACGGCACATGCGAAACGGCGTTCCGCTCCGGGAGTCACCCCGGAGCGGAACGCCGTCCGTGCGGAAACCGGATCGCCGACTAGCCCTCGTCGACCATGAACTTGACGGCGTCCACCACGTACTCGCCGTAGTGGAGGGCTGATCCGATGGCCTCCAGCCGTGCGTACTGATCCGGAGACAGCGAGTTGTACGGCGTTTTCACGATGGCCCTCAGCAGGATCCGCAACGCCAGGTCCGGAGTGCAGCGGCGCGCGCAGTCGACGAGTGCCTCGCGGACCTCGGCGGGCAGGAACTCCACCCGCTCGACCTCGGCGACGATGGCGTCCCTGTGGGCGAGACCGTCCTCCGTGTCGGCCCCGGTGAGGGGGCGTACGTCCGCCTCGGCGGACAGCCGGGCTTCACACAGGCCGACGACCGTCCGTGTCCACTCCGATCCCGTGGTCCCAGTCCCCTCGAAACTCGGCATGTACTGTGCGCCGGCCGTCCACAACACCTCGATGGTCTCCGACGGAAGGTGCTCGGCAAGCACCTGGGCGTCACGGCGAACCGCCAGAACCACGTCGTCGACGTCCACAACGAGGTGTTTCGCGACGACGTCGGCGGCCGTGGGTCCGTCGTAGGTCCAGTCCTGGTGGAAGAAGCTCATCACCCACGAGACACCGAAATCGAAGTCACTGAAACGCTGCACTCTGTGTCACCTCCTCAGATCGGGTAGCAGGTCTGCACGTAGTAGCCGAAACGGTGCTTCCCCGCCGTCTCGGGAACCCTCACGAGTTTGATGAAGAAGCGGTTGCCCGCGGCCTGGCTGGCCCGGTTCTCCCAGTAGACCGTACCGAGGGAGGAATCCTTCGGTCCGAAGGTCCCCGTCCAGGTGAGCTCGTTCCGCGACTTGTCCTTCATCCAGTTCTTGATCATGTTGGCCTTCTGGCTCAGTGCGTAGTCGACGACCTTCTGGGCCGTCTCCTGGTCGACCCATACACTGTTCGGCGTTTCCACGCCTTTGTTCTTGCGCGTCTTGTCGGCGGACAGCCTCTTCGCTTCCTGCTCGGTCGGGATCACGTGTTCGTCGATGGTGTGGGCCTGACCGGGGAACTTCTGGCCGTCGAGCACGATGTCGTTGCAGTTGTGGACGAGGACCGGGGTCTCGCCCGCCACCGCGTAGAAGGTGTGCAGGCCGGACACGGTCAGGTCGTACACGGTCCGGGGCTTCGCCTCACGGCGGTCTAGCACCGCGGCCACGGTGCGCAGGGTACCGTCCGGGCCGCGCAGGCTCTCGCCGGGCCGCAGGTCGGACGCGAGTGTCCAGCCCCGGCCGACGACGAACATCCGGTGTCCGGGTGTGCTGGTGAGGCGCCCGCCGTCCGCCAGAGTGACGTCGACCAGGTCGACGGCGGTGTGGTGGAAGGTACGGGTCACCGGCTCGCCCTGAGCGCGTCCGGTCGCCGGGTCGGTGGCCAGCAGGAGGTCGCCGGTCCGTACGTCACGGAGCTGCTTGCGGCCGCCGTCGGCCAGGACGACCTCGGTGGTGCCGGGGAAGCTGTTCCTCGGGCACGCCGTCCGCGCCTCCTCGTACACCTTCGCGGACCGCTCGATCGCGGAGAGGGTACGGGCGTCCACATCCAGTGCCCGCAGCGCCTTCAGCGCGTCGGCGACGCCGACACCGGTGCGCATGGCCGCGTCCACGGCACGGATCGCCTCGGTGATCTTCGCGATCGGACCGCCGACCGGAAGCCAGGTGGCGGCCCAGGCACAGTCGCCGAAGCTGCCGCTGCCATCACCGTTGAGCTTGTGGTAGCAGCCGGTGAAGTCACCGATGATCGACTCGTAGATGCCCTTCCAGACGTCCTTGGTCACGTCCCACGCGGAGAGCTTGACCGTCTTGGTCAGGTCCTTGAACGTCTGCGTCTTGAGGAAGACCGTGTCCTCGGCGGGGCAACCGGCCTCCGTGGCGGGCACGTCCGAGTTGTCGCACAGGTAGTAGCTGACCACCGCGTCGAAGTGCACCTTGTACACCAACGTGTTGCAGTCCAGGCCGTGGCACTCGTTGGGGAGTCGTTCCGGCTCCCCGTTCTGCTTGATGTCGTCGATGACCGAGAACACGCCGCCGATCCCGGTCCCGGCTCCGGTCTGCACCTGCTTGTTCGCGTCGGCGGCTGCGGCCTGGTCGGCCGCCTGCTGTGCCGAGTCGGCGTATTTCTGGGCGTCCTTGGCCGCCTCCTCGGCCGCGGTGGCCTCGGCGTCGGCGCGGTCGGCCGCGGCGCGGGCGTCCTTCGCCGACTGCTCTGCCTCGGCGGCCGCCGTACGGGCCGCGTCCGCGTCCAGGGCCGCCTGGTCGGCGGAGTCCCGGGCGTCCTTGGCGTAACCCTCGGCGTTGCCGGCCGCCCGGTCGGCTGCTGCCGCGTCGGCGGCGGCCTGCTGGTCGTACTCGATGGTGCGCGCCAGTGACTTCTGCGCGTCCGCCGCGTACTGCGACGCCTCGGCGGCGTACCCCAGCGCCTCCTTCGAGGACCTGCGGGCGTCCGCCGCGTGACCGGCCGCCTCGGCGGCGATGGTGTACGCGGCCTTCGCGTCGCCGGTCGCGGCGTTGGCGAGGCTCTGCGCCTGCTCGGCGTTCTTCTGCGCGTTGGCGGCGTGCGCCTCGGCGACGGCCCGCTGCTGCTCGGCGATCGTCTTCGACGACTGGCCCGTCAGGACGACGAGCCCCGCAGCGGAGTCGGTGCCCACGTAGGGCGAACCGAGCTGGATCGCGTCGTTGGCCGGCGCGGCGACCTGCTGCGCGGACGCTCCGGCGTCCTCGGCCGCCTGCGCGGTCGTGTACGCGTGACCGGCCGCGTCGGCCGCGCCCGCGACCGCCTTGGCGGCCTCGGCCTTGGCCGCGTCGGCCTGCTTCTTGGAGTCGGCCGCGTGCTGCTCCGCCTCGTCGGCCAGCTTGACCGCGGTACGGGCCGCGGCGGCCGAGGCCTGAGAGGCCTTGATGGCGTCCGCCGCCGCGCTGGTCGCGGTGCGCACCGCCGCGTCCGCCTTCAGCTTGGCCGCCTGGGCGTCGTCCGCGTCGGAACGGGCCCGCTTCGCCGCCGCCTCGGCACGCGTCGCCGCGGCGTCGGCGTCCGCCGCGGCCTGGCTCGCCGCGTCGGCCTCGGTACGGGCCGAACCCGCCGCCGCCTCCGCGTCGTCGGCCGCCTGGTCCGCCTCGTCGGCCGCCGCCCGTGAGTCCTTCGCGTCGGCGTCCGAGTCGTGCGCGTCGGCGTAGGCGTCCTTGGCGTCGGACTTCGCACGCGCCGCGTTCGCCTTGTTCTTCGCGTCCCACGCGTCGTCCGACTTGCCCTTGGCCAGATCCCGCGCGGCCTCCGCGTCCTGGCGCTTGCTGCGGGCGGTGGATTCGGCGGTCTCCGCCCGGCCCTTGGCCTCGGCGGCGGTCTTCGCGTACCCCTCGGCGTTCGTCCTGTGCTGCGCGGCCTCGGCCTGCTTCTGCGCGGCGGTCGCCTTCTCCGCCTTGGCCGTCGCCTCTTCCGCCTCCGCGTCGAGCCGCTTGGCGTGCGCTGTGGCGGCGGCCGCCTTCGCGTCCGCCTCCGCCTGCTGGGTCTCGCCGAGCTTCGCCTTCGCCGTGTCCCGCGCGGCCTTGGCGGTCTGCGCCTGTACGGCGGCCGCGTCGGCGGCGGCCTTCGCCTGCGCGTTGGCCTCCTGCGCGGCGGCCGTACGGAACGCGGCCTTCGACTGTGCCGCCTGCGTCACCGCGCGGGCGGCGATGGTCGCGCTGTCACCGGCGGACGCCTTGGTCGCCGCGTAGGCGGTGTCGCCGGCCTTGGACAGGGCGTCGAGCGCGGCCGCCGACGCCTTGGTGACCTGGGCCTTCTGCTGCCCGACGAGCAGGCCTCGGCCGCGCGGGGCGCCCGCCCGGTCGGCGATGGCGTAGGCGGCCTGGGTGGCGGTGTCCGTGTCGGTGGCGGACTTCTTCACCGCGGTGGCCTGGGCCTTGAGCAGGTCGAGCTGGGTCTTCGCCGCGGCCTGGGCGTCGGTGACGCCCTTCTTCGCCTTGTCGAACTGGGCCTTGGTCGGATAGTCCAGCTTGTCGGTGCCGTTGTGGCCGGACGGGGCGATGTCGAACTTCTGCGGGTCGGTGCCCTTGCAGTCCCACATCCGGGCGTCACGGCCGTTGTCGTAGGTCGCGAGGTCCAGGCAGTTGCCGGTGCCCGGGTTGTACAGGCGGCTGGTCGCGTGGGTGTCGTACTCCCACTTCTGGGCCGTGCTCTTGGCGTTGCAGGTCGAGATCTGGACCACGGTCCCGTTCGCGGTACCGCCGCCCTTCACCTCCAGGCACTTGCCGGAGTTGACGTTGACCAGGGCGTCGCCGCTGATCGCCCACTTCTGCCCGACCGAGCCGTTGCAGGTGTAGATCTGCACCGGCGTGCCGTTGTCCTTCTTGCCGCCGCCCACTTCGAGGCACTTGTCGGCGGCGCCGTGCGCGTGCACGATCATCGGGCTGTCGCCGATCCAGCCGGGGCCGCCGGCGGACCAGTAGTCCTGCCAGCGGGCGAGGCGGTCGGCGATCCACGACTGGCCCAGCAGCTCGCCCAGCGCCTTGGAACCGGTGGCGAGGGCCTTGGTGGCGTCGCGGTTCGCGTTGAGGATCTGGTCGCGCTGGGTGGCCTGGGCGGCGATCTCCCGCTGCCACTCGGCGGACGCGTCCGCGACCTCCTTGCCGAGGACCCGGTCCGGGTCGACGGGGCCGCGCCAGTCGCAGGCGGCGAACCGGGTCTTCAGGTCCTCCACGGCGATCCGGTACTCGACGCTGCCCGGGTCGGGCGCGGTGCGCGGGAAACCGCCGGAGGAGAGGAAGACACGGGCGTTGTCCGCGCCCGTCGGCTGCGTGGACCAGTTCACCAGGCTGTCCCACGCCTGGTGTTCGGCGTACGCCTGCTGCCACTGCGGGGTGGGGAGCGAGGGGTCCGGATCACTGCCGTAGAGCGGGGTGCCGAGGTCCTTGACCGCCTTCAGCGTGGCGTCGTCGGCCTTCGGGGTGGGGTCGTCGTAGAAGGGGCCCTCGTCCATCCACATCTGGCTGCCGACCCACTGGGACAGGCCGGTCTGCTCGAAGAAGTCCTGGGTGTCGTCCCCGGGCAGGCCCGGCGGATCCTCGAAGTCGGCGACCGTCTTGAAGCTGCCCGGGGTGGAGAGGCCTGAGACGGGCTTCTTCCAGTCGCTGATGTGGTCGTAGAGCGCCGCGCCCTCCTTACTCGCGGCGGCCTTGTCCTGGTCGAACGCCTTGGACAGCGGAGTGTCGTTCCAGTACTCCCGGTTCGCCGCCGTGTGCAGCTTGTCCGGAGTCTGGTCGAGCGCGTCCTGGGCGGTGCTGAACATGCCGGGGCCACCCAGGCGCAACACGTCGGCCATCAGGCACTGGTCCTGGCGGAGCTGCTCGGCGGCGGCCACGTCGAAGCCGTCGTAACTGTCCGCCACCGGGCTGAAGTCGGCGGCCCGGTCGTGGGGCAGGTCCGGCCGGCCGGCGACCGTGGCGAGCACGGCGAGCGCGAGTACGGAGGGGACAAGTCGGCTGAGAGTGCGGGATTTTCGCGCAAGGGGAGTCACGGTCCCCGGTCTGGCACGCAAAAGAGCATCCGTTCTTCATGAAGAGGGCAGACGGGGGCCCGGATCGAAGAGGTGAGGTGCCGCGGCGGCGGTCAGGCTCGCGTACGGCGCGGATGCGTTCGTCTCTGCGGATACGTCAGTGATGACGGCATGACGATGTATCCCTCCCCCGTGGCGACAGTGTTCCCCCGGTCGCCGATGGACGTGCGCGGCAGCCGAATGGTCAGTTCAGCGCTGCGCGCACCGCACTTTAGTCAACTTGTGGGCTACCTGTGAAGAGTTTTTGACCGAACGAGATCAACCTTCACATCAGCCGTGCCCCGCGAACGCGACGAGGGCCCGGTGGTCTTAGACCACCGGGCCCTCGCAACATGGAGACTGTGGAGATGGCGGGAATCGAACCCGCGTCCAACGGTGCAAAAGCAGGGCTTCTCCGTGTGCAGTTCGCTGTGATTTTCTCGGCCCCGGCGATCACGCGAACAAGTCGCCGACGGGCCCAGTCACTGTTTGATTTCCCATCGCACCCCGTGACCGGGCGCAATGGTTTAGTCCCCTAGATTATGCCAGGGTCCGGGTCGGGAACATCCCCGGGCTGACACCCGTTAAGGGCCTTCACTCACTGCTTATTAGGCAGCGAGGGCGAAGGCGCGGGAATCGCTCTTGGAATTGGCGATTATTGGTTGCGACATATGGTTTACGAGATCATTGCCGCTTCCTCGACACGCTTCCCCTGTTTCAACATCCGCTGTCGAAACCGATCATCCCCATGTTGATTTTTCAATGCGCACACCCGGGCTTCCCCTGGTGTTGGTGCCATCGTACGTGACCAACGCACGCCGATGCCACCGTATTCCCGGCGGCTTCGCCCTACTGGCCCCGCTGCTTCCGCTTCGCCGCCGCGATCGCCCGGTCCGACTCCCGGCGGTCCTGCTGCTCGCGCAGGGTCTGCCGCTTGTCGTACTCCTTCTTGCCTCGCGCCAGGGCGATCTCCGCCTTCGCGCGGCCGTCCTTGAAGTAGATGGCGAGGGGCACGATCGTGTGGCCCGTCTCCTGGGACTTGGCCTCCAGCTTGTCGATCTCCTCCCGGTGCAGCAGCAGCTTGCGCTTACGGCGCACCGAGTGGTTGGTCCAGGTGCCCTGGCTGTACTCGGGGATGTGGGCGTTGTGCAGCCACGCCTCGTTCCCGTCGATCTGCACGAAGCCGTCGGTCAGCGAGGTACGGCCCTGGCGGAGCGACTTCACCTCGGTGCCGGACAGGACGATGCCGGCCTCGTAGGTGTCGATGATCGCGTAGTCGTGCCGCGCCTTCTTGTTCTGCGCGACGATCTTGCGCTTGCCGCCCTTCTCGCCGTCCCTGGCTTTGGCGGCCGTCCCCTGCTGCTTCTGCTGGGACTCTTTCGGTACGTACATTCCCTTGGCCATAGTGCCCTCCATTTTCGCACTACGGAGGGGGTGCGAGGGAAGCGGATTAGCGGCGGGTCCCGCAGGGGCTCCTGCGCCGGGCTACGACGGGTCGCCCAGGCCGCTGAGGACCGTCTCGGCCCGCTCCAGCGCCCCGGAGCCCACCTCCAGGTCGGGGGTGATGCCCCGGCCGTCGACGGTGTGGCCCGAGGGGGTGCGGTAGTGGCCGACGGTGAGTTCGGCGACCGAGCCGTCGGGGAGCCGGGTGGGCATCTGGATGGAGCCCTTGCCGAAGGTGCGGGAGCCGAGGACGACCGCGCGGCCGCGGTCCTGGAGGGCGCCGGTGAGCATCTCGGCCGCGCTCATGGTGCCGCCGTCGACGAGCGCGACCAGGGGCCTCGCGGTGTCGCCGCCGGCGTCGGCGTGCAGGGCGCGCTGGGCGCCGTCGACGTCGTAGGTGGCGACCAGGCCGCCGTCGAGGAAGGCGGAGGCGGCGGTGACGGCCTCGCTGACCAGGCCGCCGGAGTTGCCGCGCAGGTCGAGCACGATCCCGCCGTCGGCGGGGGCCTGCCGTACGGCGTCGCGGACGAGCTCCCCCGAGCCCTTGGTGAAGGCGGAGATCTTGATGACGGTGATACCGGCGGACAGCTTGCGGACGGTCACCGAGTCGGTGGACAGCAGCGCCCGGCGCAGGGTCTCGCGCCACGCGTGCGTGCCGCGTTCGAGGCCGAGAGTGACGGTCGTGCCGGCGCGGGCGTCGGTGGCGTCACCGCGCAGTAACGAGACGACGTCGGTGACGGGCCGCCCGTCGACGTCCGCCCCGTCGACGCTGCGCAGCCGGTCGCCCTTCCTGATGCCGGCGGTGGCCGCGGGCGACCCGGCCTGCACCTTGGTCACCTCGATCCGGCCGTCCCGCTCCCGCCGGGCCCACAGGCCGACACCGGTGTACTGGCCGTCGAGCGCTTCCTCGAACTCCTGGTACTCGCCCTCGGAGTAGACCGCGGCCCACCGGTCCCCGCTGCGGCTCACGGCCCGTTCGGCGGCCTCCATGGGGGACTTGCCGTCGGCCATCGCGTCGGCGGCGGCCTTGGCGACGTCCTCGTGCCGGTCGGCCGCACGGGCGGCTCCGGTGGGTGTCTTCCGGTCGGACTGCCCCGGGTCGGGAAACGCCCCGGTGGCCGCCCCGGTCACCAACAGCCCTGCGAACACCAACGTCAGAGCCGCCCCCCGGCGAACCCGGCGGGGCTGACAGAACAGCTCTCGGCCTGACATGCCGGTGAGTCTAGGACAAGGCAAGAGGGCCGCACGGGCGGTTGCCCGTACGGCCCTCTTGGCATGCGTCACACCTTCAGGTACTTGCGCAGCGCGAAGAACGCCGCAAGCGCGGGCATCAGGAGGCTCGTTGCGAGGATGAGCGGGAGCTTGGTCAACACCGCGTCCCAGCCGATGAAGTTGATCAGGTTCAGCTTCTGGGAGAGGGCCAGGCCGTGGTCGATGATGAAGTAGCGGGCGATCACCAGGAATCCGCAGGCGACCGTGCCGCCGATCAGGCCGGCCACGGCGGCCTCCGCGATGAACGGGGCCTGGATGTAGAAGCCGGAGGCGCCGACCAGGCGCATGATGCCGGTCTCGCGCCTACGGCTGAACGCGGAGACGCGCACCGTGTTGACGATCAGCATCAGGGCGACGATCAGCATCATCGCCATGACCGCGCGTGCCGCCCAGTTCATACCGTTCAGCAGTCCGAAGAGGTTGTCCAGAATGCCCTTTTGATCCTGAACGGACTGGACACCGTCACGGCCGTCGAACGCCGTCGCGACCACCTGGTACTTCTGCGGGTCCTTCAGCTTGATCCGGTACGACTCCTGCATCTGGTCCGGCGTGAGGGAGTCGGCCAGCGGGGAGTCGCCGAACTGCTCCTTGTAGTGCTTGTACGCGTCGTCCTGCGACTCGTAGGTGACCTTCTCGACCACCGACATCTTGCTGAGGTCGGCCTGGATCTGCTTCTTCTGGTCGTCGGTGACCGCGCCCTTGGCACAGTTGGGGTCGGACTCGGCATCGCTCTTGTTGCAGAGGAAGATCGAGACGTTGACCTTGTCGTACCAGTAGCCCTTCATGGTGGTGACCTGGTCGCTCATGAGGAGCGAGCCACCGAAGAGCGCCAGGGACAGGGCGACCGAGACGACGACCGCGAAGGTCATCGTCAGATTGCGGCGGAGACCGACTCCGATCTCCGACAGTACGAACTGGGCGCGCATGGCGTCGGGTTATGCCTTTCCGTCGTGGAGCGCGTGAAGCGTCGGGAACGTGTGCATCGGTTTCAGTGCTGGTAGCCGTAGACGCCGCGGGCCTGGTCGCGGACGAGTCGGCCCTTCTCCAGCTCGATGACGCGCTTGCGCATCTGGTCCACGATGTTCTGGTCGTGCGTCGCCATCACCACAGTGGTGCCCGTCCGGTTGATCCGGTCGAGCAGCTTCATGATGCCGACGGAGGTCTGCGGGTCGAGGTTGCCGGTCGGCTCGTCGGCGATCAGCAGCTTGGGCCGGTTGACGAAGGCCCGCGCGATGGCCACGCGCTGCTGCTCACCACCGGAGAGTTCGCCCGGTCTGCGGTCCTCCTTGCCGCCGAGCCCGACGAGGTCGAGCACCTGCGGCACCGACTTGCGGATCTCGCCCTTGGACTTGCCGATGACCTCCTGGGCGAAGGCCACGTTCTCGGCGACCGTCTTGTTGGGCAGCAGACGGAAGTCCTGGAAGACCGTCCCGAGCTGGCGGCGCATCTGCGGCACCTTCCAGTTGGAGAGACGGGCGAGGTCCTTGCCCAGGACGTGCACCTGGCCGTGACTGCACCGCTCCTCGCGGAGGATCAGCCGCAGGAAGGTGGACTTTCCGGAGCCGGAGGATCCCACGAGGAAGACGAACTCACCCTTCTCCACTTCCAGGGAGACATCCCTGAGTGCGGGGTGGGTCTGCTTGGGGTAGACCTTGGAGACATTGTCGAATCGGATCACGGATGCACCACGGGTCGCCGGGGGTAGATGAGCGTGACCATACGCGAGTCGGGTGAGTAAGCGCAGGCGCCGGTCACGGTTGGGTGAGGCTTGTGCGGTTTTGTTCCGGGGCAGTCTTTCCGGAACGCCGGGGCGAGGTCTGCGGACGGCCGCGCCCTTTCCGGGGGAACCTGGCACAGTGGAGGGGGAACGTTCTCGTTCCGCTGAGCGTTGTGTAGGTAATGGCCGGTGCAAGGAGGGCGAGCGCATGACGTACGACCGGTTGGTGTGCGCGAACTGCGCGGCGCCCGTGAGCGAAGGCCGGTGCCCCGTGTGCCGTGCCAACCGCGAGCGTCTTCAGCAGGAGAACTTCCTCGGCGGGCTGAACCCGATGGCGCTGATCGGGCTGCTGGCGGTGCTGATCGCCGCGGTGGCGCTGCTGGCGCATCAGACCGCGTAGCACGGCGAAGCCTGCGACAAGCGACCGAAGGGCCCGGAGCCATCGCTCCGGGCCCTTCGCCGTATGTGACGCATTCGCTCTGTGAGCGGATGACTACCGTCAGGCGGTGGCGCCGCCGCGGCCGCTCATGAGGCGCGGCAGGATGCGGAAACCGATACCGCCGGCGATCATCGTGGCGGCACCGACGACGAGGAAGGTCGTCTGCGCGGCACCGGTCTCGGCGAGCTGGTCGCCGCCACCCTGGGCCTGGGTGTTCGAGGTGTCCGAACCGGTGTCGGTGAGGGCCGAGGAGCCCTCCTCCTGCGCGGAGGTGCCCGAGTTGCCGTCGGTGCCGGTGTTGTTGCCGCCGCTGCTGCCCGTGCCGCTGCCGTCGGTCGGGTTGTCGCTGGTCGGCTCGTCCGTGGGCTCGGTGGGCTCGTCCGTGGGTTCGGTGGGCTCATCGGTCGGCTCGGTGGGCTCGTCCGTGGGCTCGGTGGGCACATCGGTCGGCTCGGTGGGCACGTCCGTCGGCTCACTGCTCGGCGGCTCGCTGGTGGCCGGGTCGGTCGGGATCCCGGTGGGGTCCTCGGTCGGATCGTCGGCAGCGGTGTTGACGGTGGCGGTCAGGCCGTCCTCGTTGGCCTCGACGCCGATGGAGAGGGCGGAGGCCGCGCCGGCGGCGGTCAGCGACGCACCGGCGGCGATCACGGCGCAGGCGGCTATCCGCGCGACCCGGATCCGTGTCTTCTTGGTCATCTGGTTGCTACCCCCAGTAGCTGAATGTCAGGTTGGCGGCGCTGGGGCTGTGCTCTACGGAGATAGCTACGGATGCGCAAGCCCCCCGGTTCTCATGCGCCCCAAAGATACGCACGCCACGCTTCACCCTTCCCATTTTTCAAAGCAACGTCAAGGCCGTTGCGGGCGCGATGTCCAGTTGCGCGCCGAATGCGGGGAGTTGAAGCCTGTGAGTGTGACGTAAAACCCAGACATAACCCCGGCGTAGCCCGGATATACGAGAACTGCCGCCCCAGGGGCGGCAGTTCCGGATCGACCGACTCACCGTGGGCGAGTCGACAAAGTTACTTCTCCTGCTGCTTGCGCCAGCGAATTCCGGCCTCCAGGAAGCCGTCGATCTCGCCGTTGAAGACGGCCTCGGGGTTGCCGACCTCGTAGTCCGTGCGCAGGTCCTTGACCATCTGGTACGGGTGCAGGACGTACGAACGCATCTGGTTGCCCCAGGAGTTGCCGCCGTCGCCCTTGAGGGCGTCCATCCTGGCCTGCTCCTCCTGCCGGCGCCGCTCCAGAAGCTTGGCCTGGAGGACGTTCATCGCGGTCGCCTTGTTCTGGATCTGCGACCGCTCGTTCTGGCAGGAGACGACGATGCCGGTGGGGATGTGGGTGAGGCGCACCGCGGAGTCGGTGGTGTTGACGCCCTGGCCGCCGGGCCCGGAGGACCGGTACACGTCCACCCTCAGCTCGGACTCGTCGATCTCGATGTGGTCGGTCGTCTCGACGACGGGGAGGACTTCCACACCGGCGAAGGAGGTCTGGCGGCGCCCCTGGTTGTCGTAGGGCGAGATCCGCACCAGCCGGTGGGTGCCCTGCTCGACCGAGAGCGTCCCGTAGGCGTACGGCACCTGCACGGCGAAGGTGGTCGACTTGATGCCGGCCTCTTCCGCGTACGACGTCTCGTAGACCTCGGTCTTGTAACCCTTCTGCTCCGCCCAGCGCAGGTACATCCGCTGCAGCTTCTCGGCGAAGTCGGCGGCGTCGACGCCACCGGCCTCGGCGCGGATGTTCACGAGCGCCTCGCGGGAGTCGTACTCCCCGCTGAGCAGCGTCCGCACTTCCATCTCGTCCAGCGCCTTCTTGACGGCGGCGAGCTCGGAGTCGGCCTCGGCGCGGGTGTCCGGGTCGTCCTCCTCCTCGGCCATCTCGAACAGCACCGCGAGATCGTCGATCCGCCCGCGCAGCGTCTCCGCCTTCCTGACCTCGGCCTGGAGGTGGGAGAGCTTGCTGGTGATCTTCTGCGCCTCGTCCGGGTTGTCCCACAGGGACGGCGCGGCCGCCTGCTCCTCGAGCACGGCGATGTCTGCCCTCAGCTTGTCGAGGTCCAGAACGGCCTCGATCGACTCCATGGTCGAGGAGAGGGACTTGAGCTCTTCGGATACATCGACGACTGCCACGCCTCCCAGCGTAACGGCTCCGCCAAGCGCACAGCGCCCGGCCACCGGTGCCCGGCCCACCGGCCTGGTGGGGCGGGGTGTCCGGGGCCCCGGGGTCGCCGGGTCAGGCGGGCGGGCGGAGGGTCACGGGGTCGACGTGCTGTGGGTGTCCTGGGGCGGGGAGTCGTCGCCGGAGGTGGCCAGCCACGCGCCGACGCCCACCGCGGCCGCCAGCACGACCCCGGCCACGCCCAGTGTCACCCTGCGCCGCCGCGCCGCCGCCTTGTGCCGGGCCGAGCCCGGTCGCGGCGCCCCGGACGCCCTCGGCACCCTGGCCGTGCCCCGCGCACCGCCCGCCAGCTCGTCGGGACCCGGCACCCTCATCGACGTGTGCGTGTCCCGGTTGGAGTCCGGCTTCGCGCCCGGCACCAGGGAGACCGCCCCCCGTCGCCGTACCCGCTGCTCCTCGGCGGCCGGAGCGGCGGCCGTCTCCTCGGCGGCGTCCTCCGACGCCTCCGTGTCCGGCTCGTCGACGTCCAGCGGCGGCATCCCCGCCAGCGTCGGCAGCTGCTCCCGCAGCCGCGCCGCCAGCTCGGACGCGCGCAGCCGGGAGGCCGGTGCCTTCGCCAGGCACTGCACGAGCAGCTGCCAGAGCTCCTCGGGGATGCCGGGCAGGGGGACGACGGTCTCCGTGACGTGACGGCGCAGGACCGCCCCGGGGTGGCCGCCGCCGAACGGGGTGAAGCCCGCGAGGAGCTCGTACAGAACGGTCGCCAGGGCGTAGATGTCCACCGACGCCCGGGGCGGCAGGCCCTCCACGATCTCCGGCGCCAGGTAGTCCGGCGTACCGATGATCTTCGTGGCGCGGGTCCGCTTCGGGGAGTCGATCAGCTTCGCCACGCCGAAGTCGGTCAGCAGGGCGGGGTGGGCTCCGCCGGGGCCGAGCGGGCCCTGCATGTCGAGCAGGACGTTCTCCGGCTTCACGTCCCGGTGGACCACGCCCGCCGCGTGCGCCGCCGCCAGCCCGTCCGCGACGTCCGCGACGATCGCGACGGCCGCCTCGGGCGCGAGGCGCCGCTCCCGCTCCAGGCGGGTGCGCAGATCGGTACCGCGGACCAGGTCCATGACGAGGGCGAGGTCGTTGCCGTCGACGACGAGGTCGCGGACGGACACCACGTTCGGGTGCTCAAGGCCCAGCAGGGCCGTGCGCTCCTGCACGAAGCGGCCCACCAGCTCCTCGTCGGACGCGAGATCCTCGCGCAGCAGCTTGATGGCGACGGGCCCTTCCGGCCCCTCGCCCAGCCACACCGTGCCGGCGCTGCCCCGCCCCAGGATCTGGTTGGCGGTGTACCGGCTGCCGATCTTCCGTGCCAAGGCTGCTCCTACAGACGCGTGTTGCCGACAAAAGTACGCGTCCGATGAGCCAACCTTCACCACGGAGGCGGAAATCACCCGCCAGGTGTCGACAAATCCCCAGACTCGCGGTCAGTTGTTGCCGCCCACGCTGTCGAAGAAGTCACCGACCGCCTTCGCCCAGTCCTTCAGCTGGTGCCAGTAGCCCTTGCCCTCCCCGACCCACGTGTGCAGCGGGGTCAGGTCCCAGATCAGCCAGCCCGCGACGAACAGGATGACGACCATGAAGAGGCAGCCCTTGAGGCAGCCGAGCCCGGGGATCTTCATCGGGTTGGCGCTGCGCTGCCGCGGCTCGCGCGGGGCACGCTGCGGCTCGGCGGGGGCGGCCGGGGGCGCATAGCGCTGCTGCGGCCGCTGGGGCTGCTGCGGCGGCGGGGCGTACTGCTGCGGCTGCTGGCCGTACCCGGCGGGCTGCTGCTGGCCGTACCCACCCTGCTGCCCGTATCCCCCGCCCTGCGGTCCGCCCTGCTGTCCACGCGGCTGCGGCCGGCGTACCGGCTGCTGCTGCGGGGCCTGGCGCGGCGGCGCCTGCTGCGGCCGGGCCACCTGGCGCTGGGGGCGGCGGCGCAGCGGGTCCTCGTTCGGGTCGAGGTACTGGACCTGCGTCTGCTCGTTGCGGTCGCGGGCCGCGCGGAGCTGGGTCTGCCAGGGATGCGGCTGCTCCGGCTGCTGCTGGCCCGGCTGCCCCTGGGGCATCGGCGGCATGACGGCCGTCGGGTCGGCGGCGCCGGTGTTCGGCAGCACGGCGGTCGGATCGGCGGCGCCGGCGGGGCCGCCGGTGTGCGGGAGCACGCTGGTCGCCGCGTTCGGGTCGTACGAGCCGGTGTTCGGCAGTACCTGCGTGGGATCGGCCGACCCCGGTACGGCCGCCGGCGCCGGGTCGGGGGCCAGCAGCGCGCCCACCCCCTCGGCGGCGGCGATCTGCGCGGAGTTCGCGTGCACGCCGACGCCCTCGGCGACGACGCGCAGGCCGCGGGCGAGGTTCTCGGCGCTGGGCCGGTCGTCGGGGTTCTTGCGCAGGCAGCGCTCTATGACCGTCCACAGCGGGTCGGGGACGGTGGACGGGCGGCGCGGCTCGGCGCTGAGGTGCTGGTGGAGGACTTCGAGGGCGCTGCCGCCGGAGAACGGCGGGCGCCCGGTGACCAGCTCGTACAGCAGGATGCCGGCGCCGTAGATGTCGACGGCGGAGGTCTGCGGGCGGCCCTCGGCGGACTCCGGCGCGATGTACGCGGGCGTACCGACGAACTCGTGGGTGCGGGTCAGGCCCGGGGAGTCGGCGAGGCGGGCGATGCCGAAGTCGGTCAGCAGCGGGTGCATCTGGCCGTTGTACTGCTGGAGCAGCACGTTGGCGGGCTTCAGGTCGCGGTGCACGACGCCGTCGGCGTGGCTGGCGGCGAGCGCGTCGGCGATCTGGGCGGTCAGCAGCGCGGCGGCGACCGGCGAGAAGGGGCCGTTCTCCCGCAGGTAGCGGTGCAGGTCGGGGCCCTCGACGAGGTCCATGACCAGGGCAAGCAGATCGCCCTCGACGACCAGGTCGCGGACCCGGACGATGTTCGGGTGGGTCAGCCGGAGCAGCACGGAGCGCTCCCGCAGGAACCGCATCACGATGTCAGGGTCGTTCGCGAGCTCTTCCTTGAGAACCTTGATCGCGACGGTCTCCCCGGGCTGGCCGGGCACGGCCGCCTCGGCGCCCGCGGTCTCCCGCTGGCGGGCACGCCAGACGGTACCGGTGGCGCCGCGTCCGAGCGGCTCCTCCAGGAGGTACTTGCTGCCTACCGGCCGCACGTCATCCGCTCCCTGTCGCTTGCTGGTGTGTCCGGTTCTTGTGTCCGACCCACTGTAGTGCCGTGGTCCCTGGCACCGGGCTGTCGTCCAGCTGTGCTTTCCCCCGCACCGTAGGCGGCCGATAAGTGTTCCGGACGTATCCCCATACGTAGGCGTTCCCGTAGTTGTTCGATGGAAAGACGCTCGCTTCGGTCCGGCGGTTGCCGGGTCCGGACGTGACCGATCTCAAGTGATCGCCCGCGCGGTATTGGTCAGGCACTTTTGGGGGCAGAGCTGACCAATCAAGATCACTTACCATCGGGTCGTGGGCGCGTTGTCAGTGGCAGGTGCGAGGATGCGTGCGACAGCAGAACTGGCCGACGTGCTCGTGGCGGTGGGGGGAATTCCGCGCCCGCGCAGAAGGGACCGCTGACGGCGATGCAGATCCGGCTGACCGTCGTAGACCCGCTGGGCCCTGCCGCGCAGCGGGGCCGGACCGTGAGCCGGGACGTGCTGGTGACGGCGCCCGCGGGCACGGATCTGGCCGCGGTGGCCTCCGCGCTGGCCTCGGCGGTCACCGGTGACGGCGGGCCGGGCGGCCGGGAGACGAGTGGCGCCCCCGTCGTCCTGTACGCCGGGGCGGAGCGGCTGGACGCCCGCCGCCGCATCCTGGGCGAGCCCCCGCTGGTCGACGGCGCCGTGCTGTCCCTGGGCGCGCCCGCCGCCCCCGAGCCGCATCCCGAGCTGGACGACGCCCCGGCCCAGCTGCACGTGATCGCCGGCCCGGACGCGGGCGGGGTCCACCTCCTGCACGGCGGCCAGATCACCATCGGCCGCTCCGCCGACGCCGACGTCCCGCTCGACGACCCGGACGTCTCCCGGCTGCACTGCGCGGTCACGGTCGCCGCCGACGGCCGCGTCTCGGTGGCCGACCTGCACTCCACGAACGGCACGGACCTGGACGGCACCCGCGTCACCGACCGCCCGGTCCGCCTCGCCCCGGGAGCGCTGCTGCGCATCGGGGAATCGGCCCTGCGGCTTACGCCGTCCGGAGGACCGGGAGCCAGGGTGGGCACGGCACCGGACGGGGACGGATGCGTGCGGGTGCTGCTCGGCGGTGAGGGCGCGGAGGGGGGCGACCCGGCCGACGGGAGCGGCGGCCTGGACGCCGGCGGTTTCGCGAGCCCCGCGCGCGTCACGGCTGCCGACCGCTCGACCGGCCCCGCGGGCCCCACCCATCACGCCTACGGCACGGCGGGCTGGGGAGCCTCGGGCGGAGCGGCGGGGGGCCAGGAGCACGGGCCGGCGGAGTCACCGGTCGTACCCGCGCAGGGGGAAGCGCCGAGGATCGAGAGCCGGGGTGGAGCGCCGACGGCCGGCCAGGGCGGCGGCTCGCCGCAGGCCGGGTGGGGAAGCGGGGCCCCGGCCGGAGCCGGGCAGGGCAGCGGGCTCCCCGCGGCCGCCGGGCACGGGGAGGCACCGCAGACGGCCGGCCGCGGAGACGGATCACCGGCGGCCGGGCCCAGGCACGAGCCCCCCTCGTCGGCCGGACGCGGAGACGGACCGCGGCCGGCCGGATCCGGGCACGAACCGTCCCCGTCCGGACGCCGGGACGGCGCCCCGGCGACCGCACCCGGGCACGAACCGCCCTTTTCCGCCGGGCGCGGGTACGAGTCGTCGCCGAGCGGACGCGGATACGACCCTTCGTCGGCCGGAAGCCGCGGCGGACTGCCCGGCCCACGCGCTGGTTCCGCCACCACGCAACGCACCGGTGACCCACAACGCCCCGCCGCCGCGGACCGCGCCACCACGGACCGCGCCACCGCCACGGGCCGGTCCGCCCCCACGCAACGCTCCGGCGACACCCACGCCGGCCGCTCCGGAGTTCTCGGCGGCCCCGGCCCCCGAAGCGGCCCGACCGGGCCCGCGTCCGGCCCTGGCTCCCGAAGCGGCGCCATCGGACCCGCGACCTCCGACCCGGCGGCGCACCACCGGACCTCCCCGGACAGCGCCCCGTCGGCCGACGACGTCTCCGACGGCCCCGCCCCCTCCGCGAAGCGCAAAGGCACCCCCCTCCGCGGCACCGACGCCCCCGCCCTGCCCGGCGCCCGCAGGCGTGGCGGGCTCGGGGCCTGGGCGCGGCGGCTGGCCGGCGGGCGTGGCGAGGTGCTGTCGGCCGCCGACGGCGAACCCGCGGCCGAGGACGGCGGCACCGCGTCGGCCGGCGCCCCCGCCCAGCCCGAGACCTGGCCGGATCCCGCCGCCCTGCTGCTGACCGCGCTCGGCCCCGGCCCCCGCCTCTGGGAGCGCGGCCCCGGCCACCCGGAGACGCTCACGGTCCGGCTCGGCACCGCGGACCGCCCGGCACCCGACGGACCGGGGCTGCTCCCCGCCGTGCCGGTCACCGCCGACCTGCGCGAGGCCGGCGCCCTCGGTCTCGCGGGCCCGCGCACCCGCCTCGCCGGTCTCGCCCGCGCCGTACTGGCGCAGCTCGCCACGCTGCACTCCCCCGACCTGCTGGAGATCGTGCTGATCAGCGCGGACCGGGCCCGCTCCCTGGAGGAGCGCACGGCCGAGTGGTCCTGGCTCGGCTGGCTTCCACACGTCCGCCCCGGACACGGCCAGGACTGCCGCCTTCTGCTCGCCTACGACCGCGAACAGGCCGCCGCCCGCGTGGAGGAACTGCTGCGCAGAGTGGAGGACCTGTGCGCACCCCGACGGCCGGCCACCGCCGCCGACCGCCCGAACCTGGCCGGTACGACCACGGACGCCCCGCCCGCCGAGGCCGCCCACCGCCCCTCCTGGGCCCGCGACGACCTCGGCGCCGACGACGGCGACGGCAGGGGCGGCTTCCCGGGGCCGTACACGGTCGTCGTCGTGGACGGCGATCCCGGCGGCTCGGCGCTGCGGGACGCGGTGGCGCGGCTGACCGTCGCCGGGCCGCGTGCCGGAGTGCATGTGATCTGCCTGGCGGAGACGGCGCCCACCTCGCCCACCTCGCCGGTCACCCAGACCTACGAGGCGGCGTGCGCGGTGACGCCGACGTTCCGGGAGTGCGGGGCCGTGGCCCTGCTCAGCGGGGACGTGGCCACGGCGCTGCATCTGCTGCGGGTGGCCCGCACCGACGCGGCGGGCCCCCTCGGCCCCGGCACCCTGGCCGCGGTGGACGCGGTCTCCCCCGCCTGGGCCGAGCGGTTCGCGAGAGCGCTGGCCCCGCTGCGCCCCGACGGCCCGGCCGGCGACCGGCACACGCGCGTGACCACCCCGCTCCCCCAGTCCGCACGCCTGCTCGACGAGTTGGGGCTGGCGCGGGCCACCCCGGCGTCGCTGATGGCCCGTTGGGCGGACGCGGCCGACGACACCGAGTCGCTGGGCGGCCGGGCCCGGGCGGTGCTCGGCGCCGGACCGCGCGGCCCGCTCGGCGCCGACCTGGTGACCGAGGGACCGCATCTGCTGGTCGAGGGCCCGCCCGGCAGCGGCCGTACGGAGCTGCTGCGGGCGATGGTCGCCTCGCTGGCCGCCTCCGACCGCCCCGACCGGCTCGGGATCGTCCTGATCGACGGCCGCGACGGCGTCGGCACCGGTGCCGGCGCGGGACTCGGCGAAGGCCTGCGGGTATGCACCGACATACCGCATGTGACCACCCATCTCTCCGTCAACGACCCGGTCCGGATGCGGGAGTTGGCACAGTCACTGAGCGCCGAGCTGAAACGGCGGGCCGAACTGCTGGGCCGCTCCGACTTCACCGACTGGCACGCCCAGCGGGAGATCTCGGGCCGTATCGTCGCCCAGCGCGGCCGCCCCGCCGCGTCGGGCGCCGCCGACATAGAGGCACCGCCGAGCTCCACGATCCGGCTGCGCCCGTCGGCCGGGGCCGCCGCCCGTCAACGCACCGAGGCACCACCGCCGTTGCCCCGCCTGGTCGTCGTGGTCGACGATCTGGACGCCCTGGTCTCGCCCGCCCTCGGTTCGCCGGGCCGGCCGGCCGCCGGCTCCGTGATGCGGGCGCTGGAGGCGGTGGCCAAGGAGGGCGACCGGCTCGGGGTCCACCTGATCGCGGCCACCGGGGCGGGCGGCCGTACGGCGGAGACGGAACCGGCCCGGCGGGCCACCCTGCGCGTCACCCTGGACCCACCTGCCGCGGGCCCCGACGAACCGGCCCCGGGCCGCGGCCGCCTGACCACACCGGACGGCCACATCACGGCGTTCCAGGCGGGCCGCGTCACCGGCCGCATTCCCCGCACGGCGACCCAGCGCCCCACGGTCGTCCCCCTCGACTGGCCCCGCATGGGCGACCCCCCGACCCGCCGCCCGGTGCGGGAGCTGGGCAACGGCCCGACGGACCTGGCGCTGCTGGCGAGCGCGGTGGAGAGAGCGGCGCGCGAGGTCTCGGCGGCGGAGGTTCCTTCGCTTTTGTGAGCCACGGCGACCCCCGGCCACTGATCACGAGGCGATCACGATCCCCCGCCCTCACCTGTACGCACCCTTGCCGCACAGGCGCCCCCCGCGTACACCGGAGCGCACGGGACAGAGTTCTGACGTTCAACGAGGAACGACGAACGGGGAAGTGATGCGCGCCATGAGCAACACCATCCGGACAGGCAGGGCCGTCACCACGCTTGCCGCACTCCTCGCGGGAGCCCTCGCGCTCACCGCGTGCGGAGGCAGCGACGACAAGAAGAACGACAACGGCTCGGAGAGCAGCGCCAGTCCGTCCGGTTCCACCCTCACCCTCCCGAAGCTGGACGGCACCACGCTGGAGGTGGCCGCCGTCTGGACCGGGCAGGAGCAGAAGAACTTCAAGCAGGTGCTCGCGGAGTTCGAGAAGCGCACCGGGGCGAAGGTCACCTTCGTGCCCGCCCAGGACCCGATCATCAACTTCCTCGGGTCGAAGATCGCGGGCGGTCAGCCGCCGGACATCGCGCTGCTGCCGCAGCCCGGCGCGATCAAGCAGGCCGTGCAGAAGGGCTGGGCGAAGCCGCTCGGCGCGGACGCGGTCAAGGAAGTGCAGAAGAACTACTCGCAGGGCTGGCAGGACATCGGCAAGGTCGGCGGCAAGCAGTACGGCGTCTACTACAAGGCCGCCAACAAGTCGCTGATCTGGTACAACGCCAAGGTCTTCGAGAACGCGGGCGCCACCGAGCCGAAGACCTGGAAGGACCTGCTGACGACCTCGCAGGCGGTGTACGACTCCGGTGTCACCCCGTTCTCGGTGGCCGGCGCGGACGGCTGGCCGCTGACCGACTGGTTCGAGAACGTGTACCTCTCCCAGGCGGGCCCGGAGAAGTACGACCAGCTGGCCCAGCACAAGATCAAGTGGACCGACCCGTCGGTGAAGCAGGCGCTGACCACGCTCGCCCAGATCTGGGGCAACAAGAACTATCTGGCGGGCGGCCAGAACGGCGCGCTGCAGACGGAGTTCACCACCTCGGTCACCCAGACCTTCACGGGCGGCGACCAGCCGAAGTCGGCGATGGTCTACGAGGGCGACTTCGTGCAGGTCAACATCGGTCAGACCAAGGCGAAGGTGGGCACGGACGCCAAGGTGTTCCCGTTCCCGGCGGTCGGCTCCGCCGCGCCCGTGGTCTCCGGCGGTGACGCGGCCGTCATCTTCAAGGACTCCAAGGGGGCCCAGGCCCTCGCGACCTTCCTGGCCTCCCCGGACGCGGCGACGATCCAGGCGAAGCTCGGCGGCTACCTCTCCCCGAACAAGAGCGTGCCGAACTCGGCGTACCCGAACGAGGTGCAGCGCACCATCGCCAAGGCCCTGATCTCCTCCGGTGACGACTTCCGCTTCGACATGTCCGACCAGGCCCCGCAGGCGTTCGGCGGTACCCCGGGCAAGGGCGAGTGGAAGGACCTCCAGGACTTCCTGAAGAACCCGAAGGACGTCGCGGGCGCGCAGGCGAAGCTGGAGAAGGACGCGGCGGCCGCCTACGGCAGCGGAAGCTGACCCGGCGATGGCCGCACCCGCGACGACGGCCCCCGCTCCACCGGGCCGCCGCAAGAGCGTGACCGGCACCCGCAGGACCGTGGCGTTCCTCTTTCTCCTCCCCGCCCTGGTGCTGCTCGGCGCGCTCGTGGTCTACCCGATCGGGTACTCGCTAATCCGCAGCTTCTACAACGCGAACGGCGACGGTTTCGCCGGCTTCGACAACTACAAGGCGATCTTCACGGACGACGGCATCCGCACCGCCCTGAAGAACAACATCATCTGGGTGGTGTTCGCGCCGACGATCTCCACCGCCCTCGGTCTGGTCTTCGCGGTGCTGACCGAACGGATCCGCTGGGGAACGGCGTTCAAGCTGGTCGTCTTCATGCCGATGGCGATCTCGATGCTGGCCGCCGGGATCATCTTCCGTCTCGTCTACGACCAGGACCCGGACAAGGGTGTCGCCAACGCGGTCTGGGTGGGCATCCACGACACCTTCGCCCAGTCCTCCGCGTTCCCGAACGCCCACCCGGGCCGGGAGTCGCCCCTGAAACCGGACCAGGGCGGCTTCGTCACCACGGCCACCGTCCACACCGGGCAGACCGTCGCCCTCCCCCTGGTCGGCGTCGCCCCGGACCAGATGCCCGACGGCGCGAAGAAGGCCGTGGCGGCGAGGCCCGACCCCGGGAAGATCACCGGGACCACCTGGCAGGACTTCACCCGCGGCAAGGGCGTCGGCAGGCTCGGCGCCCCCGACCCGTCCGAGGTCGGCTACGACGGGATGCGCGTCGAGGCGGTGAAGGACGGCAAGGTGGTGGCCTCGGCCAAGGCCGCCGCCGACGGCACCTTCACCCTGCCCGCCGCTGCCGACGGAGCGCAGCTCAGGCTCCCGGCGAGCAACTTCAAGCAGCCCTACAACGGCGTCGACTGGCTCGGCCCGTCCCTGGCCACGCCGGCCATCATCGGGTCGTACATCTGGATGTGGGCGGGCTTCGCGATGGTGCTGATCGCGGCCGGACTGGCAGGTGTCCCCCGGGAACTCCTCGAGGCGGCCCGGGTCGACGGGGCGACCGAGTGGCAGGTGTTCCGCAAGGTCACCGTGCCGCTGCTCGCGCCGGTCCTCGCGGTGGTCACCGTCACCCTGATGATCAACGTGCTGAAGGTCTTCGACCTCGTGTACATCATCGCGCCGGGCTCCTCGCAGGACGACGCGAACGTGCTCGCCCTGGAGCTGTACCGCAAGGGCTTCGCGGAGGACCAGCCGGGCATCGCGAGCGCGATCGCGGTGTTCCTGCTGCTCCTCGTCATCCCGGTGATGTGGTTCAACGTGCGTCGGCTGCGACGGGAGGAGCGGCGATGAGCTGGCTGCTGGAGAAGATCAACGGCGGTCTGGTCCGCGTCTTCCTGATCGTCGTCGGCCTGTTCTGGCTGGTGCCGACGATCGGGCTGCTCGCCTCCTCCCTGCGTTCCCCGGAGGACATGAGCGCGAGCGGCTGGTGGAACGTGTTCGCCAAGCCGTCCCAGCTCACCTTCGACAGCTACCAGAACCTTCTGGAGAACAGCGACATCACCAACTCGCTGTGGAACACCGTCCTGATCACCGTCCCGGCGACGGTCCTGGTCGTGATCATCGGGGCGCTGGCCGGGTACGCGTTCGCGTGGTTGGAGTTCCCCGGCCGGGACTGGTGGTTCCTGACCGTGGTCAGTCTGCTGGTGGTCCCCGTGCAGGTCGCGCTGATCCCGATCGCCGAACTCTTCGGCAAGATCGGCCTGTTCGGGACGATCCTCGGGGTGGTCCTCTTCCATGTCGGCTTCGGCCTGCCGTTCGCGGTGTTCCTGCTGCGGAACTTCTTCGCGGAGATCCCGCGGGAGCTGCTGGAGGCGGCCCGCCTCGACGGCGCCGGTGAACTGCGCCTGTTCACGCGGGTGGTGATGCCGCTGGGTGGGCCGGCGATCGCGAGTCTGGGCATCTTCCAGTTCCTGTGGGTGTGGAACGACATGCTGGTCGCGCTGGTGTTCACCAAGTCGGGCACCCAGCCGATCACGGTGGCGCTCCAGACCCAGGTCCGCCAGTTCGGCAACAACGTCGACGTCCTGGCCCCCGGCGCCTTCATCTCGATGGTGGTCCCGCTGGCGGTGTTCTTCGCGTTCCAGCGGCAGTTCGTGTCCGGGGTGATGGCCGGCGCGGTCAAATAACCACACAGGGCAGTTCAAAGAAGGGCGAGTCGGTCATCGGCTCGCCCTTCGCCGCGGGTCTGGGGGTGTCCCCCGGAAAGCACAGTACTGAACGTAACCCACATGAAGTAACGAACCGTAACCTAATCACTCCATTGGCCGTTCCCGGGCAGAACGCCCGCGCCGACCGACCCATGGATGTCCCTTGCCCAGGTTCAGTGTCATTGTCCCCGCGTACAAGGTCCAGGCGTATCTGCCCGAGTGCCTGGACTCGGTGCTCTCGCAGTCGTATCCCGATCTCGAACTGATCGCCGTCGACGACCGCTCGCCGGACGCCTGCGGCACGATCATCGACGAGTACGCGGCCCGCGACGCGCGCGTACGGGCCGTCCACCTGCCGGAGAACCAGGGCCTGGGCGGTGCCCGCAACGCCGGGATGGAGCAGGCGCGCGGCGACTACCTGCTCTTCCTGGACAGCGACGACACCCTCACCCCCGACGCGCTGCGGGCGATCGCCGACCGGATCAAGGAGACCGGCGAGCCGGACGTGCTGGTCTACGACTACGCGCGGACCTTCTGGACGGGCCGGGCGGAGCGCAACAAGGTCGCGTTCCAGCTGGCCGAACAGGGCCCGGCACCCTTCCGGCTGGAGGACCGGCCGGGCCTCCTGCGCGTTCTCATGGTGGCCTGGAACAAGGCGTACCGGCGGGAGTTCGTGGCGGAGCACGACTTCGCCTTCCCGCCCGGCTACTACGAGGACACCCCCTGGACCTACCCGGTCCTGATGACCGCCGGGACGATCGCGACCCTGGACCGGGTCTGCGTGCACTACCGGCAGCGGCGGCAGGGCAGCATTCTCGGCACCGCGAGCCGCAGCCACTTCGACATCTTCGACCAGTACGACCGGGTCTTCGCGTTCGTCGAGGAGCGGCCCGAACTGGCCCGCTGGCGGCCGGTGCTGTTCCGGCGGATGATCGACCACTTCTCGACGGTGTTCACCAGGCGGGAGCGGCTGCCCCGCGGCACCCGCGCCGAGTTCCTGCGCAGGGCCCGTGCCCACTACCGCCGCCACCGGGCCGCGGGCACCCCGGTCCCGTGGCCCACCCGGATCCGCCACGGCCTCGTCCACTACGGCCTGCACCGCACCTACCGCGCCCTCCAGCTGGCGCGGTCCGGGGGCCGCCGCACGGTCAAGGCCGCCGTCAAGTCCGTCCGGGGCCTGCGCTCGGCCCTCCTCCAGCTGCACTACCGCGTCCAGCTGCGCCTGCCGCTGCGCGCCGACCGCGCGGTCTTCGCCGCCTACTGGAACCGCGGCCACAGCTGCAACCCGGGCGCGCTGGAGGCGGCGTTCCGCAGTCACGTCCCGCACATCCGCACCTCCTGGATCGCCCGCCCCGAGCACCAGCACACCGTCCCGCCGGGCCCGCGCCGGCTGCGTCCGGGCACCTTCGGCTACTGGACCGCGCTGGCCCGCTCCAAGTACCTGGTCAACAACGTCAACTTCGACCGGCGGCTGAAGAAGCGCCCCGGCCAGGTGTTCGTGCAGACCCAGCACGGCACCCCGCTCAAGCACATGGGCCTCGACCTCCAGGAACACCCGGCGGCCGCCGCCGGCATGGACTTCGAGGAGCTCCTGCGAGGCGTCGACAAGTGGGACTACCTCCTGTCCGCGAACCGCCACACCACCCTGACCTGGGAGCGCGTCTACCCGGGCGGCTACACCACCCTCGAATACGGCTACCCGCGCAACGACGTCTTCCAGCAGGCCACCTCCGCCGACGTGACCCGGATCCGCGAGTCCCTCGGCGTCCCCGAGGGCACGGTCGCGCTGCTGTACGCGCCCACCCACCGCGACTACCGGCGCACCCAGCGCCCCGCACTCGACCTGGACCGGATCGTGCGCCGGCTCGGCCCGCGCTTCGTGATCCTGGCCCGCGCCCACTACTGGCACGGCGGCCCGCTCGCGGCCGGCGGACGGGTGATCGACGTCAGTGACCACCCGAGCGTGGAGTCCCTCTGTCTCGCCTCGGACGCGCTGGTCACCGACTACTCGTCGATCATGTTCGACTACGCCAACCTGGACCGCCCGATCGTCGTGCACACCGAGGACTGGGACGCCTACCACGCGGCCCGCGGCACCTACTTCGACCTGCGCTCCAGCCCGCCCGGCGCGGTCGCCCGCACCGAGGACGAGCTGATCGACATCTTCGCCAGCGGCCATTGGCGCGGCTCCCGCTCCGCGCAGCTGCGCGCCGCGTTCCGCGAGCGGTTCTGCCGGTACGACGACGGACGCGCCGCCGAGCGGGTCGTACGGCATGTGGTGCTCGGTGAGCCGGCCGGGCTGCCGGAGGTCATCCCCCTTGACGAGCGGCACCCTGTTCCGTCGGCGGCCTCGGGGCTCGCCCACTCCCCGCTGGCCACCGTTCCGCAACCTTCTGGTCACCTGCCCGTCACCGAGAGCCGTTGACCGCCGTTTGCCTTCCAGGGAGTTCCTTCATGCCCCCGAACACCTCGCGGCCCACTCCGTCGCGGCCGTCCACCTGGCGACCCACGGGGAGGCCGGGCCGCATGGACACCTGAGAAAGAGCAGCATGCCCCGCTTCAGCATCATCGTCCCGTCCCACGGGGTCGCCGGCCGGCTGTCCCAGGCGCTGGACTCGGTCCTCGCCCAGTCCTTCGGCGACCTGGAGCTGATCCCGGTCTGCGACGCGCCGGACGCCCCGGCCGCCGCGGTCGCCACCGGATACGCCGAGCGGGACTCCCGGGTGGCCCCGGTGCACTCACCGCCGTCGGCGGGGCTGAGCGGGGCCCGCAACACCGGGATGCGGGCGGCGCGGGGCACGTATCTGCTGTTCCTCGACGGCGACGACGTCCTGGTCCCGGGCGCGCTGGCGCGGCTGGCGGCACGGCTGACCGAGACCGGTGACGTGGACGTGCTGCACTTCGAGCACGAGCGGGCGCCCTGGTGGGAGGGCGAGCCTGCCAACCCGGCGGCGCCGCTGCTGGCGGGCACCCCGCAGGGCGCCTTCGCCCCGGCCGAGGCACCCGCGCTGACCGGCGTGACGCTGCCGGCATGGAGCGCGGCCTACCACCGCGCCTTCCTCACGGACCGTCGGCTGCGGTTCCCCGACGGCCACTTCACGGACGTCGGCTGGGGCGGCCTGACCGGTATCGCCGCCGAACATGTCGCGGTGCTGCGCTCGGTGGTCGTACGGCACCGGCTGCGCCGGCAGGGCAGCCGGCTGAACCTGCCGGGTGCGCATCAGCACGAACTCCTCGACCAGGTCGAACTCGTACTGGCACGGGCGCTCGCGGCGGGACTCCCGGGCGAACGGGCGCGGCCGCTGTTCGAGCAGCTCTTCGAGGCCGTGCTGAGGACGGCCGCCCGCCCGCGGCGGCTGCCGTCCGGGCACCGGGCGTTCTTCCGGCGGGCGGGGTGGCTGCACCGTACGTACCGCCCGGCCGGGTTCCGGATGCCGGGCGGGAGTCTCGGCATGCAGCACCGGCTCCTCGCGACGGGCGCGTACACCGCGTTCCGGGCGCTGCGCGGGGCCAACCGGGCGGCGGTCCGGGCGGCCGGGCGGCTGCCCCGCCCGCGGCTGCCGCTCACCCGGCTGCGCTACGCCCTCGACCTGCGCCGCCCTCTCGACGAGAGTCTCGCCGTGTACTGCGCCTACTGGGGGCGCGGTTACACCTGCAACCCGGCCGCGATCCACGCCACGGCCCGTCAACTCGCCCCGCGGCTGCGCTCGGTGTTCCTGGTCGAGGCCGGCCAGGAACACACGGTGCCCGAGGACGTCGAGTACGCGGTGATCGGCAGCCGCCGCTACTGGCAGGTGCTGGCCCGCGCCAAGTACCTGGTCAACAACGCCAACTTCGCCGAGGGCGTGGTCAAGCGGACCGGCAGCGTGCATCTGCAGACGCAGCACGGCACCCCGCTGAAGAAGATGGGCGTCGACCAGTCGACGTACCCGGTGGTCGCCGCGCAGACCGGCAGCTTCACCAAACTGCTCGGCCGCGTCGACCGCTGGGACTTCAACCTCTCCGCGAACCGGCACTCCACCCAGACCTGGGAGCGCGCCTTCCCCGGCTCGTACGAGGCGCTGGAGTACGGCTATCCGCGCAACGACGTCTACTACACGGCGTCGGCCCATGACGTGGTCCGGGCCCGTCGCGGCCTGGGCGTGCCGGACGGCAGGACGGCCGTGCTGTACGCCCCCACCCACCGCGACCACCACACCGGCTTCGAGCCCGGCCTCGACCTGGAGGCGTTCTGCGAGGCGGCCGGCGAGAACGTCGTCGTCCTCCTGCGCGCCCACTACTTCTACGACCGCGGAGCCCTCGCGGGCACCGGCCGGGTCATCGACGTCACCGCGCACCGCTCCGCCGAGGACGTGTGTCTCGCGGCGGACGCGCTGATCACCGACTACTCCTCCATCATGTTCGACTACGCCAACCTGGACCGGCCGATCGTCGTCTACGCCGACGACTGGGAGGTCTACCGGGAGACCCGGGGCGTCTACTTCGACCTGCTGGCCGAGCCACCGGGCCCGGTCGCGCGCACCCCCGAGGAACTGGCCCGGATCTTCCGCGAGGGTTCCCACCGGAGCCCGGAGTCCAAGCGGCTGCGGGCCGAGTTCCGGGCCCGTTTCTGCCAGTTCGACGACGGTCTGGCCGCCGAACGCGTCGTACGCCGGGTGTTCCTCGGCCAGCCGCCGGAGGCGCTCCCGCCGCTGATCCCGCTCGCGGAACGCCTGCCCGCCCCGGCCGCCACCGCCTTCGCGAGGAGCTGACCGTGCCCCGATTCAGTCTGGTCGTGCCCTGTTTCAAGGTGCAGGGGTTTCTGCGCGAGTGTCTCGACTCGGTCCTGGAGCAGTCCTTCCACGACATCGAGGTGATCGCCGTCGACGACCGCTCCCCGGACGGCAGCGGCGCGATCCTCGACGAGTACGCGGCCCGCGACCCGCGCGTGCGGGTCCTGCACCTGCCCGAGAACGTCGGCCTCGGCCACGCCCGCAACGCCGGACTCCCGCACGCCACCGGCGACTTCCTGCTCTTCCTGGACAGCGACGACACGCTCACCCCGGGCGCGCTGCGCGCGATCGCCGACCGGCTCGCGGAGACCGGCGACCCGGACGTCCTGGTCTTCGACTACGCCCGCACCTACTGGTGGGGCGGCACCCGGCGCAACGCCCTCGCCGAGGTGCTGAGTTCGACCGACGCCGTCTTCACCGCGGCCGAACACCCGGAGATCCTCGACCTGTTGATGGTGGTGTGGAACAAGGTCTACCGGCGTGACTTCGTCGAGGAGAACGGCTTCCGGTTCCCGTCGGGCTACTACGAGGACACCCCGTGGACCTTCCCGGTCCTGCTCGGCGCCGGCCGGATCGCCACCCTCGACCGGATCTGCCTGAACTACCGTCAGCGCCGCCAGGGCAACATCCTCTCCACCACCAGCCGCAAGCACTTCGACGTCCACGACCAGTACCGCAGGGTGTTCGCGTACGTCGACGCGCACCCGGAGCTGGCGGGCTGGCGGCCGTATCTGCACCGGAAGATGGGCGAGCACTGCCTGGACATCCTCGCCAAACCGGACCGGCTGCCGCCCGCGGCCAAGGGCGAGTTCTTCCGGCGTACCGCGGAGCTGTACCGGGCGTACCGGCCGGAGGGCGCCGACCTCGGGGTACTGGGCGGCTCGTACGCGTCGTACCGGCTGCGCGAACAGGCCGCGCGGATCGGCCGGGAGAGCGGACGCCAGGCGCTGCGGGTGCGGCGGGCGGCGGGGGCCCGGGCCCGGCACGCGCTGACCGGGCTGACCGGGCTGGGCGGTCACCGCGCGCTGGACGAGCAGCTGGTCCTGTACTCGGCGTCCTCGCACCGGGGCCTGCTGGGCGACCCGGCGGCCGTCTACCGCAAGGCCCGGGAGATCGCGCCGGGGCTGCGGGGCGTCTGGGTGGTGAAGGACGCGGAGGTGGCGGCGGCACTGCCCGCGGACGTGGAGTACGTACTGCTGGACTCCCCGGGGTACCGGCGGCTCACCGCCCGCGCGAAGTTCCTCGTGAACGACGTCAACTGGCCCGGCGCGCTGGTCAAGCGGCCCGGCAGCGTGCACATCCACACCCACCGGGGCACCCCGCTGAAGTACCTGGGCGCCGACCTGCTGGGCAAGCCCGGTGCCCGGCTCGGTCTCGACGTGCCGCAGATGCTGCGCCGGGCCGACCGCTGGGACCACAGCCTGGTCGCCAACCGCCACTCCGAGCTGGTGTGGGAGCGGGCCTACCCCTGCCACTTCACGTCGGCCCGCACGGGCAGCCCGCGCAACGACGTGCTGGTCCAGGGCGGCCCCTCGGACTTCCGTGCCCGGTACGGCATTCCGGCCGACCACACCGTCGTGCTCTACGCCCCGACCCGCCGGGACCACGTCCGGGGCGGTCATGCCGAGCGGATCGACCTGGCCCGGTTCGCCGCCGACCTCGGAGAGGGCCACACCCTGGTGGTCCGGCTGCATCCGTCGCTGGCGACCGGTCCGGCGCGCGGGATGGGCCTGGCCGAGCTGCACCGGCGCGGGATCGTGGTCGACGCGACCGGCGAACCGCACGGGGAGCAGGTACTGCTGGCGGCGGACGCCCTGGTCACCGACTACTCCTCCGTGATGTTCGACTACGCCAACCTGGACCGGCCGATCGTCGTGCACGCCGACGACTGGGCCACCTGCACCGCGAGCCGGGGCGCCTATCTCGACATCACCGCCGAGGCGCCGGGCCATGTGTCGCACTCCTACCGGGAGCTGGCGTGGCTGTTCGCCTCGGGCGGCTGGCGGGACGAGGAATCGGCACGGCTGCGGGCCGACTTCCGGTCCCGTTTCTGCGAGTTCGACGACGGACGGGCCGCCGAGCGGGTCGTACGGACGCTGCTGCTCGGCGAGCCGATGCCGGCCGCCGGTGTACGGGTGCCGGAACCCGTCTCGGGCCGCGATCTGCTGGCGTCGACGTGAGACCGCGCACCTGGGTGCTGGTCCTGGCCGCCGTGTTCGCGGTGCTGCAACTGGCCAACGTCACCGGCCGGGACACCCCCGACTCCGAGAACTACGTGTCCTACGCGCTGACCCTGGGCGGGGTGGACCACCGGGAGGCGGCGGCCCGGACGATCGACTGGGCCTGCGCCGGCCAGGCCTCCGAGGCGGCCCGCGCGCAGAGCGTGAACGTGCTGCACTTCCACGCGCCGAGCCCGGCGGGGCGGGTCTTCTCGGAGTGCCGTGAGGATGAACTGCGGCGCGTGGAGCGCCGGTTGGCGGCCGGACAGACGGACGGGCACGTCGTGCCCTTCGTGGCTCCCCGGCTGCGGGCGATCTTCGAGGTGCGGCCCGGCTATCCGGTGTTCCTGCTGCCGTTCGTCACCGTGTTCGGGGTGACCTGGGGGGTGTGGCTGGCGAGTGTGCTGGTCACGGCCGCGGGCGGGGTGCTGGCCTTCCTGGTCCTGCGGACGCTGTCGGTACCGGTACCGCTCGCGCTGACCGGGCAGGCCCTGTACTACGTCCTCCCGGTGGGCACGACCGCGATGCGGCCGATGACCGAGGGCCTGACGCTGGCACTGACCCTGACGGCGATGTGGGGCTGCGCGCTGACCCTCACCGGGCGGGCGGGGGCGGCGCGGGCGGGGACGGCGGGAACGGCGCGGGCCGGGGCGGCGGGGACCGCTCGGGACGGGACGGCGGGGACGGTGTGGGTGGGGACGGCGCTGGTGGCGGGGGCGTTGCTCGCGCTGTTCGCCGTGAAGCATGCGCAGGCGCTGTTCCTCGGGGTGTGCCTGGCCGGGGCGGGAGCGGTGGTCGCCGTGGGGCGGCGACGGCGCGGCCGGGCGCCCGGGCGCGGGGTGGTGGCGATCGCCGCGGCGGGCTGTGCGGCGGTCGCCGGCACCCTGCTGCTGGCCCGGCTGCTGCGTTATCCCTCCGAGGCGGAGAGCATGCAGGACCTGCTGACCGGCCACTACACCCACCCGGACCGGGTCCGGCCCTGGCCGGAGTTCCTCCATCTGGAGTGGGACTTCTGGGTGGAGTGGCTGCGCCGGCAGCTGCTGGCGCCGCTGTTCCCGGCGGCGCTGGCGGCCGGGGTGTGGGGAGCGCGGCGGCGGCCGGCTTTCGGGGTCTTCCTGCTGGCGGCCGCGGGCACCGGGTTCCTGACCCAGGCCGGGCATCCGGACATCACCATCTGGGGCGACCGGCTGATCGTGCTGGCCTGGCTGCTGCCGGTGGTGGGGGTGCCGTTGCTCCTTGAGCCGCTGGTGGACCGGGTAGTTCCGGTTCCCGCACAGGAGTCACTCGACAAGGTGAGCGGCGGGGGCCTGCCGGGGGCTCACTCGATGAGGTGACGGGCGGCAGAGCGGCCGGGACGCCACCGGGACGCGCGGGAACACTCGGCAAATGGTCCGCCCTGTCCGTTCTCTCCGGTGAGCACCGGCGCCCTGGTCCGGCGCGCCGCGCGCGGTTCCGCCGCTCTGCGCGGCGGCCGCGCCCGGAGACCCACCCCCTACCAGCTCTCCGGCCTGCTGTTCTGGCTGGTGATGACCCTGGCGTACTGGCGGGTGCCACCGTGCTGCGAGGCCGGACAGCACGCGGCGGCGGTGGAGCGGCTGCTGCGGGCGGGCCTGACGGACGCCGCCGTCTCCCCGTACGTACTGACCCAGGACGCGCTGGCCCGGCTGACCGGGCTCAGCGGCTGGCAGCTGCTGCGGGTGTGCGGCCCGCTGAACCTGCTGGTACTGCTGACCGGCCTCGGCCGACTGGTCCGCGTGCTCTCCCCGCGTCCCTGGGCACCGGTGCTGGCGCTGGTCTTCCTGTCCGTGCTGTGGGGCACCCGGCCCGGGTGGGGCGGCGGCTCGCTGGCCCTGCTGCCGCTGACCGGCAGCCTCGGCTACCCGTCCGCGTTCGCCCTCGGGCTCACCCTCTGGGCCTGGGCCCTGACCGGCGCCCGGGCCCGCGATCTGCGCCGGGTGCGCTATGTCGGCCCGAGCGGCCTGCGCAGCCTCTCCGGATACGCGGCGCTCGGAGTGCTCTACGGGGTGGTGGCCCTGGTCGACCCGGTGCTCGGCGTGGCGGCGGCGGCCGGTGCGGTGGCGTTCACGGCCGGGTGGCAGCGGGAGTGGCGGGGCGCGGTGTGGGGGCGGTGGGGGCTGACGGGCGCGGTGGCGGCCGGGGTGATCGCCTTCGGGACGCATGCGCACGTGCCGCCACAGCCGTACGGGGCGTACGAGGCCTTCGCCGGCTTCGGCGGCTTCGGCGGCTTCGGCGGCTTCGGTGGCTTCGGCGGCTTCGGTGGGATGGTCGGGCAGTGCTGGCTGGCGCTGCTCGGGGTGCCGGCGCTGTGGGTGCGGGCGCGGTGCGCGGCCGGGGAGGGGCCTCGACGGGCCGCAGGGCGAGCGGACCGGCAGGCGAATCTGCGGGCGAATCGACCGGCGGACCGGCAGACGGATCGGCAGACGGATCGGCGGGGGTGTCCGGTCGCGGGTTGGAGGGCGGGACGCGTCCATGGACGGGCCGCGGGACAAGCCCCTGCACGGGCCGCGACTTGGCGTGATCCGCTCGTACTGCTGTTCGTTCTGGAGGCCCTGTTGGCGGGGTACGGCGTCCGCCACGGCTTCGGCGAACTGCTCGGTCCCGCCCTTCTGGCGCCGCAGTGCGCGCTCGCGGTGGAGCTGGCGGCCGAGCGGCCCTGGCCGGGCCGACGGCGAACGCTGGGGTGGGCCGCGGCCGGCGGGGCCTGTCTGGGCTTCCTGACCGCGCACGCCGGGGCGGTCGTACCGCGCTCGCTGGACCCGGTCGGCTTCGTCCAGCCGCCGCGCTGGCCGTCGTACGACTGGGCGGCCCGGCACATCGGCCCCGGGGAACCGGTGATCACGGACGCCTACTACGCCGTACGCCTGCTCCCCGGATACGGCATCGAACTGGCCGACGCGCACGACCACCGCCCCCGGGTGCGCTGGCTGCTGCTGACGCGGCGCGAGCGGCTGCCCGGAGATGCGGTGGTCGTGGACTGGAGCCGGCGGACCGGGGAGGTGCTCGCGCGGCTCACCCGGACGGGGGACGTCCCGGTGGCCGCCCGGCCGACCGCCCGGCTGACTACTCGACGATGAGCTCGACCGGGATGTTGCCCCGGGTGGCCTTGGAGTACGGGCAGTACTCGTGGGCCTGGTGCACGAGCTTCTCGCCGGTCTCGTTGGAGAGCTCCTCGGGCAGCTCGACGCGCAGGGTGACCTTGAGCGCGAAGCCGCCGTCGGACTCGTCCTTGCCGATGCCGACCTCGGCGGTGACGGAGATCTCGCCGGTGTCCACCTTGGCCTGGCGGCCGATGGCGCCGAGGGCGCTGGCGAAACAGGCGGCGTAACCGGCCGCGAAGAGCTGCTCGGGGTTGGTGCCCTGGCCGTTGCCGCCGAGAGCCGGCGGGAAGGCCAGCGCGAGGTCCAGCTGCCCGTCCGAGCTGACCGCCCGTCCCTCCCGGCCGGTGGCGGTGGCGGCTGCGGTGTAGAGCGCGTCCATGGAAGACCATCCCTCTCGAAGTTCTGCGTTCCGGCGGCTCCGTTCCGGCCGCCCTCACGACAGCAAGTAGAGCACACAATTAAATTGCGCACAACTAAATGACTCGCAAGAGGTACGATCGAGCCATGACCGCGACGACCCCCACCCCCGCCCCCGAGGCAGAGTGGCTGCGCCTGGACCGCCAGATCTGCTTCTCCCTGCACGCCGCGTCCCGCGCCTTCAACAGCGTCTACCGCGTGATCCTCAAGGACCTCGGGCTCACCTACCCGCAGTACCTGGTGATGCTGGTGCTGTGGGAGCAGGGCGACCTGCCGGTCAAGAGGCTCGGCGAACACCTGCGCCTGGACTCCGGCACGCTGTCACCCCTGCTCAAGCGCCTGGAGGCGGCGGGCCTGGTCCACCGGGAGCGCAGCGCCCGCGACGAACGCTCGGTGGAGGTACGGCTGACGGAACAGGGCACCGAACTGCGGGAGCGGGCGTTCGAGGTACCGCGCAGGATCATGTCCGCGACCGGCTTCGACGTGGACGAGATACGGGACCTGAAGGCACGCCTGGACCAGCTGACCGGGGCGTTGGACACGGCGGCCTCGGAGGAAGGGGCGCGCTGAACTCAGCCCAGCCCACTCCGAATCGGCCGCACATACAGCCGCAGCGCGATCCGGTCGATCACCATCTCCTCCCGCAGCACGAACTGCTGGTTCAGCACGGCGAGTTTGGCGCGCTCCGTGGCGAGCCGCGGCCGGTACCCGCTCACCAGCGCGTACTTCTCCATCACCGCCCACACCTCGTCCACCCCGGCGAGCCGCCGCCGCAGCGTCCCCGCCCCGACCTCGCTCCCGTACAACGTCCCGGACACCGAAGCCGGTTCGGCCAGTGCGACGTCCCGCGTGCCCTTGAAATCGGCTGGGTAGGCCAGCTCCGTCCCCCGCGCATGGGCCGGCAGGTACAGCACGGGGTCACCGGGCCGCAACGCACGCGCCGCCGCCTCCGCGACCGCGCCGAGGTCGTCGGGCCGGGTGGTCGGCACCCGGTCCTGCCGCAGCAGCGGCACCTGGTGGGTGAAGGCGAGGGCGAGCGCCAGGACCCCGGCCAGGGTGACCGCGGGCGGCCTGGGCGTGCTCGCCGAGCCCTGCGACCGGAGCCGGCCGAGCACCCCGGCGACCCGGTCCGCGCCGAGCGCCACCAGCAGGGGCGCCCCGGTGAGCGCGTACAGCACATACCGGTCGACGTACAGCGGTGTGAGCTGCGAGGCCAGCATCAACGCCACCGGTGGCAGCACCGCGAGTGGCAGCGCGACCGCCGCGAGGGTCACCTCGCCACGCCGGCCCACCAGCCGGGCCAGCCCCAGCAGACCGAGCGCGAGGCATGGCCAGTACACCCGGTCGGTCGGTCCGAGGTACTGGCGCAGCAACTCCTGCGCGGTCTCCAGGTCCGGCTCCCGCAGCCAGGCCAACTGGGCCGACTGCGCGTGCGAGACGACGACCATCGGCAGCAGGGACAGCACCACACCCCCGGCCGCGCAGGCCCACCCCCGCCACACCCTTCCCGACGAACGGGCCAGCGCCAGAGTTCCCGCGTGCGCGAGCAGCAGCAGGACCGCGAACTCGTGCAGCCAGCAGGTGACTCCTAGGACGGCGCCGTACCACCACCAGACCCGCCACCCCCCTCCGGTCCCGCCCCGGGTCCCGCCCCCGGTCTCGCCCTCGATCCCGTCTTCGGCCTCCCCTCGGGTCTCCCCTCCGGCCTCCCCTCCGGTCTCCCTTTCGTCCGCCGCCCGTACGAACAGCAGGGTCGCGCCGGTCGCGCCGGCGGCGACCAGGGCGTAGGAGCGGCCCTCCTGCGCGTAGTGGCCGACCAGCGGAGTGACCGCGTACATCAGTCCGGCCCACAGGCCGACGCGCGGCCGGGCCAGGCGGGCGCCGAGGGCGGCCACCAGGCCCGCGGTGGCCGCCGCCGCGCACACCGAGGGCAGCCGGAGGTCGACCTCGCCCGGCCGGCCCGGCGCGGCGGCGAGGACGACGTGCATCAGCAGGTAGTACAGGCCGTGCACCGCGTCCACGCCGTGCAGCAGCCGCCAGATCTGCGGCACCGTGCGCCGGGCGACCTGGTAGGTGACGGCCTCGTCGCGCCACATCCCGCCGCGGTGCAGCCCCCAGAGGCCGACCGCGAGCATCACCGCGGCCGGGACGGCCACGACGACGGCACGGCGCGCGCGGCCCGGCGGCCCGGCGGACGGTCCCCCCAACGGCTTCGGCCGACTCGACGGAGTCGGCCGGCCGGTTGTCGTCGTTCGCGTCGTTCGCGGATGCGCTTTTACGAGAGGCCCGATACTCACCACGGCCCGATCTTTTGCGATTAGCCAACCTTTGCCGGGTATTGACGGCGTATCGGCATGGATACACCATCCGCGCGGCTTACGCTCGCGGTTGATGAATCGCCGCTCGTACTTCCCGCTCCCACGCGTCCCGTTCGCCCCAGCTGTTCGACTCCCGCGCCTGTGGCGCCCCGCGCGCACCGCACACCCCCCGCGCTCGCCGCGCCTCGCGCGCCCCCTCTGCCTCGCCGGTGTCTGCCTCGCCGGTGTCTGGCTCGCCACGCGCGCGTCGATGCTGTGGCTCCTCGCCCACAACAACGAGCGACTCCTGGGACACGGAGCGGTCGCGCGCGAAGTATGGCGGCTGTACTTCCACTGGTACGGCGTTCTGTCGCACGGCGCGTTCCCGGCGCACGACACGTTGTGGCAGTACCCGCCGGGCGCCGGCGCGGTGTTGCTCGCGCCGGGGCTGGTGCCCGGGCCGAGCTACTTCCAGGCGTTCGTGGCGCTCACCCTGGCGACCGACGCGCTGATCACGACGGTGCTCGCACGCGCGGGCACGCGCCCCGGGCGCACGCTGCTGGGCGCGGCCCTGTGGACCGGCGCCCTCCCCCTCCTGCTGCACCTCCCGCTCGCCCGCTACGACGTGGAGGTCACCGCCTTCGCCGTGCTCTCCCTGCTGGCGCTGGGGCGCGCCACGCGCGCGTGCGGGGCGCTCGCGGCTCTCGGCGCGCTGGTGAAGGTATGGCCGGCGCTGGTGCTGCTGGGCGTCGAGCGCGGGCGTCCGACGCGCACGGCGTGGACCTGGGCGGCCGTGACCGGGGCCGTGACCCTCGCGGCGTTCCTGCTCTCCTTCCGCAACCCGCTCGCCTTTCTCCGTCAGCAGGGCGGCCGGGGTGTGCAGGTCGAGTCCCTCGGCGGCACCGCGCTCAGCCTCGCCCGGCACGCCGGCTGGCGGGGCACGACCCACTACCGGTACGGCGCGATGGAACTGGTCGGCCCGCATGTGCACGCGGTCGCGACGGTCTCCCTCGCGCTCACCGTCGTCGCCTTCGCGCTCCTGCTGCTGTGGCGGGTACGGGCCCGGCACTGGACCGAGGCCACCCCGTACGACGCGGCGCTGAGCGCGGTGCTCCTCTTCACCGTCACCAGCCGGGTGATCAGCCCCCAGTACATGATCTGGCTGCTCGGCCTGGCCGCCGTCTGCCTGACCTCGCGGCACACCACCCAGCGCCCGGTCGCCGCGCTGATCGTGACGGCGACGGCGCTCAGCGCCGTCGCCTACCCCACGTTCTACGCCGAGGTCGTGCACGGCACCTGGACCGGCTGCCTGCTGATGCTCGCCCGCAACGGCCTGCTGGCCACCGCCGCCGTCCTCTCCCTGACCCGCCTGTGGCACGCCACGCGCCGCCCGGCGGACACCGTCCGCACCTCCCCGGGCACGAGAAGTCACCTCGGCCGTCCGCTAATGTCGGCGGCACCTGCTTCACTGAAGGTCGACCGCGGCTGACGAACACCACGGGCCAACTGACGGAGGGGACGGGCATACATGACCTGGCTCATCACCGGCGGCGCCGGTTACATCGGGGCGCATGTCGTACGCGCGATGACCGAGGCGGGCGAGCGGACGGTGGTGTACGACGACCTGTCCACCGGTGTCGCCGAGCGCGTGCCGGAGGAGGTCCCGCTGGTGGCGGGCTCCACGCTGGACGGCGAGAAGGTCGCGCACGCCCTGGCCGAGCACGAGGTGACCGGGGTCGTCCACCTGGCGGCGAAGAAGCAGGTGGGCGAGTCGGTGGACCGTCCCCTGCACTACTACCGGGAGAACGTGGAGGGCCTGCGCGTCCTGCTCCAGGCGGTGACGGAGGCGGGGGTCCCGTCCTTCGTGTTCTCCTCCTCCGCGGCGGTCTACGGCATGCCGGACGTCGAGCTGGTGACGGAGGAGACGCCGTGCGTGCCGATGTCGCCGTACGGCGAGACGAAACTGGCCGGTGAGTGGCTGGTCCGCGCGACGGGCCGGGCCACAGGTCTCTCCACAGCCTCGCTCCGCTACTTCAACGTGGCCGGCGCGGCCCGCCCCGAACTCGCCGACGTGGGAGTCTTCAACCTCGTCCCCATGGTCTTCGAAAAGCTCACGGAGGACGAGCCGCCGCGCGTCTTCGGCGACGACTACCCGACACCCGACGGCACCTGTGTCCGTGACTACATCCACGTGGTGGACCTGGCCGAGGCCCATGTGGCGGCGGCCCGCGCCCTCCAGGCCGAGCCGGGCCGCGAACTGACCCTCAACATCGGCCGCGGGGAGGGCGTCTCGGTCCGCGAGATGATCGACCGCATCAACGCGGTCACCGGCTACGACCGCCCCCCGGTCGTCGCCCCGCGCCGCCCCGGCGACCCGGCCCGCGTGGTCGCCTCCGCCGACCGCATCTCCACAGAGCTGGGCTGGAAGGCCAAACACGACGTCCAGGACATGATCACCTCAGCCTGGGAGGGCTGGGTACGCCTGCACCCGGAGGCAACCCGAGCCTGACCCACGCCCCCACCACCCCGACTCCACCCGCTGCCCCGGATCCACCCGCTGCCCCGGATCCACCCACCGCCCGGATCCGGCCGGCAGCCGCCCACACCCGTCGGCCGGCAGCAGGGCTCCCGCCCAGAGGCGGACACTCCCCCGGCCGGCACCCCGGCCCGCGACCGAGTTCAACCGCACCCTGCGGCCGTACCCCGTGCACCGCCGAGCGACATCGGCGAGGCGGCCACGACCGCCGGCCGCTCCGCAGCCCCGGCCCCGCGCCCCGCAGCCCCGGCCCCGCGCCCCGGAGCCCCGGCTGCGCGGTCCGGGCGCTGCGGACCCGGGGGTGGTCAGTCCGCAGGGCGGCGGGCTCGTTTGACTTCCTCCGTGATGGCCCAGGCGTCCGCCACCGGGCCCAGGTGGGCGAGTTTGTCGGGGTTGAGGACCAGGCGGACGGCCTGGATGCGGCCGTCGAAGATGTCGAGGGCGAAGGTCTGGAGGACCTTGCCGTCACGGTCGCGGAAGATCGCGCCGGGCTGGCCGTTGACCTCGTGCTGCTCGCAGGTGAGGTCGATCCGGAACAGCAACGGGATGACGGCGGCGAGGAGGCGGGCCACGTTCTGGCCGCCCAGGACCGCGCGGGCCAGCTGCGGGGCCTTGCCGCCGGCGTCGCTGACCAGCGACACGTCAGCGGCGAGCAGGTCCTGGAGGCCGGCCAGGTCGCCTTCTTGGAGGGCCTCGAAGAAGCGTGCGGCCAGTTCGTCGCGTTCCCTGCGGTCCGCCTCGAAGCGGGGGCGGCCGTCGGCCATGTGGCGCCGGGCCCGGACCGCCAGCTGGCGGCACGCGGCCTCCGAGCGGCCCACCGCCGACGCGACCTCGGGGAAGCCGAAGTCGAACACCTCGCGCAGCACGAAGACGGCCCGCTCCAGTGGGCTGAGCCGCTCCAGGAGCAGCAGGGCCGCCATCGACACCGAGTCGGCCAGCTCCGCCGACCGCGCCGGATCCTCGTAGGGGTCGGCGAGCAGCGGCTCGGGGAACCACGGCCCGACGTACTCCTCACGCCGGACGCGGGCCGAGCGCAGTACGTCGATCGAGATCCGGGTGACCGCGGCCGACAGGAACGCCTTCGGCGACCTGACCTCCGTCGGCGAACCCTCGAACCGCAGCCAGCTCTCCTGGACCGCGTCCTCCGCCTCGCTGACGCTGCCCAGGATGCGGTACGCGATCGAGAACAGCAGCGGCCGCAGCTCCTGGAACTCCTCGGTCCTGTTCATGTCCACTCCCCCATGTCCCCCTTCTCCCCCGACTCCCTCTTCGCCATCCATGAAGCGGCCGGTCAGAAGGACGCGGGGCCGAACCGGCCCACCGCGACGACCAGCGCGACCACGAGGTAGACCAGGTTGAGCGCCACGAACGCGGTCTCGCCGCGCCGGCCGTGGGTGATCATCGCACCGGTCATCAGCAGGACCCAGGCGGCGGCCGTCACCGGCACCAGTACCGGTGCGACACCGACGACCGCGGGCAGGACCAGGCCCGCCGCGGCCAGGAGCTCCAGCACGCCGAGCGTCCTGACGAAGCCGGCGCCCGCGTCGCCCGTCCAGCCCCCGCCGTGGGCCGCGGCCAGCTTCTCCAGGGGTACGAACGTCTTGCTGATCCCACCGGTCAGGGCCACCGCGGCGAGCAGTCCGGCGGCGATCCACAGGGCGAGGTTCATCGTCCACTCCTTGATCGAGGATGCCTGCGCCCTCTACGACGAGACGGCGGCCCCGGCCGTGACATCCCCGGCGGAGTGGCTCACAGCGCCTTGAGCGCCTCCGTGGTGCCACGGGCCAGTGCCGCCAGATATCCCTTCGGCAGCTTCGGGGTGCGGATCACCACCGAACGCCAGTACAGCGGGCCGGAGATCAGGTCCATGGCCAGGTCGTCGTCGAGGTTCGCGGCGAGTTCGCCGCGCCGCTGGGCCGCCTCGATGATCTTGCTGGCGACGCCGTCCTGGCCCTCGCGCAGTGTCTTCTGCATGGCCTCGGCGATCTCCGGGTTGCGGGCCGCCTCGGCCTGGAGGTCCGGGATGATCTGCGAGGCGACCGGGTGGCGCAGCGCACGGGAGGTGACCTCGTACAGGAGCCGCAGGTCACCCTCCAGGGAGCCGGTGTCGGGCACCGGCAGGCCCAGCACCGCGAGGGCCGAGACGACGTCGAGGACGAGGTGCAGCTTGGAGCGCCAGCGGCGGTAGACGGCGGTCTTGCCGACGCCCGCGCGGCGCGCGATGCCCTCGATGGACATACGGGCGTACCCGACCGCCGCGAGTTCCTCGAAGACGGCGGCCCGGATGGCCTCGGTCACGTCCTCGCGGAGGACGGCCGCCCCGGCGGGGGCTCGTCGGCGCGGACGCGTCTGGGACTCCTCGGCGTTCGTCGTCATGTCACCCAGCATAGGGGCGTAACGACGAAACGGTTGCGTCCCGACGAGGCTCACCACCCGATCGTCGCAACAGGGCCGCACTGAACGACTCCCAGCTCATCGCCGTACCGAACACGAGCGCGACTCGTCCCCCGGCAACGAATCGGTCGCGCCCCGACCTCGGAAGTGTTACGACCCACACGAGTCCGTGACGACGAAACGGTTGCGTTCCGACGCCAACTCGGCCTACGCTCCCGTTGCGACGATACGGTGCCGTCCCGACGTAAGAAAACGCGAAGAGAAGCGTAAGGAAACATCGGATGACGGGACCGGTGCCCAGCCGGACGCCGCACCCCCACCCCCCGAGTGAAAGCAGCGGATGTGACCCAGGTTCTCCACACACCGCCCCCGACCCCGGTCACGGCCGAGGACGACCTCGCGGCACTCGCCGCCCGGCACGGACTCTCGGTCAGCGGCGCCCGTCCCACCCTGCCGGCGTACGTCCGCCAGCTGTGGGCGCGGCGGCACTTCATCACCGCGTTCGCCACCGCCAAGCTCACCGCCCAGTACGCGCAGGCGAAGCTCGGCCAGGTCTGGCAGGTCATGACCCCGCTGCTGAACGCGGCGGTGTACTACTTCATCTTCGGTGTTCTGCTGCACACCAAGAAGGGCGTGCCGGACTACATCCCGTTCCTGGTCACGGGCGTGTTCATCTGGACGTTCACGTCGAGCTCGATCATGACCGGCACCCGCGCGATCGCCGGCAACCTCGGACTCGTCCGCGCCCTGCACTTCCCGCGCGCCGCGCTCCCGATCTCCTTCTGCCTCCAGCAGCTCCAGCAGCTGCTGTTCTCGATGGCCGCCCTGGTCGTGATCCTGCTCTGCTTCGGCGTTCCGGTGGCCGCCTCCTGGGTGCTGGCCGTCCCGGCGCTGGTCCTGCAGTTCACCTTCAACACCGGCATGTCGCTGATCATGGCCCGCTGGGGCGCCAAGACCCCGGACATCTCCCAGCTGATGCCGTTCGTGCTGCGTACCTGGATGTACATCTCCGGCGTCATGTGGAACATCGACAAGCTGACCGGCGAGCACAGCGGTCTGCCGAGCTGGGTGAACCCGGTGCTCAAGGCCAACCCGGCCGCCGTCTACATCGACCTGATGCGCTTCGCCCTGATCGACAGCTTCCACGCCGGCCAGCTGCCGCCGCACGTGTGGGTCATCGCGACCGGCTGGGCCCTGGTCGTCGGCGTCGGCGGCTTCATCTACTTCTGGAAGGCTGAGGAGACGTACGGCCGTGGCTGAGAACGTGAGCGACACCCGCATCCCCACCGTCGTCGCCGACGGCGTCGACATCGTCTACCGGGTCAACGGCACCGGCGCCGGCCGCGGCTCCGCCACCGCCGCCCTCAACCGCATGCTGCGCCGCAAGAAGGCCGAGAAGGCGGCGGGCGTCCGCAAGGTGCACGCGGTCAAGAACGTGTCCTTCGTCGCCTACAAGGGCGAGGCGATCGGTCTCATCGGCACCAACGGCTCCGGCAAATCCACCCTCCTCAAGGCCGTCGCCGGCCTGCTGCCGGTGGAGAACGGCGCCATCTACACCGACGGCCAGCCCTCCCTCCTCGGCGTGAACGCGGCCCTGATGGGCGACCTGACCGGCGAGCGCAACGTCTACCTCGGCGGCCTCGCCATGGGCATGTCCCGCGAGGAGATCAAGGAGCGCTACCAGGACATCGTCGACTTCTCCGGCATCAACGAGAAGGGCGACTTCATCACCCTCCCGATGCGCACCTACTCCTCCGGCATGGGCGCCCGGCTGCGGTTCTCCATCGCCGCCGCCAAGGACCACGACGTCCTGCTCATCGACGAGGCGCTGGCCACCGGTGACGCGAAGTTCCGGATCCGGTCCGAGGAGCGCATCCGGGCGCTGCGCGAGCACGCGGGCACGGTGTTCCTGGTCAGCCACAGCAACAAGTCCATCCGCGACACCTGCGAGCGGGTGCTGTGGCTGGAGCGCGGTGAGCTGCGCATGGACGGGCCGACCGAGGAGGTACTCCAGGAGTACGAGGCCTTCACCGGCGACAAGGCGAAGCCGAAGCCCAAGCCGAAGCCGAAGGCCGCGCCGCCGCAGCAGGCCGATGCTTCGAAGGTCGCCCAGCCCTCCTGAAGCAGATGTACGACCCCGAGCCGCGCCGTCCCCACACGGCGCGGCTCGTGTCCGTCAACCGGGAAAGAAAGGCGCCCCGAGCCGTCACCGGCCCGGGGCGCCTTTCTGTTGTACGACTACGCGTGTGTACGACTACACGTGCGTGCGCAGCAGCGTCCGCATCGTCCGCATGGCCACCGACAGGTTGGCCAGGTCGAACGAGTCCGAGCTGCGGATCTCCTCCAGCGTGGACCGGGCCCGGCCCAGGATGGCGGCGTTCTTCTGCTCCCAGGCCTGGTAGCGCTGTTCCGGCGTCGAGGTGCCGTTGCCCGCGGCGAGCACGTCGGCGGTGAGCATCGCGTGGGCCGCGTACAGGTCCTCGCGGATGGAGGCACGGGCCATCGACTGCCAGCGGTCGGCGCGCGGGAGTTCGATGATGCGGTCCATCAGCTGGCTCACGCCGAGACGGTCGGCGAGGTCGTAGTAGACCTCGGCGACGTCCAGCGGCTCCTTGCCCGTGCGGTCGGCCACCGAGACGATGTCCAGCGCCGGGAACGCCGAGGAGAAGCCGGCCACCCGGGTCGCCACCTCGTCCGGGACACCGGCTGCGGACAGCTCGTCGTACACGTGCTGGTACCACTCCAGGTCCGCGCCGCGCAGCAGCTTGGGCAGCTGCTGCCAGACCTGTTCGACCCGCTCGGAGAAGAAGTCGACGGTGTCGAGCAGCTCCAGCGGCTGCGGCCGGTTGTTGAGCAGCCAGCGGGTGCCGCGCTCCACCAGACGGCGGGAGTGCAGCCGGATCCGGGTCTGGACGGCCGCGTCGACCTTGTTGTCCAGCTCCTCGACCGCGTCCCACACCGGGGCGGAGCGGAAGATCGCACGCGCCGCGGTCTGCGCCCGGACGATCTCCTCCAGGGAGGCCCCGGTCTCCTCACGCAGCCGGTGCAGATAGGTCGTGCCACCGGTGTTGACCGTGTCGTTGACCAGGACCGTGGTGGTGATCTCACGGCGCAGCGGGTGGGTGGCGAGCGCGGCGGCGAACCGGTCGCGCAGGGCCGTCGGGAAGTAGGCGTGCAGCAGGCCGCTCAGGTACGGGTCGTCCGGCAGCGTCGTCGCCAGCAGCTCGTCGGCGACCGTGATCTTCGTGTACGCCAGCAGGACGGCCGTCTCCGGGCTGGTCAGACCCTGCCCGGAGCCGAGCCGCTCGCGGATCTGCCGGTCGGTGGGCAGGAACTCCAGGGCCCGGTCGAGGTGCCCCTCCCTGACCAGGTGACGGATGAACCGCTGCTGGGCGTGGAGCATGTCCTTGGACTGGGCCAGCGCGTTGGCGATCGCCACGTTCTGCGCGTAGTTGTTGCGCAGCACCAGCGAGCCGACCTCGTCGGTCATCTCGGCGAGCAGCTTGTTGCGCTGCTTGACCGTCATGTCGCCGTCCGCGACCACGCCGTTGAGCAGGATCTTGATGTTCACCTCGTGGTCGGAGGTGTCCACGCCGGCGCTGTTGTCGATGGCATCGGTGTTGATCTTGCCGCCCTGGCGGGCGAACTCGATCCGGCCGAGCTGGGTCAGGCCCAGGTTGCCGCCCTCGCCGACGACCTTGACGCGCAGGTCGGCGCCGTCGACGCGGATGGCGTCGTTGGCCTTGTCGCCGACGTCGGCGTTCGACTCGGTCGACGCCTTGACGTAGGTGCCGATGCCGCCGTTCCAGAGCAGGTCGACCTGCGCCTTGAGGATCGCCTTCATCAGCTCGGCCGGGGTCAGCTTGGCGACCTTCTCCTCGATGCCGAGGGCCTCGCGGATATGGGCGTTGACCTGGATCGCCTTGGCGCTGCGCGGGAAGATCCCGCCGCCCGCCGAGAGCAGCTCGGTGTTGTAGTCGCCCCAGCTGGAGCGGGGCAGGTCGAACAGCCGGCGGCGCTCGGCGTAGCCGGTGGCCGCGTCCGGGGTGGGGTCGATGAAGATGTGCCGGTGGTCGAAGGCGGCGACCAGGCGGATGTGCTCGCTGAGCAGCATGCCGTTGCCGAACACGTCACCGGACATGTCACCGATGCCGACGACGGTGAAGTCCTCGGTCTGGGTGTCGACGCCCAGCTCCCGGAAGTGCCGCTTCACGGACTCCCAGGCGCCGCGCGCGGTGATGCCCATGCCCTTGTGGTCGTAGCCCGCGCTGCCGCCGGAGGCGAAGGCGTCGCCGAGCCAGAAGTTGTAGCTGCCGGCGACCTCGTTGGCGATGTCGGAGAACGTCGCCGTGCCCTTGTCGGCCGCGACCACCAGGTAGGTGTCGTCCTCGTCGTGCCGGACCACGTCCTGCGGGGGCACGACCTCGCCGGCCACCATGTTGTCGGTGATGTCGAGCAGCGCCGAGATGAACGTCTTGTAGCTGGCGATGCCCTCGGCCAGCCACGCGTCCCGGTCCTTCGCCGGGTCCGGCAGCTGCTTGGCGACGAACCCGCCCTTGGCGCCGACCGGCACGATGACGGTGTTCTTGACCATCTGCGCCTTGACCAGGCCGAGGATCTCGGTCCGGAAGTCCTCACGCCGGTCGGACCAGCGCAGACCGCCGCGCGCGACCTTGCCGAAGCGCAGGTGCACACCCTCGACACGCGGTGAGTACACCCAGATCTCGAACGCCGGGCGCGGCGCCGGGAGGTCCGGGATGGCCTGCGGGTCGAACTTCATGGAGACGTACGTGTGCGGGGTGCCCTCGACCGTCTCCTGGAAGAAGTTGGTGCGCAGCGTCGCCTTGATGACGGTCAGGAAGGAGCGCAGGATGCGGTCCTCGTCGAGACTCGCCACCTGGTCGAGGGCGGCGTCCAGCTCCTCGTGGAGGGCGTCGGTGATCTCCAGGCCGGCCTTCTGCCGGTCCGGCGACATCCGCGCCTCGAAGAGGGAGACGAGCAGCCGGGTGGTGTGGACGTTGTGGCGGAGGGTGGTCTCCATGTAGTCCTGGCTGAACGTGGAACCGGCCTGCCGCAGGTACTTGGCGTACGCCCGCAGCACCATCGCCTGCCGCCAGCTCAGCCCGGCGCTCAGCACCAGCGCGTTGAAGCCGTCGTTCTCCGCGAGGCCGGTCCAGGTCGCGGCGAAGGCGTCCTGGAACCGCTCACGGCCGTCGTCGCCCAGGTAGTCGCCGTTGCCGCCGCCGGCCGTCTTCGGCATCCGCATCCCGAAGTCGTAGATCCACGCGGTCGCCCGGTCCGAGCAGCGCAGCTCGTACGGCCGCTCGTCGATCACCTCGACGCCCAGCCGGTTGAGAACCGGCAGCACCGCCGACAGGGAGATCGCCGCGCCCTTGCGGTAGATCTTGAAGCGGCGCTCGTCGGGGGCGGCGCCCACCGGCTCGTAGAGGCTGAGCGCGAAGTCGTTGCCCGCTTCCTCGGTGAGCCGCTCCAGGTGCACCAGGTCGGCGACCGCCGCGCGCGGGGTGTGGTCGGCCTTGTAGCCCTCGGGGAAGGAGTTGGTGTAGCGGCGCTGCAGCTCGGCCGCGCGCTCCTCGCCGCACTCGGCGTTGAGCGCCTCGGTGAAGCTGTCGGACCAGGAGCGGGCCGCCTCGACCAGGCGGGCCTCGATGCGGTCCTTGTCGGCGTCGGACAGCTCGGGCAGCTCGGTGCCCTGCGGGACCCGGACGACGAAGTGCAGCCGGGAGAGGATCGACTCGGTGTTCCAGGCCGTGAAGTCGACGCTGGTGCCGCCGAGCTCCTCCTTCAGGATGTCGATGATCCGCAGCCGGACACCGGTGGTGTAGCGGTCCCGGGGGAGGTAGACGAGGGCCGAGTAGTAGCGGCCGTATTCGTCCTGGCGCAGGTAGAGGCGGAGCCGCCGGCGTTCCTGGAGGTAGAGGACGCTCGTGACGATCGACTCCAGCTCGGGGACCGGGGTCTGGAACAGCTCGTCGCGCGGGAAGGTCTCCATGATCTGGAGCAGGTCGCGGCCGTCGTGGCTGTTGGGCGAGAAGCCGGCCCGCTCCAGCACCCCGTCGACCTTGCGGCGGATGACGGGGACCCGGCGCACCGACTCGGTGTACGCGGCGGACGAGAACAGTCCCAGGAAGCGGCGCTCACCGACGACGTTGCCGTCGGCGTCGAACTTCTTGACCCCGATGTAGTCCAGGTACGACGGCCGGTGCACCGTCGACCGGCTGTTCGCCTTGGTCAGGACCAGGAGCTTGTGCTCGCGGGCCTTGGCGCGCGCGTCGGCCGGGAGCCGCTCGAAGGAGGGGCTGACCGGATGGCCCTCCTCGCCGGCGTGGGGCGGGTCGGAGCGCAGGATGCCGAGGCCGGTGCCGGGCACGGCGCCCAGCGAGTCGTCCTCGCGCAGCTGGTACTCGCGGAAGCCGAGGAAGGTGAAGTGGTCGGTGGCCAGCCAGCGCAGCAGCTCGCGGGCCTCCTCGACCTCGGGGCGGGGCAGGTCGCCGGGGACCGGTTCGGCCGCGAGGTCCTCGGCGATACGGACCGCCGCCTCCCGCATCTTCTCCCAGTCCTCGACGGCCTCGCGGACGTCGGACAGCACCCGCAGCAGATCGGCGGTGATCTGCTTGAGGTCGGCGCGGTCGGTCTCGCGGTCGATCTCTACGTGGATCCAGGACTCGATGTGCGCGTCGTGCGGCAGTTCCTCGCCGACGGCCGGGGCGGGCAGCATCTCGATGAGCTTGCCGGTGAGGTCGCGGCGGACGACGAACTGGGGGTGGATGACGACGTGGATGCCGCGCCCCTGCCGGGTCAGCTCATTGGTGACCGAGTCGACGAGGAAGGGCATGTCGTCGGTGACCACCTCCACCACGGAGTGGCTGCAGGTCCACCCGTTCTCCTCGACCGTCGGGGTGTGCACGCGGACGTTCGCGGTGCCCTGCGGGCGGGTCTCGGCGAGACGGAAGTGCGAGACGGCAGCGCCGAAGACGTCGACCGGGTCGCGGTCGGCGAGGTCCTCTGGCGCGGTGTGCAGGTAGTAGCGCTGAAGGAACGTGAACACGGACTCCTGGTCCGCCGTCCCCGTCGTCCCAGTCGGTAGGTGCCCCCCTGCCGGGCTGTTCTCAGCTACCCGGGCGGCCCGTTCGAGCAGCTCGGCCTTGGCTTCGTCCAGCTTGGTCTGCATTGTCCTCTGGCTCCTGTCGCGCGCCATTGCGTGACGTAGAAGGAAGTACGGGCTCTTCCCCCTGCGGCTCGACGCCACGGCCGGGGTCTCCGGTCTGCTCCGACGCTATGCCGCAAGGTGAGACGAGCGGGGGGTATTCGGCCATTCTCGACATGCCCCAAGGGTGTGACATCGCTCTCGGCGGCGTCGCTACCAGGGCAGTCTTGGGTGCCCTCCGCCCGCGAAGACCAGCGACCGCCGCCCGGTCACGGAGGTGTTCCGTGCTCACCGGGCGCAGGGCAGGGGCGCCGACGCCCCCGCGAACTATCGCGCTGATCACGCCACCAAGGCTATCGCTCCTCACCCGGGAGCCGTCATGAGCCGTATGTGTACAAAACAGGGGGTGGAACTTTGACGTTCTGCACAGCGCGCTGCGCCGGCTCGGCCGACTCGAGGGGTTGGGGTGCGTGGTGATGGTGCGGGTGCGTGGGGGCCGGTCGCGCGTTCCCCACGCCCCCGAAGAGGCGCTCCGCCCGCACCACCGGTCACGCCACCAGCCGCTCCGCCTCCTCGACCGCCTCCGCCAGTGAGTCCACGACCGGCACCCCGACCTCCTCCAGGCTCGCCCTGCCGTGCGACCCCCCGGTGTACAGCACCGCCTTCGCCCCCACAGCCCGCGCGGCCACCGCGTCGTCCGCCGCGTCCCCGATCACCACGGTCCGCCCGGGCCGCACGTCCCCCAGCGACCGCAGATGCCGCACCATGTGCTCGGCCTTGCTGCCCCCGGACGGCCCGACCCGCCCCTCGACCCGTATGAAGTGCGGCTCGATGCCGAATCCCCGCACCAGCGGTACGAGTTCGTCATGCGTGTACATGCTCAGCAGCGACTGGCTGCGCCCCGCCGCGATCCACCCCGCCAGCAGTTCGGCGGCTCCGTCGGTCAGCCCGCACCGCCCCCGGTGCTCGGCGTAGTACCGGTGGAAGATCACGTCCATGACCTCCCACTCGGCGTCGGTCGGCAGCCGACCCATCAGCCGCTCGTAGAACTTCGGCACCGGCACGCAGTACAGCGCCCGGTACTGCTCCAGCGTGATCGGCGCCAGGCCCAGCTCGGCCGAGGCCGCGTTCGTCGCCCCGATGATCGCGTCGTTGTCGTGGAACAGCGTCCCGTTCCAGTCCCAGACGATGTGTGCGTTTTGGTGCTTCCCCATGCCAAAAACGCTACCCGCCACCACTGACAATCAAGACAGCTGGCACATCACCGCAGGTCACAGGTGTCCGGCTGGGCCGCGCCGACCCCGCTCAGCCGCCCAGCCCCACCAGGTTCGGGATCTCCTGCGTCGCGTACCAGAGCAGCTCGTGGTCCTCGGCCCCGTCCACGACGAACTGCGCGTCGTCGTCCCCGCCGTCCGCCGCCGGAAGCGCCCCGGCCGCCGCGGTCACGTCCGCCTCCGCGTCGTCGGAGTCGACGTGCACCGCCGCCGCCTTGGCCAGCATCACCGTCCCGGTCACCCGCACCTCGCCCAGTGCCGCCGGGTCGAGCCCGCGGTCCGGGTCGGCCGCCGCCGTGCCGTCGGGGACGTCCACGGCGACCACGACCCGGCGACGCATGGCACCCGGGTCGGCGGCCAGCAGCCGCAGCGAGGCGAGCGCGGCCCGGTTCAGCGCGGCGTACTCCAGTTCCTCTATGTCGTCGGAGAGGTACCACTCGCGCAGCGCGGGCGTCACGGCGTAGGCGACGAACGGACCGGTCCCCAGCTCGCCCGTCTTGTGCGCCTCGGCGAGCCCGGGGAGGGTCAGGGGGACGTACACGCGCATGGCTGGCCGCTCTCTTCCGGACTCTTCGACTTCTGCGTCTCCCGAAGGTCCTGGTGCCTCCCGGAGGGCCTTCAGGATACGTGCGGGCGTCCCCTTTCGGGTCCCGGGCGGTGACGTCGGGGGCGTCCACCCGGTGCCCGGCGATTCACCCGGTGCCGCCGCCCGCCCAGAGGGTTTCCCGCACCCTCGATCACTCGGATAGGTGAACCCTCCAGGGCCCCCGACACGGGCCGGCACCGCCTTGCTGCCGCCGTCCCGGCCCCCGTACAAGATCCCCAACCGCAAGTTACCGCCCGGTACCCGCCGGGCCCGCCGAACGGGGATCCCCATGAACAAGGTCATGACCAGGACCGCCCAGCTCCGCCCGGGCACCCGCCCGCCCGGCCGCCGCGACTCCCGCCGTCCCGGCGTGCCCTCCTCCCGCAGGCCGCTGACGCCTCCGGCGGCCCCGCCGAGCCCACGCCCCACCGATCTCTTCGCGGAGCGTCTGCTGGCCGTCCTCAGCGGCCGCCGTCCCGTCCACTGGATGCTCCGGCACACGGCGGGACCCGCCTACGACGACCTGGCCCGCCTCGCCGAACGCGGCCCCCTGCGCACCCGCGGCACCGACCCCGTCGTCCGCGACATCGGCTACTACGTCCCCCGCGCGGGCGCCCTGGAGGTCTTCGCCCGCATCGCCGCGGGCGACCGGCTGCGCGCCCTGGCCTTCCGCCTGGAACAGGGCCCCGACCTGCGCTGGCGCTGCACAGCAGTGGAACTGGGCGGCCCCCGCACACCGCGCGGCGACTAGAGCAGGGCTGGTGAAGTCCGCTGCGGTTCGGGCGTGCCCCCGAAGGGGCGGCTGGGGTACCCCCAGCCTTCGGCTGGGCGAGGAACCGCGCGACCGGCTACGACGGCGCCGCGGTCGGGCTACGGCCGAGCACGGCACTTCCAGCGGCGCGCTCAGCCCGAGGGCTGGGGCTACGACGGGCGGCCGACGTCCCAGGCCGTGGGACCGGGCCCTCGGCTGCGGCGGACCCGTCCCAGGCCCCCGGTCACCGACCGGGAACCCGCCCCTCCCCCGGCCACCGACCGGGAACTCACCCCACCCCCGGCCACAAGCCGAAGGGCCGGCCCCCCCTTTCGGGGCGGCCGGCCCTGGTGGGCGCTGTCGGTGCCGTCACTTCCGACGGCGGCGGCTGCCCTTCGCCTGCTTGCGGCGCTCCGCGCGGGTGAGGCCGTCCGCCTCGGAGCGGGCCGGCTCCTCGTCGTCGTAGTCGAAGTCGCCCTCGACGATGCCGCCCTCGCCGTCCACGGTGGCCGCCGAGAAGTGCATGCCCCGCCGCTGCGGCGCCTCCAGGCCCTTCGCACGGATCTCGGGACGCGAGCCCGCCTGGGCCGGCACCGAGTCCTGGACGCCCTCCGCGACAGCCTCGGCGGCCTCGACCGGGACCTCCTCGACCTGCTGCTCGACCTGGACCTCCAGGTTGAACAGGTAGCCGACGGACTCCTCCTTGATGCCGTCCATCATCGCGGTGAACATGTCGAAACCCTCACGCTGGTACTCGACCAGCGGGTCCTTCTGGGCCATCGCGCGCAGGCCGATGCCCTCCTGGAGGTAGTCCATCTCGTAGAGGTGCTCGCGCCACTTGCGGTCCAGGACCGAGAGCACGACCCGGCGCTCCAGCTCACGCATGATCTCGGAGCCGAGCTGCGTCTCACGCGACTCGTACTGCTCGTGGATGTCGTCCTTGATGGACTCGGAGATGTACTCGGCGGTCAGACCGGCCCGGTCGCCGGCCGCCTCCTCCAGCTCGTCGATGGTCACCTTGACCGGGTAGAGCTGCTTGAAGGCGCCCCACAGCCGGTCGAGGTCCCAGTCCTCGGGGAAGCCCTCGGCGGTCTCCGCGCCGATGTACGCGTCGATCGTGTCGTCCATGAAGTGCTGGATCTGCTCCTGCAGGTCCTCGCCCTCCAGGACGCGCCGACGCTCGCCGTAGATGACCTCACGCTGGCGGTTGAGCACCTCGTCGTACTTCAGAACGTTCTTACGCGTTTCGAAGTTCTGCTGCTCGACCTGCGACTGCGCGGACGCGATCGCGCGAGTGACCATCTTGTTCTCGATCGGCACATCGTCCGGCACGTTGGCCATCGACATCACGCGCTCGACCATCTGGGCCTTGAACAGGCGCATCAGGTCGTCGCCGAGGGAGAGGTAGAAGCGGGACTCACCGGGGTCGCCCTGACGGCCGGAACGACCGCGCAGCTGGTTGTCGATCCGGCGCGACTCGTGCCGCTCGGTGCCGAGGACGTAGAGGCCGCCGAGATCCTTGACCTCTTCGAACTCGGCCTTCACCGCTCGCTCGGCCTTCTCCAGGGCGGCGGGCAGGGCCTGCGCCCACTCCTCGATGTGCTCCTCGGGGTCGAGGCCGCGCTGGCGCAGCTCCGCCTCGGCGAGGTCGTCCGGGTTGCCGCCGAGCTTGATGTCCGTACCACGGCCGGCCATGTTGGTGGCCACCGTCACGGCACCCTTGCGGCCCGCCTGCGCGACGATCGACGCCTCCCGCTCGTGGTGCTTGGCGTTGAGCACCTCGTGCTGGATACCGCGCTTGGAGAGCTGCTGCGAGAGGTACTCCGACTTCTCGACGGAGGTCGTGCCGACGAGGATCGGCTGGCCCTTCTCGTGCTTCTCCGCGATGTCGTCGACGACCGCCTCGAACTTCGCGACCTCGGTGCGGTAGATCAGGTCCGACTGGTCCTTGCGGACCATCGGCCGGTTCGTCGGGATCGGGACCACGCCGAGCTTGTAGATCTGGTGGAACTCGGCCGCCTCGGTCATGGCCGTACCGGTCATGCCGGACAGGCCGGGCTGTTCCTTGCCGTTGTGGTCGTGGCGCTTGTACAGGCGGAAGAAGTTCTGCAGGGTGATCGTGGCGAGGGTCTGGTTCTCGTCCTTGATGTCCACCCCTTCCTTCGCCTCGATCGCCTGGTGCATGCCCTCGTTGTAGCGGCGGCCGGCGAGGATACGGCCGGTGTGCTCGTCGACGATCATGACCTCGCCGTCCATGACGACGTAGTCCTTGTCCTTCTTGAAGAGCTCCTTCGCCTTGATGGCGTTGTTCAGGTAGCCCACCAGAGGCGTGTTCACCGACTCGTAGAGGTTGTCGATGCCCAGCCAGTCCTCGACCTTGGAGACGCCGGACTCGTGGATCGCGACCGTGCGCTTCTTCTCGTCGACCTCGTAGTCGCCGGTCTCCTCGACGCCCTTGAGCGGGTTGCCGGCCTCGCCCCTCTTCAGGCGCAGGACCAGCTTGGCGAAGTCGCCGTACCACTTGGTGGCCTGGTCGGCCGGGCCGGAGATGATCAGTGGCGTACGGGCCTCGTCGACCAGGATGGAGTCGACCTCGTCGACGATCGCGAAGTTGTGGCCGCGCTGGACCAGCTCGTCCTGTGCCCACGCCATGTTGTCGCGCAGGTAGTCGAAGCCGAACTCGTTGTTCGTGCCGTACGTGATGTCCGCCGCGTACTGCTCGCGGCGCTGGGCCGGCGACATGTTGGCGAGGATGCAGCCGACGTTCAGGCCCAGGAACTTGTGGACGCGACCCATCATCTCGGAGTCGCGCTCGGCCAGGTAGTCGTTCACCGTGATGAGGTGGACGCCCTTGTCCGCCAGCGCGTTGAGGTACGCGGGCAGGGTGCCGACGAGGGTCTTGCCCTCACCGGTCTTCATCTCGGCCACGTAGCCGAGGTGGAGGGCCGCGCCACCCATGATCTGCACGTCGTAGTGGCGCTGGCCGAGGACGCGCTTGGCGGCCTCGCGGACGGTGGCGAACGCCTCGGGGAGCAGGTCGTCGAGGCTCTCTCCGTCGGCGTAGCGCTGCTTGTACTCATCGGTGAGGGCCCGCAGCTCGGCGTCGGAGAGGTCGACGAAGTCCTCTTCGATGGAGTTGACCTGGTCCGCGATGCGGTGCAGCTTGCGCAGGATCTTGCCTTCGCCTGCACGCATGATCTTCGAGAGGACGGACACGGGGGTTTGTCTCCTTGCCGGTCGGGCCTGGGACGGTCGGTTTCCATTGGACGTACTGAGCAACGGCCATCGTATGCGAGGACCCGGCCGCGCCGGGAGGCCTGGCGGCCCGACGGCCGTCCGCCGCTTTCCCGGGGGCTCCGCGAGCCCCCTTCGTGTGACTCTTCCGGGTGGGTATTCGGTTGTGCCGGATGGTGTCGCCAGGTTTTGCCGTTTCATAAAGGACAACGGCCGTGGTACGCGGATGGTGCCGCATCCCGGCGAGGAATTGCGCGAACCGTGATCACGCGGTCACGGAACGCGAAATGGATGGCGTCCCGGGTGCCGGGCCGAGCAGAATCGGCCGATGGAACCCGTCACGCTCACCACGCCCCGTCTGCTCCTGCGCACGGTCGGCCCGCAGGACACCGAAGCGGTGTACACGGCCGTCCAGGACCCCGACATCCAGCGCTGGACGACGATTCCCTCGCCCTACCTCCCGGAACACGCCCGCAGCTTCACGGAGCAGATGGTCCCCGACGGCTGGTCCGAGAGTTCGATGTTCACCTTCGGCGTCTTCCTGCCCACGGGGGACCTGGCCGGGATGCTCGCCCTGACCATGCGCTCCCTCGGGGTGGCCGAGGTGGGCTTCTGGACCGCCAAGGAGCACCGCGGCCAGGGCTACACCACGGAGGCCACCCTCGCCGCCGCCCGCTGGGGCTTCACGCGGCTGGCGATCGACCGGGTCGAGTGGCGTGCCGAGGTCGGCAACCAGGGCTCGCGCGCGGTGGCGGAACGCGCCGGTTTCACCGTCGAGGGCACCCTGCGCTCCGCCCTCAACAACAAGGGCGTACGACGCGACTGCTGGGTGGGCTCCCTGCTCCCGTCGGATCTGGGCCTGCCCTCGGCCGCGCCCTATCTGCCGGCCTCGTCGCAGGGATGAATGCCCAGGTCGCAGCGGACTGTCAGTGTCGCCCTCTATCGTCCGAGCCATGACGACCCTCCCGCGCCCCACCGCCGCCCTCTCGGCGGACGAAGCCCGCCGTATCGCCCTGAGGGCACAGGGTTTCCTCGGCGCCCCCGACCGCCGTTCGGGCGTCCGGGGCGTGCTCCGCCACCTCGGCGCGGTCCAGCTCGACACCATCTCGGTCCTCGCCCGCTCCCACGAGCTCATCCCGTACGCCCGCCTCGGCGCCGTCGGCCGCAAGACGGTCGAGGCCGCCTACTGGACCGACACGCACGCCTTCGAGTACTGGTCGCACGCGGCCTGCATCCTGCCCATCGAGGAGTGGCCGCACTTCGCCTTCCGCCGCCGCGCCTACCGCGACCGCCCGCACTGGAGCCACGAACTCCCCGACGGCGCCTACGACCAGGTCATCAAGCAGCTGCGCACCGAAGGGCCGTTGACCGCCACGGAACTGGGCGGCGCGAAGAAGACCAGCGAGTGGTGGGACTGGTCCGGCACGAAGGTCGCCGTGGAGCGCGCGCTGATGTACGGCGAGGTGGTGTGCGTCCAGCGGCGCGGCTGGAAGCGGGTGTACGACCTCGCCGAGCGCGCGGTCCCGGCCACGCTGCTGCACGACGACCTGGACGACACCGAGTGCCTGCGCCGCCTGGTCCGGCTGGCCGGGCAGTCGCTGGGCGTCGGCACGCGCGCGGACATCGCCGACTACCACCGGCTCAAGGGAGAGCAGGTCGACGCGGTGATCGCCGACTCGGGCCTGGTCCCGGTGGAGGTGGAGGGCTGGGCCAAGTCCGCCTGGGCGGACCCGGCGGCCCTGGCCACGCCTCCGCGCGGCCGGCACCGTACGACCCTGCTCTCCCCCTTCGACTCCCTGATCTGGGACCGGGCGCGCACCGAGCGGATCTTCGGCTTCACCCACCGCCTGGAGGCCTACGTCCCGAAGCCGAAGCGGGTGTACGGCTACTACGCGATGCCGGTGCTGGCCGGCGGCCGCCTGGTGGGCCGGGTGGACCCGGCGCGCGAGGGGGGCGGCGTCCTGGTGGCGCGCCAGGTCTCGCTGGACGGCCCGAAGGCGGTTCCGGCGGTGGCGGAGGCGCTCGTCGAGGCGGCGAGCTGGGTGAACTGCACGACGGTACGGGTGGAGCGGGTGGACGACCCGGAACTGCGCGAGCCCCTCGTCCGGGAAGTCACCCGCGCGCTGACGACCGCGCTGCGCTGACCGGCGTCGGCGGCCTCAGCGAATCTCCAGGATCTTCTCCCGCATCGCGTAGACCACCGCCTCCATCCTGGAGTGCAGCTGCAGCTTCTCCAGGATGTTGCGCACATGGTTCTTCACGGTGTTCTCGGAGATGAACAACTCCTTCGCGATATCGCGGTTGTTCATGCCCGTGGCGACGAGTTTGAGCACTTCGAGTTCACGGTCGGTGAGCCGTGGCGCCGGCACCAGCCTGCGCTCGTCGGTGCGCTGGATCATCGACTTGAACTCGGTGAGGAGTTTCGACGCCATGGACGGGCTGATCTGCGACTGCCCGTCGGCCACCGCGCGAATGGCGGTGGCCACCTCGTCGGTCGAGATCTCCTTGAGGAGATATCCGGTCGCGCCCGCCTTGATCGCGTCGTAGAGATCTGCCTCTTCATCGCTGATCGTCAGCATGATGATCTTCGCGCTGGGCGCGACCTCCTTGATGGAGGTGCAGGCCTCGATACCGCCGCGTTTGGGCATCCGGACATCCATCAGCACGATGTCCGGCAGCAGGTCGGCGGCCTTGTCGACGGCCTCGGCACCGTCGCCCGCCTCTCCTACGACCTGGATGTCCTCCTCGGCGGCGAGCACGATCTCCAGACCGCGGCGGAAGAGGGCGTGGTCGTCCACGACAAGGACTCTGATCGGTTCCTTGCGCGAGGTGCCTCCCGCGTCCGGGCCCAGGCCGACGACGCCGCCGTCGGCGTCGTCCTGCATCGGTCCGAAGCTGTCCGCCATCGTTCCTCCCCCTGAAGGCTGTGGCCTGTGGTGCTGTGCCATCGCCAACCCAAGGCAGCGACCCATCGGTTGGGCCGTTGCGGCCATGATTCCATGCCCGGGTGACAACGCGGTGCCGGAGCGGGGCGCGAAGTGGTCGCGCACCGGTGCCCCCGGGGGCGCACACACGCTTCCAGGGGCACAGGTCCTGCTGCCGGGCGGGCGGGTCAGCCGCCCAGTGTGCCTCCCGCCGCCGGGGGTTGCGCCTGGGCCACCATCGGGTCCGTGCTGAGGTGGATGACGCCGTAGTCGTACGCGTGGCGCCGGTAGACGACGCTCGGCTCCTTGGTCTCGGAGTCGACGAACAGGTAGAAGTCGTGTCCGACCAGTTCCATCTCGTAGAGGGCCTGGTCGAGGCTCATCGGGGAGGCGACGTGGGTCTTCTCGCGGACGATGAGGGGGCCTTCGCCCTTCACCTCCAGGGAGCCCATCTTCTTGGTGGGCACACCGTCGGGCTCTTCCTCATGGACGGGGCTGCCGTTCCCGTTGAGCGTCGCCGCGTCCGGTACGTGGTCGGGGACCTCGGCGGCCGAGATCCGCTGTGCGCCGCGGCGCGAGAACCGCTTGTCGTGCTGCTTGCGCAGCCGCGCGTCCAGCTTCTCCGCCGCCAGGTCGAGTGCCGCGTACGGGTCGCTGGCCGCTGCCTCCGCCCGGATCACCGGACCGCGGGAGCGGAGCGTGATCTCCACTCGGTCACAACGGTCGGCCTGTCGGGGGTTGGGCTCCTTGGACACCTCGACGTCGAGGCTGATCACCTTGCCGTCGAGCTTCTGGATCTTCTCCAGCTTCAGCTTCTCGGCCACGTGCTTGCGGAACCGCTCGGGCACCTCGGTCTTGCGGCCCTTGACGACGATGTCCACGCAGAACTCCGTTCCCGGAGCGCTCCGCTCCACTGGCGGAGCATCTCCCTTTTTGCACCCGACTCCGGTGAACCCCGGAGCCTCGGACTCGGCGACTTCACCTCCTCCTCCCCCATGGGCAAGATCTGCACCCCAGCACCGCGATGATTACGGAAAACCCGCGGCACGGCATTCGGATACGGGAGGCATGGCCTGCGGCTTTCTCCCTCACAACCGAACATATCTCGCCCGGACGGATGTCGTCACCCTCTACTGATGCGTACCTCCATTCAAGTGAATTGGCCCGGTCACTACCTGCAACGATGAGCGTTCGCAGTCAGTTCCGGTTCATTTCGAAAGAATCCGGTGCGGCCGCGACCACCGCCGCACGGACCGGCCACGTGGGGGCGTTCCCCTCGGCCATTCCCGGTGCGTCCAGCGTCCACTTCGCCCGCTCTTCCCTCGGTCCGGCGATCCGTTCCTCCCTACCTTCCCAGGCCGCGCGCCGATACACGGCCGTTGTCTTTTCTCCTGCCCCTCGGGGCCCCGTCGCCTCCCGTACCGCACGCGCCGCCTCCGCGAGGGTGGCGCCGGTCGTGACGAGGTCGTCGACGAGGACGACGGGGCCGCCCGCGAGCAGCCGGACACCACCCGCCGTCACCGCCAGCGCGCCGCCGATGTTCGCCAGCCGCTGCCGGGAGTTGAGCCCCGACTGGTCAGCCACGGCCCGCCGCTGCCGCAGCACCGGGGCCACCCGGGCCGGCGTCCCGGCGCGCCGCAGCTCCGCGGCCGCGGTGAGGGCGATGCGCCGCACCGGATCGTGCCCCCGGGCCCGCACGGCCCACGATGCGGAGGGCACCGGGACGACAAGCACCGGCCCGGCCGTCCGGGCACCACCTGGCGCATCGCCCCACGAGGCGACGATCCGCGCGGCCGGATCCTCCCGGAGCCCGACCCGCACCGCTCCCGCCAAAGCCGCGCCCAGGGCCCCGGCGAGCGCCAGCGCGCCCCGTTCCTTGTGGGCGAGGAGAGCCGCCCGCACCTCGTCCGCGTAAGGCGCCGCCGCATACACCGCCGGCAGCCCGGGCGGCTCCGGCACCGGTCGCACCCGGCGTGGCACGGCCCCGCTCAGGGCGGCACGGCACTCGGCGCAGAGGACCGTGCGAGGCATCCCACAGCCTCCGCACTCGGCCGGTAGCACCAGGTCGGTCAGTTCCTGCCACCACCCCCGCATGACCACCACTGTGCCAACGGCTCAGCCGGTCGGCCACCCCTGTGGACAACCGGCACCGATGCGTTCCCGCCGCGATTGTCCTGCTCCTGCCAACTCAGGCGCAGGCCTCCCCGGTGTGGGTCACCGACACGACCGACGCCGCCAGGGCACGATCGACAAGGACACCATGAACGCCGGCGTCCGTGACATCAAGGCCGACGGCCAGAGCGCGGTGAAACGCCGGCAGGCACGGACCAGCAGCGGCACCGTCCTCGACAAGGACGACTGCGTGGACTCCGACGGCGCCGACAACGGCTACGTGAGGTGTCACGTCTACCCCGGTGGCACCTACTTCTACATCAAGGTCTGTACGCGCGACTTCAGCAACGACATCGGCTACGAGGGGTGCACCGGCTGGGAAGCCTACGGGTGGGCGAAGTAACCGGTCCCGTAAGGGGTTCGGTGCCGAAGCCGTCCGTCGGTGCGTCCGGCGGACCGCTTCGGCTTTGCGACCCCGGCGCTACCCCGGATAAACCGGCGCAGACCCGTCCTTGGCCACCTTCTGCCACTCCGCCCCGGACGGCAGCCGGATGATCCCGTCGTCCTGCGAGTCGGCCACCAGCGGTGCCCGGTCGTTCTCGGACGCGGCGATCGCCAGAACGCCCGTGAGGGCCGCCGGCGCCTGTTCGTCCACCGTCGAGCCGTCGACCTGGACGTACCGCGTCTGCTGCACTCCGCCCTTCTCCCGCCCGACCACCACGAGCTGGCTGTCCCCCGCCCAGGAGATGGCGGTGACCTCCTCGGAGCCGGGGGTGGCGTCGCGCAGTTCGTGGACCGAGACCTCCTGCTGATCGTCGGACTCGGTGCGCTCGATCCGCCCGATGAACAGGGACTGCTTGCCGCCCTTCTCCACGACGAGCGCGATCCGCACCCCGTCGGCGGCGACCCGCACGTCCTTGATACGGCCGTCCACCTCGGGAATCTGCACGGCCAGCGGCCGACCCGAGCCATGCGTCAGCACATACAGCCCCGGACGGTCGGGGTTCCGGTCGGCCACCCACAGGTCGCCCCGGGCATCCCAGCTCGGCTTCGTCAGCCGGTCGTCCGCGGTCGCCCCCTGACTGGTCACCACCGGGGCGCCGAGCTCACCGTCCGACACGATCGAGGTTACATACAGCGACTTGCCGTCGCCGCTCACGCCGGCCGCGGTGCGCTCGTCGCGGGCGACCGCCACCGACCGGAGCGGCTTGGTGCCCGTACCGAACGCACCGGACACCGCGGCGACCGTGGTGCCGGTGCTGCCGGTCGGCATCCGCACCAGCCGGTGCTTGGCGTCGAGGTAGTACAGGTATTCGGGCCGCTTGGTGGATGCGCGCCAAGCGGTCATATCTGCCTGCCGCTCGTTGACCTCGCACATCGGGGAGCCGTCGGCACCCTCCAGCGCGACCGAGTCCACGGCGGTCGTCAGGTTCCGCAGCGTGAACACCAACTGGGTCGCCATCTCCGTGCACCTGCCCGAGCCGACCTTGGACGCCTTGATGTTCAGCGGCACGGTGAGCCGGTTCCGGTCGTCGGGCGTCAGCCCGGACACGCCCTTCCTCAGTTTCGTGCCAGTCGGGAAACTCGACCGGACCACCGGACCGAGCCAGGTGGTGGGCCCGTTGAGCAGCGAACGCACGACCTGGGTCACGGCATCCACCTGGCTACGCACGTAGACGGGGTCGGCGACCGCCACCGGCTGTCCGCTCATCTCGTCCGAGGTGTCCGACGCGAAGTAGTACTTGTCGACGGACGTGTAGCGGCGCTGGAAGTCGGACTTGCCTATCACGACACCCTGCGGCAGTGAGTCGATCCGCCACTGACCGGACTTCGCGTCCTTCGTCAGATGCACCTTCTCGTTGTACGACCCCGCGGCGGGCGTGTACGACTGCTCAGCGTCGACGGTGGCGACCTGGCCGCCCCCGAGCGTGTACGTGATGCTGTCCGCGTCCTCGCGGCCGGCCGGCCGCGAGTCGGTCTGGATACTCGGCCCGTTCTCCAGCACCATGGCCTGCGCGTCCGGCCGCCAGGTCTTCGCCGCGCCCGTGGTCAGATACTTCCGGGCCGTGTCGTAGTGCGGATCGTCGCTGGTCAGAGCCTCCAGGAAGCCCTGGACTATCGCGCTGGCCGAGGCGTCCTGCTGCGGCGGCATGGCGAAGACCCGCACCTGTGTGTCCTGCCGCGGCGTGGACTCGACATCCCGCAGGTCGCCGCTGTCCGGCATGGAGGCGCAGCCCGCCAGCACCGCAGTTCCGCAGATGGCGTACACCACCGCGCGCACCGACGTGCGCCGGGCGCTCCGCTCGCGGTCAGCGCCCACGAAATGCCTCCCCTGACTTGTTCGACTCGTCCGCTACGGCGGCGCTCCCGTCGCCCGCCGGGCCGGTCCCGGGCGTGCCCTCCTGATGCCTTGCGCCGTTGGCCGGCCGGGGCACCACGCGCGCGCCGTTTCCGGGCAGCGCGGTCGGGTCGGCGGTGGGGGCCATGGCGGCCGCCCGCTGCGCCATCGGAGCGAGCGACGACGTCTGGCCGCCGCCGTGCTGCACCGGCACGGTGGCCCGCTTGTCCGCATCGCCGCGCGGCAGAGCGGCGTTGCTGAGACCCCGGTTGCGCCGGGAGTCCTTGGGCTCCAGCGGTATCGGCGAGCCTCGCAGCGGCTCGTCCGCGGTCCTCGGCAACGTCAGCCGGAACTGCGAGCCGCCGCCCGGCTCGCCCCACGCCTGCAGCCAACCGCCGTGCAGCCGCGCGTCCTCCAGGGCGATCGACAGCCCCAGACCCGTACCACCGGTGGTACGCGCGCGTGCCGGGTCCGCCCGCCAGAAGCGGCTGAAGACCCGGGTCGCCTCACCGGGCTTGAGGCCGACGCCGTAGTCGCGCACCGCGACCGCGACCGCGCCGCCGGCCGCGGCCAGCTTGACGATGACGTCCTTGCCCTCACCGTGCTCCACGGCGTTGACGACGAGATTGCGCAGCACCCGCTCCACGCGCCGGGCGTCCGCCTCGGCCACCACGGGCTGCTGATCGCCGACCACCCGTATGTGCGTCCCCTTGCGCTCCGCGAGCGGCGCGGCCCCGCTGACCACCCGCCGTACGACCTCCCTGAGGTCTATCGGCTCGGCCTCCAGCGCAGCCGCGCCCGCGTCGAAGCGGCTGATCTCCAGCAGGTCGGCGAGCAGTGACTCGAACCGGTCCAGCTGATCGGCAAGCAGTTCCGCCGACCGCGCGGTCACCGGGTCGAAGTCCTCACGGGCCTCGTGTATGACGTCCGCGGCCATCCGTACGGTCGTCAGCGGCGTCCGCAGTTCGTGCGAGACATCGGACACGAACCGGCGCTGCATCCGCGACAGGTCCTCCAGCTGCTGGATCTTCAGCTGAAGGTTCTGCGCCATCTTGTTGAAGGCCTCGCCAAGACGCGCGATGTCGTCCTCGCCGGTGACCTTCATCCGCTCCTGCAGCCGTCCCGCCGACAACCGCTCGGCGATCCCGGCCGCCATCCGCACCGGCGTGACGACCTGCCGCACGACGAGCCAGGCGATGGCTCCGAGGAGTACGACCACGAAGAGCCCTGCGGTCGCCAGCGTGCCCTTGACCAGGCTGAGGGACTTCTCCTCCTGGGTGAGCGGGAAGAGGAAGTACAGCTGGTACGGATCGCCGTTCGGGTCGTTGACCTGCTTGCCGATGACCAGGGCGGGCTGCGACTGCTTGTCGCTGTCCCAATAGATGATGCGGGTGTAGCTCTGAGCGGCCACCGCGCCGCCGTTGATCCGCGTGCGCAGCTCCTCCGGCACGCTCGCCGTCGGGTCCACATGGCCCGAGCCGCGCGGGCTGCGCCCGCCGCCGCTGTTGTTGCCCGCAGGCAGGGTCACCACGTCAAAGGCGCCCTGGCCGCCGCTGGAGAGGGACTCGACGAGGTCGCTCATCCACTGGATGACGTTCTGCGACTGCCGTCCGCCCGCCGACGCGGCGGCGTCACCGGTGCCGGTCGCGGCCTCGTCGGCCTTCTGCTTGGCCACCGCGAAACCGCCGGTGGCCTGGCTCTGCGAGGCCTTCACCTTGGCGTCCAGCAGGCCGTTGCGCACCTGCCCGATGACGACGAATCCGAGCAGCAGAACGACGCCCAGCGACATCAGCAAGGTCGTGGCGACGACCTTGAGCTGGATGTTGCGCCGCCACAGCCGCATGACCGGCAGCAGCGGCCTGCGCACCCAGCGCATGAACAGCCGCAGCACCGGGCTGCCCTGGACCCCGCCCTGCAGCAGCCCGCCCTCGAAGAGCCGCGCCCAGCGCGAACCGGGCCTCTTGCCGCCGACAGACCGCCCCGGACGGTCCCCGGACCGGCCGGGGGCCGAAGCGGCACTGTCCCCGGACATGTCAGCTCGGCCCGGCCTTGTATCCGACACCACGGACGGTCACCACGATCTCCGGCCGCTCCGGGTCCTTCTCGACCTTGGAGCGCAGCCGCTGGACGTGAACGTTGACGAGACGGGTGTCCGCCGCGTGCCGGTAGCCCCAGACCTGCTCCAGGAGCACCTCACGCGTGAACACCTGCCACGGCTTGCGTGCGAGCGCGACCAGCAGGTCGAACTCCAGCGGAGTCAGCGCGATCGACTGCCCGTCCCGCTTCACCGAGTGCCCGGCCACGTCGATGACCAGGTCACCTATGGCGAGCTGCTCCGGCGCCGGCTCCTCCGACCTGCGCAGCCGGGCCCGGATCCGGGCGACCAGCTCCTTCGGCTTGAACGGCTTCACGATGTAGTCGTCCGCGCCCGACTCCAGGCCCACGACCACATCGACGGTGTCGCTCTTCGCCGTGAGCATCACGATCGGCACCCCGGACTCCGCCCTGATCAGGCGGCACACCTCGATGCCGTCCCGGCCTGGCAGCATCAGATCCAGCAGCACCAGATCAGGCTTGCTCTCCCGGAAAGCGGCCAGCGCCTTGTCGCCGTCGGCTACGAAAGACGGCTCAAAACCTTCACCACGCAACACAATGCCGAGCATCTCGGCCAGTGCGGTGTCGTCGTCGACGACAAGGACTCGTCCCTTCATAAACGACATCATCCCATTCTCATAACAGTGAAGGTTGCGCAGGTGACCAGGCTCACCGGCCAGTGACCATAGTCGCAGGGGGCCGTCACTGTCTGCCCCCGTCCGTCGACGTTGATGTCAGTGACGGATGTCAGCTCTGACCGCCTGCGAACACGGACTCCTCCTGGCCCGGCCAAGCGAGGATCACGCCGACGCGCCGGCACAGGTCGATCCATCGTCCCTCGGTCGGTACCCCCTGGACCCACAGGACCGCGGACACCCCCGAAACGCGGTCGCTGACTGAGCCTGATCAATCGGCAAGGCCTGCCAGCCTCGGCCCGGCCATGTCAAAGGAGCCGGAGCACTGCCGCCAGGGCGTTTGGACCCCGGTCCACGGGCAAGTGATCGACCAGGTGGACCTGGCAACCAAGCGCGGCAGCACCGGAGTCCGCAACACGTTCGTCGCCGACCATGAGAGCCTCGTCGGGTGCCACCTCGAGTTTGTCGCAGGCGGCCCGGAAGATCCGGGGATCCGGCTTCTTCACGCCGCACTCGAATGAGAGGAAGTAGGCGTCGCCGGCATTGGCCGCTGTCGGACGGCCCACAGACGGCCCGGACCAGACCCGGATGAGCCGCTCGCCGCGCCTCCCAACCCAGGATGGACACGGGCGGGGGTGGGCATCGTCACCTTATGCATCAGGTGCTCGTAGCAGGCCTCGCCATAGCCGCCGTGATCCTCTCGGTGCTGGTCGTCGTGGTCCTGGCGCTGACTGTCAGAATGTGGGACGCCTGGTGGGCCAGATCGGCCCACGCCCTGCTCTTCTTGGCAGTCGCGACGGCCGTGGCGTTCGGGATCCGCTGGGGAATCCATGTCCTGCCGCCGGACGGATGCGTGCACCATCCATGCGTGACCGCGCCCGGCGACTAGTTGGCACGAGGACCTTGGCCTGATCCGGGACCCCGAGATCACCCCAACTCCAACCGAAAAAGGGGCGAGTTGAGCCGATTCGGCGTTTCACGTGAAACCAGCCACTTGGTGCGCTTTTCCACGGGCCGGGGGAGAGAGTTTGAGGTCTGGTGATCTGTGGGGCGAGAGCATGAAAGGGGGCCATTGAACTTGATCCAATGGAGAGGGTCATTGATCCTCACCCGAGGATCGTGAAGGCCGTCCTCCGGCACAGCCGGATCGCCACGACCATGGACATCTACGCTGAGGCGCTGGCCCCGGACGTCATCGCTGCGGTGGGTCAGCTCGATCGTCTGCTTCGGCAGCCGGCTCAGATCCGGGAGTTGGAAGCCTCACAGCCGGCTTCCGACACCCGTTGATGTCGCCGTTGGATGTCACGGCCCCTTGGCCTGCGAATCGCCGCAGGTGGAGGGGCCGTTTCCGTCGGGCGAGCCGACATCACCCCATTAGCTAATCGTTACCTGGCGTGACCTGGCACACAGCTCGGCAAGAGCCTCAGCCGTCACGGGCGAAACGGCGCCTTCCTCGGTGACGATCGCCGTCACCAGCTCGGGCGGCGTCACGTCGAACGCCGGGTTGTACGCCTGGGTCCCCAGGGGTGCCACCGGAATCCCGCTTCCCGCTCCCGTCATCGGCACCTGCGGTGCTGTGATCTCGGTCACCTCATATCCGGGGCGCTGTTCGACCTCGATGGACGCCCCGTCCGGCGTCTCCGGATCCACTGTCGTCACCGGCGCCACCACGATGAACGGCACATGGTGGTACCGCGCGAGCACCGCGAGCGGATAGCTCCCCACCTTGTTCGCCACCGAACCGTCGGCCGCGATCCGGTCCGCCCCGATCAGCACCGCGTCCACCTCTCCCGCCGCGAACAGCGAACCGGCCGCGTTGTCGGTGAGCAAGGTGTACGCCATGCCGCTGCGAGCCGCCTCGTATGCCGTCAGGCGAGCACCTTGCAGCAACGGACGCGTTTCGTCCACCCAGAGCCGCCTGAGCCGTCCCGCCCGATGTGCCCGCAGCGCCACCGCGAACGCCGTTCCCTCCCCTCCCGACACCAGCGAACCGGTGTTGCAGTGGGTGAGGATCCGGTGCCCTCCGCCCGGCAGCAACTCGTCCAGGAGCGCCAGCCCGTGCCCGGCCATCCGGGCGCTGGCCTCGGCGTCTTCCCGGTGCAGCGCCCGCGCCGCAACCAACGCCGCCACGGCCGCCGCCCCGGTGTCACCGCTCCTGGCCAGAGCCGACCGGTACGCCGAAGCGGCCCTGCGCACCCCGACGGAAAGATTCACGGCCGTGGGCCGCGCACCCGCCAGCGCCGCCGCGGCCTCGTCCACGTCGAAACCCCGTACGGCGGCGAGCGCGACGCCGTACGCCCCCGCTATCCCTAGCAGCGGCGCCCCGCGCACCGCGAGCGTCCGGATCGCCTCCACCAGCGCCGACGCATCCGTGCACACCAGCTCGACCTCCTCGGCCGGCAGTCTGGTCTGGTCAAGAAGGACCACCACGGGACCTTCGGGCGGCTCCTCCCACCGGATCACGGGCATTCCCGTCGGCCGCTTGTCCTCGCCGGTTTGCGCGTACTGATCAGCCATGCCGTCAGTCTGCCCCGTATCCGGCGGACAATTGAAGGTGCGGAGCCTCTACCGCGGCAGGTCACTGGGTGACCACCCCATGGCACGATGGCTGCCAACCTGCCACCGCGACCGCGGACGGGCACCGTGAAGGAGCTTCGATGAACGACACTCCGGGCTGGGCCTCGCCCGGATCCGCCCCGTCCGACGGGCGGGAACCCGGCGCGTCCGCCCCAGCCGACCGCCCCGTCCCCGCAGGCCCTGCCGAGCAGCCCACCGATCAGCCGGGTACGGACCCACAGGGCTCCGGCTCGAAGTGGTCCAAGGAACAGCCACCACCCGGTCAGTGGTCCGCGCCCACGGGAGCCCCGGCACCGGGCCAGGCGCCACCGCCACCGCCCCCCGGCCCCGGCTGGGGCGGACAGCCCCCCGGCGGCGGTTACGGAGGCTACGGCGGGCCCGGTGGGCCCGGCCCCGGCGGTTACGGCGGCCCGGGCGGATACGGGCCGCCCGGCGCATACGGCCCGCCCGGCGGATACGGAGCCTGGGGCGGCGGCTGGGGCGGTCCCCCGCCCGCCGCCAAGCCCGGCGTGATCCCGCTGCGCCCACTCGGCGTCGGCGAGATCCTCGACGGCGCCGTCTCCACGATGCGCACCTACTGGCGCACGGTCCTCGGGATCTCGCTGACCGTCGCCGTCGTCACCCAGGTCGCGGTGATCCTCCTCCAGGGCCTCGTCCTGAACGACACCGAGACCACCGACGCCCTCAACGACCCGAGCGCCTCCCTCACCGAGGTGTCCCGTGCCGCGGCTGAGGTCATGGTCAGCTCGGGCGCCGTCCTGCTGATCTCGCTGGTCGGCACCATCATCGCGACAGCCCTGCTGACCACCGTCACCAGCCGCGCCGTGCTCGGCAAGTCCGTCACCACCGGCGAGGCCTGGCGCGACGCCCGCCCGCAGGTCATCAAGCTGTTCGGCCTCATCGTCCTGACGGGACTCATCGCGGTCGGCGTCCTGCTCGTCGGCGCGCTGCCCGGCATCGTCGTCGCGATCGCCGGCGGACCGGGCGGCGCCATCGCCGCACTGCTCATCGTGGGCATCCTCGCGGGCGCCGTCGTCACCCTGTGGCTGATGATCCGCCTCTCCCTGGCCTCCCCCGCCCTGATGCTGGAGAAGCAGAGCATCACGAAGTCCCTGGGCCGCTCCGCCAAGCTTGTCCGCGGCTCCTGGTGGCGGGTCTTCGGCATCCAGATCCTGGCCACGATCATCGCCAACATCGTCTCCTCGATCGCCGTGATCCCCTTCGCCGTGGTGGCCGCCTTCCTCAGCGGCGACGGCTTCACGGGCTTCCTCGAGAGCAACAACGCGAACGTCGGCTGGACGTTCCTCATCGTCAGCGGCATCGGCTCGGTGATCGGCTCCATGCTCACCTTCCCGATCAACGCGGGCGTCACCGTGCTCCTCTACATCGACCAGCGCATCCGCCGCGAGGCCCTCGACCTCGAACTGGCCCGCGCCGCCGGTGTCGAGAACTACGGCACCACCACCCCCGGCACCGTCCCGGGGAGCTGATGCGGTGAGCTCGACGGGGGGAGTCTTCACAGCGGTGCCGGCGGCCCTGCCGCGCGCCGCCGACGAGGCCGTACGCGGCCTGCTGCGGGCCCGGGAGACGGTCCTGCTGTCGCTGACCGGCTCAGGCGACGAACCGCCCGTGACGATCCCGCGCGACCCCGCACGGGAGGCGGCACGGCGTGAGCTGTCCAAGCGGATGTACCACGAGAACGACCCCGGGCTGTTCCAGCGCGCCCTGAACGCCGTCCTGGACTGGGTCGACCGCATGCTCTCCGCCGCCGCGTCCGCGACACCCGGAGGCACGCTGGGCCTCGTCGTCGTGGTCCTGGCCGTCGTCGCCGTCCTGGGCGCCCTGTGGTGGCGCCTGGGCACCCCGCGCCGCCAACCGGTCTCTGCCGCCGCCCTGTTCGACAACCGCCCCCGCAGCGCCGCCGAACACCGCGCGGCCGCCGAGGCACACGCCGCCCAGGGCCACTGGAACCAGGCCCTCCAGGAACGCATGCGTGCCGTCGTCCGCGCCCTGGAGGAACGCGCCCTGCTCGATGCCCGCCCGGGCCGCACCGCCGACGAGGCCGCCGCGGAAGCCGGTCGCGTCCTGCCCGCCCACACGGACCGGCTGCGCGCCGCCGCCCGGGAGTTCGACGACGTGACGTACGGCGGCCGCAGGGCGACCCAGGCGTCGTACGAGCGCATCGCCGAACTCGACCGAGACCTGGAACGCACCAGACCGATGCTCGCCAGCAGTACCCCGAGCACGGCCCACAACACCCGCCAGGGAGCCGCCGAATGACCACCGGCGTAGCCCTCCCACCCACCTCCACCGCGCCCACCACCCGCCAGGTGTGGACCCGGACCCGGGGCATCGTCCTCGCCGTGGTGCTCCTCCTGGCCGGTGCCGTCGCCATCGCTGTCGTCCGTTCCGACAGCAGGCACGGAGACCTCGACCCGCGCTCCGCCGACCCCTACGGCAGCCGCGCCGTAGCGGAACTCCTCGCCGACCGGGGCGTGTCCACCCGCGTGGTCACCACCTCGGCGGAGGCCCGCGCCGCGGCCGGCCGCGACACCACCCTGCTCGTCGCCGTCCCCGACCTGCTCACCCCGGGTCAGCAGTCCCAGCTGCGCGTGTCGACCGCCGGATCGGGCGGCCGCACGATCCTGGTCGCCGCCGGCAGCACGTCCGTCGAACGGCTCGCCCCCGGCGTCACCGCCGACCCCGCCACCAGCCTGAAGTCCACGCTCGACCCACACTGCAGCCTGGCCGAGGCCCGCCGCGCGGGCAGCGCCGACACCGGCGGCATCCGGTACACCACCACCCACCTCAACGCCGACTCCTGCTACCCCAGCCAGCGCCTGGCCACCCTGCTCCGCATCCCCGCGGCCTACGGAGGCGGCGACACCGTCGTCCTGGGGGCGCCCGACATCCTGCTCAACGACCGTCTCGACGAGCAGGGCAACGCCTCGCTCGCACTCCAGCTCCTCGGCTCCCGCCACCATCTGGTCTGGTACCTCCCCTCGCTCTCCGACGCCTCGGCCTCCGGCACGGGAGACCAGAAGTCCTTGTTCGACCTGCTCCCCTCCGGCTGGCTCTGGGGCACACTCCAGCTCTTCTTCGCCGCGGCCCTCGCCGCCTTCTGGCGGGCACGCCGACTCGGCCCCCTGGTGCTCGAGAAACTCCCCGTGGCGATCCGTGCCTCCGAAACCGTCGAAGGCCGCGCCCGCCTCTACCGCAAAGCCAACGCCCGCGACCGCGCGGCCGCCGCTCTTCGCTCCACCGCTCGCACCCGCCTCGCCCCCCTCGTCGGCGTCCCCGTCTCCCAGGCGCACGCGCCCGAGGCCCTGCTCCCCGCCCTGTCCGCCCACCTCCAGGGCGACGGCCAACCCCTGCACTCCCTCCTCTTCGGTCCGCCGCCCGGCGACGACGCGGCCCTCATCGCCCTCACCGACCAACTCGACGCCCTCGAAAGAGAGGTACGCCGTCCATGATGGACCCGACCACTGACAACGCCGGGAACACCGGGAACCCGGCCGACGCCCGGGCCTCCCTGGAGGCCCTGCGCGCCGAGATCGCCAAAGCCGTGGTCGGCCAGGACCCCGCCGTGACCGGCCTCGTCGTCGCTCTCCTCTGCCGCGGACACGTGCTACTTGAAGGAGTCCCCGGGGTCGCCAAAACGTTGCTCGTCCGCGCCCTCGCCTCCGCGCTCGAACTGGACACCAAGCGCGTCCAGTTCACCCCGGACCTCATGCCGAGCGACATCACGGGCTCCCTGGTCTACGACACCCGCACCGCCGAGTTCTCCTTCCAGCCCGGCCCGGTCTTCACCAACCTCCTCCTCGCGGACGAGATCAACCGCACCCCGCCCAAGACCCAGTCGGCCCTCCTCGAAGCCATGGAGGAACGCCAAGTCACGGTGGACGGCACACCACGCCCACTCCCCGACCCGTTCCTGGTCGCCGCGACCCAGAACCCGGTCGAGTACGAGGGCACGTATCCCCTCCCGGAAGCCCAACTCGACCGTTTCCTCCTCAAACTGACGATCCCTCTCCCCTCCCGCCAGGACGAGATCAGCGTCCTCACCCGCCACGCCGAGGGCTTCAACCCGCGTGACCTGCGCGCCGCCGGCGTACGCCCCGTGGCCGGGCCCGCCGACCTCGAAGCCGCCCGCGCCGCGGTCGCCAAGACGACCGTCTCCCCCGAGATCACCGCCTACGTCGTGGACATCTGCCGCGCCACCCGCGAGTCGCCGTCCCTCACCCTCGGCGTCTCCCCCCGCGGCGCCACCGCCCTCCTGGCCACCTCGCGCGCATGGGCCTGGCTGACCGGCCGCGACTACGTCATCCCCGACGACGTCAAGGCCCTCGCCCTGCCCACCCTCCGCCACCGTGTCCAGCTCCGCCCCGAGGCCGAGATGGAAGGCGTGACGGCCGACTCCGTCATCAACGCGATCCTCGCCCACGTCCCGGTCCCCCGCTGATGCCCCTCACCGGACGCGCCGCCCTCCTCGCGGCCATCGGATCGATCCCCATCGGCATCTGGGAACCGAGTTGGACAGGCATCCTCGCGTTCAACGGTCCACTCGCCCTGGCCTGCGCCTGCGACTTCGCCCTGGCCGCTCCGGTACGACGGCTCGTACTGACCCGCTCCGGTGACACATCCGCGCGCCTCGGCGAGACCGCCGACATCACCCTGACCGTGACCAACCCGTCCGGACGCACCCTCCGGGCCCGGCTCAGGGACGGTTGGCCGCCGAGCAGTTGGCAGCCCGGCACAGAGATCGACGCTTCACGCCATCGCCTCACCGTGCCGCCGGGCGAACGCCGACGCGTGACGACCCGCCTGCGCCCCACCCGCCGCGGCGACCGGCAGGCGGACCGCGTCACGATCCGCTCCTACGGCCCCCTCGGCCTGTTCTCCCGCCAGGGGGGTCACAAAGTGCCCTGGACTGTACGGGTTCTGCCCCCCTTCACCAGCCGCAAGCACCTGCCGTCGAAACTCGCCCGATTGCGTGAACTCGACGGCCGCACCAGCGTCCTGACCCGCGGCGAGGGCACCGAATTCGACAGCCTGCGCGAGTACGTCCCCGGCGACGACACCCGCTCCATCGACTGGCGCGCCACGGCGCGCCAGTCGGCGGTCGCCGTACGGACCTGGCGTCCCGAACGCGACCGCCACATCCTCCTGGTCCTCGACACCGGCCGCACTTCCGCCGGCCGTGTCGGCGACGCCCCACGCCTGGACGCCTCGATGGACGCGGCACTGCTCCTTGCCGCCCTCGCCTCACGCGCGGGTGACCGTGTGGATCTACTCGCTTACGACCGCCGAGTCCGCGCCCTCGTCCAGGGCCGTGCCGCGGGCGATGTTCTCCCGTCCCTGGTCAACGCGATGGCCATGCTGGAGCCCGAGCTCGTCGAAACGGACGCGCGCGGGCTCACGGCCACGGTGCTCCGTACGGCTCCACGCCGTTCCCTGGTCGTCCTTCTGACGACGCTCGACGCGGCGCCGGTCGAACAGGGCCTGCTTCCCGTTCTCTCCCAACTGACCCAACGCCATACGGTCCTGCTCGCTTCGGTGGCGGACCCGCGTGTCGCCCGCATGGCGACGGCACGCGGAAACGCCGACGCGGTGTACGAGGCGGCGGCAGCAGCACAGGCGCAGAGCGAACGGCACCGCACGGCGGAACAACTCCGTCGGCACGGTGTGACGGTTGTGGACGCGACGCCTGATGATCTCGCTCCCGCACTGGCCGACGCATATCTGGCCTTGAAAGCGGCGGGCCGGCTCTGAAACTCCGCGGCAGGCCCGTTGTCGGGCCTGCCGGTTCCTCCGCGAATTCAAGAACATCCAGAAATGCAGAAAGGCCCACGCCATACGGCGTGGGCCCTTCCCAAAATTTGTTCGGCGGTGTCCTACTCTCCCACAGGGTCCCCCCTGCAGTACCATCGGCGCTGTAAGGCTTAGCTTCCGGGTTCGGAATGTAACCGGGCGTTTCCCTCACGCTATGACCACCGAAACACTATGAAACTGTTTCAGCCGCACCATGCCGTGACCTGACATGGGGCTGTTCGTGGTTTCAGAACCAACACAGTGGACGCGAGCAACTGAGGACAAGCCCTCGGCCTATTAGTACCGGTCACCTCCACACCTCACGGTGCTTCCAGATCCGGCCTATCAAC